>JARKUF010000018.1 GCA_029974015.1 Spirochaetota bacterium
TTTAGCCTTTAGCCCACTAACTTGAGGGGGAAATTATATGCACGAGATATTATGGCATGGAAGGGGCGGTCAGGGAGTGGTCGTCGCGGCGCAGATCATGGCCGAGGCGGCATACCTGCAGGGCTACAAGGGCGTAACATCCGCACCCACTTTCGGACCGGAAAGAAGAGGGGCCCCCCTCACGGCGTCAACGAGGATTTCCGATGAACCGATCCGGACCTTCTCCCAGATCGAGCGGGCCGATATTGTCGTGGTGCTGGATGAGACCATCTTCAAGGTCGTCGACGTCCTGAGCAGGGCAAAAAATTGCGGCACGCTGATAGTGAATACCGCGCAGTCGCCTGACATTCTGAACCTGGATTCATGCCTCGACATCGCGACCGTTGATGCGGCCGGGATCTCTCTCAAGCACCGGCTGATGAAGGAAGGCGCTCCTGTGGTCAATACCCCCCTGTTGGGCGCAGTCGCCCGCGCTACGGGAATCGTATCCCTCGAGAACATCGAAAGGGCCTTGAAAGGAAAGATCTCCCAGGAGGCCCTGATGAGAAATTATGCGACGGTCAAAGCCGCCTTTGAAATGACTACAATGAAAAAAGGCGAAAAAAAAATGGCGAACAGCTAATGGGAAAACAGATCTGTTATTAAGGAAAGGTATTGGGTATTGGGCCTTTTGCCCTTTGCCTTTAGCCCTTAGCCGTATTAAAAGGAACCCATATGAAGAAAAAAGACACAAATGTTGCTG
The DNA here is from genome assembly GCA_029974015.1 of Spirochaetota bacterium. Classification (GTDB taxonomy): domain Bacteria; phylum Spirochaetota; class UBA4802; order UBA4802; family JAGODF01; genus JAGODF01. The sequence continues at coordinate 743 of JARKUF010000018.1, forward strand.
CAATGTGCGGGCCTCAGATAGGTGAAGGAGGAAAAACCGGCGACTGGAGAAGTCTTCGTCCCGTGATTTCCCACGAGAGGTGCATACCGTTTCAAAAAAAGAAATCGGCGTGTTTCCTTTGCTGGCTGTACTGCCCCGAGGGGGTCGTCAAAGCGGGACTTCCAATCGAGATAAATCTCGAATACTGCAAGGGCTGCGGCATCTGCGCCGAAGAGTGCCCGCCCAAAGCTATCCTGATGGTCAGGGAGGACAAGTCATGAGCAGAGTTCAGATCATGACCGGTAACCAGGCTGCGGCAATCGGGGCCGTGCTGAGCGGCGTCCAGGTGGTCGCGGCGTATCCGATCACCCCCCAATCCCAGCTCGCGGAAATAATGTCCCAGAACGTTGAGAGCGGCAAGCTTCACGCCGAGTACGTGCGGGTGGAAAGCGAACATTCCGCCATGACTGTCTGCATTTCGGCTTCCACGGTCGGCGCCCGGGTCTTTACCGCGACGAGCGCCAACGGCCTGCTTTACATGCATGAACAGCTGCACTGGGCTGCCGGCTCCCGCCTGCCTATCGTAATGTGCTGCGTGAACAGGGGAGTGGGAGCGCCCTGGACGATTTTCAACGATCAGCAGGATTCTCTCGCGCAGAGAGATACGGGCTGGATCCAGATTTACTGCCGGAACAACCAGGAAATCCTGGATTCCGTGATCCAGGCCTACCGTATCGCGGAGACTGTCTATGTCCCGGTGATGGTTTGCTACGACGGCTTCGTGCTTTCTCATACAATGATGCCGGTTGAAGTGCCTGAGGCGGACAAGGTTCGCGCATTCCTTCCCCCTTATGTGCCCCATACTGTCCTCTCCCCTGAAAACCCGAAAAATCTGAATCCCGTCCTCTT
>JARKUF010000020.1 GCA_029974015.1 Spirochaetota bacterium
CAATCACGCTCGATGGCGTCGGCGTGAAGGTTTTACACGGAGTGATAATCCCTAATATTGGCCTCATGTAGCGTTTTGCGGCCGCTACAAGGACGGACTGTCACCGTCACTTAAGGCTATGCGACTGCGAGTCGCCCCTAAATACTTCATCCAGATAAAAAGCCCCATTTTCATAGTATTTATATTCCCATAATTCAATATTTGCCCCCATCATTTGTACGGCATGAAGATCATATTTTTTATATCCCGGAGCTATGCAAATCACTCGTATATCTGACCAATCAACTTCAATTTTACTCCCCAGGGCTTTCTCTACTGCAATTTGAAAATCTCCTTTATGGTCTTTTATCCATGATAGATAAAACAAACTCTGGTTAATCAGCTCAGATGATTCTACATTTTTATACTCAATAATAACAGGGTTTCCGTCCTCCGATAATCCAAGCGTATCTATTCTGCCAGCATGGACAGGGCCTGTAGCAAATTCGGACGCAATAAATCTGCAATTAAAAATTGCACCCAGGTTTTTTTCAACAAGTGATTGCAGTTCCTTCTCATTCTTAAATCTAATCTGTTTGATAAGGGTTAATTTTTCTTTTTCTCTATGGAAAAGAGCCATGGCTACCTCCATATAATAAAGGGCCTATTAAAACTTTGAAATTCCCTTAAGTTGTAATTGCTTACTTACTCAGATCTTCACTTTTTCCGCCCTTCTAAGGCGGGCGGAAAAAAACAGATTATTCGAGATTTGCCGCATTTAATACTATTTTCTTAAAAAATCAATATTAAATCCGACTGTAGAATAATTTAAGTATTCTGATTCATTAAATGGATCATTCGTTTTTAAAAGAACAGAAATATGATAATCATATTGTATATTTTTATAATATTTTGATGTGAAATAATTATATATTCTTGATTACGAAGCAGAGGATGACCGGTTTCGGTGGGCCTGTAAACGGACAAATTCATGGATTATTAGAAGTTGCCGTATTAAATACCATAGAATGGCTTAATTTTCTGCAATTTTGTACACTGCTTTCATACATAAGCTTTCGACTCAAGCCGATAGTTTTTCTTCCCGGAAATGATAATAATAATTGACTCCAAAAACAAGATGCATACAAATGATTAGTAACAGTGGAACCTCTTAAGTTTTAGGTTCCCTATGATTTATAATTGCTGATACACTCAAGACTTGGATTATTCCGCCCGCCGAAGGCGGGCGGGAAAACCTGATTATTAATTGCAACTGCCGTTATACTCAAGAATTAGATTTTGCGACTGCCCGATACGATGATATGAACATCCGACAGCTCATAGATTATCTCCAGAACGACGCCGAATTCAAGGAGAATGTGCGCCTCTGGATCAGAACCGATGCAGTGAAAGGGACTTACGCTCCCTGGCCGGGGTCCGTCGATCCCCGCCTCATGGAAGCCTATAAAAAGCGGGGCGTCGCGGAGCTCTATTCGCACCAGCGCTCCTCCTTCGACGCGGCGGAAAAGGGCGATGACATCGTTGTGGTTACTCCCACGGCTTCCGGAAAAACCCTCTGCTACAATCTTCCGGTACTCAATGCCATGATGGCGGACCCGGAGGCGCGGGCCCTGTATCTTTTCCCCACCAAGGCCCTTTCCCAGGACCAGTTGAACGAGCTGAAGGAAGTTATAGACGAAACCAAAATATCGGTGAAGACCTACACCTTCGACGGCGACACCCCCGCGACCGCACGCAAGGCCGTCCGCGCGGCGGGAAACATCGTCATCACCAATCCGGACATGCTCCACTCGGGGATACTGCCCCATCACACCATCTGGATAAAGCTCTTCGAAAACTTAAAATTTATTGTAATCGACGAAATCCACAGCTACCGCGGCGTTTTCGGGAGTCATTTCGCCAACCTCCTCCGCCGCCTTAACCGGATTTGCCGCTTCTACGGCGCGAGGCCACGATACATCTGTTGCTCGGCCACCATCAAAAACCCGGGGGAGCATGCCGAAGCGCTCGTCGGCCGCGCCTTCACGCTGGTAGACAACAATGGCGCGCCCCGCGGGGAAAGGCATTACGTCATCTACAATCCTCCCGTTGTGAACGAGGAGCTTGGAATTCGCGCGTCGGCAGTAAAAGAAGCCGCAAAAATCGGCGCGGCCATCATTCGCAATAAAATCCCCACCATCATCTTCGCCCGAAGCCGCCTCCGTGTGGAAATCATATCCACATACTTACGAAAGCAGTGCGGGCAAATCCCGGTACGGGCATACCGCGGTGGATATCTCCCCAATGAAAGGCGCGATATTGAACGGGGGCTGCGCGAAGGCCGCATCACCGGGGTCGTTTCAACAAACGCGCTGGAGCTCGGAATCGACATCGGAATGTTGGACGCGGTGATCAGCGTCGGCTATCCGGGTTCCATCTCGTCCATGCACCAGCAGTTCGGCCGCGCCGGGCGGCGCGGGGAGCCGTCGCTTTCGGTGATGGTGGCCACAAGCTCGCCGCTTGACCAGTACATCTGCAACAACACCGACTTCTTCGTGAAATCGAACCCGGAGTCGGCCACCATCAACCCGGACAATCTGCTGGTGCTCATGGACCACCTGAAATGCGCCGCCTTCGAGCTCCCCTTCCACAAGGACGAACGTTTTTCGGCGCACCTGGGCACCACGAGGGAGATGCTGGAGTATCTTGAAAGCGAGGGCGTCCTCAAAAAAAGCGAGGGGAAATTCCACTGGATGAGCGCCATCTACCCCGCGAACGAAATCAGCCTGCGCACGGCTTCGCAGGAAAATTTTGTCATCGTCGACACGAAGGACGAAAACAGGGTGATAGGCGAGGTGGACTATTACTCGGCGCCAACCGACATCCACGACGACGCCATCTACATCCACCAGGGGCGCCAGCACTACATCGACAGGCTCGACTGGGAGCGCCGCACCGCCTACTGCCACGAGGTGGAGTCGGATTACTACACCGACGCCGAAACCAAAACTGACCTTAACGTCCTTGAGCGTTTCGAGGGGCGGCCCCTTCGCCTTGCGGCGCTCTCCCTGGGCGAGGTGAATGTGCGGAACATGGCGGTGATGTTTAAAAAAATAAAGTTCAACACCCACGAAAACCTCGGCTGGGGAAAGATCCACCTCCCGGAGATAGAGATGCACACCGACGCCGCCTGGATTGACTTCGACGAGGAGGCGCTGGAGCGTTCGTACGGGAAGCCGATGATAGGGCGCCTCCTCTATTCCGCGGCTTACATACTGCGCACCATCTCCCCGGTCTTCACCCTCTCCGACAGCCGCGACATCCGGGTACACCACGAAAACCGCTCCACTTACAGCGGCAGGCCCTCCGTCTTTCTCTACGACGCCATGCCCGGCGGCGTGGGAATCGCCCGGCGGGTCTACCACATCATGGAGCTCATCATCGAGGAGGCGGTGAAGTCCGTGGAAGGATGCGCCTGCAGGTTCGGCTGTCCCGGATGCATCGGGCCGCTTCCCGAAAGCGATGGCGGCGCAAAGAAGGCCGTCGTAACACTCTTAAAAAGCCTCCTGTGACATGGCCTCTCTCAGGGACAGGCTAAATATCTACAAACACAAAAAGGAGGATCGGGAAGATACTCCCCGCCCCTCCCCCGCCGGCTTCGGCGCGGAAAAGATAAATGAAGGCGAAGCGGCGCTCTGGCGCATCGCTTCGACGTACGATCTTTCAGGGCCCGCGGAACGCCTTGGCATCCTCTCCACGTCCGACATCGCGGCCTTCGCGCGGCACAATGGCATGGGGCCCGGGGTCGGCTTCGACGACCTCCTTTTTGTAGACCTCGAAACCACCTCACTTTCCACAGCCGCCGGAAGCTATGCCTTCCTCTTTGGAGTCGGGACCGCCCGGGGAAAGGACCTTTTTATCGAACAATACTTCATGTCCGATTACGCCGAAGAGGCGGAAATTTTACGGAAGCTCGCGCCGCTCTTCCAAAAGCGGACTGCCGTCACCTACAATGGAAAAAGTTTCGACATCCCCCTCCTTAAGACGCGCTACCGGATAAACCGCGTGCCGGGCTTCCCCGTGGACAAAAAGACCATCGACCTCCTCCATCCCACGAGGGCCATATTTAAAAGCATCTATGAAAACTGCGCCCTCGGAACAATAGAGCAAAATGTGCTGGGCCTGGAGCGCGAAAAGGACATCCCTTCCTGGCTCATCCCCGAGGTCTACTTCTCCTACCAGAAGCACGGAGAGACGGCACGCATGGGCCCTGTGATTGAGCACCACCGTCAGGACATCGCGACCCTGGCGCTCCTCATCCTTTTTCTGAACCGGCTATATGAACAGATTGAATCGCGGCGCTTCGACGCCCTCCACCGCCAATCCATAGTAAACATAGCCAGGGGGCTCTATCGGCGCGACCCGGCCCTCTTCATCGATATGGCGCGCTTTTTGGGCGATGACATGTTCCACGAGAGGCGCATATTCAAACGCTTCGGCGCCGCCATGAAGCGCCTCGGCCGCCGCGATGAAGTGTTGGCATTATGGAAGAAGGACGGGTCGGTGTACTCCCTTGAGGAGCTGGCGAAGCACAGTGAGCACATCGACAAAGATTTCCGAAGCGCGCTCATGCACTGCGAGGCGGCCATGGCCATGCTTGAAAGCGGCCTTATTGCGCAAAATGGTAAACTTCAGGATGCCGACACCATTGCCGCCCAGATAAGGCGCTTCGAGGCGAGGATGGCGCGTCTGCGAAGGAGGATGTGAAGCCCTCTCCATTAAGGCGGGTTAACTCTTTCCGGGGGGACCGCCTCCTAAACTCGCTTCTTACCCTCTTCGAGCCTGAAAAAACCTATCGCGCTCCTTAAGTTCTCCACCATGGCGGCGGTGTTTTCCGCCGTGGCAAGCATCTGTTCGGCCCCGCTGGCGTAAGACTGGGCCAGGTTATTTACGCTCGCAATCGATTTGACGATCTCGTCTGTGGCCACCCTCTGCTCATCAGTTGAATTTTTTATCTCCTCCGAGCGCTTGCCAACATCTTCCGCCGACCTGTTTATCTCTTCATTCAGCTTAAACTGCTCGCTCATCACAGCGCTTAGCTCGCCCATCCCGTCGCCTATGGCGCGCACTCCGGCAAGTATGCCCTCGAGGATCGAAATCGTGTGCTTGATGCCGTCCATCCCCCCCTCGATCTCTTCATTGTTCTTCCTGATAAAGCGGTCTATCTCCCCTATGCTTGAAGATGTCTGGTCGGCCAGCTTGGAAATCTCGTCCGAGACCACGGCAAAACCCCTCCCCGCGTCGCCCGCGCGGGCGGCCTCAATAGCGGCATTTAATGAAAGCAGGTTTATCCTGTCGGAAATATCATTGATTATGCCCGTAACGGAAATCATCTCCTTCGACCTTTCGTTAATCGCGGACATGTTCTCGCGCATTTTGCCAAGCGATTCTTCGCCCGTCTTTCCGCTGGACGTTATGGACCCCGACATGCTCAGGTATTCCTCAAGCTTCTTTCGGACCCGCACCATCCCTTCGGAAAGCTCTTTTATCAGACCGCGCAGCGCTTCCAAACGCTCGCTCTGGCCGGCGGAATTGTCCGCGATATTTTCTATACCGGCGCTCACTTCTTCAAGCGTGCCGCTTATCTCCTCGGCCGATGCCGCCTGCGTCTGTGCATTATCGGAAAACGAGGCCGTCGTGGCCGACACCTCGGTCGTGGCGGCCGTTATCTCGTCCGCGTATTCCTGTATCTGCCGTACCACACCATAGAGCTTCAACTGAAGGCTGTTGATGTCTACCGTCATTTCACCGGCCTCGTCGGTCGAGATCATCGGAACATAGCGGACGCTGAGCTCGCCGTCGGCAATCCTGTTGAGGGCCGCCTTCAGGCCGATAATATTTGCCTTCGTGGACTTCGCAAAAAAATATGAGATTATCACTATCGTCCCTATTATAAAGAGGCTCAAAAATCCAACATGAAGGAAAAAATTATTGAGCACGATCATCCTGTTCATCACCATATAAAGGAAGGTGCTGAATATTACCGCGGGGATCAGCACTGCGGCCCCTAACACCCATAAAATTCGGGCAAAGGTGCCAAGCCGCAAATAAGAACCTTCCGGGGCGGAGACGGCGGACAGGCGCTCATCTTGAAGATAAACAGCAACGCTTGCCTCTGCCTGAAAATAGAACAGGCTCATGTTTATTGGAATCACCATGACTGAGGCCATGGGCATTATATAGAGAGTGTACTGGTTCAATACTCCGAGCAGCTTCATACACAGCATCGCAGCCCCCACCCCCACGATGTAGCGCATCAAAACTGCCTGGGCCTCCCTCGCGGGCCTGCGTATAAGCCGTTTTTTTATTCCACCAGCACCTCTTCGGAAAGTTCCTCCGAACCATTGAGGCCTTGAAAAACAGGCCGGAGTTCGTACCAGCGCAGTGCGATAAAGGGGGCAAAGGACAGAAACGATCCGAGCGCGGAGCACATCATGAATTCCACCAGGGTTTCCATATTGTTCCCGCTAATAATACAAAGTAAAGAAGCACTACTACCGGGAAGGTACATGCGAACAAATCCAGAGAAAGAGACAGTTTTAAAAACGGCGATCGATATTTCATAAGAAACCTCTTTTCCGCGAATTTTTTGCGAATCGCAAAAATTATTGACAGCTTCAATAAAAAAGTTTTTCATCCCGTAGAAGGCGGACGGAAAAACTTAACTGCTGAATTTTCCCGGGGTTGCGGTAAATCATCCCGGGGAACAGGCCCTCGTGGAAATCACAACAATCTTTTATATATCACATTCTTTTCTTTTCATACAATTTTTTTATTGTAACTATGGCTTCTGTATCTTAGTAGTCTCCACGTTAGCGAGTCTGGCTATCACCCAGACCGACCTGCCGGTGACGGTATAGCTCCCGGTGAATATGAGGTTGGCGCCCATAATCCTGCCCACCCCGGGGACGTCGCTTTCCTTCACAAGGCCCGCCGTTCCGGGTTCTATCTCCTGTATGGCCTTTTTTCTGTCATCATCCGAAAAGACATTGACGCTGTTAAGGCGCATAAGGTCGGCAATTTCCGTGCCTGTCATGCCGCAGGACATCCATGAAAACCGCCGCGGGCCTTCGTTCTTGAATGGATAGACGGGAATATTCAGGCGGCGTTCAAACGGCGAGGGAGCGAGGAGCGCTCCCGTTAAGAGCATGGCTAAAACGAAAAGCGCCATACGCTTCATGGTTTTTCCCGGCCGTGACCTGCCCGACAAGTAAATTATCCACGCAACATTGAAGTGCAGCCACAAAAAACAGGAATTACGATTTCCCCGGGGTCATTCCTTATAATAGCATACCTGGCTGGATGTGGCTATCAGCATTCCTTCAGGGGTCCAGAGTTCCGCGGTCTGGTCAAAATAGTTATTGTAAAACCTGTTGGCCCTGGCCTCGCCTATCACTTCCCTGTCTCCGATAGTTCTAAGCGTATCGGTATCGGCATGATAATAAACCGTAAAGGAGACAGTGCCCGCGGGAACGATCCTATCGCGCCTGATGTAGATCCTCGGGAAAAAGCTGTCGCAGATGGCCGTAAGTGACGGATAATCCATGGGCCGGCGGGGCTCATCGCGGACCCACTGGAGTGTAATGGAAGAGGTATACGCCTCCTCGTTTTCGATAGTTATATACAGAGGGAGCCCTCCTCGGGCCAGTCGGATATCATATTGTTTTACCCAGGACGGGAAACCCTCAATTGAAACCCTGACTGCTTCGTTTATATTTGGGATTTCAGGCAAAGGCAATTCCGTCGCAGTCCAGGTTTCGCGCCTTGTGGCAAGAACCGCTGTTGCGGTAGCGCAAATCTGCCCCTGCTGTAAAAGCTCGACGCTCCAATGCTGTGTGGAACGATTGTTCCTCACAAGCCTGGTGGCTATTTCGAAAGCGCCGTTAGAGATGGGTGCCGCATAGTTCACGGTAAAGGAAACCGGGTCGCCCTGCCTGTCAGCATGGCCCAATATGGCCTTGAGCATTACAGCGGCGATTATGCCCCCAAATGGGCCGATCATATTGGCGTAGTGTTCCGTCGTCTGCCCCAGAAAACGATCGCCTTCACCCGTAAGGCGAATTGCCATATCAAAAGGATGCGGGTCTTCGTTTTGGAGCATCTTTAATCCTCACTTTAATAATCTTGACAAAAGGGAAGCTATAAAAATTAACTTTTTGAAAATCCCATGATTCGCAATTACTGGCATACTCAGGGATTATGTTTTCCAGCCCGCCAAAGGCGGGCGGGAAAACATAGCTAATATGACTGCCCTTAGAAGTTGCCTCTATATATTTAAGCCTGTCAATTTATTTTTAAGGCCGTCACAAAAACTCAAATGGAAAACTAAAAATTTTAATTTCAACAGATGGAGGGATTGCAATGTGGAATATTCGCAGTATTGGGTTGTTTCCTGGAATTTTCTTATTGGCGGCTGTAATTTCTCAAGGGGCCGTCAAGAAGGCCTCGGCGGAGACAGCAGCGTTGAGCGAGAATGATCTTAAGCTCTTTTACAATGGAGTTAAAACCATGGAGCTACTGGTGACCCCTTATGATAGTTTCACAAAACTTGCAGGGAATGAAGGAAGATGGGAGGACGATAACAGATTTCATTACACATGGGAAGAGGGGCAGGCAGGGTTTATTATGATCGAAGGAATGGAAAAACCCCAGTTAGCGCAGCTCGTGCTGAACGAAGGCTTCAGGACCCCCAGGGGAATAGCGAAGGGCTCCACGCTCGATAAACTTTTAAGGGCCTACCCCGAAGGGTACACAATAACGGAAGTAATTGGCGGAAGATGGTATGAGTACAGATGGATAATCGTCAGCAGACGGCGGCAGGTGAATGGAAAATCCTTTCTGCTTTCCTTTTACGTTGAGAACGGACGGGTTTCATCCATCATGTTGAAACTCGAAGAGAAGGAGACCGAAACAATACCGGTCGGTTAGGATTGAATTTGCGCTTGCTTTGCACGTAAGACGGCATTACCATTCGAAACACATCATCGGGATTGAAATGTTAAACACCCGCGCCACTAAAAACGCCCGGGGGCCTGCCCCGGGCGCTTAAAGAATCCGTTATTCGATTAATTGCCCTTATTCCCGCAATCAATCGAGCTCGTATGCTCCCATGGACCAGGGGGCCGTTCTGGGATTGCCCATCTTATCGACTATCTCACCATCATATCCCGCATCGCTTAAATCACCTGTAAGATCCATGCCGCCCTGCGTTACCGATACCGGGCTTTCAGCCGTAAAGTAATAATCCGGGCTCGCTGAGAGCTTTGGATCGTCATCGACGTTCCCGGAGGCATTGCCGACATTCCCGAAAGCATCTGTGAGGTTATTTACTTCGGTAATGTTATCGTAACCCGTGCCGCCTCGCTTGACGATATATTTAAAACCAAAAAAATCGTTATTCTCTAATTTTGAAAAAAATGATCTTGCACCGTGCTCATAAAGACCTATTCTATCCTCAATATCAGAACTGCAAATAATTATATTGTTGCGAATATCAGCGTTGGTTTTGGAAATATCAGCATTTGCTACCGCATAAATGCCATAGAATTGCGAGATGCCGGCAACAACAATGGTATTGTTATACACCTTTGGAGAGCCTCCTACCTCATTGAAATAAACACCGTATCCAAAATTATTATCAGTGATTGCCTGTATGGTGTTATTGAAGATCATCGGTTCCATTTTCGGAGAGCCACCCTGTCCCGAAACATAAATACCCCAAACAGATTGCGAGTTTGAAGTACCAACATAGTTAATCGCCCTGACGTCGTTTTCGTAGATTAATACATCACTTGGGCCCCCATTAAACAGAGAAATGCCATAAACTCTTTTATCAGAAGTACCACCAAAAATATCATTGCGAACAATCCGGGAAGTGCGTGTCAGCAATCCAAGTATTTCTATTCCATAAGAGTTGAAGCTACTATAACCGCCGTCGATTTTATTCCCGGCAATATCAAAACTGCTTGAATCAGTTATAGTTGAAAAAATATAAATACCATTGGATTCCCAACATAATTTATCATCGCTGCCGCTGATATCATTGGAAGATATGTTCAACTTACCGTTAAAACGGTTAATCCTGATTCCAGATGATACACCAGAATTCGCGTTTCCAGAAGAACTACTTTTAATTGTATTCCATCTAATATATCCGGTATATCCGGCCTCATTTTCGGCAACATCTACAAAGACGCCATTGGACTGATTATCATTGTACTTACCTGCAATCCAAAAACCTTCGAGTGTTACAGGGCGCTCCAGACGGACACCATAATTAGAGGATGCTATCCCGCTTATGAAGGTTTTATAATTAACATTGCCTCGGGCATTGGGATCACGGTCGCTCCAATCCGTCGCGGAAAACCCGCCTAAAAGATTTACGGTTTTGTTTATCAGCACGGACTCATTATAAGTGCCGGCGGAGACCCATATCTCGCGAATATGCTCGGTCGCGGCTCCCAACGCGTCGGTGATAGTTTTTTTAGGATTTTCACTAGAGCCGTTATTGGCATCATCGCCACTTATTGCCACAAAAAGGGTATCCATGTATACGGCTGGAACCGCCACATCTTCCACAGTTTCCTGAAGGGCAGATGCGGTGTTCTCCGCCACAAAATAGGCTTTATAAGCCGTGGTAGGAACGCGGCCTGTGACCTTTATTATATAAGGAGTTTTGCCTTCCACCGCGCGAGACGCACTAAAGGGAGCAGCATCTCCCGAAGCTTTCTCCCCTGCTTTTACCTGCTCGGGAGAGGGGGCCGCGTCCGCTTCTGGAAGAATAACGCAGTACACCCTGCCTTTTACTTCTATACTTACTTTCAAATAGAAATTAGTATCGCTAATATTGACTGAAGGATATCCGGAACTCCAGGATGGTGGCGTCTGGTCTTGCGGGTCCGAACCCCCGCCGCCTCCGGAGCCTCCGCAGGAAATCAGGGTGGAAATTATAAATATGGCTAACGGAATAAAGCATAATAGAGATACCGGTTTTTTTGATCGCATAAAATGGCTCCATAACCAACGAATTGTGTTTTTATTTAACTGGCAAGAAAGACGATAGACGACATCCTGGAAGAGTCAACCCAAAATCAATATTTTCCCAAAAATTCGCGTAGAAAATCCAAAGTAGAAAAATAAAAAAAACCAGCAACTTCAAGGACGAAACCTACCTGAGCCCCTGCTCCACCATCAGTTCAAAGCGGTTTTTCTCAGTGAAGGCTATGGACGTATAGTCCCTATACATTTTCAGGTCGATGTGGTCCAGGTTCACGTCCGTGGGATGATAGGAGTATCCTTTCACGCTGGAGCTCAAGGTCCTGAGCTCATGGCTTATGGTGTGCAGATTGTCCTTCGTGAACACTTCCGAGTAAGCACCGTCTGGGAGGGTAAAACGGTAACCAGTTTCGCCGTTCTCAAGAATATGAAGGGACAGCACAAAGGGGACAATCCCCTTCTCCATCCCCATGATGTTCCTGTCCCGGTCGGGATCGAGCTCTGTGATGGAACAGTGGTTGTTCGCTTCGCGCTTCAGGTGGTATATTTCCAGGGGCTTTTTCGAGGCCGCCAGGGGGGAACGCGGGTTAGACGCTGAAACCCGCTTCACGACATTTTTCCCATAGACATAGAGCCGCGTCAGGTATTCCATGAGGCCTTCGGAATTTTTCCGGTAAAACATCAACGCGCCGCGTTCATCGGACACGAAGAAGTAACAGTACTTCGTTTCGCTCTGGAAATAGATCTGGATGCAGTCCTCCCGGTAGTTCTCTTCCATTATCCGCAGATAGGTGAGTTCCGGGACGGTCCTGTCGATATGCAGAAGGTTTTCCACTCCGGTATTGTACGAAAGGCTGTAAAGGAGCTTTATCTCGGAATCGAAGGGCCTGCACTGCACCTCTTCACCGTCGGGCCCTTTACGGGATGCGTACATATAGAAGGTGTTCTGCATCATCGTAATGTAGCGTTTCCTTTTCTGCGGCACCCCTTCAATGAAAAAATCGTACACGTCCCGGGCCACGGCCTGGATGCGGTCAAACTCAGTACTGGCCCTGTACGGATACGACGATGTGAGGCGCACGGCGCTCTCGAAGGGCTTCTCCGTGGCCAGGGCCCCGGTAAGAATGCGCCCCAAAAGCGGGGCAATGTCGTTGAAGGACGTAAAGCTTTCGAATCGCGTCTCCCCCCAACTGTTGTGATACAGGAAGATAATTTCCTCCACGCGCTTGGCGTACTTGGCGTAGGGATTGATGATGATGTAGCTTATGGCCGGAAACGGATTATGGAGAAAATAGCCGCTGTGGATATCGAGTTTCTTGATTGAAAAATGCGTGGATATATCATAGACTAAATCGCGGAGAAAATTTGGGTCCACCTGGTGGAGGCCCGTGGCGATATCCAGGCGCGTGTAGTCCTTCTGGTAGAGCCTGTTTAATCCTATCCAAACCACCATGCCGATGAGGCTCCGCTCGCTATGGATGACAATCTTCATCGGAGTATCGCGGACAATGGTCCTCTTCGCCAGTATCCAAATCTCCCGGCCATCTTTGGTGCGGTTGAACTCGATGGTCAGAAGCTTCTCGGGCGGATAGGTCTTGAAAGCCAGGGAATTGTCAATCTTGTTGTCCGACACCGCGAAGTGGGAGTATATTTTCCTGCTTATCCCTTTGAGCTCTTCGTCGGTAAAGCGGTGCGCTATCTTCCTCGACTCAATGTTCCCCAGGATGTCCCTGTAACCCTTGAGTATGAATTTTTTCGTATTTGTCCACAGGGTGTTGACCGCGTTAATGTCCCAGTTTTCGAAGTTGTCCATGCGCTCCACGCCGGAGGCAAGCCAGTTCCACTTCTTCACATAGTCCCGCATCTTTAAGGTTTTTTCGGAAGCCGTGGCGTCGCCGTTTTTCCCCTCAAGGGCGGAGAGTTTGGGGTCCACTTTCAGGTAAAAACAGGTTTTTAAAATTTCAGTTGCGTGGAGGTCCTTCACCATTGCGTTGTAATAATCGTACACATCGTTAAACATAATAATATAAGAATCGATGCTGTCGATGTCCAGCTTTCCGGCGTGGACGTTTTTCTTTATCATGTTGCTTATGAAGGGATTCGATCCGCCGCCGCGGAGATACCTCTCCAGGAGTCCGAGCTTGATGATAGACTTGAAGGGATTGCCCAGGGACTTCAGGATCTGGAAGATTGCCCCTCCGATGAACTCCTCGCTGTCAATATGGTAAAGGTTCCCAAGGTCTATAAAATCGTCCATTAGGCCTTCCTTTTCCGCAAGGGCAAGCCATTTAGCGTAAGCCCCGTCGGTGGTGCCGCCGGGAACGGCCCACCAGAAGGGAATTTTCCCCGCCACCACGATGGAGCTTCGCAGAAACTCCTCTTTTAGAAGCACCCCGAGGGAGGAGCCGGCAAAACCCTCCTCCTCGTCCTCGTCGAAGATGTTCTGCCGCACCTTGGCGATGTCGTTAAGGAAAAAGTGGATCTCCATGTTGAACGCTTCATCGGCCCACTGCTCAATGGCATGGCACTTATGGCGGAAATCCGCTATGATTCCGGGGTCGTACCGGTCCTCATGGACACAGACCCAGAAATCCAGGTCGGACTGGCTGTTGAAAGCGATAGTGCCGCCGCTCCCCATGATGGCGAGCATCTGGACGAAGGGCTCCCCTCTCCGGGGAATTCCCACATTGGCCTGGGAAAATTTGCTTCTGATAAGGTTGAGCCCCCTTCCGGAAGGCGTATAGTTATGTATACCCGTCACCATTTTATCCGAGGCGACATACCCTGGAAGGGATGGCTGGTTCGCCGCCAGAAGAAAGGGAAGCGCCTCGAAAAGGTCCACAAGCTTGGGATTGGTGAAAGACGCGTAAAGCTTTTCCCGGCGCACGCGGTTATAGTCCTCAAACCGCGCCTTGAATGTTTTAATCTGGTTTATAAGCGCTTCTCTTCTATCCATCTATCATCTATCATCTTTTATATATCATCCAACGGCAGGGCCTCTCCATGTCGCGGAACGCTGGCAAATCATTGCATCAGGCGCCGTTTTCCTTCTTCTGAAATACATTGGCGATATAGCTGGAATAGTTTTGCAGCATATCCACCGGCACCTGCCGTTTCAAGGGCTGTTTCTCTTTGTTGGTGATGACGCGTATTTTCGGATTGAGCGGATAAAGCCTGTTCATCTCTTCGATGATCGCCACCTCCCCGGAATCAAGGCGCACCAGGTCGCCGGGCTGGAGAAAGAAATTTCCCGCATTTAAGGTCATCCCCAGGGCCCGGATGAAGTCCCTGAAATCTCCTGGAAAGAAAAAATACGTCTGTTTGAAAGGAGCGTACACCAGGTTGATCATCATCCTGAGGGCCTCCATACTTGTATGGACGCGTCCGTAGGGCCGCTCGGAAACAAGGGCTGAGTAGATGTCGCAGAGGGACATGAGGCGCACTTCCCGGGGGGTTTTCTGGGCCATGTGATCGTAGTCGAACCCAAAAGGATATCCGTTGCCGTCGGCCCGTTCATGGTGCAGGAGAACAATCCGCTTTTCCAGCTCTAAAATGTGGAGATTGTTCTCGATGTACTTGTATCCTACATGTGGATGCTCTTTGACAATGTCGAACTCCGCATCGTTGAGCTTCGCCTTATTGAGAATGTCCTTAGCTATGGAGGACTTGCCGATGTCGTGGAAAAGCCCGCCGAGGCCCATGGCGGCGCGTATCTCCCTGCTGAATTCGAGCTTTGACGCAAGCAGGGCGCCCAGGATCGATACATTAGTGGAATGGACGTAATCGTACTCATCCAGGCTTTTCAACTTCACGAGGGGATCGAACACTCCGTCCTTCCTGTCTTCTATCTCCTCCAGGAGACTGCTTACAAGGGACCTGGACTTGTCGATCCTGCTTTTCGTGAGCTTGCTTTCCAGGGAAAAGTTGTAGTTCTCCCTGATGAAATCGAGGAGGTCTCTGGAGTTTTCAAGCACGCCTTTGCGAAGCGAGTCAGAGACGACGCTCTCGCGTCGGCGTTTCAGGGCCTCCTCTTTGGACTTCTTCATGGCAGGATTGTAATAAAGATGGGTGATGGAATCGGCCAGGAGGCGCTTTTTCAGGCCGTCGGAAAATTCCGTGTAAGCCTCGAGGACCACGTTTCCATACTCGTCCATGAGGTCGTAGGCGTACTGCGCCCCGGACTTTATGATCCGTATGTCTATATGAACGTTTCCAGTCTGTCCCGAGGGGATATCCATGTTCTGTCCAATCTATTCATCTGCCATCTTGATCAGTGTGACGGCACAAAATGTCCCATCGTTCCTTCCGGCCGCGGGACCGGGAGGAACTTCATCGAAACCAGTGTGACAATTGCTCCGGTAAAAAAATTTGCCGCCCAATGGCCCAATAAGGCTAACAACGCAACTTTCACGATAATCGTTAAAATTCTTCCGGATTCCAGAGCCGTTACGTACCCCATATATTGGACGGGAAATTTAAACCCTATAATACAAGGGTAGTTTGGGAAGGCATTTTTGCAAGTTAAAATAATGCCCACGATGTGAATCCGGGACAAATTTTCCCCCGCAATGCGGGCTTCAAAGGCCAAAGGGGACCGACGGGACGAACCCCAATAATATCAGCGCCCCAGGTAATCCCTTTCGAAGTCCTCTTTGCTGGTGATGGAAAAAAAATTATTCAGTCGTGCGGTCTTGAAAATTTGCTGAATGGAGGGATTGAGATCAAAAAAGACAAGTGCGATGTTCCTGTTCATGGCGCTATTGAGGAATTTTACAAGGGTCCCTATGGCGGATGAATCGATATACAGAAGATCGGCGCAATTTATGGCAATGGTTTTTGGCGATTTCATCACCTGCTCGTTCCACTCGTTTTCAACTTTCTGGATATTTTCAATGTAGAATTCCCCGGAGATGCTGATTATTATAAGACCATCCTTCTCTGCGCTTTTCAGGTTAATCATTTCCACACTCCGAGATAATGGCGTCCTCGGCACGACGCCCCTGGAAAATTATGCCCTAAGGTTGGGTATATTTCAATAATTTTTTAAAGTCCTCCGCGACTCCGGGTACAACTTTTGCCAAGTGACATCTTCACCCCTCATGCCGGCTTTCCAGCGCGCAGATGTCCCGGGAGGAGTACGTAAAAACGGATATCACTTTTTCCGTTCCAAACTGAAGCCCACCGGTATCACGCCGGCGAGTCCGGCGTTCCTGTGTACCGAATCGAGGCGGCCGTCCTTCAGGGCCCCCACGAGCTTCACAACCTCATCATCCCGGAGGTGGTTGTACACCGCCATCCCCTTCATCCCCGAGTAAAGAGACGATTCCGCAAGCATGTAGATCTGGTTGAGGTCTGAAGACGGCATGCGGCCCACAAAGATGCCCGGCGCGGATTTTCTTCCCAAAAGTGCCGGGGCACCCAGGGGATGTCCGGAGACACCGGTATCGATTATCAGGGAAAACTTCGAAAGGTCCGAGCCGGCCTTCTCCTCCACCGGTACTCCCGCGAAAGAGCGGTCGTTCCGCAGGCGGCGGGCCAGGTCTTTGGAGGAAGTGTAGATGCCGGTGATGCCGGAGCCGGGACCGGCGTAATGCCTTACCCTCTCAAAGGAGGGGACAAAGGTGAAGGGAGGATAATCCTTTAAATCCCGGGGAAGTATCATTTTTTCCGCGGTTTCGTTCAGAACCACACAGCACTCCTTGGGGCCGCCGGAACAGCGCCCCAGAAGGAATTCCCTGATGGACCCTTCCGCGGTCTTCCCTTCTTTTACAGTAATTTCCTCGAATCCGAGTTTTTCGCCGAGGCTCCACGCGAAAATCCGCCCGTTGATCTCCTTGAATGAAAAGACCGCCGTCCCCGGTACGGGTCTCGGGGCGACATCGGGAACAACGAGAAACGAGGCAATGAAGGAATCTTCCTTCTTTAGTTGGGAGGCAAAAGCGCGGAGGGACACAGCCCTTTCTTCGAGGACGCCGCGGGCGGATTTCACGCTTTCAGAATCTGACGGTTCCCCTGCCTCAAGAAGGGAGGATATTTTTTTTCCCGCTTCCATGACCCGGCGCACTTCTCCATTGAATTTCAAAAACCGGTCCCGGTCCGCCGCACCGCTGAAATCAGGGGCAGTAAAGGCCATCATCATGGTCCTGTTCACGGCATACCGCTTTTCGGCGGCGGCGAACGCGCCCCGCCAGTCCCCCCTTTCAATGAGGAAGCGCGAATAATCGTCATACAGGTTCGAGGCCAGATGAGCGCTACCGGCAAAACACTGGGGACATTTTTCTACAATAGTGACGGCCTTCTCATAGTATTCCGCGGCGAGGCGGAGGTGCCCCGCTCCCTCCACCGCGGCGCCATGCTCATGGAGAAACCCGGCGGTTTTGTAAAACACCACCCACGCCACATCGTCGTACGCGTAATCGACCGCAAAATCTTCCGCGGCGGAAAGGGTTTCGTAAGCGTCATCGAGGGCCCCCATCCTCATCTGGCACGAGGCGACATTGAGAAGAAGCTTCGCGGTAACTCTCTTGTTCCCGGTCCTGTCGGCATATTCGAGGGCGTCACGGAACCGATCAATGGCTCCGGCGTACGTATCATACACTTTTTTATTATACCGATAAACCTCAAAAGCCCGGTCCCCGGGGTCCCTTCCCTGGGTAGGCCCTCCATGCTTCAGGAGGCGCTCCGCCTGGAAAAACCTCAGGGTCCCCACGGCGATATCGATATGGTGGTACACATTACGGGCCTCTTCCGCCACTTCGTCCTTCAGCGCCTCGATCTCTTCGGGCTTTACCTCCCTCTTCCTGGCTTCGGCATCTTTTTTTAGGTCCGCCAGGTCCTGCTCAAATTTGCTTTTTTCATAGCTGTCTTTATAGTGTGCGATTCTCCGAGTAAGGGAATCCATTTCCTCTTCGGGGTTTTCCAGGGCACCGCTCCTCCTTTCCTGGAGAAGGGCATAGAGATTGGTATAGTTTAGAATCGCGTTAAAAACGCCTTCAAGATCGTTCACCCCTGAGTCGGCGGCATAATCCCAGGCCCTCTTAAAATAGCCCAGGGCCTCATTGAACTGCCCCATCCTATAGTAGCAATATCCAATGTTGTTCAGGGCACGGGTCGTGGCGATCTGATTAATCCGGTTATCGCGCTTCTTCCAAATATTTAGCTTCTTCTCCAGATATTTGACCGCTCCTCCATAATCGCCTTTGTCGAAGTGGATGTCCTCGAGCATGGAATAATTCAAGACCTTCTTGCTCGACGTGGTGAGTTCTGTGAAGAGCCTATTGTCCCCGATGACCGCAGTGTCGGGGCCGAGGTCCCAGAAACTCACGGGCCCCATTCCAAAAACCTTGAACCTCAGCTTGTACTTTTTCTCCTCATCGGAGCTACCCTCAAGCTCTTTGTCGGCCTTTGCGATATAGTCCAGGGCACGGTCCCTTTCGCCAAGTTCGCGATAACAGTGGGCGATTTCTTGATAGTACCGCGCCTTATCTATGCGGATCCTGTTTTTCCCGGTATAGTCGAGGATCCTGTCGTACCATGTGATTGCCTCGTTCCAGTTACCCTCCATCCTGTCGAAGAGGGCGAAATACCTGTAGATGGTGTAAATCTGTTCGCGGTATCGGATCGCCCCGTCCTTCTGCCCCAGGGCATCGTAAACCAGGAGGGTTTTCCGCATCTCTTCCCGGGCATCAGAAAGTCTGTCATCCTGCCAGTAGCAGAATCCCAGATGAAATCGGAACAGCGCCTCCTGTACGGGAGAATCAAAGCCACGCTTGTAGTGAAGGGCCTTCTCGTACTGGCGAAGCGCCGCGGGGTAATTGCTCAGGAGGAAGTAGGTATTGGCAAGATTGAGGTGGATATTCCCCTCCCCTTCCGGGTTTTTGGCTTCATCATTGGCCGCAAGGGCTTTTTCGTAGAGCGGCACGTTCGATTCCCACAGAAGCCTTGGAAAGAATTGCCCGATCAGGTTTTCATTTTCTCCGCCGAGCTCCCGTCTGCGCATGTCCACATACTGGCTTATCCATCCCCGCAGGACGAACGGCTCCACGTATGTGTCGTCCATGAAGAGCGCCCAGTCGATCTGGTCCGCGGAGCTGCGTAAAAATCCGAGGGACTCCTTGAGGCCGCTTCCATCGGGCGTATCGGCGGCGACCCCCAGTTTCGCATACACATAAGCCAGGCCATAGAGGTAGGCCTTGTCGTAATTCAGGCGGGCGATGGCGATCCTCTCCTGGTATTTTTTCTCAAGGGCCTCGAGTTTTTTTCTGTTGGCGCCCGAGTCGGATGATGCGTCAATATACAGCACGTGGGCCCGGGAACCGAAGGAGTTATAGATGTCCTCGAACTTCCGCAGAAGATGCGCGGTGGTTACCACATTGATGTACTTGTCGTAGGCGGCCGTTGCCTGGGGTTTTTTCTTCTCCCTTTCGAGGCGCCCGCCAATGTCCTCATAGTGATATATGAGCTTAGTGAGGATATCCCGGAAGTCGTCCTGTTTCCATCTTAGAAGGTAGTTCTTCACATTATCATAGTAGTACTTCTCCATCCCCTCCCGGTTGCCCTGCCGTTCCGCGATGGTCCCCAGGAGCATGTTAGACTTGTAAAACAGGAAGTTCGTTTTGCCCACCTCGGCGAGGGTCTTCTCGGCATATTGACGGGCCCGGACGTAATTGCCTTCGGCATAGTACGCCTCGCCAAGGACATACTGCATTAAAGCAGAGACTTCCTTGTCCGATTTCTCCCCGGCACGGGAGAGTATCTCCCCGGCGGACTTGATCTTTTTAGGGGAACTCTTCTCGTCCCCAAAAATCTTGATGATGTTTTTTGCCGCGTCAATTTTTAAGTACACATTGTTAGAGTTGATGACCCGGATATAAGACTCCGGCAGTACGGGTCCCACGGCCCTGTAGAGTATCGTGGCGATCTTGAAATCCACGTAATCGGACCTCTTGTACTTTGGAAACTTCTCACGCAATTTCTCGTACACTTCCACCGCGGGGCCGGAACGTCCAAGCCGCTTCTCCTCGTCCCCCAGGTCCTCCATCAGGAAGGGAAGATACTCCTGTTTGTTCCCGTCTTTCTCCATCTGTCCCAGGGCGCCCCTGAGCACGGAATCGCCGGCCCTGCCCGAATAAACATTGTGCAGGTACTCGGCCAGGACGTTCCCATAATCGTTTTTGCCCTTCGAAACGGACGACAGAATACCGCGGACCCTTTCCGCGTCGCGGAGATTGCCCGCCTCATAATAGCTACGTCCCGCCTCGGCCAGGGATTTCCCCACGTAGATGACGGAGCCGCTGTCCTTTTTATCGCCGAAAAAATGGTACACCTGCTCCAGTCCCAGGAGATAGCGTTCCCTGTCGTCGTATTCCGAGAGGTAGGTCTGTGCAAGGCCATGCTGGTATTCAGCGGTGTTTTTGAGGGGAATGACGCCTTCCTCGGGGATGACATTGATGTTGATATTTTCCCCGATCTGGTCGGAAAAGATAATTACGTTATGAAACCTTTCGTTTACTTTCCTGAGCGCTCCGGACCATCGCGGCGCGAAAGAAGATTGGGACCTCAGAGTCAGGGGATACTCCAGATTTGTCACCAGGTCCTTTCGCATAATAACGGAAGCGTCTTTAAGGTTGATTTTCCCGTCCCCATTGGTATCCCTGTCGATCAGGGTGTACACAATTACATTGTCCTGTCCGGTGAATGAAGGATACAGCTCAATATGCGGGGTGGTAGTGACGCGCGTTTCGCGCCCTGAAAGAATATCGAGGATGTAGATGTCGCCATTGCTTCCCTCGTCTCGATAGGATACGAAGACAGCCTTCTTCCCATCAGTGGAAAAACGTGGGTACACTCCCCCCTTCGTTGTAAGCTGACGGAGGTTCCGTCCGTCGCGGTCTATCATCCAGATATTGTCCGTCCCGTCCCTGTTGGAGGAAAAGACCACCTGCCGGCTGTCAGGAGACCAGGAGGGTGAGGCGTCGCGGATGATCTTGATGTCCTTCGTTACCGGGTCCTGATACTGGGTGAGGTTTTTCGCCGCCGCATCAAGCGGAGGTATTCCCGCCGGGGAAGCAACTGCCTTCTCGATGATTTCCCCGGGTGATACGTCCATGACATAGATATCGCCCTCCGGGTCTTCCCGGCGGCTCACAAAGGCCAGGCGCCTCCCGTCCGGCGATATGGCGGGAGAAGTGTCCTTTGCCGGGTGCCCCGTGATTCGCACTGTGGTTATGTCGGAGAGGGACCTCAGATAGATATCGAAATTGCCCCGTTCGCGATCCGATGAGTAATACAGATAGAGGCCGTCCTCGGAGAAAACACCGTCGAATTCCGTGGTCTGTTCAATAGTGACGGGAACCACCTTCCCTACATTATAAATGAATTCATTCCTGAGGATTGTCCCATAGCTGAAGAGCACTTCCCTTCTGCTCCTGCTGCCGCATCCGGGGAGAAGGGACACTGCCAGGGCAAAAAGGAGGAGCCACGCGTATCGTTTAACCGTCATTTTCTCCTCACCCACGTTCCACCGGCTTCCTGGATCCAGTCGTTCACCTTCGCGAAGGCCCGCTGTTCCTCCGCAAACTTCCTGCCCAGGGCCGCCGTCTGTTCCGCCGTGGGATTTTCCACTCCGGCCTTCACGAGGGTGCGCCTGAAGATGGTCCGCCTGGCCCCGTTTTCCTTTTCCATGACAGACAGCAGGGCCTTCTTCTTGCCGGGGTCCCTGTTGTACTCCGAAGTTCCTATGTATCCCAGAAGTCCCGTGTTCGCTTCACCCACGGCGCCTTCGTCCTTAAATTTTCTCACCTGGTCGCGGGCCTCATCCCTGGTCCTGAAGGCCTGGAATATCTCCTCGTCCCTGGCCCCTCCCTTTGAAGATATCCCGGTCTTCACCGATGAAACCACCCAGGCCTCCTTCTCAAGTTCGCGGTACTCTCCCACGATCTGGCGTTCGATAACGGTCTTCTGGCCGGTGAGGTTGATGTCCGGAGGCGCTATCCAGCAGCAGCTTGGGATCTCGCTCGTGGACGAGCACCCTGCCAGGAGGGCAAGGAACATTCCCGGGACGATGATAAAGAGCGCTCTGTACATTCTAGCTCCCTCCTAAGATATTACGCAGGTATTCCTGCAGAGTGATACGGTCGAACTGGACCTTGTCCTGCTCAATTCCGACGAATAGCCCAAAAAGTTTCCTCCTGAATGTGACAGTGGTGTAGACGAGGCCCTTGTCCAGGTTGAAATTGAAGCTGTCGACCATGAGGGAATTGTCCACCGGAAACTGGGCGAGTCCAAGCTTCGATTTACCCTTCTCCGTGCTGAGGCCCTTGAGAAGGCGGTTGGCGAATTTGTCCCCGATTTTGTGGATGTTGATGTATCCCGCCGGCGTAAATTCTTTTTTAACATTGAGCCCTTTACCTTTGAACTGGGCGTTGAGCGAAAGCTCCGCATCGCGCTTCCTGAACTTCGGGTCCGGGTCGTCCAGAAGGCCGATGTCGATGTTCGTCACGTCCATGGTGAAATTATATTCCATGTTGTCGGTTTTAAGGTCCGCCAGGGAGAAGAGGATGTTCCTTCCGTAAAGGGCGCCCCCCATCACATAGGCCTTCATGGTCTGTATCTCGAAGGTGTTGTTCTTGAAAAACATCGTCGCGGAGAAATCTTTCAGAAACTCAAATGGGATATCACGGCTGGGGTGCTTTGCCTTGAGGGAGCGGATGGTAAAATTTTCCTTTTCCCTGAAAAAGGAATTATCGATGACACTGCTCTTGTCCACTGCAATCCTGGACTCCCCTACCTTCACGAGATGGTTGAATTCAAAGGGAAAATTCAGGTTGAAGTCCGCCAGGTCGGTCTTCGCCTCGGGATTTTTCACGTTGAACCGGGCGATTTTCACCGATCCGGAAGCCCTGCCGTCTTTCAGGTCGCCCTTCTGCCGCGCCGATAGCTCCAGAAGCCCGGAGAGGGACCATTTCTGGTATATCTCCCTTGGCTCAGGAATATTGAGGCTCAGCTTCAAGGAAACATCGGTGTTTTTTCCTGGGGCATTGTCGAGGTCCACAACCCCGTTAACATCGAAGTTCAGGTTCCAGGAACGGCTCGCCAGGTTTACGCGGTTTATCTGTATCGTCTTACGTGGATTGTTGACGATGACCCCGGCGTTTAAGGTGAGGTCATTAAGTTTGAAATCCGGGACTTTCACCAAAAGCCCCAGCCCCGCGGTGATGATTTCCTTTCCTATGTTGAAGGACGCGTCGAGGTTCAGGTCCACGGGGTTTTCGAGCGGCTTCAGGGAAGCGCCTAATTTCCTGGCCATCGCCTTCGGGAGCATTCCGAGAAGGGGGTCCTTCTTGAAGCGCAGTTTCGTCACGCGGACAGTCCCCGACGGCACGGGCGCTGTCGCAACATCCCCTGTCATGGCCAGGCGGAGGGCGTCATCTCCCGAGGCAGGGTTATAGAAGCGCATCGACACGTCCTTGATTTTTGCGCGCCCGTTTTTCAGGTTGTAGGCGGCGCTGATTCCCAGGGAAAGTCCGTTGTCGCCGGACTTGCCGCGATTGAGGACATAATCGAAACGGGGAATGCTCAGATTTGAAAGGAAGCCGATATCGTCCCCCCATACACGCACCCCGTACCCCAGAGCAAGCCAGGGAACGCGCGCTTCAATGGCGGGGTTTCTGAAATAGAAGTTCTTCAAGCTAACCCGGCCGTCAATGTCGATGTCGCCCGAATGGCCCTTAACAGTGAGGGGATAGAGGGAGAGGTCTCCGGCAAAACGCATGGAACGGTCGCCGGTAATGCTGCGGTAGTAGGGATAAAGCTCCGTGAGGGAAATGGAGCTTTTTATCATGCGAATGTCGAAGCGCTGTTTCTTCGTGACATCCCGCACCTCCCCCCCTATGCTGAGGAGGGTGCGCCCCGCAAAGTCCACGCCAAGATTGTTGATCCGAAGATAATCGGCCGTTGGTTCATAGAAAAGATCGTACGATACCATGAAGGTAAGGGGCGCCAGGTGGACCCGTTGGAACCTCACGGGGGTCCGGTAAGTGCCGAGCTTGAGGCGGCTTTCAAACCGGGGCCTTCCATCAGCCTCCTCCTTCTTTTTATACAGGAGCTTCCATGTGAGTATCAGGGGGGGCTTCACTTCCGCCACGGCGGATGTGAAGGTGACGTTCATCTCCTCGCGGGGATTGAGTTCCAATTTCATTCTTTCAAGGAGAGTCACCGCCTCCACCGACAGGGGTATTCTCTTGAAGGGTGGGACCCACATGTCGATGCCGAAAGAGAGCCCCTCGATGGAGGATTTCATGGAGCTTCCGTCGGCGTAAACTCGAAGGTCGTCGAGAATAAACTTAAACAAAAATTCCGCCGACACAGGCAGGTTGATCTCCCGCGGCGAGGGGCCCTTCGGCTCTTCAGGTCCTTCTTCTTCAGGCTCTTCCTTCTTCTCGCCGGGCTTCATGAGCTTCTCGGCATTCCACACTCCGCCCCGCTCCTTCAGGTAAATCCTTGGCTGATATATGCCTATCTCATTGAAGCGGACATTCCCGATGAGCATCCCCGGAAGGCCGTAATCGAGGACCATCTTTTTGATTTCTACGAAGGTGGTGCGGTCGAACTCTTCGCCGTTTCGGATGCGGATGTCCTCGAATACGAAGCCGCTCCAGAGGCCGAACTTGCTCACCTTCAGGGTCATATCGCCGTTAGACATGCTGTTGAATTTTTCGACGATGAGCTTCTCCACGCGTGCCGGTGTGAGATATAATGTTAAGATAATGAGAGCCAGGGCCACAATGGTGATGAGGGCGATGGGGACCCAGAGGAAGATAATCTTCGCAGTCCTGATAAGAATCCTCACTCCGAGGCTGCGCCCGGGAGCGCCGGTTTTTTTCGGGCCGCCCTCAGGGACAGCTTCCGGCGTTTCGGGGCCGTCCGCAGATGTAGATTCCGAGAAAGTCCCGACGTGTTCCCCGGGAATGCTTCGAATCGTGGATATATCCGATTCCTTGTTTTTGCCGGACTTCTGTTTTTTCTTTTCCGCCATAATCACCGGACCGTGTAAAAAATGAGAATACGAGTTTATTCGTACTCAACAATAATACAAGCATTTTTTACGCACCTCAGGCGATGATAGGCGCGAATTCCTGTTGGGAAAGGAGGGTATGCTGCGCCGCAAAGATATGGATTAATCCCGATTTTTACGACCGTCACCGTTAACGGGAGGGAAATCACCAGTTAAGTTTGGATGCCTGCCGAAGAGCAGATCGGCGGCCGACTTCACCCTGGCAAACCATTCTCGAATTCGATAATATCGGGCGTTCACATAAGTGCGCCTGTCGGCGGGGACTCCCCGGGCCTCAATCCCCATTGAGCGCGCCATATACACCGAGCGGTGGAGGTGGAATTTCTGGGTGATCACAAGAGCTTCGCGGACGCCGAAAACCTTCGAGGCGCGGGACATGGAACTGTAAGTGTCAAATCCCTCGGGGTCGAGTAAGAGGTCCCGGAGGGCCACCCCGCGGGCTAAGAAAAATTTTTTCATCGCGCCTACTTCATCGTACTGCGGCGAGTTGCGGGCACCGGTGGCGAGAATTTTTTTCACAGCCCCGTGGCGGTATAGTTCAAGGGCAGTGATGGCCCGGTCCTCCAGTACATGCGAAAGCCTCCCTCCCCGCCACACCGCGGCGCCCGGAACAATGGCCGCTGATGCCGCAGGAGGCGCTTCTCCATCCCGCACAATGAAAGGCCCTGACATCGATACGACATAGAGGTTCACAGCGGCTACGGCGCAGATCAAGGCCAAAGTGAAGGACGGAAACGCAATCAGAAGTATCTTTCTTATTTTTTTCATCTTTCATCGGGCAAAAGTCCGTATATGACTTGAAGGGACGGGAATCACTCGCAAAAGAGTAAAGCACCCCCATCGCCAATTAGATATATCGAAATCCCCAGCTCTCCCCTCCAGAAAGTTCCGCAGAAAGGGGGGGGCAACTTTTCAACACGAACGGCCTGTTCCGGCAATTTCCGAAACCGCCTTCGGAATGTATGCGATTATGTCCGAGGCCTTCATAGCGGCATAACCCGTTTCGGCGACAAAGAGGTCCGCGGCGCGCCCGTGAAGCCAGGCGCCAAGGGCTGCGGCATCGAGGGACGGAAGGCCCCGGCAAGCCAGGGAGGAAATAATACCCGCCAGGACGTCGCCGGAGCCCGCCGTGGCGAGCGCCGGGTTCCCCGTGGTATTGATGCGCGTATTCTCACCGTCGGAAACCAGGGTGGCCGGCCCCTTCAAAAGCGACACTGCGGAGCTTTTTTTCGCCAGGGATTTCACGGCGGCGAAGCGGTTTCCCTTCATTTCCTCCACGTGAACGGATGTGATGCGCGAAGCTTCGAGAAAGTGGGGGGTGATGATAAGGTCCCCATCGGCGGCACCCCCCTCGGCCAACCACTCGGCGAAATGGAAAAGCCCATCGCCATCGATGATAATGCGCTCCAGGCCGTAGAGGCGCCGGTTTTCAATAATCGCCCGAAAGACCGCCCTGGAGAGGGGGCCTCGCCCCATCCCCGGGCCGATGAGGGTGACGGCGGCGGGCCGTCCCTCGCCGAAGAAGGCGCCGAGCCCCCGGGAAACGCTGTCGGCGACGCTTTCCGCGGGGATGTCCTCGGACCCCGTGCCGGGAATGGCGGCGGTCATAAGCTCGGGCAGTTTTCCGGCTATGACGGATCGCGACCCATGGGTGGTGAGGGCCGACACCAGGCCAATCCCGGCCTGGAAGCATGCGGACGCCGCGAGGAGGAGCGCCCCCTCCATACCCTCAAACCCGCCTATCATCAGCGCATGGCCGACGCTCCCCTTGTGGGCGTCGGCGTCCCCGGGTCCGGGAAAGCGGGACGAAGCGTATTCGAGGTCAATCATTTCAGTGGTCAATTCCGGCGATGCCGTGAGCTCCAGAGGAAAGCCGATATCGGCAAGGACCAGTTTCCCGGTCCATCGCTTTCCCGGATAGGTCACCAGGGATATTTTGGGAAGGCCCATGGTGACCGTCACATCGGCCCTGACGGCTTCGCCGTCGGGGCCCGCACCGTCTGAGGGGAGTCCGCTGGGAACATCCACGGATATAACGGTCTTCCCCGAACGATTGATGAGGGCCACGGCGTCCGCGGCGGGGCCGCGGAGAGCGCCGACAAACCCCGTCCCGAGGAGGGCATCGACGATAATATCGGCGCTGGCGATATCGATCGAGGATACTCCCTCCCCATTGGAGGGGACAATCTCTATGCGGGACTTAACGCACATCTCAAAGTAGGTCCTTGCGGTTTCGGATATTTTCCCCGCATCACCCGCAAGATACACGGACACGCGCCACCCCCGATTATGGAGAAGATAGGCGATGGCGAAACCGTCACCGCCATTGTTGCCGCATCCGCAGAATACCGCCGCACTACCGGGGCCGGGAAAGTTATCGAGGACGTAGTTCGCGGCCACCCTCGCCGCCCAGCCCATGAGGACCGCGCCGGGAACGCCGTATTGTTCTATTGCGCCGCCGTCAATCCGGCGCATTTCCTCCGCCGTGACAGCCTTCATCACTTCCACTCCAGAATGTCGACGCTGTTGCGGTTGACACGGTACGAGTAGAAAGAGCCCGTCTCGTCCACCATGACGTCCTGAAAATAATACCGCTTTTCATCAAAATTCAAAAGAACGTTATTAATGATGTTTCCTTCAAAATTCGTCACGACAAATCTGGTGCGCTTCTCCTCAATGTTCCAGAGGTAAAGCTGGGTGTCGTCCATCACGGCAAAGAGCTCGTTTTTCGGGTCCGGAATGTTTATAATGGCTTTCACTATCCGGCCCTCCTTGAGCGAGTAATTAAATATCTTCCGGTACTTAAAGCGGAGCCCCTGATAATAGGCCACTGAAACAAGAAGGTCCTCACCCTCCCGGAGGGTCCGGATACAGTCGATCTTGCCCTCGAAGGCGGCGCCTCCCTCCTTCTCGGTAAATTCGGGATTGCTGAAATTGGATGAGAATGTGAGCTTCCGGTCCTGGAAGCGGCTCACGTTCCAGGTGTTGAACTTGCGGGACACCACGAAAAGGCGGTCCCTGCGGTCCACCTCCATGCTTTCTATAAAATCGAAGGGGATATTGGGGGCCCCCTGCCTTCCGAGAGTGTACTGAAGAGTGCCTCCTTTGTTGAACATCAGAACGTACGACGGCGAGAAGTCCAGATCATCGGAGTAACCCCTTCCCTCACCGGCAATCAACCTGTTTTGCACGTATATGTTCCCTTCCGAATCGGCCGTGAGAAGACCCATTACGCTGAAGTTAAACCCGGCGGTTTTTACTTCTCCCGATTTCCCAGGAGACGCCCCCCTGGGGCCGATGACCAATTCCGGTGAACCGTCCCGCTCCAAGACCTGAAGGCGCTTAAGACCGTTGTCGGTCACGTAGATTCGTCCTCCGAATATCCGGATTCCGAAAGTGAGGTCGAAGATACCGTCATCGCCGAATGTAAGCTGGATTTTCCCCGGTTCCTGTCCGTTTTCCAGGGTGCAGAGTTTCGACGAATTATAGGCGCTCACTTTCCAGTGGCCGCAGGCGACCAGCGATAAAAACAATAAAAGCGATAAAAGAAGAAAACGTTTCATTTAACCTCACGATATAGCCGTAACCCTTTTGGGGGTTTTTTGTAGTGGATATGAAACCATATCATCCAATCCTGAGGCCAGCAAGGCAAGTAATATTTTCATGCGAATTGCCTTGACAAAAAGAGTCGGATTTTTTCGTAATAAGCAGTGCCGCATTGCATTGGTCCATCAACAAGCCCCCGCCGGCCCGCGAGAATCGGCGTCAGGAAGGAGGATGTGGAGATATTTAAGATAAAGGGATGCAATCACCGAAACATCCCCTCTCTTGCCCATCTCCCCTTCTCCACCTTAAACACATCCGCGGACTTTCCGGCACCATGCGGGGACACCGCCTGCGGCGCCAAGGATAACAACCGAAAAGGAGCCCTATTATGAATTTTTCACTGACCGACGAACAGCAGATGTTGAGGGATATGGTCCGTACTTTCGCGGATAACGAGCTGAAACCCAGGGCGGAACATTATGACCGGACCCACGAGTTCCCCTGGGACCACACCAAAAAGATGGGAGAGATGGGGCTACTCGGAGTCGTCTACCCCGAAAAGTACAACGGCGCCGGCATGGACTACCTCTCTTACGCCATTGCCGTCGAGGAGCTGTCCAGGGGATGCGCCTCCACGGGCGTCATTTGCTCGGCCCACAATTCCCTCTGCCTCTCCCCCATTTACTATTTTGGCACGGAAGGGCAGAAGATGAAATATCTCTCCAAGCTCTGCACCGGCGAATGGATCGGCTGTTTCGGCATTACGGAGCCCGAAGCCGGATCCGACGCCGCCGGAACCAGGACCACTGCGGAGTTCAGGAACGGCAAGTGGGTCCTCAACGGCACGAAGAACTTCATCACCAATGGCGGCGTTGCGAACGTTGCCGTGGTGACGGCGGTCACGGAGAAGGGGATAGGCCACAAGGGCCTCTCCTTTTTCATCGTAGAGAAGGGAACGCCGGGCTTCAGCGTAGGAAAGACCGAGGACAAACTCGGGATATGCGCCTCATCAACCACGGAGCTCGTCTTTGACAACTGTGAAATACCCGAGGAAAACCTCCTGGGCAAAAAAGGGGACGGCTTCAAAATCGCCATGCACACACTCGACGGCGGCCGCGTAGGCATAGCGGCCCAGGCCCTGGGCATAGCCAGAGCGGCGTTCGAAGACGCAAAGGCCTATGCCGTGGAGCGCAAGCAATTCGGCAAGTCGATCGCGGGCTTCCAGGCCATACAGTGGATGATTGCCGATATGGCCACCGAAATCGAGGCGGCACGCCTCCTGGTCTACCAGGCCGCCAACTATATGAGCACCGGAGAGCGCCAGCGCTACTCAAAATACTCCGCTATGGCAAAGCTTTTCGCATCGGAAACCTCGCACCGCGTGACCCACAAGGCAATCCAGATATTCGGAGGGTACGGATACACGAAGGACTATCCCGCAGAACGGTACTATCGCGACGCCCGCATCACCGAAATTTACGAAGGCACCTCGGAGATCCAGCGCCTCGTAATCGCATCGAACGAGCTGAAGGTCTGACAAATAACGGTACTCACGTCAGAAAAGGCCGTCCCCGCGGGGCGGCCTTTTCTGCAGCACGGCAATCCCCTAAGGACGCCGAAGATTAAGGTTCCGGGAAGGCCCTGCGCCTTCTTTTTTAGGAAAACACAATCTCAATACTCGTACCGCCGTTACCCGAGACACTGATGCGCCCCCGAAGCTGGGTCGCGAGTGCGTTCACTATCCGCAGGCCTAAAGTTTCAGTTTTCAGCGGATCGACGCCCGCGGGAAGACCAATTCCGTTATCGGATACGGCAAGGCGGAATAATTCATCCTGCCGCGCGCATTCAATCCGTATCGTCCCGCTTCTTCCGTCCTTGAAGGCGTACTTTATGGCATTTGTCAAAAGCTCGTTTACAATAAGGCCCACGGGTATCGCCCGATCGATATCGATGAAAACGTCCTGGACCTCATAGAGAATCTCCACCGGGCCGCCGACCGGAAAGTAGGTGTTTTTAAGATGCTCTGTGAGGGAAGATAGATAGCTACCGAGGTTGATGTGCGCCAGATTGTCGGACTTGTACAATGTTTCATGAGCTAAGGACATGGCGCGAATTCTGTTTTTGATGTCATCGAAAACACCTCTCTGGCGTTCCGAGTCCGACTGCATGCTCTGGAGTGATATGAGGCTCAGTATCACCTGAAGATTGTTCTTCACTCGATGATGGATTTCCCTGAGGAGCACCTCTTTTTCCCTCAGCGACTCACGTACTTCTTCCTCTCTCCGTTTTCTCTCGGTGATATCACGCATCAGGGCAAGCACTTCGCCATCGCCGCATTTGACCATTCTCGATTCAAAGTTCCGCGTCCCTTTTTGCGGGATATCAAGTTCATATTCAAAAGTCTGTATCTCCTCAGTTTCCAGGGCTCTGGTGATTATTCCAAATGTCTGTTCGGCAATCGCTGTGGGTAGAAGCGTTTCAAGGCGCTCACCGACAATCCGGACGCCTGGATCCGTGTAAAGATCAGCAGGATCGGCTTGATACCCTAGGACGGTCCCGTTTTGGTCTAAGGTAAACATTATGTCGGGAATCGCATCCAGAAAAGCATTGGCCCTCTCCTCGCTCTTCCGCAAAGCCACTTCAGTGGCAATGCGGGCGGCGAGCTCCTCGTGGGCCTCGGACAGTGAGTCAGAAATCAACCTCTGGGCTAAAATTAGGCTGCTTCCGGCAAGATGCAGGGCCAGGCATAGGTTTATCCATCCCGCCCAGGGAGGCACGGGAAAGTGGACCGGAAGGGCCACGCCCCGGATTTCCATGAGCACCATGGCCGCGCCTGCAGCGGCGCTCAGGATAGCGGAGAGCACCGAACCGCGCGACCCGAGAAGGATCCCCGCCAGAACCGTGATCGCTATGTAATAAACAGCATCGACACTCCGCATGCCCCCGGCAAAAAAAATAAGGGCCGTCGTGAGCAACCAGAGGCCTACAAGAAGTACAACACTGGCTGTGCGAACATGGCCGGTGTGCATAATCCACTTGCTGAGGACCACCATCATCGCGACCCCACCCACTATGGCCAGGGAAGCCTCCGGGCGGGCGAAGAAAAAGGCAGAGGCAAAAGCCGCCATCACCAGCATGACCGAAATATTTTTCAATATAGAATTGAGGATCGCGGAGGTGCGGGTCCTTTCTTCATCGAGCGGAAAAACGGGGTGGGTAATGATTTTTCGCAGTATTGAAGGCATAGCACCTCGACGCCGATTACTTGGAATCGCATGTTATACAGATAATATTGCACATAAGGAATATCCTGTCAAGCAGTGGAATTTTTTTCAGGACGTACCCGGTCATGAAACATAAGGGCGCCTAAAAAATTAAGCAAATTCGGCAGCCAGGTTTTTATTAATGCACTTCATTTTTTTTAAGGTTTCCATAATTATTTATTGACCACTACTTTGATGAGCAATATACTGCAAAAAATTTCGGGCAGGATTACCCGAAACCATTTATTATGGGAACCTCAGGTTTTCTTTTTTGAGGTTCCCCCAAAATAAACTAAAAATTCAGGAGGATTTTATGAAAAAGTACATCATAATTGCAGGCATCGTCTTTGCGACCGGCGTTCTACTTCAAAACTGCTCCAGCATCTCTCTTAACCCGAAAAGGATCGCCTGCGAAGAAGTCTGCGCCCAGGCGAAGCAAAAATGCATTGACGAAGGGAAGGCCGGCGAGGGGAAAGCAGCGGCCTGTAATGTGGCCCACGACCAATGCATCCAGAAATGCGCCAGTGAATTTCCCTGATCCTGGCGCAGTGTAGCCAATATATCAGGGCCGGATGGCGTCCCGGAAATATGGAGAGGGAGCGGGAATTTTTTCCCGCTCCCGTATTAGTAAGCGATGCTACTCTCCGGGCTCCTTCACGTAAAGGCCCCGGGCAATGGAATGCATAGGCATGCCACGCCTGAAGAGAAGAAACCAGTAGACTATCAGGCACAGCGGAAGACCCGCCAGATAGCCCCAGCCAATGCCGCCGAAGAGTCCCCCGAGGTTGATAACCACGACAGCCGCTATGATCGCCAGGCCAAGACACACTATCCACTGGGCAGAGAAAAAGAGGATGAGTATTTTCACCGGACCAGGCAAATTCCCTTCAATGGAGGGATCGACAGCCGCTCCTCCGCGGACCCCCTGTATCATCCCCATGATCAACATGGGGGCAAAAAAGACAGCCATTACTACCAGGGTCCACCATACCCGGCTGGCATAGAAAAATGAAAAGCCCATGTGCTTCCCGGGTTCCCACAGGGCGCCGCCATGGACGCTTGCATCGTAAAGAAAACGCTGGTAGCCCGTGCCGTCCCAGCCGCAGGCTAAGATGAACCAGAAGATGATCCATGCCACCATCCAATTGACATGGGCAGCGTAATATTTTCTCCGGCGCGCCAGTTTCCAGGTGGTCCAGTACCCGAGGATCCCCTGGGTGATATTTGTCACGCCGAAGATCACGACAAGCCAGGCGGGTATGTCCCCCTTGCTCGTCGCCACCTGCATGGTCTCCCACTGGGGAAACTCCCACAGGAGATACAATCCCGAAGGTGCGAAGAATACAGCAAGGAAAAGCAGGAGAAACGCATAGCATTTGTTGTTAAACGGTTTCTCTTCTTTCTCAAGCTGCCGCGCCGATGCGGCGGCGAATGTGGCGCCAAAGGCGTACGCCCACACTACATCGACCTGTACCATACTAACCTCCTTGAGAAGAAAATTGTCGGGATTGCAAGTATATACATTATTTAGGAAAACATGTCTGGCCAAAAACAGTGCGTTCCAAATATGACCGCTAAGGAGGACCAATGTTATGTGAAAATACCTCTAAGAGAGAATTTTTAAACCAGGTGGTTTATATCTAAGGGCAGTCACAAAAACCATGATTTCCCGTTTACCTTTGGCAGGCGAAAAATCCTTAGTCCTGAGTATGGGGGAATCATTTTTTGAAGGTGATTCGGATGATTTTTGCGTTTTTTCGTTTTTTTTGGCGTTTTGGCATGGGGCCCCAGTAGAATTCCCAACATATAACCCCATCAACAGCACTCTGTCCGATAGCATACTGGTCTATATCTACATAGTTATGGCTTTCCCCTTTAGCATGGAGCAGTTCGTCCAAATATTTCTCTACAGCCTTGCTCACAAAAAAAGAAACAGACAACTTACCCAACCTCCGAAAATCAGAAAAAAGCTCATTCTCCTTTTCCCTGAAGGTAATAGTAAAACGATGCCACCGTTTGAGCGGGTCCCGGGCCTGGTATTTGACCAGAGAAAAGCCCCCCTGGTGCCAGGAAAAGTCTTTTCGTACCCGCATAAGAAGCAAAATAACAACCCCGCGTTTGGAAATACCAAGATGATTTGCTGCAAGTTCAATTTTAACAAACACCGCGCTCTTCATATTAATGGTTGTTCTCAGCATCCGTATCCTCCCGGGGATGCATAAATAACTTCTCCCAAAAATACATACGAAAGCTGTTCAAAAATTGTTAAAAAATTTTTCACTCCAACGCAAAAAACCGAAAACCTTGAAAACCGCATGAAGATTACGGCGGTTCAAAATCATTCGATTTTTTTTCGGTACTCCTTCGGAGAAATGCTCATAAGGCGGGTGAAAGCCCTGTTGAAAGTGCGCAAACTCTCGAAACCGGACTCGAATGCGATATCGATAATTTTCCTTTCCTTGTCCCGGAGCATCACGGCGGCGCTGCGGACCCGAAGATCGTTTATATAGTTCTGAATTTTTTTCCCCGTGTAGATACGGAACGCCTTCCCCAAATGATCGCAGTTAAGCCCCACGAGGGACGCCAGCCCTTCCCGTGAAATATCGTGCATGAAATTCTCATGGAGAAACACTACGGCCTTCTTCACCTTTTCTTCCGTGGCGGGCGATATCGACTTTCGCCTTTCGTTGACCCCAATGGCGCGCGCCTCCAGGTGCAGAGCTTCCACCATGACTGAAAGCTCCCTCAGGCTCCGTGAGAGGTCCTCCGTGCGCTCTTCCACACGCTTTTCAAGGTTGCGGTTAAGGTCCTCGGATTCGCCAAGGGCGTTCATAAAGCGGTGCACAAGAATAAGGGCCGCTCCGAGAAACATCATGGCGGCGCAGTAACCGAAAATGAGGACGTCAAACCGGTAGCCTCCGGCGGATATTCCGCTCCCCAGGGCCAGGGAGAGATATACGATGCCGTCATGGGCGGCCCCCAGAGAGAGGACCACACCGGGAAGGAAAAGCATCCTCGCCTGCGCGTTTTGCCGCCTCAGGGCCGTCATATGGACCGACAGATTGTAAAGCGCCAGGGGCGTAATCGACATGATGACGAAAACGGCGATCCATCGGTGCCGCGTAACGTCATATCCAAAGGCCATGAGAATAGTATTTAGCGCCAGAAGTCCCCAGAGGGACACCTCTATCTTTTTCCTAGAAAACCCATACAGGCGGTGCAAAAAACCAAGGTGGAACACCACGAGGGCGGTCCACATGAATCCAAGAAACTTCAACCTGAAAAGCGTATCACTCCACAGAGGCACCACGGCGCAGGTTTCATAGACCACAAAAAAACCCGGCACAAGCTGGAGAAGAAAATATGGATACTCTGTCCATCTGGGCCTTCGCACGTATATAAGGAGGATGATGAGGCCGACTGCGCCGCATACGGCCATGACCGCGTAGTTCAAAGTATGCAATATGAGGGAGGTATCTCGCCGAAGGCGCCAGGTCCCGATATCGTCCACGGTGATGTCCCCACGGGCCTGTCCGAAAAACGAGTAGGCGATCTCCACGGCAACGACATTCTCCCCGGGGGTAATGGTGCCCGGAGGGACAAAGTAATGGCGGGCCTGGTTCCACATTGCCCTTCCTTTCGGGGGTATGCCTCCCGTGGAACCCACGAGGACCCCGTTTACAAAGGTACGGTCCGCATTGCCAATTTTGCCCAGTGATAAACCGGCGCCTTCCCGTGCCCATTTTTCCGGGGCGATGAAGCGCTTCCGCACCCACACTGTTCCCGCCGCGCCCCCGCCCTTTCGCTCCACGTATGCGATGACGCTCCCGGGAAGGACAATATCGTCCCACTCCCGGTCCCGGTACTCCGCTTGCGCTTGCTCTTCTCCGCCTCCGAGGGAAATTTTCCACAGGCCGTTGAGAGAAATACTTTCCGCGTCCGGGGCCGGGCCGCAAAAAAGTGACGTCACGCCGAAAAAAAGAACCAGACAAAGAACCGGGAGCTTAGCTTTTAAGGTACTGGTCATAGGGAAAGGCATTTGGAATGAGTATTCCTGGTGCCGATAAAAATTTCAATCACTCTTCGCCGCGCCGCACACCCTTCCCTGAAAGGAAAACGGCGGCAATAACGATAATAGAAAAGACAACAAGAAACCATTTAATCACGGAGGAAAGTCCGGCCAGTAAGGCCGTCGTTTGTGTGATGTTTCCGCCGTCGATTACAAATGATACATGTAAAATATTTTCCACAAGGTCCATCAGGGCGGCAGAAACGGGGGCCAAAAACATGATATTCCACCGGCTTTGAAGTGACGCTCTGTTAAAAACCCCTGCCATAAGCGACACGAGAAGCGCCCCATAGAGGAATGGATGTAAAAAATCCAAATAAAAATGGTTGATGAAATTTTGTGTGAGTCCTTCTGCTTGCCAGTGAGCAAGTATTGCCGCCATCACATCGGCGGAGAATGTGGATTGCATTTCCATAAACTCGCCCATGTCCAGCGGATACAGCAACGCCGCGATGCTTACCTGGGAAATGACATATATCGCCGCCGTCCATCCCAGGACCTTCCCCGAATCCATACGCCTTCGTAAGTTCTCAAATATTTGCGCCATTATCACCTCCCGTATCCAACACATGATGTGTTTCGGAATGCGGTGCGCATTTCCCTTCGGCCTTTACGCAATCTCAATTCAGCACGACTGCATCAACCAGCCTGATTCAACTCCCGCGGATTATCACAGCGCCACATGGCGCTTCAGAAAATCAATCTGGTCCCCCACTGACTTTTCGAAGTTGGGCGCCACATAGACGTCGAAGTGATCGAGATCGTATGTGATAAGCTCGCAACGTGCCGCCTTTTTTGACGCCTTCACCGCAGCCTTCGATGGGGTGGTGAGGTCCCTGAGGGCCACCTGGATAAGCCAGGGGCACGCAATTTTCGAAGCTTTCCTGGAAGGAGAATAATTCGCGACGGAGAGAAAGATGCGCGCCGCCACCACCTTTTCATACTCAAAGCCCCTGGGGATGAGCCGCAGCACTCCTTCCAGTGCGCCCGGAGCGGTCATTGCTCCGAGCTCCCCCGGCGCGGCGACGATGTCAACGTAATAAGGTTTTCTGCCCGTCATCATCCTCAGGAGGTCGCGGAACGCGGCGAAGCCCAGGCGCAGATTCTGCTTAAAGCCCGCCGCCATGGCCGTGGCTGCGCCGTCAAGGTGCGGCACCTGGGAAATTACCGCGGCAATGCCCTGTACTTCCGGGGCGATTGCCGCTACATGCCCTCCGCTGAAGGAAGTACCCCAGAGCACCATGCGCGCCCCGTCGACGCCGGCAAGCGTGCGAACGTATTCGATGGCGGCCCGCCAATCCTGATGCTGCCGGCGGATACTCAGCAACTGGCGGGGCTCCCCATCGCTATCGCCGAAATGCCGGTAATCGAATACCATGACATGGTAGCCGGCGGATGAAAACCGCTCTGCATAGGCGTCGAGGCGCATCTCCTTCACCCCGCCAAAACCATGGGCCATAACAATGCATGGGCGCACCCCTTCGCCTCCGGAATAAAACCATCCCCGGCAGGTTAGACCTTTAGACTGGAATTGAATATCGGACCTTGACGGCATTTCGACCTCCTGTATCGCGCAATAAGTTTGTCCGGCATGTCCAATTTTCTTGATACTGGCAAAATTTATTTTATGTGAACCTCTAAAAATTAAATTTTTAGAGGTTCACATAAATTGTAACTGCCGTCATACTCAGGGCTTAGCCTTTTCCGCACGCCGTAGGCTGGCGGAAAAGGCTACATATTAGAGGTTACCATATCAGGATTTCCACCTGCCAGAGGCGGACGGAAAATCAGAGCTACCACCCTTAATCCTCTTTTCCCAATTTATTAAAGTATAATTACATCCATGATGTCAAGCAGTAGATGCCTATCATCTTTAATTATTTCTTGACATATATGCTTTTATGGTTGCTTCTAATATTTTGTTTTTCCGCCCCCTGAAGAAGGGCAGGAAACCAAAATCCTGAGCGTGCTGGCAATTACCATTTATACGAGTAGCTTTTTGCTTTTTCATAAAAGAGTGAGCAATCACTTTACATTCCCCTCCCGGAGGACAACATGAATGCTTCAGGAATAAAACTTTACGGCTACAGATGGGTCGTTCTTGCGGTTTTCGCGCTCCTCAACGCCGTTGTCCAACTAAATTGGATCGCCTTCGCCCCCATCACCGTGGACTGCATGGCCCTCTACAACACCTCGGCCTTCTGGATTGTCCTCCTGTCCATGGTGTACATGGTGGTGTATCTTTTTATGAGCGTGCCGGCATCCTATATCATCGACCGCTTCGGCATTCATGTGGGCGTGGGAATCGGGGCCGTACTCACCGCCGTTTTCGGACTCCTCCGGGGAATCTACGGCTCCGACTACACCATGGTGGCCCTCTCCCAGTTCGCCCTCGCCGTCGCCCAGCCCTTTATACTGAATGCCGTCACGAAAGTGGCTGCGGAATGGTTCCCCATCAACGAACGCGCCACGGCCACGGGAGTCACCATGCTCGCACAGTTCCTGGGAATCATCGTCGCCATGGCCCTCACAAAAGTCATAGCCCACTCGTACATGGCGGGCGACGGGTCCGCCCGCCTCTCCATGGAAGCCGTACGCGGGGTCCTCATGCTTTACGGCTACGCCTCAATCGCCTCTGGTGCCCTTTTTATCATCTTCGGGCGAAGCAAACCGGCCACTCCGCCCTGCCGAGATGACGAGGTGGAACGCTTCGGCGTCTTCGAGGGATTGGGCCATATCTTCCGCCACCGGGACATGATACTCCTGCTTGCCATCTTTTTCATTGGCATGGGAATGTTCAACGCCATCTCCACCTTTATTGACCTCATCCTGGCATCGAAGGGGTACGTCGCGGGAGGAAACGAAGCAGGGAACGTCGGGGCCGCGATGATGGTGGCCGGCGTCCTCGGCGCCGCCGTCATTCCGCCCATCTCCGATAAACTTCGGAAACGAAAGCTGTTTTTTCTCATCTGCATGTTCGGCACCATGCCTGGGCTTATCGGCCTCACCTTCGCTGAGGCATACGAGCCGCTCCTTATTTCGAGCGCCATCTTCGGATTTTTCTTTATGGCCGCGGCCCCCATGGGATACCAGTACGCTGCCGAAGTGGGCCACCCCGCCCCGGAGTCCACCTCTCAGGGGATGATAGTCCTGGCCGGCCAGATTTCAGGTTCTATCTTCATCGTCCTCATGGCTCTCCTGGGAAACATCACCGTCGAGGCCCTGGCGGACGCCGCCCGGGCCTCGGATATCACCCTCAAGCCTTTTATGATCATGTTCATCGTCCTTTCTGTGATCAATATTGCCATGGGCCTCATGGTAAAGGAGTCGGACATGATCCGTAAATAACAGCGCAATTTGGAGGATGATATTATCGGCTGGAACGCCGGAGGGGCCTGCAAATTTTTATTTGACATATACGCCCGCTCCCTTAGAGTGACTTCGGAGGATTGTCTGAGTGGTCGATAGAGGCGGTCTTGAAAACCGTTGGGTTAACAGCCCCGGGGGTTCGAATCCCTCATCCTCCGAACAATGTTGCCCAACCTCGGCGGGTTGGGCGCATTTTACAGGAGTATAATTCCGGGAGAGGTGACCGAGAGGCCTAAGGTAACGGTTTGCTAAACCGTCGCACCTCAAAAGGGTGCCGGGAGTTCGAATCTCCCCCTCTCCGAAGGTATGATGAAGTTCATTACAAACACGAAGGCAAAAATCAGAGAAAAGCGCCTTGCAATCCTGGCCCGGGTAAGCAAACAGTACGGGAAGATAAAAACCGGGGCCCTGAGGCTTAAAGACCTGGCGTTCAGCGAGCGCTACAATAACTATTTCGCTGCTGTCGCCTTTGTGCCCTTCGTGGGATGGCTTATACCGCTGTATCTTAAAAAGGAAAATCCTTTCTGCCAGCAACAGGGAAAGTCGGGATTTTACCTAAGTTTTATTTTTACGTCCCTGGTGCTTTTATCTGTTTTCGTCAGCATTTTTTTGTCACGGGACTGGCGTATAGCCCGTTTCGTTAATGCCGTCCTGGTATACATGGAGTACGCTTTGTACTTCGGGCTTTGCGTTTACGGCATCCGGGAATCTGTCCATAATCGGAACGCCAGTCTGATAGACCGCATTCCCCTTATGTCGAAGCTGCGCGCCGCCATAGAGTTATAAGAGCTTCCTGCCGGCAAAGTCCGGCATCGCGGCATATAAAAGTTTCAACACGCGTCCATAGCTCAGCTGGATAGAGTGACGGACTACGAATCCGTAGGTCGGAGGTTCGAATCCTCCTGGACGCGCAGTAAATTTTTTTCTTCCAATATCTTTACAGGCAAAAAGCCAAGTGAAAGTTGACGCGACTGAGTTTTATTTTGGATTACCTATGCCAAAAAAGTCGTGTCTTCTTTTTTTTAAGTGGGTTAATCCCGGGACGGCAAGAATTGACACTTTCCTTTCAGTGATGCGAGGGGACCAGCGGCAGCGCCGCGAATTTCGGGTACCGCACTCTGAATTTCGCGGCAACCTCCACTATTCCTTCCTCCACGGGAGTTACTTCCCAGACGATATCCCTTCCGCCTTCCTTCGCGTACGACAGACCGCTGAAGTGCCCCGCGAAATACGCGGTGCCCTTTGCCACGGTGAAGGGAGCAGTCTGCCTGCAGCGGGTTCCGCAGTCGAATGGGCGGCGCGCCGTGCAGTCCATCTTCTCCAGCGTGAAGAGCGAGCGCACCGCCGGGCACGCGAGCATCTCTTCGAAGACGTACCTGCCGGGCTCCAGGGCAAAGGCCGCGATCTCCCCGTATTGCGCGCGGTCCGCGTCGCCGCGCAGTTTTATCATCCTCGCCTTTCCCGTGTCCATGTTGCGCAGTGACAGCACCACGTCCTTCCTGAAGTAGTTCGACATTGTGAAGCTCCCCACCAGGTACGCCATCCCGGGTTCCGGCGCGTCGCCGGGGCCGACGGGCTCGGTAAAAGAGAGGCATCCGGCGGACAGTGAGACGGCAATTGCGGCGATGACGACT
Organism: Spirochaetota bacterium; assembly: GCA_029974015.1. GTDB lineage: Bacteria > Spirochaetota > UBA4802 > UBA4802 > JAGODF01 > JAGODF01. The sequence continues at coordinate 40,990 of JARKUF010000020.1, forward strand.
CGGCAGTATGCGCTGAGGCGGCGCTGAGTCAGGTTGCGTTCTTTCACGGTTGGTCCCCCTTGAACAGGTCAGGCCCGCGGCAGCGGGAGAATTCACCCATCCCGCCGCTGGAGGAAAAAGTCAAATCGAAAATCTAATCCGCCGGACAATGCGTTTCACGGTATGCCGGATCTTGTTTGCCGGGCCGGAAAGTCCTTGACCGTGCGCGTTGGTTTCCCCAGTCTGTGCGGAACCCAAACCTATGGTAAAAAGCATGATACATTCGGGCCCCTCACGTCGCTACCGCACGCTCGCCGTTCTCGCTCTGGCTGCAATGCTGGCGGCTTCGTTTAACGCGCAAGGAAGAGAAAACTCAGCCGGCGGCGGCGCCGCGGGTGCGGCTCCCCTGAGAGGGCTTTATCTCCCGAATAAAAAGGGCAGGGACCTGGACTTCGTGAAAGACCTCGTTGCGAGGGGAAAGCCCCTGGGCGTTAACATGCTGGTCATCGACGTACATCCCTACGGCCGACGGCAGTTCGTTATCAACCCCATCGTCATCGATTACCTGAAAAGCGAAAACTTCTATCTTGCGGGAAGGGTGGTCTGCTTCCAGGACGGTATCGACCGCTATCCCGTCCCGGACGCGGAGCTTTCCCTGATACGGTCCCTGGTCGAGGAGGCGTCTAAGGCCGGGTTCCGTGAAGTTCAGCTTGACTACATCCGTTTCAAGGACGGCGGATACCCGTATCCGCTCGCGAAGAAATACGCATTCATCGAAGAGCTTTTAAAAGACTTCCGTAGCGTAACCGACAGGCAGGGCGTGAAGCTTTCGGCGGACATCTTCGGCAGGATAGTCTTCAACCGGGACGATTACGTGGGCCAGAAGCTCGAGGTCTTCGCGAAGCACGTGGAGATCATCTATCCCATGCTCTACCCCAGCCACTTCACCGGCGACTATAACCGCATGGCGAAACCCGGCGAAACGGTGCGTGAGGGTCTGGCGAAGGGAAACCCGCGCATCGCCGGGACCGGTGCGGTGCTCCAGCCCTATATCCAGGCATTCCCCTATTACATAGGGCGCTCCGGCACCGACCTTGCGGGTTACGTGGCGCTCCAGGTTAAGGCCGCCGAGGAATCGAAATCCAGGGGCTGGGTCGCGTGGAACGCCGCTGGCAGATACGGGCCGGTCTTCGAGGCGCTCAGGCGGATCCAGGACGGCAACCGATAGAGCGAATTCACATAGATTCTTGCCTTTTCGTGGAGTTCCTCAATCTCGCCGAGCGTTTCCTTTCCGCGTGACGTGAAATCGTGGAAGAACCATTGCGCTCACTGCGCTTCGGTGTATTAGCGCGGCGCCTGACTGAAGCCTTCCGGGAGCTTAAGCCGGGTCCCCGGGATGAGCATCCTGGTGTCCTTCACCACGTCGCGGTTCAGGTTGTAGAGCTTCTCCCAGTTCCTCCAGTCGCCGGAAAGCCTTTCGCTCAGGTTGATGAAGGTGTCGCGCCACTTCACGGTGTAGCAGTTGTCGCATGGCCGGACCGCTTTGACGGTGTCCGACGTCGGGGCCTTTATCCCGGCTTCGGGCGCCTTGGCCGCGGGTCCTTCCGCTTGCGTTACCGCCTTGCCCGCGTCGGCGGCAGGCTCGACAGCCTTCTGCGCCGTCTCGGGCGCCTTCTGCGCGTCTACCAGCGTTTCGCCTGTGTAGGGCGGTATATCCCTCTGCGGCGCCTGGCATCCCGTGCCTGAGAAGAGTCCCCGTATCCTGGGCCAGAGGAGGATGGCGAGGATTAGGAGTATGATAAGCAGTATCAGCCAGGAGAGCCGCTTCATCGGTTTGCGGGTTTCGTCGACCGGCCTGTCCGCGATGGTCTCGGGGAGGGCCATGTCCACCACTTCCTGCGCCCACCTGATGAACTTGAGCTCGGCGAGGTCGCGGACGGTCTTAATGTTGAAGGCCTTTTTCAGGAGCTGGGCGTCCTTCTTGCTCACACCCTGGATCGCGTCGACTGGCGCCTTGGCCAGGGCGCCGGCTTTCTTCTTCTCGTATTTCTTGTCGAGCTTGTCCTTGAACGCCGCCATGTTCGCCGAGGGATCGCTGTCGGCGAGCTCGCAGATTTCCCGCGCCCATTTCCCGTATTTCAGATTGGCCAGGTCGGCCACGGTCTTGATGTAGAACGCCTTGTAGAGGAGTTCCCCATCATCCTCGCTCACCCCCTGGAGCGCGTGTACCGGCGCGGCGGCCAGGTCGGTGAAGCTCATCTGCTCGTACTTTTTATCGAATCTGTTCTTGATGTCCATGCGTAAGGACCTCCATTGTATGATATTACCTCATCCCGCCGCAGAGGCCGCATTTCACCGTTTCCCCCTCGATGCAGATACTGTCAAGGGGCGAAGCGCACCGGGGACAGAACTTGAATTCGAGCATCTGTACCCTGTTTTTGATTTTTCCTATAATCTTTCCGACCATAATACAAATTTACACGGCCGTCGTGGAAAAAAGCAAGTAAAAATCGTCCATAAAGTCCATTATGCGCGCATTCAATGCGGGATAATCACACATGATGATAAGTTTCCGTAAGTTGCCCGATCTGACCCGCGGAACTATAATTGAAGAACCATGGAACAAGAGCTATGCTGAAAAAAAGTACTTGATAAAAACCCATGAAAATATATACAAACATGAGCGGCTGCCAGGCTTAAACGATGTGCGTAAGGGGCCTTCCGGCTAATGGTTTTCCTTAATGAAGAAAGACATCGATACCAGAACGCTCATCCGAATCGACGAGCTTGACAATCCTTACCTGCGCCATTTTGTTCGAAAGCACAACCTCGACGACAGGGAAGCCCTTGCCCTTGGCGTGCTGATGGAGCAGACAAACCAGATGCAGTTGGCCATAAAAACGAGTTATCCTATACTTGCCCGCGATATCGGCGTATCCACTAACGAAGCTTACCGCCTTGTACAGGCCCTGCACCGGCACCGTATTCTCGAATCTACCCCCGACGGCGAACTGATCAGAATTGCCTTTTACCCCCTTAAAGAAACAGTGGATGAAATACGTCTGTCCTATAAAAACGCCCGCAGGCTCGATATTATAGAAAGCTACCTGAACTCAATAAAGGGAAAGGATTATCTGGCCAAAAACGACCTTTTCGACGAAGTCTATCCCATAATAGGGGCCCTCATCACAAAAAAAATGGCGGAAGCGCTCCGCTCCCTTGCCCAATACATAGACAGGAGGCTGGAATCGGCAACCAGTCTGCGCCTGTGGCGCTATCGAGTTCGTTCGTGGATAAGCGGCGTACCGGCCGGTGAACTGATGCTCAGGGACAGCCTCCCCTTCATCGTCGAAGAACTTTTTATTATCGAAAACAAGAGCGGTCTCCTCCTGGCCCATCACTCTCGCAAGGCGGAGGGCGAGGTCGACCGCGACCTCGTAAGCGGCATGTTGACCGCCATCAAGGACTTCATCAAGACCTCGTTCAAAGAGAAGCGTGACGAAGAGGTGGGCGAGATATCCTATGGCGATGCCCGCATCCTGATCCGCTCCGAGCCGCATTTTTACGCGGCATTCGTGGTTAACGGAAACCCGGATATCGAGTTTAACCTCGAAATGGGACGCTTCACCGTGGAGCTCCACCGCGCCAACCGTCAGCTTTTGCGCTCGTTTAAAGGCGACATGAAGTCTCTCGGACCTCTGCAACCCCCCGTAAGAGAGTTCGTCCAACGCTACAGTACGCTCCCAACCGAAGAAAAGGCCTCCAAATCCCCTATGAAAAGGCTGAAATTCGCCGGGGCAATATTGGGGATGATATGCCTCTATCTTGCGGGAACAGCCGTGTATCATGCCTGGAACGACTCCCGCCTGGAGAAAGCTGTAATGGACCGGCTGGCCGGAAAAATGCCGGCGCACATGTACGACATCAGCATTGATGTCGGGCGCGGCACAGCAAAAGCCAGGGGCATAGCCTCATCCGAAGAAATAATCCGGCGCCTCGGCGAAGTGATCGCATCCACTCCGGGGATTAAAGGCGTTGACAACCGTGTCCTGGTCGCGGACATAGAGCGGATAAGCAAATACCGGGAAGAGATGAACACCATCAGGAAGCGCATGGACGCGATCTTGTTGGCCCAGACCAGGGAGGAACTCGAAAAGATCGTCATACGCTTTCCCATCAACGTGGCGCAAATTGGAAAAGAGCAGGACTTCCTGATAAAGCGCATCTATGAAATAGTTAAACACCATCCTGGTGCGCACCTGGATGTCGTGGCCTTCGCTGACAAAACAGGAAGTTACGAAATCAACAAGTCGCTTGCCGAAAGGAGGGTCGCGGCCGTACGCGCCGGCCTTATTGCGAGGGGAATATCCCCATCGAGAATAACCCCCTTCCCCTTCGATCAGGCTTTGATAGAATCGGACCCTCGTATGGCGGCGCACCGCGACGAGAGAGGCATAATAATATTCGCTCGAATGAAGGAGGAAAAATAAATCATGTTCGCATACCCCCGGTTTCGGCATAAAACGGCATCTCTATGATAATTCAAAAGAAAATATGCCTTCTGGGCGATTTTGCCGTAGGGAAGACGAGCCTTATTCGAAGGTTTGTGCACAATGAATTCAGCGAAAACTATCTCACCACAATTGGCGTCCACATCAGCAAAAAGGAGATTTCCCTGGAAAGCGGCAGTCTTGTGCTGATAATCTGGGACCTCGCGGGCAATGACGGCTTTCAAAGGACCGCAGCCTCCTATATGGTAGGCGCCGCGGGGGCCATCTTTGTGGGCGACCTCAGCCGCTCCGAAACCATTAATAGCCTCCCTTCGCAGATTAGCTCTTTTAAAAGCGCCAACCCCGATGCTTCATTTGTTGTCGCTCTCAACAAAACAGACCTGATGCCTCATCCGGTGGACGCAAACGAAATAGCAAGCAAAGCCGGCCTTCCCGACGGCCTGTCGATTTTTCTGACGAGCTGTAAAATAGGCGAAAATGTGGAAGACGTTTTTTCCTCTCTCGCCGGCCTTATAATGGAACGGTAATGGGCAGGCCGATCGTCATTTACGCCTTCCGGCGGTCGGCGGCCCTGATATGATGCTTCCGGGCCCGGAAACCCTCATAAGGCTCTGCGACCGCTATGGGGTTTATTTTGTTTATTTTAATGACAGCCTTACACTCGAAGGCCGCGCCGAAAACCTTTCTAAACTCCTGGACAGGGATATTTCCGAAGGGGCGCGTCTTCTGGAAGTCTTTCCTGAACTCGTCGGCCGTGAAAATGTGCTGGATGATATAATCGACGGACGGGGCGAGTTATCAATTTTTAATATCATCGCCGCTAACGGGGCGGTCTATTACAACCTGCTCGTAATTCCCGATCCCTCCAGGCAGCGAAGCGCCCTCCTGATTATTCATGACGTAACGGCCGAACTAAAGGCCAGGCAGCTTCTGCAGCAAAGCAGAAACGAGGTGTCGCTACTCAGCGAAACGCTGCGCCACAGGGACGACAACCTCAAAGCGCTCAATGAGACGACCCTCCTTTATATCAACAAACTGCATGCCACGGAAGAATCATTGAAGAAAAGCCGGGAAGAGTTAAGGCAGAGCAACGAGAGGATGTCCCGCGAGCTCCTCATGGCGGAAAAAGTGCAACGCCAGCTCGTGGAATTTGATCCGCCCGATGTGCCATGGCTACGCACTGAGTACACATATCGGCCTCTCGAGGAGGTGGGAGGGGATTTTATGGGGCTTATGAAAAGGCCGGGGGAAGAGTTCGCGGTTTTTATCGGCGATGTGACCGGCCATGGCGTCGCAGCGGCGCTTTTTATTGCCCTGCTGAAATCCACCTTCCGACAGGTCTTCATGAAGCACGGTGGAACGCCGGACGTGATGCTCGAAAAGATCAACAGCATGCTGCTGAACAATCTTAACGGCAATTTTGTCACATGCGTTTACGGACTGCTTTCGAAGAAGGACGATGGGAGCGCCGACTTTGTGTTCGCGTCCGGAGGCCATACCGAGCCGGTGATTGTCCGAGCGAATGGCCCTGTTGAGTTTTTGCAATCCAGAGGCACAATGCTGGGCTACATGTCTCCGATGGGGAGCAGTTTGGAAACAGCAAATCTAAGGCCCGGCGACAGATTGTTCCTCTATACCGACGGCCTTCCGGAAACAGAAAACCCCCGGGGTAAAATTATCGGTTTCGAGGAGGGACTCGAGGAGTTGTTCGAGTTTTCCAGGTCGGACACGCTGAAAGAGGCGCACGGCAGGATCATAGAATACTGCGACCGTTTTCGAGAAGGCGAGCCACTGCACGACGATTTGACCATCCTTTCATTCGAAATAGTCAATACCCCCTAAGCATTCCACTTAAACCCCTTTTTTCTAAAAAGGCTGATACAGGTTTTTACCACGTTCTCGCCATAAAGTATTCCGGAGTTCATTTCTATTTCCTCCAGCGCGCTTTCGATGCTGGAAGAAAAACGGTACGGGCGATAAGTAGCCATTGCCTCGACCACATCCGCCACTGTTACGATCTTCGATTCAAGCAGAATCTCTTCCCCCTTCAGCCCGAAGGGATATCCCGATCCGTCGCATTTTTCATGGTGCTGAAGGATGATTGTCGCAACCGGCCAGGGGAACTCGATGTCCCGAAGGATATCAAATCCGACGCTCGAGTGTGTCTTTATGACAGTGAATTCTGCCTCTGAAAGGCCGAGTGGTTTGGTCAGGAATTCGCTGGGAACGTAAATCTTTCCAATATCGTGGAGGCGGCTGGCGACACTAATGCCTTCGATGGCATGTTCGGAAAGGCCAAGCTCTCGGCCTATGGCCTCGGCCAGCAAAGCCACCCTCTGCTGGTGGCCGGCCGTGTAGGGGTCCCGCTTTTCCAGCGCGGACATGAGGGAGTTAACGGTTTGGCTGAACAGCCTTCGGGAAAATTCTATGCTTTCCTTTAATTCGCGGGTACGGTTGTCCACGGCCTTTTCGAGGCCCTTGTTCAGCTCTCTAAGCTCTTTCTGGCTTTTCATGAGCTGGATGTTTTTTTCGGAAAGGTCCTGCTGCAGCAAATGTATCTCGTTGCGCCGTTGCTGAAGGGATTGCCGTATGAGGGTTTCGCCGGTTACGTCCCTTATTACAAGGGCGGCAGTGTCGTCTCCTCTATCGTCGTTGATGATAAACAGGTCGAAAAAAACCTCTGCCGGGAGTGGGCCGTCAACGATCCTGTTAATTCGTTTGATCGAGGTTTCGCGGGACCCACCGTCTATTATTGTGTTGATAATCCGTTCGATTCCAACTATCTCCGGGAGGACGTCGGACGATTTGGCGGTATTGATATCGGCGTCGATACCAAGAAATTTTTGGAGCGAAGATCCGTAGAAATGAATGACGAAGTCGCGGCCTATGCGCGCCTGATGGATGCCGAACCTTTGTGATATAAGTGAGCCTTCCGACATGCAAAGCTACCCCAATAGTGTACTTACCAGGCAAAACATTGAATTAGCCAACTTCTAATAATCAGGTTTTTAATCAATTTTTTAACCATGTTTTCCCGCCCGCCTTCGGCGGGTGGGCAAACCTGGTTTTAGTGACTGCCCTTAATTTTTAAAGGCCTCCCTGTTTTAATTTCCAACAATTCTAACAAAATTTGTAAACCTGTTCAGATTAAATATTTCTTATACATATCATACATGTAACATATCAAATGTAAAGACATTAATGTCATGACCAGCGTAAGAACTCCAGGGATGGAAAATGTATGATTTTTGTGGCCCCAAAATTTTTAAACGCTCTCTGTCGGAGTCCGCGTTAAACCGCAGGCAACCTCTAATAATAAGGTTTCCCCGCCCGCCTTCGGCAGGCGGAAAAAGCTTATTTCCTGAATATGCCATTAGTTAGAATTCAGAGGGATCTTAAAAAATTATTTTTAGAGGTTCCCTGGAGTTCTTCGTGAATAAAAAAACCAGGTGGAGTAATAAAATTTTTCGTTTGACAAAACCGATGAACAGCGATATTATTTTAAAAAAATTGGAGGACAAAAATATGGACAAATTTTTAGTTTTGAAGCCTTTCATCCGTATGATTTCCCAAGGAAAGTTTTTCGATCAGATTTTTGCTTGGATCCTAAGAATCCTTGCAGTTTTTGCTGTTTTGGGGTTCTTGTATTACTCTGTTAAATTGTGGTCGCTGCTATCCAATGGATTTCATTTTAAGGATTTTTTGGCTTTGTTTCTGATTCAGATTGTTTTTGCAGCACTGGCGTATGCCCTGGTTAATATCCTGCTAACTCGAGCCGATGACGTCAGCAACCTTCCTAAATCCACAGAATATTTCGCCACACCGATATTCGTAATATTTGTTAAAATGGTCGGTGAAATTCTCTGCGTTTTTTACGCACTTGTTGGAATAAGTGTCGGATTAGCAATATGGATAATCGGAGGATTGCCTATGCTCCAAGGCATGGGTATGTTTTCAGGTGGTAATGGATTCCTTGATGGCCTCCAGGCAATCATTGGAGGACCCCTTGTTGGTTTTTTATTTTTAAGCCTGTTCTATTATATAGGGGAACAAGTTGGTGTTCTTGTCGATATTTGTAAAAACACAAAAAAGTAAGGTGATACGCAATGACACCGAAGTATAGAGTTTGATGTTTGGTGATATTCTCTTTTTTTACGATTAGCACCAAACTTGTTCTTAATTATAACTTAAGGGCTATCATAAATATAATGTTTCCCCTCCCGCCGAAGGAAGGTGGGGAAACCCGTTTATTAGAAGTTACCCAAAGGGAAGTTATAAAAAAGTTGGTTTCCCTGCCCTGCTGCAACAGCAGGGCAAACATAATTATTGAGTTTGCCTTCAGCGAGTGTTGAACTATGGCAAGAATAATTACACTTACCGCTGTCATAATGGCATCTTTCATCTCGATACTCAACGCCGAGTATCGCCTCAACTTCTTCATCGGTGATGTGCGTGTTGAAACAAATGGAAAGGCTATTGAGCTTCGCCAGGGAATGATAATTCCGACAACCGCAGTCATCATCACGGGAAAACGCTCACAGGCACATCTCTACGATACAGCGCACAATACCGTGGTGAGCATCCAAGCTGGCGAGAAAATCAGTATCGCATCCCTTTCTGGATTAAAAAAAACAACCCCGCCTTCTGCGTGGCATTGGCTCCGGAAGGAAAACCGCTCCGCCAACCTTACCTTCCCGGCCGCGGTACGCGGCGCGGAGGAAGGCAAGGTTGAGCTGGAGTGGGATGACGGCTGTGGTTCCTCTGAGATAGCAAGCAATCGCGACTATGAATGGAAGCTCTTTAACGAAAAACAATACTCAAAAATCATCCCCATGACAAAAAATGCGACCGACACCGAAGGCATCTTCCTCCATGCGGCCGCGACCTATTATCTTAAGGGAAACAGCTCTGCTAAAAATGTGGCCCCGGTGCTCGAGAATCTCATCACCGGAGGAGCCGGAAGCAACATTAAAACGGAGAGCAGAAAAATACTTTCGGCAATAACCTTCGACCAGGCGCGCTTCGACCTCTCGTGGGAGCACATGAGCGCTGTTGCGAAAAACATTCCGGAATGCGAGATCAGCGAATCAGGATACTACATCCTCACCCAGAGCGCCTTTTACACGAACCGTTCCGACAAAGGGCGCGAGTATCTACGAAAGATGAAAAAATGCCACAGCAGGTCACAACTGATTGAGAAAATCATTACAAGATAATCAAATGCTATGAAGAATTTAAGGATTGCAGTTATTATCGTCACTGCCGCGCTTATCTCCCCGCTTAACGCGAATAATTTAAATAGCGGATTCATTGCTGGTTTCACGGGCGGCTACCTCTCACCAGCAGGCTTCTACTCCAATACTTTCAACCCCGGAATGGGTTTCGGAGCCACACTGCTCTATTATCCGGGCTGGGGAAGCTTCTTCCTTGAGGGGAATGCGAGCTTCGCGTACTTCTCTATACAGGCGAGCCCCAACTCCACCATGTCTCAATACAACATAACAGCAGGGCCGGGTTTCACGTTCTCGCTCACACGCTGGTTCGAGCCGTTCATCAGTCTCCAGGGCGGCGCAAGTTACGTTCGCGTTGACTTCGAACAGAGCGGTCTCACATCATCGTCAACCAAGCCGCTGGGCATCGCCACAGCGGGGGTCATGATATCGCCCTTCGAATACATCAGCCTGCGCCTCGCAGCAAGCTACGGCGTGAGCGAACTCTCCGACAAAATGCTGTATACCGCGCAGTTCTCAGGTTCCGCTATGATGCGCCTGAACGTCTTCACCGGACGGAACATTCTGGACCGAAATGAATCGTTTTTACGGCTTTCGAAAATAAGCTTGAAGCCGATATTCGGCGCACGCTACATGAGCTATGGCGTCGATGGAATCGGCGTAGTGACAGTGACAAACGCGAGCAAGGAGACGCTCAGGGATGTGCGGGTTGATACCGCCATCAACGAAATCAACAGCGGGCCCACTAAATCGCAATCGGTGAAGACCCTGGCGCCAGGGCAGAGCGTTGAGCTGGACCTTCCAATCATGATCGACCGGGCAATCCTAAAAATGGCCGACTCCCGAGAACTGCCGGTAAAGTTACGCGCCTACTACACGGTTGCAAAGGGGACCTTCTCGTACATTGAGACAAAGAACGCCACGGTACACTCGCGCAACACTATCACCTGGGACAATACCGCCCACATCGGGAATTTTATCACACCCTACGAGGATATAGCTTTCGGCTTCGCTCGAAACGCCCTCTCACTCTTCAAGCAAAAGATGCTCCCCGGGTTCAACAAGAAGGTCCAGGAGGCGCTTATCCTCTTCGACACCCTTGGAGCGGCGGGAATTTCTTACGCCGCTGATCCAAACACCGGCTTCGAAAAGCTCGGCGCCGAGTCACTCGACTACGTGATGTTCGCTCGTGAAACGCTTCACAAGAAGGCCGGCGACTGCGACGATTTGACTGTTCTCTATTCCACGATGCTCGAATCGATCGGAATTAAGACCGCGGTTATTACCACACCAGGCCATATCTTTCTTATGTTCGATACCGAAGTGCCTGATAACAGCTACACAGACATAACAAGCGACCCTTCTCTCATTCATGCAATGAACGGGACTGCCTGGGTGCCGATTGAGGTAACCATGGTGGGCAAGTCGTTCATCGAGGCGTGGAAGGAAGGAGCGCGGAGCGTAAACCGCTACAAGGGGATTAAAGGCAGTTTCGAGACGCTTGAGGTCAAGACAGCATGGGCGAAGTTCCCGCCAGCTGACATAGGCTCCGGGAGATCTGTACCCGTGCCAGACCGCGAAAAGACCAACTTGCTTTACGCGCTCGATATGGACCAGCTAAAGACCACAGGCTTCGAAGAACAGGCGAGGAAGCTTCAGATAGAGCTCGATTCTGACCAGAACAACTACCAGGCGCTCATCTCCCTTGGCGTGCTCAACGCCAAGTTCGGAAAAATAGAAGAGGCCTTCTCATTTTTAAAAAAGGCGGCTAACAAATTCCCGAATCGCCCACCAGCCTATGTCAACATCGGCAATATATACATGCTGAAGAAAAATTACGAACTGGCTTCTCAGATGTTTGAAAAAGCTTCAAGCTTAAATCCTGACAATCACAAGTACCGCATAAACCTGGCAAGAGCTTACTATGAAGTAGGGAAACGTTATAAGGCAAAGGTTGAATACCGCGAGGCCCTCAAGGCTAATCCCGGCTATGCCCGAAGGTACGACTATCTGGACAGCGACCCCGGGGTGCGGGCTGCCGACCCGGAGGAGAGGGCGGGGTATAATATGTGGGAGAAGTAGAGGTTAAAGCATTAAACATCGATATGTAGAATTTATGGTCACATACTATTTTATACCAAAAAAATGAATACATTCTTACAACCAATCTTTAAAAATCTTTTTGTAATCTTGATGCTGGCATTTGTTTCCTTGAATTCATGCTCAGATAATTATCTTGAGAATCTTGAAATTGAAAAAAAAGCCATACGAGACATGAATTCATCCAATTTGCACGCATCAAAAAAGTTTTTGTCGGTATAAGTAAATGAAAAGATATATTTTGTTTTCTTTAATCTATATAATGGTGTGCTCCTGCAACGACTCCTTCAAGGAGCAACTAAACCAAGAATATAACAGCCTCACTCCGCCGGCAGTTGTTTCTGTGAATCCGGTAGATGGAGCTACGGGCGTGGATACAAATGCTCCAATCACCGTAAGCTTCAACATTCCCGTTAAACCCTCTTCGATTAACCCAACTTCCTTTATTGTGAGGGATAGCAAGAACAATACAGTAGACGGTAACATCACCGTAAGCGGAAACAATGTAACCTTCACCCATACAAATCCATTCCGAGTTCTTCGCAATTACACCGTCACTTTAGCCGCGTCCATTTCCAATATGAGCGATGTCATAATGGGTAATACTGTCTCCTTCGGTTTTACAGTGGGCCACCGCTTCGACGAAGCCCTTGAACTCTACCTGCCCTTTAATGGCAACTCTCTTGACGAAAGCGGAAATGAGTTCGATGGAATTCAATACGGTAATCCGACCCTCGCGGAAGACAGGTTCGGGAATCCCGATAGCGCGTATTACTTCGATGGGGTGGACGATTACATAGAGATTAAAAACGGCATATACTTAAAGCCTGAACTTATTACGATTTCAATTTGGGTCCAAAATGACTACCCGGAAACTGGAAAATATGTTTGTATTCTTGCAAAACCACTGGGTATTACTCAATACACTTTCGGTTTTCATAATTGGAGTAATTATACAAGAATTCGGGGCATGGTTCATCCAGACTATAACCCAGCAACTCTTATTGAATTTTACGTTGAACACTACAGCAGCACTAAGGAGTGGGTTCATCGCGTAGCAACCTATGATAAAAATACTGTTCGGTATTACGTAAATGGGGTAGAAATAAATTCAAGAGAAATACCGGGTGAATTTCACTTTACTGAACGTCCCTGGATTATAGGTTGGTACGATAATAAAGAATTCGTTTACTTCAGGGGGCGTATCGACGATGTGCGCATCTACAGTCGTGTCCTTAGTCCCGATGAAATCGAAGCCCTGTACCATGAAGGCGGATGGGGTGAGTAGAGTTTATAGTTTGTCTCTTATCGCGTATTCCCAAAAGAGGGGCAACGAAACAGGGACACCCCCTACCCATCATCCCTTCCAGCATCACAACCTCGATCCTCTCCGAAAGCGCGTATCCCTTCGCCCCGGGATACGCCACGCAGGGCCGCTCCAGTCCCGGATCCTCCACGACGGCGCGCATCGATTTCGTAATGAGGGGGGCGTCCGAGTACTTGAATTCCGCCACATGATTTTTCCCGTCCGCCCGCCGGAAGAGATCCGGCTCCGCGCCGCTTAACAATCACTATTACCCCAGCAGCAACTCCTCCATCGGCACCGCCACTATCCTGGACGTAACAGCCCGTGGCGTATCACAGCGGCAGGCGATGACACCGAAGGGCGCGTCCCAGTATTCATCGAGAAATGTCTCCAGGCCCGCGATGTCCCTGCGCATGGGGCTGGCCGTCGATTTGACTTCGATGGGAATGAGCTTCCTTCCGAGTTCAAGCACGAAATCGACCTCGTGCCCCCCCGATGTCCTCCAGTGGCAGAGCCCCGCCCCGGGGCGGCGGAGTGACGCGTACGCCCCGAGGTGAATGGCCACGTAGTTCTCGAGCCAGCACCCCCACTCCCTTGCTTCATGCAGTTCGTCCTCACCCGCAAACCCGGCCAAGTGCGCGGCAAGCCCCGTGTCGGTCCAATACATCTTAGGCGACTTGACAAGCCTCTTCCCCCTGCTCCGCGCGAAGGCGGGGACGGCCATCACCTGGAAGGAGACTTGCAGAATTCCCAGGTATCTCCTGGCGGTAGTCTGGGAAATTCCCGCATCGGATGCAAGCGACGCAACGTTCACCAGCCCACCGTTGCGCACCGCGCATATTCGCATCATCCGCCTGAATTCAATCAGATTGTCGGTGGCCGTGAAATCCCGGAGGTCCCGCTCAAGGTAGGTCTGGACATAGCTTTCGAACCATTGCGATGCGAACAATACGTCCCCGGAAAGGGAGGGCACGGGATAACCGCCGCGAAAGACCGCCGTCACCAGGGGCCTCCGCGCTTTACGGGCCCCCCCGGCATGACTGCTGAGAAATTCATCGACCGATTTGCTTGCGCAAAGGAGGTCCAGGGTGCTTCCAAATTTTACCTGCTCGATCTCGGGCCACAGCAACGGTGGAAGGTTGAAATATATGGCGCGCCCCGCAAGCGACTCCGACACTTTCTTCATGAGGAGCATGTTGGCCGATCCGGTGAGAAGGAACCTGCCCGCCTTCCTGTCCCTGTCGATGTCCATTTTTATTGAGAGCAGTATCTCCGGTTCACGCTGCACCTCGTCGATGGTGAGCTTCCCAATCCCCGCAAGCAGGGCGCCGGGATCGCTACGGGCCGTTTCCCTGATCCCGAGTTCATCAAGGGTGATATACGTTCGATTACCTCCTATCGAAGGCATCTTCGCAAGGGTGGTCTTTCCCGTCTGGCGTGCTCCGTGCAGTATCACGGCAGGAAATTTCGACAGGCTTTCAGCAAGGGCTTCTTCCTGAAGCCGGGATAATGAACTATGCAAATCATCCATGTGCTGGAGGATATTCCACCTTATATCGGTTTGTCAATGCAAATTTTTGATATTGATGGATCAGAGCTCCCGGAATTCAGTAAATTTGAGACATAATCCGGCCTTATTAGCCATAAACCGGGCCAGAGCCCCTGATGATTCCATATTTCCCAGCATTTCCACAATGCTTAAGGGTAACCACAAAAACTCAGGTGGGACCTCAAAAAATAAGGCAACCTCTAAAAATTATTTGAATGTACTCCGGGCGAAGTATCACTTGCACAGGCCGGGGTGGTGAGAATTAACGCAAACTATTGAAATGGAAGCTATTCTTCTTCAAAATAATCGCTATCGATTTTTTTAATATTGGGAACCTCTAAAAATTAAATTTTAGAGGTTCCCATAAATTGTAACTACTGGCATACTCAGGAATTAGGTTTTCCCGCCCGCCGAAGGCGGGCGGGAAAACCTAATTATTAGAGGCTGCCTATTGTATGTTACGGAAGTTGAAACGCCTAAATTATGGTCAATCATTAGTTCAGCTAACATTTTGCCATCAATTAGAATTACTTTTGGATCAATTGTATCGACATAAGTTAAAGCATAGATGACATCAAGCCCGAGTTTATCCTCTTTAATAATTCCGTCGATTCCTTCATCGCCGCTTTGACCAATTGAACGGCCGGCATCAGTACGTGAGCCGTCCCACTACCCGGACTTTCGCTCCAGCCTCTCCATCTTCAGGGAGACTATGCGAGACACTCCCGGCTCCGACATGGTAACGCCGTAGAGGGCCTCCCCGATGCTCATGGTCTTCTTGTTGTGGGTGACTATAATAAATTGCGTCTTTTTCGCGAACTCCCGGAGCATCTTCACAAAGCGGCCGATGTTCTCCTCGTCCAGAGGGGCGTCTATCTCATCGAGAAAGCAGAAAGGGGAAGGCTTCTCCATATAAGTCGCGAAAAGGAGGGCGATGGCCGTCAGGGCCCGTTCGCCCCCTGAGAGGAGGTTTATGTTCTTCGGCTTTTTCCCGGGGGGGCGGACCATGATCTCTATCCCGCTTTCCAGGACGTTTTCCGGGTCCTGAAGCTCGATGTTCGCGTCGCCCCCTTCGAAGAGCTGTTTAAATATATCGGAAAAGTTCTTCTGGATGGCCTTGAAAGTCTTCATGAACATCTCGATGGATGTGCTGTTGATGTCCTCGATAACGGAGAGGATGTCCTCCCTCGCCTTCTCGATGTCTTTCTTCTGGCCTATATAGTACTCGAAGCGCTTCTTTAAATCGCGGAATTCTTCTATGGCGAGATTGTTGATGGGACCGAGGTCCTGGATACGTTTTTTCACGTCCTGGATGTTTTTTACAAGCTCCGACTGTTCCAGCCTGTCCACGGCCAGGTTCTTCACTTCGGAAATCCGCTTTTCGTATTCCGTCCAGAGGTACTCCTCTATGCGGTCCACTCGGAAATTGAGCTCGATGATATTTTTGTCGATGTCGCCTATTCGCTCCACGATCCTCTTTAAGTTTTCCATGTCCTTTTGCGACACGTCCTTGCGCCCTTCTATTTTGCTGTCGATGCCGCTGCGTTTTTCGGTGAGCTCACGGATGCTTTTGTTCAGGGTTTCCGATTTCTCGCTGAACTGTACCAGGTTCGACTCCCATTCTCCAATTTCCTTTTCACAGGCGCTTACAATCGAATCACAGCGCCTTATTTCCTCGCGGTAATTTTCAATCTGGTTTTCCACGTCGGAAATCTGCCGGGTGAGGTTTTCCAGGTGCTTCTCGGTCCAGGCCTTTTCGGTTTCACTCCGCGCCAGGTCCTTCTCCACCCGAGCCATCATTTCCTTCACATCGTCAAGCTCCGCCTGCTCGTTGCGGATAAACTCCTCAAGCTCCAGGTTCTGTCGGCGCAGGTCCTCAATGTAACCCGTCTCGTACCTTATCTTCCCGTCGATAGTTTCTTTCTCGGCGTGGATTCCCGTCCTGTCGAAGAGTATCGACCGGAAGCCGTCCTCGAACCCCTCGAAGGCCGCAAGGTCCGCCTCAAGGGCCGCAAGGTCGATGCCCCGGAGGAGCTCCGCCGCCCCGGCGGCGTCCCCGACGGCGCACTTTTCCAGGGCCCCGTCTATCTTCCCCCTCGCGGCCTCAAAGGCCGCGTTTATGCGCCCACGGACCTCCTGGCGCTCCGCCTCGGACCCGGCAAGCTCGGCTTTCCGCTTCTCAATGGCGTCCACTAACTTCTTTATTACCACTTCCAATTCTTCACGCAGGGCCGCGAGGCGCTCCTCAGCGGACGCGACGCCCGCGCGGTTTTCTTCGATTTTGGCCCGAGAATTTTTTATCGATTCGATTTTTCTTTTTTTCGTTTCAAGGAAAGCCGCGAGCCTGTCGCGGTCCTCCTGTATCCGCTTGCGGATCTCCACGCCCGACTCTTCGTTTTTCTTCTTCTCCTCCGTGAGGCGGGCGTGGTTTTCGGTCCGCCCCTGAATGGCCCGTTCAATCCCCTGTTTCCTGACGCGCTGGTTTTCAATTTCCTTCCTGTTTTTTTCCGTGCGGGAATCGATGTCCTCTATGCGAATGCGGTAGGTGTGGAGCTCCTTGTCGAGCTCAAAAAGTTTCAACTGTATGTCGTTCTTCTGTTTCTCGTCCTGGTCGTTTTCCGCGGAAATGCGGGACACTCTCGCCGAAATCTCCTCGCGCTGTTTTTTCAGGCGTTCCAGGTCCTCCCCGAGCTTTCCCCGGCGGTCCTGGTGCTCGCGGTATTTAATTAAATTGTACTTTATGTCGTGGTCCCCCAGGGCCCCCTTCAGCGACAGGTACTGCTTCGTTTTCTCCGCCTGCTTCGCCTTAAGGTCTTTCTCGCGCTCAATTTCGCCGATAATATCGTTTATGCGCTCGAGGTTAACCCCCGTGTCCTGAAGCTTGCGAAGCGATTCTTTCTTCTGGAGCTTGTACTTGGAAACCCCCGCCGCCTCCTCGAAGATGTAGCGGCGGTCCTCTGCGCTTGAGGAGAGAATGAGGTCAATCTTCCCCTGCTCCATGACGGAGTAGTTCGCCTTCCCTATTCCGGTATCCATGAAGAGCTGGTCGATATCTTTGAGGCGGACGGGCGACTTGTTGATGAGGTATTCCGATTCGCCGTCCCGGAAGAGCCGCCGGGTAACGGTGACGGATGGAGAGTCAAAGCTTAATATGCTCCCCGTGTTGTCGATGGTGATGGAGACCTCCGCGAGTGAAAGCCCCTTCCGGGAGTCGGTGCCGGAAAATATCACGTCCTCCATCTTCGAGCCCCGGATGGCCCTGGCCTGCTTCTCGCCGAGGACCCAGCGCATCGAGTCGACGATATTCGATTTTCCGCACCCATTGGGCCCCACGATGACGGTGATACCCTGGCCAAACTCGACCCTGGTTTTTTCCGGGAACGATTTAAACCCGAAGAGGTCTATCGACTTCAGATACATGGAATTATCTCATTGACATGCGCACATTATGATGGATATTGAGCGAAAACGTCCGCAAAGAAGCTATTAGCAGTCCCGACGCCTTTTGCGGCAAGAAAAATTTATACCCCATGATAAAAAGAAACGCACAAGAAGGGACGCCGTTTCCGCCCCCCTTTCTCCGGGGGGCCGTCGCAGCGGCCCTCATCGCCCTTTGCGCCTGTTCCACCCTCTCCCGACCGGGGGAGTATCGGCACAAAGTCGTGCGGTCGGGGTCCTCGGATGAATCCACGCTGGCGGAACAAAAAATCGCCGAAGGCGCAACCTACCAGGTTTTTTTCAGCCTCCGAAAGGAGGAAAAATGCCTCAAAATTGCCTTCAGCTCAAGAATCAGGGAAGCGACATTAAAGAAGACTTTCCAGAGCGATGTGAACACCTATTTTATCATAGAGAAGAGCGTGGACATCGAACGCTTCAAAGACGAGAAGAAAACCATCTTCTACGAAATAGGACGCAATTTCGATCTCCGATGGAACCTGAGCAACACCATGGTGACCTGCTCCGACAGCGCCGACCCTCTGCGAAAGCTCGACACCGGGCTTTACAGAATCAGGTTTTCAAGCCTCAAGGCACCCTCATTTGAGTACGTCCTCGAAATCTACAGCAATAATGGGCCCGTGTCCTTCGGTTTTTAACTTACAGATACCCCTAAAAATTAAAAATTTTTTAGGTTCCCATGATTTGTGAATACTGGCATACTTAGAACTCAGATTTTCCCGGCCTTTACTTTTTTAGCTTTTCATAAAAAAAACCTTGACGTTTTGACTTTATCATATTACAATATCTACATATCTTAATATGGTAATATTCGTGACGCTCCTCCATCAGTTGAAATCCCTCGCCGACGAAACCCGTCTCAGGATATTCAATCTCCTCCTGAAGCACGAGCTGAACGTGAACGATATCGTCGCCGCCCTGGACTTGGGCCAGCCACGGGTTTCCCGGCATTTGAAAATCCTCTCCGACGCAGGCCTCGTCATCTCCAGGCGTGACGGCTCATGGGTTTTTTACCGCGCCGCCGAGGGCCCCGGCATAAGAGGGGAGTACCGCGCCCTCATTGAGGGCGATGAAACAATGGCCCGGGAGCTGGAGAAGCTCAAGGAGAAGCTCCACGAAAAAGGGCGGGAAAAAACCGTCTTCTACGACGCCATGGCCCCGGAGTGGGACTCCCTGAAGCGGGGTATTATCGGAAACGCCCATATCACCGGGGAGATAATTCGCCGCATGGGGCGCTGCGGGACCGCCGCGGACCTCGGCTGCGGCACCGGCGAGCTTCTCCCCCTTATGAAGGGTAAAGCCTCCAGGGTGATAGGCGTGGACCGCTCCCCCCGGATGTTAGATGAAGCGCGGAGGCGCATGGGCAGGAACGGAAAGAGCATCGAGCTTCGCATCGGGGAGCTGGAGCACCTGCCCATGCGGGACGGCGAGGCGGACCTCGCCGTGGTGAACATGGTGCTCCACCATCTCACGGCCCCCCCGGAGGGCATCCGGGAGGCGGCCCGGGTTCTCAAGAAGGGGAAACGCCTCATCATCGTTGACCTGGAAAAGCACGGCCGCGAAGAATTCAGGCAATCCTATGGCCACCGCTGGCTCGGCTTCACCGGCGAGGAAATGTCCCGGTGGCTTAAGGACGCCGGCTTCGCCGTCGCGGAAACCAGGATGTTCGACACAGGGCGGGGACTTAATGTGGCGCTTTTCGCCGCCACGAAAAAATAACAATCCACCAACTCTGGAACAAAACCTTAAACGGAGAAACGAAATGAACGTGAAAGCATCGAAGTACATTGAAGTCGACAGGACCCTGCCCTACAGGGTGGCGGACCTTTCCCTGGCCGAATGGGGCCGCAAGGAGATAGAGCTCGCCGAAGCGGAAATGCCGGGCCTCATGGCATGCCGTGAGAAATACGGCCCCCGGAAGCCCCTTAAAGGATTTAAGGTGATGGGGAGCCTCCACATGACCATCCAGACGGCGGTCCTCATTGAAACGCTGAAGGCACTTGGCGCCGATCTGCGCTGGGCCTCCTGCAATATCTTCTCCACTCAGGACCACGCCGCCGCCGCCATCGCTAAAGCGGGAAGCGCCGCGGTCTTCGCCTGGAAGGGGGAAACCCTGGAGGAGTACTGGTGGTGCACGGAACAGGCCCTCACCTGGCCCGACGGTTCCGGCCCCAACCTCATCGTGGACGATGGAGGCGACGCCACCCTCATGGTACACTGGGGCGTGAAAGCCGAGAAGGACCCCTCCTTCCTGGATAAAGACCCCGGAAACAAGGAGGCCCGCATCATCCTCGACCGCATTCGCGAAGGGCTCGCCAGGGACAGGACGCGCTGGGCGAAGGCAGCCGCCGAAATTCGCGGAGTCTCCGAGGAGACTACCACGGGGGTGCACCGGCTTTACCACATGGCGAAAACCGGGGAGCTCCTCTTCCCCGCCATCAATGTGAACGACTCCGTCACCAAGTCGAAATTCGACAACCTCTACGGATGCCGCGAGTCCCTTGCGGACGGCATCAAACGCGCCACGGACATCATGGTGGCGGGCAAAATAGTCGTGGTGGCGGGCTACGGGGACGTTGGAAAAGGCTGCTGCCAGTCCATGCGCGGGTTCGGCGCCCGGGTCCTCGTCACCGAAATCGACCCCATCTGCGCCCTTCAGGCCGCCATGGAAGGCTATGAGGTGACCACCATGGAAGATGCGGCCCCCATCGCCGACATCTTCGTCACCTCCACGGGCAATGTGGACGTCATCACCGGCGGGCACATGGAAAAAATGAAGGACGGCGCCATCGTCTGCAATATCGGCCACTTCGACAGTGAGATTGCCATGCACTATCTGGAAGAGAACACCCGGTGCCGAAAGGAGACCATCAAGCCCCAGGTGGACAAATGGACCCTGGAATCCGGGCGCTCCATTATCGTCCTGGCGGAGGGGCGCCTGGTGAACCTCGGCTGCGCCACGGGCCATCCCAGCTTCGTGATGTCCAACAGCTTCACAAACCAGACCCTGGCCCAGGTCCGCCTTGCCTCGGAGCAGCACGAAAAAAAAGTGTACACCCTCTCCAAGGAGCTCGACGAGGAAGTGGCGCGCCTCCATCTGGGAAAGTTAGGAGTAAAGCTCACGAAACTCAACCAGAAGCAGGCGGACTACATAGGGGTAAAGATAGAAGGGCCCTACAAACCCGAGCATTACAGATATTGATTTCCCGCGGCCGCGGGAGAGAATATATTACGCGCGGGCAAAAATGATTTCCCTTTATGTTATGTACTTCGGGGTTGCCCTGGCATTGATGGGTTCCGTGGAGCTCACATTTCGTGAGAGGGCCTTCCGGTTCTGGCTGAAGTGGTTCCGCCACCGCTTCTTCTCCCTCCACGGGGTCCTCCTTATCGCGCTGGGGTTCCCCCTTACGTTCTACAAAGGAGCGTGGTCCACCTTCGTCTTCATCGTGGGGCTCGTCATGGTCCTCACGGGCCCCTTCATCCTCATATACCCGGAGAAGATGCGGAAATCCTTCGACGATATTTCGCAGGAGGCGGGGGACGGAGCTCTGCGGGGGCTTGTGGCTTTCGACGCTTTTGCCCGTGTTGCCATCGGGGCGGCCTTCGCCTGGTGCGCCATGTTACCTGCCTGAGTCCCTTTTTTTATTTTTTACCTTTCCTTCTGATTTTATCGATAATCAACAAAAGAAAGAATTTATTCCTCAGCCTCCCCGGCCCTTGTTTTAAGTTTTTCGTGATACGATTGCAGGCGGCCCTCGGCCGCGAGGTCGAAGCGCTCAAGCACCAGCTCCTCTATGAAGGGATGCTCATACTTCCTTTCCTCGATTCCCACCAGCATGTTCGCCAGATAAACCGTGAAAACGATATCGCGGAACTCTTCGCTGGCGTCCAGAGGTGAATGGTGATGCTGGATGGCCTCTATGAGGTAATCCGGGAAATTCCATCGCCTGGCTATGAGGCCTCCCAGGGCCGAGTGTCCTATGCCTATGGAGACCTCCTCGAGGACCGTGGAGTTGATGATTTTCCTGTCGCTGGTGATTGCCGCGATTTTCTGCATGAGGGCCAGGTCCGCGGATAGGAGCCCTATCATCCCCAGGTCGTGGAGGAGCCCCGCGGTGACAATATTCTCTACTCTCACCGAAAGCCTGTAGTCCTGGGAGATGAAGCGCGCATAGAGGGAGACATTGTTGCAGTGTTCCCATATTTCCTCGAACTTCTCATACCTGCTGTCCATGATGCTGCGGGCGCTGCTCACCATTAGGAGGGCGCGGACATTTTTAAGGCCGATAGTTTTCACCGCGTCGACCACATTGTAAACCCGCTTTCCGCTGATAAACCCCGCTGAGTTCGAAAGCCGCACCACATCGGAGGCCAGGGCGGGGTCCCGTTCAATTGTAGCGGCGATGGCCTCGATTGTGGAGTCGGGGTCGTCGCATAGTCCGATAAGCTTGACAATGGTTTTCGGAAAGGTGGGAATCCCGTTGATTTTGCCTAATATCTGCCGCTTTATCTCCGTGGTGATTTCCTGGGGCTTCAGGTTCACCGGAACACGCAGGGCCGCGACGGTCACGCCCCTTTCCGATTTCACCGTGAGGTTTTTAGGATCGACGCCCATGTTCTTCAGCATGAAGATCGCCAGGACCAGGCCCACCCCCCCGCCTTCCGAGGAGTCCTGTATCTCACCGAACACCTCCATGAAGTGGCCGGAGCGCATGCCCCGGTCCAACCTGAGTCGCACCCTTTCGAGCTCGTCCTCCATGGCGGGCACATTGTTCTCCACCTCCACGATAAAGTCGTCCCCCTCGAACCGGAAATTGATCGTCACCTTCAGGTCTCCGGCAAGGAGCTCGCTCTCCATATTCTGTGCAAGGTCCTTTTTCTTAACGGCGTACTCGGCCATGACGGCCCGGTAGTCCTCCCGGTTGTTGATGTCGCGGCCTAACTTCCGGAAAAGGAGCCTCTTTGCGTTGGCCTTCTGGGCGTTTTCCGCAAGTTCCCTTACGACAGTTACCATCGAGTTCAGGATGAACAGGGAATCCGTCATGGTGAGGGCCTTCACCAGCAGTGAATTTACGATGTTCATTGCGCGGTCACCCATGTGCCTGAATTCGACGCTTACGGGCTCCCGCAAACTGATGCGCCTGATGAGGTTTTTTGTATCCATTGGCGTTTCTTTCATTTTTTCCCGGACCCTATACCCATGGGGAATGTTTTTAGCGGCCTCCGGCGGCTGATGATAGGCCTATGCCTTCGAACACAGCACCACATATCCTTCGGGACGTCAATTTCTTTACATATTGTGTATAAAAAGCGGGGAAACCCTCGCCGGGTCCTTTTTTTTATTTACAATACGCCGCCGCCCATGGGTAGTATAACCATGGCCCTTACGGGACATATCCTATGCTCGGTCCACGTATCGGGAAGCCGCACAGCGATGACATATTCAAGCTATTACATAGAAACCTTCGGCTGTCAGATGAACAAAAGCGACTCGGAGCTCATGGAGTTGAGCCTCCGGGAGCACGGCTTTGTCCCGGCCCCGGGACCCGGTTCCGCGGAGATTGTCGTGTTCAACACCTGCTCGGTGAGGGAGCACGCCGAAAACAGGGCCCTTTCCCGCATGCGCTCCGTGAGAAATCGCCGCAGCAAACTGCTCGTCCTTGCCGGGTGCATGGCCCAGCGCATAGGAAAAGACCTCATGGCGGAAGGGTATGCCGACCTCGTGGCAGGCCCCTACGAGTCCCCGCGCCTTGGAGAGCTGGTAAAGCTCTATCTTGAAACACGGAAAAACCTCTTCATCTCCCAGGACCCCGGGGACTTTCAAGAGAGGATAAACCCCGCCCTGGCCAGGCGCCGCCTTGGCCAGGGATGGCATGAATGGGTCACCATCACCCACGGCTGTGATAACTACTGCTCCTACTGCATAGTCCCCCATGTGCGGGGTAAGCTCATATCGTTCTCCTCAAACTCCATCATCGCCTTCATTCGCCAGCTCGCCCTCGGCGGGGTCTCCGAAATCACCCTCCTGGGACAGAATGTGAACCAGTACGGAAGCGACAATGGTGATGTCCCTTTCCATTCACTTCTAGCGCAAGCCGCGGAGGTGCCGGGCATTGAGAGAGTGAACTTCCTCACCTCGCATCCGAAAGATTTTTCGCAGGACATCCTCGAAGTTATGCGGGACCACGCCGCCGTTTCCCGGGCGATACATCTCCCCCTGCAGAGCGGATCGGACCGCATATTGAAAGAAATGAACCGTAAATACTCCCTTGGCCAATACATGAAGATTATTGAAGACATGGAACGGCTCCTCGGCGAGTACGCCATTTCGACGGACCTCATAGTGGGATTTCCGGGAGAGACCCGCGACGAGTTCCGCCAAACCCTCGAAGCGGTGCGCGCGGCCCGCTTCGACGAGGCCTTCACCTATGCCTACTCCCCCCGAAGCGGCACACGGGCGGCGAAGCTTATGGAGACAATGTCCAGGGAGGAGAAGCTTTCCCGCCTTGAGGAGCTCATCGCCCTCCAGAGAGGGATATCCCGGGAAAAGCTCAGGGCGCGGATTGACCGCACCGAGGACACCATCGTGGAATCAATCAGCAAGAAATCGCCGGATGAGGTAATGGGGAGGTCCCATCTCAACCATACGGTGGTGCTCCCCGGAGGAGAGGACGATATTGGCCGCATGATGAAGGTGAAGATAACACAGCTTAAGGGGGCCACGCTCTATGGCGAGAGGATTGACTGAGGCCCTCCTCATTGCCTCACTCGCCGCCTTTCTCCATCTCGGCGGGGAGCTCCACAGCGCTTCCGGCGAGAGGGCGCTCTTCAACCGCATTAAGGAGCTCTCCCGCGGCGGCGCCTCCGCAGACATCAGAAAAACCGGGGAAGATTTTGTCCGCCGATATCCGTCGAGCCCCCTTCTCGGGGAGGTTTATCTCATCATGGCAGAAAATGAAAGCGACGCCGCCGCCGCCATGAAGGCGTATCGAGGGGCGATAGGGCGGCTCCGCGGCGAAAAGGCCCTGGAAGCCCGCGCCGGTCTCTGCCGCATCCTGCATCTCTCGTCGCGCTGGTCCGAGCTCGCCCGGGAGTCCCGAAGCGCCCTGGAATATCACGGAGCGGACCCCCGTGCCCCGGAGTTCATGCTCCACCTGGCCCGGGCCTCCATTTCCACCGAGGAGTACGAGAAGGCGGCACGCCTCTGCGAAGAGGTCCCGAAAAAAAGCCATAAATACGAATATCTATCATCGGCACTCCTTCTACTTTCGTACATCGATCGGAAGACCACGGGATACTCCCGTGGATACTTTACCACCCTCAGGGACATAGTCCGGGGTTTTCCTGAAGCCGACATCGCCCCCACCGCCCTTTACCTTCTTGGAAGAAGCTGGCATGACCGTGGCGACCGGGGGCGGGCCCTCTCGGCATACAGGAAAGTGGCGTCGCGCTTTCCCCGCTCCCCGGAAGCGGTATTTGCCGCTGAAAAGCTCGCGTCCCTCGAAAAGCAAGCAATCGCCCCGGCGGACCACATACCCGGCGACGATATCCTGAAAGCGATGGACCCCATCGACCTAGAGGGCTACCGAGAGCTAAGAGAGCCGCCGGACGAATCGGTCCCCACGGTGTTCTCAGTTTCCCTGGGGCCGGTGGACACCGTCGCGGCGGCCCGGGACGTGGCGAAGCTAATAAAAGACGAATTCGGCCCCGTGCGCATCGTGCACCAGAGGGGGCGATACGGGATCTACGCGGGACGGCACCGGGACACGAAAAGCGCCATGACCATGAAGATAAGGCTTGCAGAGGAATTGGGCCTTAACGGCAGGATAGTTAGAATCCGGCGGGACGAGGGCAGGACCTATATCTATGGAGACTGACTGAGGCCATGGAACCGAAACTCACGCCCATGATGCGGCAGTATCTTGAAATCAAGAAAAGCCATCCCGGTGAAATCCTCTTTTTCCGCCTGGGGGACTTTTACGAGATGTTCTTCGACGACGCCCGGACGGCGTCGAAGGTCCTCGACATCGCCCTCACGTCGCGGCAGAACGACGTGCCGATGTGCGGCGTCCCCTACCACGCCGCGGACAGCTACATTGCCCGGCTCATCAAGTCCGGGCATCGGGTGGCTATCTGCGAGCAGATGGAGGCCGTACACTCCGGCGGCGCCATTGTACGGCGGGAGGTGGTGCGCATCATCACCCCCGGCACCGTGGTGGAGCAAAACCTGCTCGCCGGGGACGAAAACAACTATCTCTCCTCAGTTGTCCTCGGCCCCGGCTCCATCGGCCTGGCCTTCGTAGACGTCTCCACGGGGGACTTTTTTCTGTCTTCCATTCCCAAATCCTTCGACCTCTTCCGGGGCGAGATGACGCGCTTTTCCCCGGGGGAGGTCGTCTACCGCGAGGGCGCCGACCCGGGCGATGAACGTTATACGGAATATCTTGTGAACTCGGGGGCGCCCCTGTGGGCCCTGAACGACTGGCATTACGATATCGACTACCTCCGGGGCGTCATTGCGGAGGCCTACGGCCTCAAAGGAATAAAGGGCCTGGGCATCGAGGAGGAAATGGAAATCATCGCCGCCGGGTCGATTCTCCAGTACCTGAAAGACACCCAGCGCCGCTCCCTGGGGCACCTGAAGCGCCCCAGGCGGTCCATATCGTCCAACTATATGCTCCTGGACGACGCGACGATACGGAACCTGGAGCTCGTACGCAACCAGCAGGACGGAGGAAAACAGCGCACCCTGTTTTCGGTCCTGAACCGCACGCGCACCGCCATGGGGCGCCGCGCCCTGGAGCGCGCTGTCCTCCAGCCCCTGATTGAGCGGGAAGCGATAGAGCGCCGCCTAGACGTCGTGCAGTACTTTTTCGAACGCCATGACCTCGCCGCCCGGATACAGGACGCTCTGGAAGAGGTCTTCGACATGGAGCGCCTCCTCTCACGCCTCAGCATGGGAAAGGCGTTTCCCCGGGACTTCACCGCCCTGGCCAGGTCCCTCAGGGCGGCGGCAAAGGCGCGTGACCTCCTGAAGGAGCAGCCCCCGGAAGAGGTGCGCGCCCTCGGGCGCGGCATTCCCCGCCTGGAAGAACTCGGGGAACGCATAAACTCCACCATCCTCGACGAACCGGCGCTCTCGCCGGAACAGGGACGCGTGGTCCGCCCGGGGCGCAATGCCGAGCTTGACCGGCTTTACGGACTTAAGAACGACGCGAAAACCTGGGTCCTCAAATTCGAGGAGCGGGAGAGGAAGGCCCTCGGCATTCCCACCCTGAAGGTGAAGTACAACCGCGTCTTCGGCTACTACATCGAGGTTAGCCGCCTTCAGGCAGGGAAAGTCCCGGAAGAGTACCGCCGAAAGCAGACCCTGAAGGGCGCCGAACGCTTCACCACCGATGAGCTCCAGAAATTTGAGGAAGATGTCCTCACCGCCTCGGAAAGCATCATTGCCCTGGAAAAGAAGGAGCTGGAATCGCTCCTGGCTGATGTCCTGGCATCGGGAAGCGATATTCAGCAATGCTCCTCGGCCCTGGGCGACGCGGACCTCCACCTCTCCCTCGCCTCGGCGGCGGTGGAAAACCGCTTCACGCGCCCCCGGTTCAACGACGAGGGGACCACCTCCGTGAAAGAAGCGCGCCACCCCGTCGTGGAGCGTTACTACACCAGGGAAGTCTTCGTCCCCAACGACATCCTCCTGGACGGGAAGGACAACATAATAAAAATAATAACCGGCCCCAACATGTCGGGGAAATCCACTTACATCCGCACCGCCGCCATCCTCCAGCTCATGGCCCAGAGCGGCTCCTTTGTCCCCGCACGGGAGGCCGACCTTTCCATCGTGGACCGGATATTCACGCGCATCGGCGCCTCGGACAATATCTCGCGGGGGGAATCGACTTTCCTGGTTGAGATGACCGAAGCGGCGGTGATACTGAACAACGCGACGGACAGAAGCCTCATCATCATGGACGAGGTGGGGCGCGGCACCAGCACCTACGACGGCGTGGCCATCGCCTGGGCCGTCGTGGAGTACATCTCGCGCTACATCCGGGCCCGGACCCTTTTCGCCACGCACTATCACGAGCTCACCCGGCTCGGGGGGAAAGGCGGGGTGGTGAACTTCACCGTCATGGTGAAGGAGAATTTAGACGGGGTGGAATTCCTCCATAAAGTTGTGCCCGGATCGGCTGACCGCTCCTACGGCATCCATGTGGCGCGCCTGGCCGGGGTTCCCGGCGAGATCACCTCCCGGGCCGAAAAAATCCTGGAGCGCCTGGAAAAAAAATCCCGGGAAAGGCCGGCAAAGGAAGTTGAGAGCTCCGCCGCCTCGGAACAGCTTGGCATATTCAACGCGGCGAACCACCGGGTGCTCAGGGCCATCAGGGAGATCGACCCTGACAAGATGACCCCGCTGGATGCGCTGAACGAGCTTTCACGGCTGAAAAAGTTGGCCGATTAAGCCCGGGGAACACGGAAAACGGGGATTATGAATTTTTCGAAAAATGAAATTACGGTCCTCCTTCTGGGAATCGCCGCAATGCTCTTCGCGGCGCGGCTTTTCGGTGAGATATTCCGGCGCTTGAGGCTCCCCTCCATGACCGGGGAAATAGTAGCCGGAATAATCATCGGCCCCACGCTCCTGGGGAGGGCCGCCCCGGAGTTCTACCGGTGGATTTTCCCGGGCGCCTCCCGGGTGGGGATAGTCGAAGAGGGGTTGGCGCAGCTTTCGATGATATTCCTCCTTTTCATAGCGGGAATGGAGGTGAACCTCTCCTCGGCGCTTTACCAGGGCCGGACGGTCCTCCGGGTTAGCTTTCTTACCATACTTATACCTTTTATATTTGGGGCCGCAACGGCATGGTTCGCCCCTTCCCTCTTCGGCGCACAGCGAAACACCATCCTCACCCTCTTTATCGGCATCGCCATGTCGATAACGGCGCTTCCCATCGTCGCGAAAATCCTCATGGAGCAGAAGCTCATCCAGACGGACTTCGGCATGCTCGTCCTCGCCTCGGCCCTCTTAAACGACCTTGCCGGATGGATACTTTTCTCCATCATCATCCACATGATGAACACCGGAGGCGTCGACGCGGTTTCGCTCCTCATCACCGCGGTCCTTACGGTGAGCACTTCCGTGGTCATCATCACGGCGGGGCGCTATATTATAAACCGCTCGCTTCCCTGGATCCAGGCGAAGACCGAGTGGCCCGGGGGCGTCATCAGCATCACCATCATTCTGGGCCTCCTTTTCTCCGCCCTCACCGAGGTTTTAGGGGCCCACGCCATCTTCGGGGCGTTCCTCGCCGGCATCGCCGTCGGAGATTCGCCCCATTTCACCCGGCACACACGGGACATCATCGCCCAGTTCGTTAACAATTTCTTCACCCCGCTCTTTTTCGTGTCGATCGGAATGATGACGGACTTCGCCGTGAATATCGACATAGTCCTCGTGCTCGTGCTCCTCGCGCTGACCTACGCCGGGAAAATGTCCGGGGCCTTCCTGGGCGGGTATTTCTCGGGGATGGAGAGGCGGGAATCCCTCGCCGTGGGGGGGGCCATGAGCGCCACCGGGACCATGCAAATCATCCTGGCCCTCATCGCGATGAACTACCGGCTCATCGGCAGGGATATTTTCGCCTCCCTGGTTTTTGTCGCCGTATTCACTTCGCTTGTGGGCTCTCCCCTGATGAGGCTTTTTCTAAAAAGCAAAAAAACCATGAACCTCCTGGACTTTACGGAAAAGCGGCTTTTCATCTCATCCCTCGCCTCCCGAAACAGGGAAGGCGCCATCGCCGAACTCGTTGCGAAGGCCGCCCTGAAAACGGGCGTCCCCGCGGACTTCATCGCGGAGAAGGTCATTGAGAGGGAAAACCTCATGGGAACCGGCATCGGCTTCGGCATCGCCGTCCCCCACGCGCGCATGAAGGAAATAACATCGACTGTAATCGTCACGGGGAAATCGGCCGCCGGAATCGACTTCAACGCCCCGGACGGGAAACCGGCCCACATCATCTTTCTTGTCCTCACCCCCTACGACGATCCGGAGGCCCAGATCAAGGCCCTCTCGGAGATATCCAATATATTTCTTGACGAGTCTGTCCGTGAACAGTCTATTAGGGCGGCGGGCTTCAATGAGTTTTACACCGTTTTAAAGATGGCATACCACGGCAGGGAACACTCGTAACAGGGAGGAGAATGTGGGCGAAGACGCTATTAACGATATCATCCGCCGGGAAGAGGACCGGCTCTTCATCATAGACCGCGAATGCTGCATTATCTACACCGGGTCCTCCCTGGAGGACGAGCGCCCCTTCATACGGGTGGGGAACTACATCGACCTCCCGGCCGAGATCATCCCCCTCATCGAAAACATCGTCGTCACGGACCTCCTGGTGGGCAATCCGGCCTGCGAACAGTTCAACATCGATATCAAAACCCTGCCAGATAACCGCTATATCGGCAGCCGTCATGTGGTGAACAAGTATCTCAACTTCCAGCGCATCTTCGGCCTGGACCTCCAGAACGCCACCATCGTCGACGTAGAAAAGGACATACCCTTCCTCTCGAAAAAAAAGGACCTTGCGGACCGGGATTCCTTCATCGGCATTTTCTACACCAACGGCAACTTCCGCATCAAACGGCGGCAGACAGATATCATGGACCTGGAGAGGGAAACCTCCGCATCTTTCAACGAGGCGAAACTATTAGGGCAGCTCGCCGGGGCGGCCCGGGAATCAAAACGATACGACGGTGACGGCGTCGTCTTCGTGGGGAGCAACCCGCTTTTTTACAAGCACAGACAGTTCACAAGTTACCACTTCCCAAAACGTTTCCTTGAGGAATTCGCCGCCCTGTCCATCGACCCGGACCAGATCCGCGAGGCGGTCCACCCTTCGCCCAATTTCATCCATATTACGCGCCTCATTAAATTAAAACACTCCAGGGGGGGGCGCCTCCGAATCTTCTCGAATTACCACGAACAGTTCGACCACATCCAGCGGCTGTTCTCCGGGGCCTCCCTGTCGAGAAAAGACTTTGACGGCTTCACCCTTGAAACGGCCAACGGCCTCTCCATTCGCAACTATCCGGGGACCTACAACATCCGCTTGAACTGGGGGAGGACAAAACCGGAACGCCTGGACCTGAGTCTGGCCTACATCAAAGGGCCCCGTGGCGTGGAGGATATCGTACGGGAACGGCTGGACGGCATCCTGGTCCATTATTCGGTCTATGAAGAGCTTAGCCTACTCATCAAATCTTCGAATATTGCCGTAGCCATCGTGGCCGACCCGGGGCTTTCCAGGGGGAAGCTCCGGGACCATTCAGTGCCCATACTGCACTCAGGCATACAGTACGAATTCAGGAAATACGCCACGGCCGGGGAAGTCCTTCCCGATATGTCACACCTCTTTGGAAGCGCGCCTCCCGGGGCCGATTCCCCGGCACAGGAAATAGAAGATCTGGGACATTCCATCGCATCCGAGGCGAAGGAAATGGCGGCGGAAAACAT
This sequence comes from Spirochaetota bacterium, assembly GCA_029974015.1. GTDB lineage: Bacteria > Spirochaetota > UBA4802 > UBA4802 > JAGODF01 > JAGODF01. The sequence continues at coordinate 72,635 of JARKUF010000020.1, forward strand.
TGGAATCTTCGCCGCCGCCCTGAACCGTCTTTCGTTCTTTCGATGCATGCTCGCCGTAGAAACGGACAGGAAGCGGACTGCTGCGCTCCGGAAAGCGGTACAGGAGATAAGCCTGGCCCTGGGAAGGGGGGCCCTGGCCCGCTTCGACCCCGCCTCCTTCAGGGTGGTCCTGGCCTTCTGCAGGGGCTCGGCCTACGAATTCCTGGAAATCTCCATCCCCTCCTCCCGGCCCGGGAGCAGGATAATCGAAGACATTTCTGAGGAGCGATTAGCCACCGGGGCGGACTCTCTCGCCGCCGGGGAGGCCGCCTTTTACCGGCGCGTTCTGGACGACCGAAAACGACTGGCCCGCCTTCTGGAGCTCTACCGGCCCCGGAGCGAAGAGAAGGGCTTTCGCGACATCGAAAAAGCCATCGTCCGAAGAAAGGAGGACTATTACACGGAAGAACCGCGCACCGAGGAGGAGAGCGCCCCGGGGGCGGGAAAAACGCCCCCTCTCAAGACCGCGGCGGGGTTCCTTGTAGTGTTCCTCGCCATACTCATCACGTTTTTTCTGGTGACGGGCCATATTAGAAAATGGGACGAGGAACAGGCCCGGCAGGCGGCCCTCCGCGAAGCACGGGAGCGTACTGAACTCATCGACCGATACGGCATCAGCGTGTCCCCCCATGAAATTTATGTTTACGCAAACGAAGTGGCGGTCCGCAACGGCTATCGGCAGATCACCTTCAAGGGCCTCAAGGAAAAGAACCCCAACTGGATTTACCCCGGAAACCGCTTCGTCCTCGATGGTAATGACTCCGTAACTGTAAGGGAAGGCGACACCCTCTGGGACATAGCCCATGGAAGGCTTTTAGACAGGAGCGTCCGCTTCTACCGCCTCTGCGATGAGATCAAGGCAAAGAAGGAGAGCGGCGCGGATTTCTCCGGCGACCTTACAAAGGCCGAGGGCCTCGCCTTCAATGAATCGCACCGGAAAATCATCGCGGAGCTCAGGGGGAAAGGGCCCGATGGCTCAAAAGGACAGAAGTAATCATTACGTAGAACCCGTTGAGATTGAAATATATCTCAAAAAAGCGGGAAAGGTCCGGACCATCATAAAGGACCTCTTCATAGAACTTGTGGACGTAATCCCCGGGAACAAACATGCCGAGAAAATATTCGAGTACTTCCGCGGAAAGGAAGAGCCTATTGACCTCATGGAAGTGATGAATATCTTCCCCGAGTATATGACCATCATCTTCGATTCATACTACCAGCACACGGCGCTCTACGAAAAGCTGTCAATGCACTTCAAGTCAGCACTGGGAGGCAGCATTGATTCCTGGCGCCAGTCCCTTTACTTCGTGGAACTCTTGATGAAGTACGAACCCACCATAGCCTCTTCCAACTACCTGGGAGATTTCCAGACCCACAACCTGAATTACCTTATCAGGAAGCTCAATTCGCTTGAGCAGACATTTCTTCTTGAGGATTCAACGGTGACCTATCTGATCAAGCGGCATTACCGCGCCCACGAAGGGGAGCCCCGGGACCGGGAATTCGACAAGCTTGTGGAGCTCTGGCAGTACAACATCAAAGAGAAGGAACTGCGATACTAAAATTTTTATGGGAACCTCAAAAAATTAAATTTTTGAGGTTCCCATGATTTGTAAATACTGGCATACTCGGGAAAACCTAATTATTAGAGGTTGCCTTATTTAGACTAATGGGCAGTCATTAAAAACCGTGTATTCCCGCCCGCCAAAGGCGGGCGGGAATACCAATATTTTGCAATTCCCCCAAACATCTGTTTATATATAATGTTTTTTAAAAAAACCCATATAAAATCCAAAAATTCCGCTCAAAAAATGAAAATTTGTATTTTTTTACCTCTGAAACGGCCGATCTTCCATATTTTTTCATGAAAAAAACGTAAATTCAAATTTTTCCTATTGTCAACAAACACCCCCCTTTGTAGCTTGGCCTCATGCTTGATAAAGGGCCTGCTCGCCGCCGGGAGGTTTTATGAATACGAAAGAAGTCATCATCGCCACAGAAAGAAAGCTCTCCTGCCTTCCCGAGGGCGGCAAACCCATCTCCTCGTACTTCGGCGAGAACACTTTCAGCACGAGGGAGTTGCGCACCCGGCTTCCGATGGATGCGTACAAAGCCTATCTCGAAGCATTGGAAAAAAAACTCAAGATAGACCTCGCCCTCGCCAACGAGGTGGCCAACGCCATGAAGGACTGGGCCATCGAAAAGGGTGCAACCCACTACAGCCACTGGTTCCAGCCCATGACAAGCCTCACGGCGGAGAAGCACGACAGCTTCATCGAGCCCATGGAAAACGGCGACTACATCGAGCGGTTCTCTGGAAAACAGCTCGTACAGGGCGAACCCGACGCTTCGAACTTCCCCAGCGGCGGCATCAGGACCACTTTCGAGGCGCGGGGCTACACGGTATGGGACCCGTCAAGCCCGGCCTTCATCAACAAGAGCGGCAAAGGGACCACCCTCTGCATTCCCTCGGTCTTCCTCTCCTACACCGGCGAGGCCCTGGACCACAAGGCGCCCCTTCTTCGTTCCATCAACGCCATCAGCGACAGCGCAATCAGGATGATGAGGATCCTCGGCAACAGGCGCTCCCGCCGGGTGTTCCCCACCCTCGGCCCCGAGCAGGAGTATTTCCTCATCGACAGGGAATTCTTCCACCGGAGACAGGATTTAGTGATGACGGGGCGGACCCTTCTCGGCGCGCCGCCCAGCCGGGGGCAGCAGCTTGAGGACCACTACTTCGGCAGCATAAAGGAGAGGATCCTCACCTTCATGCACGAAACCGAGGAAGAACTCTACCGCCTGGGCATTCCCGCGAAGACACGTCACAACGAAGTCGCCCCCAGCCAGTTCGAAATAGCCCCGCTTTTCGAGGAGGCGAACCTCGCCACGGACCACAATGCCCTGGTGATGGAGACCCTCCGGAAGATAGCGGCGCGAAACGGACTTATCGCCCTTCTCCACGAGAAGCCCTTCGCCGGGATCAACGGCTCCGGAAAACACGTAAACTGGTCGCTCGCCGACGATCTGGGGAACAACATGCTCAACCCCGGCAAGACCCCGCACGATAATGTCCAGTTCCTGGTGTTCCTCATCGCCACCATTCGGGGGGTGTACCACCACGCCGACATCCTTCGCTCCTCCGTGGCTTCCTCGGCGAACGACCACCGACTCGGCGCCAACGAAGCGCCCCCGGCGATCATCTCGGTTTTTTTAGGCGACCAGCTTACGAAAATCCTTATGGACATAGAAAACGGGGCAATAACCGAAGCGACCAACTCCGCCATCATCGACCTCGGCATTTCGAGGATACCGGTCCTGAGCAAGGACAACACGGACCGAAACAGGACATCCCCCTTCGCCTTCACCGGCAACAAGTTCGAGTTCCGCGCCGTGGGTTCGCACCAGAACATTTCCTTTCCGGCCACGGTCATTAACACCATCGTCACCGAGAGCCTGGACATCCTGGGGGACAAAATCGAGGCCGGGGGCCCCAATGCCAAGCAGGCCACCATGGACGTGCTCCGGGAGGAAATAAGGGCCCTCAAGCCAATTCTCTTTAATGGCGACAACTACTCACAGGAATGGGAAATGGAGGCAAAACGCCGGGGCCTTCCCAACAAGAAAGCCACATGCGCCTCCCTGCCGGACATGGTTTCCGACAAAACGATCAAGCTCTTCGAGAAATACAGGGTCCTATCGGAGGTCGAGCTCAAATCGCGCTACCATGTGAGGATAGAACGGTACTGCAAAAAACTCGACATCGAGGCGACCACCCTGCACTGCATGACATCGAGCCAGGTGATACCGGCGGCCCTGGAGTATCAGGCGCGGTTAGCCTCCTCCATCGAAAGGACCGGGAAAGTGCTGGGAGGCGGCCTGGACATGTCGCCCCAGAAGGAGCTCCTCAAAGAGACCGCCGACCTCATCAACAGGGTCATCAACACGGACAGGGCGCTTGTTGCCGGGCGCGCCGCGGCGCTCAAAATCACGGACAACGCGAAGCGGGCGTCTTTCTACTGCGATGAAATCAAATGCATTATGGAAGAACTCAGGGATTACTGCGACGAACTCGAATTGATTGTGGATGACGAGCTCTGGCCCATGCCGAAGTTCTGGGAGATTCTTTTCATCAACTGAGCAGAGCGCCTGCCGGGCCTTTTCATTCACCCTTGACAATTTATATTTAATGTTGTATACTATTAATAGGATCGCTAAACGGTCAAAATCAGCCTCGAATCACCCGCATTTCGCACGAAAGGTTGACAAAAGATACCCGCTTATTCACTATGATCCGAATTTTAGCCATGTTTCAGATATAAAGGAAGAGAAGCGGTATCATGTGGCCAATATGGAAAAAGAAGTACCCCGTCATTTTGCCTTCGGGCAAACACGGAATGTCCAACGCCTATGTCGACAGGGAAGTCCTCGACATTTTGGCGCGCCTGAGGAAAAACGGATTTGAGGCCTACCTCGTGGGGGGCTGTATCCGCGACATTCTCCTTGGGAAAAAGGTGAAGGACTTCGACATCGTCACCGACGCCCATCCCCGGCAAATTAAGCGGCTTTTCAAACGGTGTTTCCTCATCGGCAAGCGTTTTCGACTGGCCCATGTTTATGTGAGCGGTGATAAGTTCGTCGAAGTCGCCACTTTCCGGGCCCTGGTGGACCCCGAGGAAATCAAACCCGACGGCAGGCGCTACGCGGAAAACAATGTTTTCGGAAACATCGAAGAAGACGCCCAGCGGAGGGATTTCACCATCAACGCCCTCTACTATAACAGCGCCGATTCCTCCATCGAGGATTACACCGGCGGACTGGAAGACATCAAGAAAAAGCGACTTCGCTCCATAGGCGATCCCGTAAAGCGCTTTCGCGACGATCCGGTGCGGATTATCAGGGCGGGACGCTTCTGCGCCCAGCTCGGCTTTACCCTTCCCCGCCGGGAGATGAACGCGGCGCTGAAGTGCGCACCTTTCATCGCGGAAGCCAACTCCAACCGCCTCCTGGAGGAGTTGTACAAAATACTCCGATGCGGCGCTTCTGCGAAAACCTTCGCCAATCTGAATTCCTACGGTATCCTTCCCCTCTGGATCCCGGAACTGACCGGGAAAAAATTTCGCGAATCGCTCCAGAAGCGCCTGGAGGTGGTGGACGGCAGAAGACAGCGCGGCCAGGAAATCACCACGGCGGTCCTTTTCACGGCGCTTTTCTTTGATCTGTTCGAGGACTCCGCGGGGGACCTTGGCGAGCGTGCCGGGCACCAGGACGTATTTGGCGCTATACGAAAGCATTTTAACGATATGGCCGTCCGCATGCGGCTCCCCCGGAAGGAGTGGGACAAAATCGCTAACATAGCCGCCCGCCTATGGACTTTCAAAAAATACTCCGCAAGGAAACGCATGCGGGGAGAAGCACGGTTTGTGCAGAATCCCTACTTTGAGGAAGCGTTGAGGTTTTTCGAAATCTACGCCGAAACCGCGGGGGGATTGGAAGCTGAACTGAAATTCTGGTGGCAGAGGGAATCTGAAATTGCAAGGCCGCTACCCCAGGTGCGCGGCAACGCCCCGACACCGCACCTCGCCGCGAACGGCGGCGCGAAGCGCCCAAAACCGTCGCACCCCCATGCTCAGCCAAAAAAACAGGACCAGAATACAAACCAAATTCAGGCGCAGGACCATCCTTCCGGTGATAATGCAGAGCAGCCGAAAAAACGCCGCCGCAGAAGGCCCCGCCGGCGAAAACCTCCGGGACAGGCCCAGGCGCCCCAGTCGATTCAGGCATAATACGGCCCGCACGCGGGCATTGCCCGTCCCTTCCCTCGCGCTCTTTCCCCGGACATCACTGTGCGGGTGATGTCCGGGCCCGGGCAAAAGAACACGTCAGTTGTAGATGAAAGGCGACGATCATGATCGTCGCCTTTTATGCTTTATGTCAGTGCAATGAGTTTTACCCGGGATGGTGAGAATTGACGCTTACCAATATTTTTAAAAGCCCCCTGAATATCTTGACAGGCGCGATATCTTCTTTATTAGGTGGTCTTCCCATACACTTAAGCGAGGTGGACTTAAATGAAAAAGGTGGCGTTTATCGGCTGGCGCGGCATGGTAGGGTCGGTCCTCATGGACCGCATGCGGGAGGAGAAGGACTTCACTGGTTTTGAACCGGTTTTTTTCACAACTTCCCAATTAGGCCAAAACGGCCCCGACGTGGGCTTCGGCCCCGCTCCGCTCTGTGACGCCTTTGACACTGAGAAACTTTCCCGGATGGACATCATCGTCACCTGCCAGGGAAGCGACCACACGAAGGAAGTCCACCCGAAACTCCGCTCCATGGGCTGGAAGGGATACTGGATAGACGCGGCATCAGCCCTCAGGATGAATGAAGACAGCATCATCGTCCTCGATCCGGTCAACCGGGACGTCATCGACCGGGGGCTTGCCTCGGGAGTGAAGGACTACATCGGCGGAAACTGCACTGTGAGCCTCATGCTCATGGCCATAGGCGGACTCTTCCGCGAGGGCCTCGTGGAATGGCTCACCTCCATGACCTATCAGGCGGCCTCCGGCGCCGGCGCCAAGAACATGCGGGAACTCGTGGAGCAGATGAACATAATCGCGAAGGGCGCGGGGCCACTCCTGGAAAATCCGTCCTCCGCAATTCTCGACCTTGACCGGAACGTCAGCGAAACCATCCGCGGCGGGGCTTTCCCCGCGGCGAACTTCGGGGCCCCCCTTGCGGGAAGCCTCATCCCCTGGATAGACAGCCTTATGCCCGAGACAGGCCAGACCAGGGAGGAATGGAAGGGCTACTCTGAAACCAATAAAATCCTCGGCAACGCGGCGCCCGTCCCGATTGACGGAATCTGCGTACGCGTCGGGGCAATGCGCTGTCACAGCCAGGGTTTCACCATCAAGCTGAAAAAAGACCTGCACATCGACGAGGTGACGGCGATAATTGCGCGTTCCAGCAAATGGACGAAGATTATCGGCAACACGAAGGAAGAAACCCTGAAGGGCCTGAGCCCTGCGGCGGTCTCCGGGACCCTTACGGTACCGGTAGGCCGCATCAGGAAGATGAACATAGGCCCGGGCTATGTAGCGGCCTTCACCTCCGGGGACCAGCTTCTCTGGGGCGCCGCGGAGCCAATCCGGCGCATGCTAAAAATAGTCCTCGATCATTTGGGATAAACCGCATCACAAAAAAAGCGGGGCATGACGTACTCCTGAGTTCGCCATGCCCTGCTCCTCATTTTTGCATTATGCCGTTTAAAAAGCCGGTGTAGATGTCACACAGTAAGCTCGTGCACCAGCGCCTCCGGGATACGGCGGGACGCCGTGTCCGCCACCGCGTCGTCCTTGGTGAAAATGAGTATCTGCCAGCCCTGCTCGCGGTGGAAACCCTCAAGCAGCGCAAGGGCCCCCTCGACCCTTCCGGCGTCCAGGGAGTGGAACGGCTCGTCGAGCACAATTATTCCGGGGCCTTCCTCACCCCGGGAGCGCACCGCCAGGGCGAGGCGTGCCGCCAGGCAGAAAACGTCCCTGGTGCCGGTCGAAAGCTCCTCCAGAGGGCGCGGCTCACCTCTGGCATCCGCCATTCTGATGGCATCTTTGCTGAAGCCGCTCATGGCGATCTCCCGGCCCCCGGGAATAATACCCCCCGTATAGCGGGAGATATCGGCCCCCAGCTCTTCGAAAACCATATCGGAGTCCCCGGCGATTTCTTTGAAGATGTCACGGGCCACCGCCGCGGCCTTCCTGTTCAAATCGAGGGCTTCGATTTCCCTGTCAAGCCGCCCGATTGCCTGCTCTCGTTCGTAGATGCGCTCCGGAAGATCCCCGAGGGAGCCCTTAACTTCCCCCTCAGCTTTGGCGATGGCGCTTTGCAGGGAAGCGCGGCGGTCTTCCAAATTCCGAAGTTCCTTTTTAAGCGATGCGGCTTCCTTTTCCAGAGCATTGACGGCCGCTTCCGTAATCTTCTCCGTCGAGATTTCTTTCCGGAGGCGCGCCTCCCGCAGTTCGCATTCAGCCCTCAGCGCTCCGATATCGCGGGCGCCGTATTTCTCCATGTCTGCATTGAGCTGCCTGCGCACCTCGTCGAGCTGACGCTCCGCCATGACGTACTCGGAGCGCTTTTGCACGTACTCGTCCCTACTCTTGACCCCGGCGCGGTGCAGGGCCGCCTGGAAGGCCGACTCCGCCGCGGCCTTGAGGTCGGCGGCGCGTTTCGCCGACTTTTCCGCCTCATCAAGCCTCTCCCTCATGGCCCCTGCGTCAGCGGCAAGGGAAGAGACTTCGCGGGACGCGGAGTCGGATTCGCTCTGGGCCCTTGTAAGTTCCCGGGAAAGCCCCTCCGGAGTTGATGATGTCAATCCGGCGCCGCCGGTCCTGACGCGCCACTGGTCTTTAATCCGCTCAACGAATTGCGCCGTGTCGGGGCGTTCCTCCAGCGTAGTCCTTTTCCTCGCAAAGAAGGCCAGGACAAACGCGCCGACGGCCCCGCCCAGGAGCGCCGCTGCGGCGACGGGGCCGGGATATAGAATGAAAAACGCGGCGGCCCCCGCAGCGAGGGGCAGGAGGCCCATGAGCAAAAGGGCGCGGTTCCATGAAGTATCCTCACGGACCACGGTCCTGGGAGCGTCATTTTCGATTGCTCTCACAAGTTCTCCGGCGACGGCGCTCTTCCCCCTCATATCTTCCGCGTAACGCCTTTTTTCCTCAAGGCGTTTGGAGATGTCCCCGGTTTGGCTGATGAGGTTTTCCGCGTCTTTGCGGGACAGCGCGGCCCCGGCCCTGGCTTCTTCCGCCTCCCCCTGGAGCGTTGTGAGTGACGCCGTTTTGTCCTCGGCGAAGGCGGAGAGGGCGTCGATCCTCCCCTTCAGCGCCTCGAATTTCCCAAGCCGCTCCACCACCTGCAATATCCCTTCCCTCTCCACATGCAATTTCTGCTGGGCGAGAAGCTGCTCCTTTTCGGCCAGTTCCGATTCGATCTTCGTAACGGCCGCCGCGACGGAATCGAGTTCCCTGCGTTTATTGGCGTAGTTCTTTTCGCCTTCGAGGATGCGGGCCTTCTTTTCCAGGAGGGCTTCGAGGTCCTTTCGGGCCTTATCCAGTTCATCTTTTTTTGCAATCAATTCCTTCATGTGGGAGAGGCTGCGTTTCTCACCGGCTTGCTTTTCAAAATCCGCGGAAATTAGGCCGGGGTCGACTCCCCCGGTGAAGATTGAGGCCTTGATTTTTCTAAGCCAGTCCCCGCCGGCGGAAAAATCAAGGGAGATATCGCCAGCGCCTATGGCGTATATATTGCAAAATTCATCGGGCGGAATTTTCATGGCCTCGCCGTCGAAATCCAACTCCGCCGCGCGGTCATCGCCGTAACGGTCCGCCAGGCGGCGTCCCTCCGTGGTGTTCCCCTTCGGTTCGCTCAGGCATTGAAAAAGCGCGTCGAATATCGTGGTTTTTCCTGATTCGTTTTCCCCGCGAAATATCGTCACGGGGGCGATGCCGAAAACTCTGTCCCGGAATTTTCCAAACCTCACAAGCCTCAATTTGCGTATCATCTCCGGGCCTCCAGGGTTTCCTTGAGTTTCCAAAGGCCCAGCTCCCGGGCCCGCTTCCAGACCCTCATCTCCTCTTCGCCTCCGTCAGGCTTTGCGCGTTTCCAGGCCTCCAGAAATTTGCGCGCGAGAGGCTGCGCGGAAATACCGGCCAGGACTTCAATTCTCTCCTCGTGCTCAAGCCGCCTTACTTTCTTTTTGGTGTCGGCGAGAAGCCGCTCAATCGCGCCTCGTGCGGCGCTTTCGTTTTCGACGATTCCGGAAAATTCCAGGAAGATATAGTCGGCGCTTCCCCAGGACGAGGCCTCCTCCGGCAGTGGCGGTATTTCGCCGTCGAAGCCGATGAAAATTTCCAGGGAGCGGTACTCCCCCGCCGAGGAAAGGGTGATATAAGAGGACTTCACTTCTTTGCCAGCTTCAAGAAGGGATACGCACCGGGGGCCCGTTTCGTTTTTCCTCCACACACGGGCGGACCCCGGATAGCCCGCGGTGAGGCTGCCGAAGACGGCGCTCCTGCGGCTATGGATATGTCCGTGGGCCGCGTAATCTACTCCATGGCGATGGAACATATCGGCGTCCATGACAGAACCCCCCGTTTCCTCCTGCTCGCCGGAGTAGCTCATACCCGCCACTATGCCATGGGCCAGGGCCAGCCGAACATCTTCCCCCTTTGCGGGGACCTTCCATTCGGTGTAATGCCTATAATCCTGCTGATGGGGTATCGCCAGTATCTCAAGGCCCTCACGGACCAGAAGCCGAAAGGGAGTCCCATCGAACTCGATAATATTTCCGGCGCCGATGCCGAAATCGAAATCGGCAAGCCGCCTTTTCCCCCGTCCCAGGTCCTCGTGGTTTCCCGCCAACAGAACGGCTTCGCAGGACGGGTCGATTGATTGAATGCGCGCCCGGAATTCCGCGCGGAGGGATTCGGCGTCGCCAAAGGTGTCGAAGGTATCTCCGGCGAAAAGAAGATACCGCGCCTTCTCTCTCCCCGCAATGGAGATGATTTCATCGAGGACGGAAAGTGAATAATCCCTGTTCTCCTGCGACGCCGACAGATGCAGATCGGCGCAATGAATCAAGCGGATCATGAAAGCGGACCTCATAGTAAAAATTTGGCGCATTCTGCCGTTCGCATCATTCCGTAAAAGAATGGCTCGTGGAGCTCACGGAAATACCTCGGGCGTTTACGCCTATTACGGGTGCTATTAAAAGTACAAACAAAACCCTGACAAATAATGTCAGAGGTCCGGAATAGATAATGCAAGCAGAAAAAAATTTAAGGTGCGGGGAATAATTTTGAATAAAATATGCCGCTTCGTAGTTAGCTGTTTATGGCTTTGGAAGGCTCGCCTTGAATCAGGTAGATATTTTTCGGGATTGGTTGCAGATTGCGCATGAATTTCGATTTAAAGCTGAAGGTGAAAAGCAGGCGGCTAAAATTACTGAGGAGTTCACATTGAGAATGTGAATTATTTTTGTTGACGTTTGGGCTTAATTCATATTATTTTATGGTTATATAAATTTTGTTTACAGCTTGTTTGTAAATGTATAGACGAAATGTTGCTTCAAAAAGGAGTTATGCGCCATCCCTACTTTAGGATTTCTATAACACCCATACAATATTAACATACAATGTTTAATATATATGTTGCTTGATTTTTTAATATTGTTATTTATTATTCCATAAAAATTATGGAGGTATCGCTATGCCTTTCGAGATTCAAGAATTAAAAAAACCTACCATATTTAATAAAATTATTCGTTCAATACCCAAAGAGAATGCCTTAATTGAAATCAACAATCTCTTGGCGAAAAGCAAAGACATTTTAAATGTTCAGCCAGATGATATTATCTTTATTGTAAATAAGTATAAAATCAATCTTGTAAAAAAGTTTAAAAATGAACTTCTCAATATATATGGTAAATATCTATCTTATTGCCTCAAAGATAAACATTTATCAGACGAGGAATTAAATAGTTTATCACATTTAAAACGATTATTGTTATTAAACGATAATGATGTTAATAAGGTCTATAATGATATTGTTACTAAAGTTTATAGTGAAAGTATTGATGAAGTATTATCCGATGGACGTTATACTGATGAAGAAAAAGATTATATTACCAAACTTAAAAATAATATAAAACTACCTGATGATATTGCAGATAAAATCTATGCTCAAAAAGCTAAAGATTATTATACCAATGTTTTGAACAAGTCCATAGAAGATGCTCGTCTTTCTCCCGAATGCAAAATCCGGCTCAAACCTGCCACTGATTCCGGCGTAAACCTGCCACCCGTTCCGGAAGAAGGCTGCCACCCATTCCGGAACAAACCTGCCACTTTTTGATAGCTTTCCAGGGGCGCATACCATATCACCCATGCATCA
>JARKUF010000021.1 GCA_029974015.1 Spirochaetota bacterium
GGGGCATTCTATGCGGAGGCTAAAAGTGAATAATTCTGGACAAAACCTGCCACCTCGTAGTTAACTGTTTATGCCCTTGGAACGGCTTTGAAAGTGGCAGGTATTTTCCGGAATGGGTGGCAGGTTACGCCGGAATGTGCACTCAAACGATTTTTGCAGAATATTAGCCAGATTAAACTCCATAAATTTACCTCTTTTATTGAAATTTTTCTTTATCCTAACAAACCGCATTAACTTTGTCAAACATATTATTTCCTCAAAATACAATATGCCAACCTCTAATACTCAAGTTTTCCCGCCTGCATTCGGCAGACGAATAAACCTGAGTCCTGCATTTCATTTATTTAGATTCCGGCATTCCGCTACGCTCCAGCCGGAATGACAGAGTTGGATATTATTTATTAATTATTCACTGCCTTAATCAAGTCTCCTATCATCTTAAACACTTCGCTGGTTTCACCGGATATATGCTCGCACAGGCCTATGGATATATTCTTTTTATAAACGCTCATTTACAACAATGGACGTAACTTTTTTATTAAACCCATTTAACCGCCCTACCCCCTCCCTTCACTCCACCGGTAAAGAATTGGAAGAACAATGAGAGTGAGTATCGTCGAAGTGACAAGCCCCCCTATCACAACCGTCGCCAGGGGGCGCTGGACCTCGGCGCCGAGGCCGGTGTTGAGGGCCATGGGGAGGAAGCCCAGGCTCGCCACGAGGGCCGTCATCACAACGGGACGAAGCCTCCTCTCACATCCCAGCCGAACGGCCTCGTGGACCGGCGTCCCTTCTTTGCGCAACCCATTAATGCATGAGACGAGCACAAGGCCGTTGAGGATTGCCACCCCAGCCAGCGCGATAAACCCCACTCCGGCGGATATGCTCAGGTTCATCCCCCTCAGGGCGAGCGCGAAAACGCCCCCGGTCACGGCAAAAGGCACCGCCGTGAAGATAAGCAGGGCCTGCCGCGCGCTCCCGAAAGTGCGCAAAATAAAAAGGAAAATAGCCAGAAGGGCCGCCGGAATAACCAGGGCAAGCCTGCTGCGGGCGCGTTCGAGGTTTCTAAACTGCCCGCCCCATTCCAGGGTGTACCCCCGGGGAAGCGAGAGCCTTTCCCCAATCGCCTTCTTCGCTTCCCGCACAAATCCGGCGATATCGCCCTCCCCTATGTTCACCGCCACGGCAGCGTATCGCCTGGTCCCTTCCCGGGCGATGTTATTTATCTGTTCATCTATCGAAATACTGCAAAGCTCCCGCACCGGAACCGAGCCGCCCTCAGGAAGAGGCACGGGGATGTTGGATATGGCTCTAATGTCGTTTCTAAATAATGAGGCCATCCGAACCACCACGGGGAAACGCCAGTCGTACTCGTAGTAGCCGCCCACTTCGCGCCCGCCCATGGCGGTCGCGATGGTTTCGTTCACTTCCCCGAGGGATATCCCGTAGCGGTTGAGGCGGCCGAAGTTGGCCGACACATTGAGAAAGGGGCCGCGGCGCAGGGCCGTGAGGGCGTCGAGCTCAACCTCGGAAGCGCCCGGAACTTTCTCAAGGATTTCCCTCGCCTCATTTTGCAGGCCAAAAAGCTTTTCCAGGTCGGGCCCGTAAATCCTGAGGCTCACATCGGCCCTGGACCCCTCGAGGATTTCATTAAACCGCAGCTCAATCGGCTGGGACGCCATGAGTTCCTGTTCCGGAAGCTCCTTCTCAATGCGCTCCTTTATCGCTTTGAAAAGATCGCCCTTCGTTCGCCGCGCCCCTCCCGAGGCTTTGAATATTGAAACGTCCTTTTTTAAAATAACGAACATATCGCTCATGTAATGCCCCATGGGGTCCTCCGCGGCATCGGAGACCCCGGTGCGGGCGAAGACCCGCTCAACTTCGGGGAAGCTCATGGCGATTCGCTCCGCCTTTCTCTCCTGGGCAAGGGTCTCGTTCATCGAAATCCCCGGTTCCCTCACCAGGCCGATGCTCATATCGCCCTCATCAAGCTGGGGCAGGAAATCGGACCCCATCCGGTGGTACATGAAGAAGGCCCCGGCCATGGCAAATATCACCGGTACAAGGACGAGAACACGGCGGCGAAGGGAGAAGTCGAGGACGGGAAGGTAGAGCCTCCGAAGCGCGCGGAAAAACAGGGGCTCGCGCGTCCTCTGCTTTTTCATAAGAAATGTCAGGGCGATGACCGGCATAACTCCCACCGCCGTGACGAGGGACGCGGCCAGGGCCATCAGAACGGTCGCGGCCATGGGATGGAAAAGCTTTCCCTCGATGCCTTCCAGGCTTAGAATCGGCACGTAGACCGCCATTATAATGAGAAGGCCGTAGATGACGGGGCGCAGGACTTCCTGCGCTGCTTCGCGGACGATGGACGCCTTCTCGCCGAAAGAAAGCCCCGCGGGATCGTCCATTCCCTCAAGGCGCCTCACAATATTTTCCACAATGACCACGGAAGCGTCGACCAACAGCCCGAAATCAATCGCTCCGAGGCTCATAAGATTTGCGGAGATGCCCAGAAAGCGCATTCCCACGGCTGCGGCAAGCATGGAAAGCGGGATGGCCAGGGCCACGGCGAGCGAGGCCCTGAGATTGCCCAGGACAAGCAGAAGCACGAGGACCACCAGAACCGCGCCCTCGGCGAGGTTTTTCGCCACGGTGGAGATGGTCGCGTTTACCAGGAAGGTCCGGTTGTACACCGGAACTATCTCCACATCGGGAGGAAGCGGCGTGCTTTCCAGGGCCCGCACGGCGTCCCGGGCCACCTCACGACTGTTGGCCCCGAGGAGCATAAAGACCGTCCCGAGGACCGCCTCCTCGCCGTTGAGGGTCCCGGCGCCGAGGCGCTGGGCATATCCGTCACGCACCGCGGCGACCCGCGACAGGGGCACGGGAGCGCCCCCCAGTGTGAGGCGCAGGGGTATGTTACCGATATCCCGCGCCGTACCGGGGGCCCCCATCGCGCGCACCACGATCATGCGGCCCTCCTTCTGGATATATCCTCCTCCATAACTTTCGCCTAAGCTCTCAAGCTTCTTCACCACATCATTGAATGTCAGGCCGTATTCTACGAGCCGCCGAGGGTCCACGTCGACATGTATCTCCCTTCTGTAGCCCCCCACAACATCTATGTCGGCGACGTTCTTCACGCGCGATTTCAGATAAGGCCGCACGGAATAATCCGTCACCGTGCGCAGATACGTTAGCCGCTCAAGGTCCCCCTTCTTTGCCAGGGGCGATCCCTCCTTCGCCTTCACCGTGAAAAACACCACCTCACCCAGTCCGGTGGAAAGGACCCCCATCTCCGGCGTTATTCCGCGGGGAAGATGTTCCCGGGCGTTCTGAAGGCGTTCGGCGACCAACTGGCGGGAACGGTAGATGTCCGTTCCGTCCTCGAAGATAATCACCACCTGGGAGAGTCCGAAGCGCGAAAGGGAGCGCACCTCTTTCACCCGTGGAAGGCCCGCCATCTCCGACTCTATGTAGTAGGTGACCGATTTTTCCACGCGCTCCGGATCGAGGGCGCCGGTGCGTGTGTTCACCACCACCTGGGCCGGGGTTATGTCGGGAACCGCGTCAATTGGAAGCCCGGCAAGAGAAAAGGCCCCCGCCGCCGCCACCGCGAGGAGTATGATGAAGACCCAGAGCCTGTTTTCGACCGCTTTTTTTATGATATATGTCATCGTCCCGCCCCGCTTTTAAAAGGATTTTTCAGCTCACCCGTAAGCCACAAAAGCTGCGTCAGCTTTTCCACATATTCCAGCCTCGAATCAAAGACGGCCTGGTGTTTATCGTATATGTCCGATTCCAGCTCGAGATAGGTGACGAAATCGAGGAGCCCCTTCCCGAACGCATCATCGGCCTCCTTCTGCTGGGCGTGCATCCGCGCCAGATGCTCATCCGGGAGCTTCGCCGCCGCCTCGGCGGCGATGACAAACTCGCGGTGCGCCGCGCCCACGCGCTCCCTCAGGGCGCGCTTTTCGAAGGCGAGGCGGAGTTTCTCCGACTCTATCTCATTGCCAAGCCCCTTCACAGTCCCGGAATTGCGGTTGAACACCGGCAGGGAGAATGTCACTCCCCCGCCGATTATCCTCTCCCTCTCCCCGGCGGTTTCTCCGGAATAGAAGGCCGTGAGGCCGAAATCCGGATACGCCTCCTTCCCGGCTAAATCGCGCTCCAGTTTTTTCTTCCTCACGCCTGCCGCGATCGCGGCAAGGGAAGTGTTCCGCTCCTCCGCCGTCTTTTCGAGGGTTTCACGGTTTAAGGCCGGAGGGGCCGCCGGAACGTTAAACGAAATATCCACCTTCCCGTCCATATTGAGGAAGGTGTTGAGGCGGGACCACAGAATTTCCCGCTCCGCCTTAATGCGCAAAAGCTCCCGCGAGAACATGTCTATCCGGTTTTCCACTATGTGCTTCTCCGCCCTTTTCTGCGGCGAGGCGAAGGGACGTCCGGACAAAAATTTTTTTAAAAGCGAAAATCGGGCCACGCGCTCCCCGGCATGTTCGGCCCTCTGCCCCGCAATGGCGTAGGCCGCCGCGAGGCGCATGGTTTCATAGTAGACGAAGAGCCTGGCCTCCCGAAGCGCCAATTTCGCCAGTTCCGTGTCCTGGGCCGCCAGGGCCTCCCGAAGCGCCCGCTTTCCCGGAAAGCCAAATGGCTGGGCCAGCGAAATTCCATAGGCGGTCCAGGAAGCCCCCCGAATATGTTTTGAGCCTGCCTCCAGCTCCACCGAGGGATTCATGAACGCGGGGGCCTGTTTTTGATAATGCTTACTTGCTTCCACCTGCTCTTTCCCGGCCAGGATGAGCTCAGTTTTTTCGAGGGCCCTGGCGACCACATCTTCCATGGAGAGGACGCCTTCCCCCCGGCCGCTCCCGGCGGCAAGAAAAAACGCCGCGAGGGCACAGCATGCCGTATAATAATAACGCATAATTCCCCCCTGTAAATGGTGATTGAAAAACCGGAAAACTACAATGTCGGTATTACGCGCTGACAGGAGGGGCCCGCAGGCCCCGGGGCCAGTAAAAAACAAAATGGAAGGAAACTTCGGCAGTATCGTATATGGGGAAAAAGAGCGCCGCCGGGTCAATGCGCAGCACCGGCTCCGCGTCGAAATCGCACAGGTCCGGCGAGGGCATCGCACTGTCGGATGCGCCCGCCACGATGCAGCCGTTTTCGAAAAGGTGTTCGGCTAAATCTTCCCCATCTTCCGCGCCCGCGCATTTCCCACCGCCGTCATTGCATGGAGAGGAATGGGAAACGGTAATGCCGCCCGCGACATGATGTACGTGGACGCCCGTCAATGGGACGAAATAGAGAAGCGGGAAGTAAACGAGAAGTATGTAGGCTGCTGCGCGCATAAATATTTTCACATTTACTATGGGTTTTACATAAGGCCACCGCTGTCAAGACGATTTTTTTGCGCCGCCTCCCCTGGCCCGAAATTCAAGGGCCTACAGCCCGGCGAAATAATCGAGAACACCGTATCTCTTCGGCGTCCACTTTGCCAGGTTATCAAGGAGGGTGATGAGGAACACCTGAAGCACAGTCTCCGGGCGGGCGAGCTCAAAGCTCCCGACGCGCTCCATCTCCTTCACGAGTCCCGGGGGCACTCTGTCATCGTAGAAGGGCTTGCTTTTCAGATACTCATAGCAGGGCACCGCCCCCGTGGCCGATTCAACTTCGCCGTGCCTGCCGTGAGGGAGGACACAGCCAAAGCGGAGAAAGCGATACACCCCGGATTTCACCACGGCATTGTTCACCTCATTGATGTAGGTGATGATTTCGCCTTCGGCCTTAAGCTCCGGCGGGGAGAAGGCGAAAAACGCCGCGAAGGCGTCGTTCTTAAGGCCCGGGACCGACCCAAAAGCAACTATGCGGCCAATGATTTCCTCCGCGGCCTTGACGGTGAAAACCGGGGCCGTGAACACAACGCAAATGACGCTCTCCGCGGGAACGAGGATGCGCTCCACGTCCTTCTCAGACCTGCGAAGGACCGGCGCGTTCTCGCCGTCGTAAATAATCACGTTCTGGGGCCCTGAGAGCACCGCCCCTTTTCCTATAATATATCCCGGCGCGACGCCGTATTTCCGTGGAAGAAACCCCTCAAGGAACTCGAGAAAAAAAATGTCCGGAGAGGCGGCGTCAACCGCGGCCCTGGGCCCCAGGGAAAGAAAACGTTCCTGAAAAGCCCGGAGCATTTCTTCGAAAAAGCCGGCTGCATCTTCCACAGGCAACCTCAATTTTACATGGGGCAGGCGTTCGATATCTTCATCACCATCACCACTCCAAGCTCCGACGCCGCGCCCTCATAAGCTTCCCGGAGCGCGTCGAAGAGCAGGCCCGTATCGCCCCTGACGATGGTGCTCATGGGGCCGGTCTCCGTCTCAAGGCCCCTCTTCTCCATGGAAACAATGAACCTGCTGATGTGGGGACCTATATCGTTCTCACCGAGGGGATAGAGGCTCACTTCCGCAGAGCTTTTCATACCATTACGCTCCCAACAATAAAATTTCCAAAGCAGGGGCAGAGCGCCCCGCCGATTATTTCCATGGCCGGGGCCGTCCTCACCAGAAGGCGGGACGGCAGGGCGAAGGTGGAACCGAAGACGCGCGGCTTTCCATAGCGCGCCAAAAGCTCCCAGAGCTCCCCCGTTGTGAAAAACCGTGCATTGTGAAAAACCGGGTCCTTCGCCCCTTTTAGCTTCCTCGACACTCCGAGCAGGGAGCGCCGATTGAGCGCCCCCACTATGATGGTCCCCCCGGGACACAGAAGGGAGCGCATCCTGTCCAGGGCGCCGTTCGGGTCCGGTATGAATTCGAGGGAGGTGATCGCCGCGGCAACCTGAAATGGGCCCGTCACATCGGCTTCGAGGAAGTCCCCCCGGATGAACCGGGCCCCGGGGATATTCTTCCCGGACGCTATGGACGTCATCTCCGCCGAGATTTCGACCCCTGTTACCCGGAACCCTTTCCCCGCGAACCATGCGCTCCAATGTCCCGTGCCGGGACCCACCTCCAAAAGCTCCGGGTTTTCACCGGCCGCCGGAAGCACGCGCTCCACGGCTCTTTTCTCCTGAAGGTCGTAGGCCTTCCCCACGGGGTCATCGTACCAGGAATCGTAATATTTTGCAACGGCGTCGAAATTGAATGTGGTCCCCTTCATATCGTTTTCCCTGTATCACCCAGATGAAACACCAGGACCGTCCCGGATGAAACCTCAACGGTAAACCGGTCCCCCTTCATAACATTGCTGAGTCCCCGGCTCCCCCGGCGAAGCGGTTCGTCTCGAAGTGGATACAGGAGGCCTGTTACAGTACAGCGAGCTTCAGCGTCCAAGGACACGAGGGTGATGATGTCCCCTTGCCGTCCGGCATCCTCCAGGCGTCCCCCCCTGCCTACCGCGGAAACGGCGCACTTCCCGTCGATGAGCCGCAGGGAGCCGGGATGCTCCGCGCAGACCATGATATTGCACAGCTCATGGTCCCTCCTCCCCCCCAGGGCGCCGAAGACATCGATGCTTTCAAACCCCAGGCCGATGGCGTGGTCCACGGCTATCTCCATATCGGAGCGGTCCTTCTCCGCCGGGTGGCGAAATACGGGCACAGACGGCTCTTCTGAAATCGAGTCCATGTCCCCCAGGACCGCCGCGGGGACGATGCCGCATCTTCGGCAGTGGTCATATCCCCCGTCGGCGGCCAGGACCGTGCCGTAACCCTCCAGGGCCTCCCTGAGCCATCGGTAATCTTGTATCCTGCCATTGCAGACCACGGCGCATCGTTTCATGCGGCCAGTAGACCACATCGGCCGCGCCGGGCAAGATAATTTTTATCATCCTCCCTTTATTCTCTTCCAAGTATTGAGGTATCGAGGTATCGGGGTATCAGAGAAACGCCAAATTGCCATTGAGACCCTCGTGCGCGCCGCCGATAATTGTATTGACAAAGCTATTTAAATGTATAAAGAACCTCTAAAGGGAACCTCTAAAAATAATATTTTTGAGGTTTCCATAAATTGTAACTGTCGGCATACTCAGGACTCAGGATTTCCCGCCCGCCTAAGGCGGGCGGGAAATCCTAAATATTAGAGGTTGCCTATATACAGATACTCTAAAAATTAAGGGCGGTCACAAGAACTTCGTTTTCCCGCCCGCCATATTTATTACTGAATTCAGGATGATGAAATTATGAACGGCCCAATCCTCGCGGTACTTATTTCGCTTTTCACTGCAGTCCCCTCGCCGGGGGACCCGCCCATCACGGACCCGGTCCCCTTTCGGGAAGTGTGGGGTTACCTCATGAAGGGCGAGGAGGACAAAGTCCGCGGCACGGAGCCTTTCACCGATATATGCTATTTCAACGCCGGCATAAACGGCAAGGGGGAGCTGATAGGCGTCGCGCCGCCGCCTTCAATTAAAATGGAAGGAAACAGGCGGGTCCGCTACCACCTGGTGATATGCGAGCTATCCAATTATTCGCTTACCCACTTCGTCCTGAACCCTAAACTTCCGGTGAGGCGCCGCCTCATCGCCGACATTGCCCGCGCCGCCGGGGGTTTCGACGGCGTCCAGATTGACTTTGAGAGCGTCTACCCCGCCGACGCCCGGAACTTCCACCGTTTCCTCCGCGATTTGAAGCGGCGCCTGCCTAAGAAGGTCCTGAGCGTCGCGGTCCCGCCGCGGCGACAGAGGAGCGCCGACGCATACGACTACCGGGCCGTCTCACGCGTGGCCGACCGCGTGGTGGTGATGGCCTACGACCAGCACTGGAGCACAAGCCGTCCGGGGCCCGTGGCGTCGAAGGAATGGGCGGAGGAAGTTGCGCGTAACGCCATGGCCCATATCCCGAAAGCCAAGCTCATCATGGGCCTTCCGCTGTACGGCCGGGCCTGGCAGGAGCGGCGGCTGGACCGGGCCCTCCGGTACAGCCAGGTTGAAGAGCTCATGGAAAGCCGGAAGATCGTCCCCCGTGAAGACGGGGAGAACGGGCTCGTCTTCGAATACGACGAAAACATCAGGGTGATCGCCTACTTCGAAAGCGTTAGCTCCATCCTCGCGAAGCTCCGCCTCTACTCCTCCCTCGGCATAGACTCCGTGTCGTTCTGGCGCATAGGCCAGGAAAACGGGGAGCTCTGGACACGCATCACGGCGCATTGATGACATACTCGGGAACCAGGTTTTCCCGCCCGCCTTCGGCGGACGGGAAAACCTGATTTTTAAAAGCTTGCCTTAAAGCAGATAGGGGCGCACGTCTGTTGCGATCATTCCGGCGCTCCTCGCCGCCGCGAGGCCCTGCTCGCCGTCCTCGAAGACCTGGCAAAGCCGCGGGGGAACTTCCATGAGTTCCGCGCATTTCAGGAAAGTGTCGGGCTCCGGCTTGTGCCGCACAACATCATCGGCGGTCACCATCGCGACAAAGAACCTTTCCATCCCGATAGCCTTCACGGTGAGGGAGGCCAGGTCCCGGGTGCCCCCCGTCCCAAGGGACATGGGAACTATGCCGTGGTATTTCCTCACTATCTCCGCCACTGGCCCAATGACCTTCACCTCCCCTATTGAAGCTAAAAACGCCCCCTCCTTTTCCCTGACCGTGGCCTCCACGTCCAGGCCAAGATTCAGGCGTTCATTCAGGATGGGGACAATTTTCCGCGTCGGCGTTCCCGCAAGCTCATAGAAGAGTTCCTCGGGATATTCGAACCCGTGGTTTCTCCCGACTTTTTTCCACGCTTCCAGGTGTATGGCCATAGTATCGGCAAGAGTTCCATCGAGGTCGAAGATGAGTCCCTTTGACGAAGGATCTTTGTCGAGGCGCATTATTTTTCTCCTTATATCGGTAGCGGGCCTATCGCATCCTTCATTTTAACCACGACCTGAAACAGAGGCGGAGCCGCCGTTTTTCCGGAAGGCTTTTCGCTTAAAAACTACGCCGGCGCATCCAGGCCGCATCTGAAAAAAAGGCGCTACAGGCCCGCCCGGGTGGTTTGTCACTATGGATGTGAGCAGGAATCCGTCAAGCAAGTAACAGCAGGAGTGAGAACGGCCTTTGGGGGGACAGCGCGACTATGGGAAATAACCGGCGCACGGCGGGGAAACGACGCAATGATGGTATATGAAGGTGAGGAGGGCCAAGATCCTCACATCATTCCATGCCGCTGGCAAGGCCATGGAGGTTCGCCGCCATCTCCTGGACCTCTTTAGAGTTGCGAAGAAGTCTTTCCGCGCCCTCGGCGTAGGCCTGGGTTATCTGGTTCACGTTCGCCACCGATTTCACAATTTCATCCATGGACACTTTCTGTTCTTCCATGGTGGCCCTGATCTCATCGGACATCGACATCACTTTGCCCGCCTCGGAAGTCACCTGGCTGTTGATTTCCCGCTGGCTCTCCATCTGCTCGGAGATCACCGCCACTTCGGAGCCGATGGCGCTCACCCCTTCGATGATCCGCATTATGGTTTCAACGGTCTCCTCAACGGTGGTCATTCCGCGGCCGATCTCTTCTACGTTCGCCTTGATGAGCTGGTCAATCTCCTTAATGCTCGAGGCGGTCTGGTCCGCCAGTTTCGAAATTTCATCGGCCACGACAGCGAAACCGCGCCCTGCCTCCCCGGCCCTGGCCGCCTCGATGGCGGCGTTAAGGGAAAGCAGGTTGGTCCTGTCTGATATATCTCCAATAAGACCAATGATCCCTGTCATCTTCCCCGAGCTCTCGTTGACACGCACCAGGCTCTCGTTCATGGCGCTGAGCACTTCGCCGCCGCGGCTTGCCGTGGTCGACACACCGTCGGCAAGCCTTATGGTACGGCCCATCGTATCCGCAATGCGTTGGACCATCTCGGTAAGTTCATCTATCCGCCTTGTTAATGCCGCCATGCTCTCATGCTGCCGGTGCACCCTCTCCATCACCATCTCCATTCCACCGGCCATAGTCTCCGTGGAGGCCGAGATTTCCTCCACCGAAGCGGCCTGGTTTTGGGACTCCCTGGAAAACGCATCCGCTTCTCTTAAAAGGTCCGAGGAGTTCCTCGAAAGCTTCCCCGAAATGTCCCCTATCGACTCGTTCAATCCCCGCATGGCCTTGCACTGGTCCAGGTTTTTCATCGCCTCCGATTGGGAACGCTCCAGGGCGTTCCGGTTTATCTTGAGGACCTGGTACGATATAACCCCAACAATGATGATCGCAACAATGCTGTCCACAAGGTAGTCGATTTGCGAATCCGCCTGCATGTTAAAACGGGCGCCCTGGGTGAAAACGAACATAATGAAAGCGCCGATGGCAAGGAAGACATAGAAGAAGACCGCGGATTTCCTTTTTGATGCGATTAGGGGAATGAGGGAAAGGACCGCGGGAATATACACCACGGTATCGAGAACAATGATCGCATCATTGCTAGTATCCAGAAAAAGGGTGGCAAGGGCCGATAAAAGGGCGACGCTTAGCACAATATGGGCGGAAATGGAATAATAACCCTTTTTCAAGAACACAATTGCACAGATGACAACCGCCATGAGAGTCAACATGGGAAGCAGGGATTCGACATAGGCCTGGCCGGTTGCGATGTTCATGACCATGATAACGGGGGAAAGCAAAAGCGCAAAGGAACACGCCCACATCACCATCTGCGCCTTTTGCTGGAGGATGTATCCTCTATGATCATATACGCCCAGGAAATAGTGTTTCAGAGATTGCAGCATTTCGCTCCCCCTTGGCCCGCCTACGGCCGAGTCCCATTGCAGGATAATGAGTACCTATTCATTTTCCCAAATTTTGATATGGTTGTCAAGATGTATACTATCATTTGAGTTTTTTTCTCAAGCCCCTTAAGGGAACCCCTAAAAATTTAATTATTAGAGGCTACCTTAATGCAGTCCCTGTTTATCGATCAGAGGCACCCCAGGGCCTTGCTCAGTACGGCCTCCTTGCGGCGTAAAACCGCGCAATATATCTTGACGTATCCGGCGCCACAATCCGAGAATATCTTCCGTCGCCCGTCACCACAGCTCATCGGTGGGCTATGAAAAGCCCCCCGGAAATTCAATACCGAAAAAAGGGCCCTGGCATGAAGTTTACCCCGAATGAACAAAAAATCCTCAATCGAATCCAGCGGGACATCCCCTTCACGGAATTTCCCTTCGGGTCCATGGCCGATGAAACCGGCATACCCGCGGGGGAATTCCTCGAAACAGTCAGGAAGCTTAAATCCGAAGGAGTTGTGCGCAATATATCGGGGATTTTCAACGCCTCTTCACTGGGGTACAAATCATGCCTCGCGGCCCTTGCCGTCGACGCGGAACGGACGGAACGGGCCGCCGCCATCATAAGCTCACACCCCGGCGTAAGCCATAATTACCTCCGGGGGCACTGGTTCAACATCTGGTTCACCCTGGCCCTGCCGGAGGAAAAAAGCCTGAACGATGCCGTGCGGGACATCGCCGAAGGCGCGGGCGCCGCAGAACATATCATTTTCCGGACCGTTAAGCTTTTCAAAATCGGCGTCCATTTCGCGATTGGAGACGAAGGTGAAGACAGCGTCTTTTCAGGAGCGCCATCGCGCGCTTTCGCGCCGGCAGAAAGCCGCCGGCTCACCATAGGCGAAAAAGAGGCCGTGCGCCTTTTGCAGTTCGACCTTCCCCTGGAGGAACGCCCTTTTCGTTCCTTATTGACCCTCCGAGGGGGGCGCATCAATGAAACTATGCTTCTTGACCTGGGAAACTCATTCAAAGAAAAGGGGATGATGCGCCGCTATTCCGCGGTGCTCCGCCACAGAAAAGCCGGTTACAGCGCCAATGCCATGACGGTATGGAACCCCGGGGCACTGGACGAAGACGGCATCGCCCGGACTTTCGGCGCGGTGCGGAACATATCGCATCTGTATTTACGGGACGCCGCGCCGGGGAAATGGGACCATCCTCTATTCGCCATGGTCCACGCGAAAAGCGATGAAGAGCTTGACGGGATCATCGAGTCCCTTAAAAAGGATTCAGGGATAGGCGACTGCCTGGTCCTCAAAACGCTCCGGGAATTTAAAAAAGAGCGGGTGATATACTTTTCTCCTGAATTCGAGGAATGGGAAACCGGAAAATGGAAGAAGAAGAATGATTGATATCGGAAAGCTGTACTGCGGCGGACAGTCCACTGGAGACGGCCTGCGCTACGGGGCGAAGTCGGGCCCGGACTGCCATGGCAACCGCCCACACGAAGTCCAGGCCCTGGCCTCGGAGCGAAGGCCCATCGTCGTCTGGAGCACCACGCGCACCTGCAATTTGAAATGCGTCCACTGCTACACCGACTCGGACAACCAGAAATACGCCGGAGAGCTTTCCACCGACGAAGGCCTGGCCCTCATAGATGATCTCGCGGGCTTCCGCATCCCCTCCCTCCTTTTTTCAGGCGGGGAACCCCTCATGCGAAAAGATATCTTTTCCCTCATTGAGCGCGCCGCGTCGAAGAACATCCGCCCCGTCCTTTCCACAAACGGCACCCTCATCGACCGCGGCGCCGCCAGGGCCATCAAGGACGCGGGAATCGTCTACGTGGGCATCAGCCTCGACGGGATGGAGCCGGTGAACGACACCTTCCGGGGCGTGAAGGGCGCCTTCTCCCGCGCCATGGCGGGTTTTGGACACTGCGTCGCCGTGGGGCAGCGCGTGGGCCTACGCCTCACCCTCACCCGGCAAAACTACGGCGACCTTCACCAGATATTCGACTTCATTGAAAGCGAGGGGATCAACCGCGCCTGCTTCTACCATCTGGTCTACTCGGGCCGGGGAGGGAACCTCTTCGCCGACGATCTGACGCACAGCCAGTCACGCGACGCCATGGACACCATTATGGCGAGGACGAAAGACTTCTTCGACCGGGGAAAGGACATCAACATCCTCACGGTGGACAACCACGCCGACGGGGTTTACATATATCTGAAATTGAAGGAGGCGGGGGACGCGCGCGCAGATGAAGTGCGGCGCCTCCTCGCGTGGAACGGCGGAGGCGCCCACTCCACGGGAGTGGGGATCGCCAACATCGACTTTTTTGGAAACGTCCATCCCGACCAGTTCTGGCAGGACTACAACCTCGGGAACATCCGCAACCGTAGCTTCGGCGATATTTGGATGGACGAAAGCGATGCGCTCATGAAGGGCCTTAAACATAAGGCCGACTACATCAAGGGGCGATGCCGCCTCTGCGACCATCGGGACCTCTGCACGGGGGCCATGCGCGTGCGGGCATTCCGCGCTTTTGGCGACCCCTGGGCGCCGGACCCCCAGTGCTATATCACCGATGAGGAGATAGGCCTCGACGATGAAAAAAAAGAAGAACTTCGTAAGATGGGAGAGCTCTTCGAAATGCCCGCGGAGATCGCGAAGTAGCGGGCAGCTTAAGGCAGTATGAAATACTATCCCATTTTTCTCGATTTGAAGGGCAGGCCCGTGACAGTCATCGGCGGCGGCGAAGTGGCGCTTCGCAAAGTCCAGGACCTCATCGCCTCGGGGGCCCTCGTCACTGTGATTGCACCGGAAGCCCACCCCGAACTGGAGCGGATGGCCTCCGGGAAAGCCAACCCCATCATCATCCGGCGTAATTATTGTCACGGGGACCTGGACGGCGCGGCCCTGGCCTTCAGCGCCACGGACGACGGTGAAATCAACAGCGCCGTGTACCGGGAAGCGGAGGAGCGCCGGATCTTCATAAACGCCGCGGACGACCCCGAAAACTGCAGTTTCATCATCCCCTCATCTTTCAGCAGGGGAGATCTGGCCGTGGCGGTCTCCACTGGAGGCGCATCTCCGGCCATGGCGGCAAAACTGCGCCGCCTCCTGGAAAGCTCCCTTCCGGATGACATCGGCGATCTTCTCGAGGCCCTGCAGGAGGCCCGCAACCTGCTGAAAAACCACCCGCCCTTCCGGGACCTCGGCGCGGCGAATCGCGGAGAGGTCCTCAAGGCCATTGTGGCGAGCGACGAGCATCTGGTGGAGTTGGCGCGCTGCCGCCGGGAGGGGACCCTCCGGGAATTTCTTAAAAAAATTTATGATACACTCCTGCAAGGGGACCTCTAACTCAGGACTCAGGTTTTTCCGCCGCCCGGACGCGGTTAGGAAAGTTACATCCCGGACAGATCTGTTGATAATCATGTTTGACAAATTCCGGACCAATGATTACTTTATAGATGCTTCCCACACTCGCGCATCCCGGTGAATCAAAATGGGAAAAGCGTGAACCGATGATTTGTGCCCGCGGGGAAAAGCCCGATTGTTTTTGCCTTTCCCCAAAATCCATTCTCGGGAAAACCGGGAGGCGGCAGGTGCCATCATGGAACATATTCTCATGTACTCCGACGAGCTTTCGAGTTTTGATTATGGGGCAAACCACCCATTTAAACCCTCCAGGGCCAAACAGTTTTACTCGCTCCTTGACCGCTACTCCCTCATCTTCGAGTCTAATCAGAAGGTAATTACTCCGAAGCCAATCGACGAGGAACTCCTTTACCTTTTTCATGACAGAGACTATATCGACCTCCTGAAACGGTGCGACCAGGGGGAATATACCATCGAAATGTACGGCGCGGGCCTCGGAACGGACGACAATCCCATCGCAAAGGGGATGTACGAGTTTGCCCTCACGGCCACGGGGGCAACCTACCACGGCGCTATGATGCTTGTGGACGGCCCTGCAAAGTTTGCCTTCAATCCCGTCGGAGGCTTCCACCACGCAGGTCGAAACCACGCCGAAGGCTTCTGCTATATCAACGACATCGCCATCACCATTGAAGACCTCACTCGCAGGGGCCTCAGGATTGCCTACATCGACATCGATGTCCACCACGGTAACGGCGTCCAGAACGCCTTCTACGAAAGCGACCGGGTCCTCACCATCTCCCTGCACGAATCGGGAAAAACCCTCTACCCCTGGTCTGGCTTCGAAGACGGGATAGGCATCCGGGCGGGACGGGGCTACAATGTCAACGTGCCTCTATTATCGGGGACCGACGATGAGGTTTATGTCTACGCCTTCAGGGAAATCGTTCCGCCCCTCATCAAGGCTTTCGGGCCCGACATCGTCTTCGCAGAGATCGGCGGTGATGTCCACCGGGACGACCCCCTGGCCCACTTCAATATGACGAGCAATGGCTTCAGGAAAGTGGTGAGGATGATACGCGAAGCCTCCCCGAAGGTGATGGCCACGGGGGGCGGGGGATACAATCTCTTCAAGACGGCGGCCCTCTGGGCGCTCGCCTGGGCGGAGTTCTGCGGCCTCACTCCCCAGGACCACTACGCGGGAATAGTAGGCGGGATGATGTACGGCCCCGAGGCGCAGTCCGGGAGCCTCGACGACGAGCCCTTCGTCCTGGAAGGACCTGAGAAGGACGAGTGCATGAAGCACGCCGAGGACGTGGTGCGCTTTATCCGGGAACTGCTTTTTCCCATGCACGGAATTAAAAGTTGACGGCGCGTTTGCTTTCTCCCGGCAACCAGGTCTCTGCCATACGTGAAAGCCCTCACCCTGTCCAGCCCGGCTTTCAATTTGCGAAGCAAGAACGCACGGTGCTCCCGTCCCCCAATTCATCCTGCTGAGCTTGACAGGGACGGACGCGTTTTATTATAATGCTCATCCGGCAACTTATATAATCAGGTTTTTATAACTTCTTATATTTCTTCCATGAGGACGGCAAAGATGAAAACAATCTGCACTTATCATAACTCCATTATTCGGCTTTTATTGGTATTTCTTCTCACCATATTATTATTTTCGGAAACGGGGAGAACGGCCGATTCTCCTTCCCTCCTTTCCGGCATCAACCTCCCGAAGGTGGTGAAATTCGACGCCGGTGGAGGGCTCCGGGCCTACCGGATTAAAAACGAAATCCCCATGTTGACCCTTACGGCTGCCATCGGGTACGGAAGCCTTTACGAAGGAAGAGACGACGCCGGCGCCGCCTCCCTCCTCTCGAAGACCATCTCCATGGCAGGGTCCGCAAAGTACCCTGGCAGCGAGCTCTATCTGGCCCTGGAGGGGTTGGGCGGGAGGATCGGTTTCGACCCCTCCTGGGAGCAAACCTTCATCACTGTGACGGTCCTGGACCGCCACGCCGAGCAGGCCTTCGATATTTTAGCCAGCCTGGTGAAGGGGCCGCGAATCGACCATAAAGACCTGGCCAATGCCCGGGCCCTCATTATGGAAAAGCTGAAGCGCCAACGAGACGAGCCGCACATCCTGGCTTTCGAAAAGCTCAGGGAAATACTATACGACGGCGCGGCCTACGGCGCGACCCCCACGGAGGAAACCCTTTCGGGCCTCAGCGCTGAGAAACTCGGCGCCATCGTCACCAACCACTTCACGGCGGGGAACATGGTCCTCGGCATCTCCTCGTCTCTCAGGGGCGACAGAATCGAGGCCCTTGCGAAAAAATATTTCGGCGGAACCAGGCCGGGGAAACGCACGGCATACTCGGTGGACATCCCCCGGCTTTATGAGTCCCTTGGAAAAAATGCAGGAAAGGTGTTTCTCATCCCCCGGGACATACCCCAGTCCACCATTGCCCTGGGGACCCTTGCCGCTCCGCTGGGAGACCCCGAAGAGCACTCTCTCACCGTGCTAAACTACATTCTCGGCGGCGGAAGCTTCAACTCGCGGCTCATGACGGAAATTCGGGCGAAGCGCGGCCTCTCCTACTCCACCGCCTCGGTGGTCCGCTTCAGAAAAGAAACGGGACTATTTCTCGCCTACGCCCAGACGCGCAACGAGCTTGCGCCCCTCACCCTCAAACTGCTTGAGGAAAACATTTTTCTCATGAAGGAGAAGCCCGTTACATCCGACGAGATGTCGTGGACCCGGCAGTCCCTGGAAAACTCCTACATCTTCGAATTCGACACCCCGCAGAACATCCTGGGCAAATATCTCTTTTTGGACTACAATGGATTTGATGACGCATATTTGCGGAATTATATCGCCCATATAAGGGAAGTGACCCCGGAGCGGATCATGGAATCGGGCCGCCGCCTTCTGGACCGTGGACTGGTCAGGGTGGTGGTGGGAAGGGAGGAACTTACGGAAAAACTCCGCGGCTTTGGCGAGGTCGTGGTGGTAAGATGATCCTACAGTTTCTTTTCCTTGAACATGTGCTTTTCCAGACTTGCGCATCCGGCTAATATGTCGTTCGACTCGGCGAGGGTGTTCTCTACGGATATCTTTCCGTCTTCAAAAGATTTCGTCTCGGCATGGGAAAGGTTTCTAATCTCGTCGAGGTTTTTTCGCTGTAAAAACTCGCCGAACTCCTGGAGCACTTTCCGCAGGGTCCGGTAAAAATTTCTGATGGAGAAATACATCTCCACGAGAAAAATGAAGCGCATCTTCGAGGAATCGCCGTCAAGGGAGTCTACGATGTTTTTGCTCCTCGTATCGAGCTTCGAGGTGTAGTACACCAGGGACCGCGGGTAGTTGGAGAACTCCTTGTGGTCGTTGAGTATTTTATCAATCCTCTGTATCCCGTCCATGTCGAGGCTGCGGAAAATGTCGGAGAGATAGGTCGACTCCTCCCTGCTGCCGTCCTTGACCACATTGGAGTTTTTTATGTTCATCATAATGCCGTTCAGCCGGTCCCGGTGGCTTTTCATTTGCTCCAGGGTCCCGTTGATGAAAATGTCCGGATCAAAACCAATCCCGCTCTCGCCAGGATCACCTCCGGACGCTTCGGCCAACTCCTCCGCCATGCTCTCCGGGGAGGGTTCCGGGGGCAGGCCGTTTTCTCCGGAGGGAGGCTGGCCGCGCTTGTATTCGAACACCTTCTTCGCAAAGAACCCCGCCGACTTGGCAGGAGTCCGGATGAGCTTGATAATTTCGATCTTTTTGCCCGCCCTGTCGTACCGTAGCCCGTACATATTGCCGCCGGCATCCACATAGCGGTTGCTCAAATCGTACACAGAGACTTTGGACAGGTCTATGTCCTCAACCCTCTGGACGCGTATGATCCTGGTTTTCGCCATGGGGGCCTACAGCTCCAGGGGGGAGATGTTTTCAAGGAGCTGCGAAAATTCCACCGCGATGTACGAATCCCCCTTCACGTCCAGGGATGCGTATTTTTTGACAATTTCCGAGGGGTTGTTCTTTACAAGACCTGTTCTTATAATGGTCCCCTCCAGATCATAGGCCTGCTTTTTCGTGAAAAATTTGATCCGTATAGGCAGGGCAACCCCTACGCGGGAATTCGACACCAAAAACACACCTCCCCGGTTGATATCCAGGATGGTCCCCTTTCCCTTGATAGGGACGGCGGTTTCGGGATCGATCTCGTCCGGGTTCCCTTCGTAATAATCGAAATCGACTTTGAGAGAGCAGGAAAACCGCTGATATTTTCTCTTTTCGTTCATGACTTTATCCCCGGATAGTTGTTTAAACTAACAGTACGTCGACTTTTTTAAAGAATGTCAAGTACTGTTTTTTCCCGTTCACCGGCCCCGCGAAAACCGAGAATACGACCGCCAAGAAAATCTTGATTTTTCCGCCGATGGATACTATATTGTATTGTGCTGCCCCCGTAAGGCAATGACCGGGTGAAAGGAAGAAAATCCTTTCATACTTGAAAGCAGGAAAGGCCATAAAACGGCAAACCGTGGTGCTACACGGGATTGACTATCAGGTAGAGCAATGGCAGTATCGATAAAACTCGGAATAAAACAGACCCAAAAGCTCGCCCTCACCCAGACCCAGCGCCAGTCCCTGGAACTGCTGCAGTTATCAAATCTTGAACTCTCCGACAGGTTGGCAAAGGAACTTGAAGAGAATCCGGTCCTCGAAGAGGACACCGTTACCCTCATGCCCGCCGTAAGCGCACAGGAAGGAGAACTCATAAGCGAAGTGACGAAAAAACTAAGCGGCGAAGAGGGGCCCGATAAAGGCTTCGAAGACGACCGGCCCGATTACAGCGACGTCCCGGACCCGGGCTATACCGCCTCCCGGGACGACGACAGAAAACGGGATTTCATCGAAAACGCCGTTGCCAGCGAAGAGTCCCTAAAGGAACACCTCCTCTGGCAGGCGCGGCTGTCAATACGGGACGAAAACGATCTCGCCGTGTATGAAGAAATCATAACCTCTCTGGACGACAATGGGTTTCTTGCGGCCGATATAGAAGAGCTCGCCGGCAGGCGGGGCCTTTCCCGCGAAAGCCTGATGAAGATTCTTGACGGAATTCACGGGTTCGACCCCATCGGCTGCGGCGCCGCATCGGCGCGCGAATCCCTTATGATTCAGGCGGCCCATTACCTTCCCGGAGACGAAACGCTGGCGAGAATCCTGCGGGACCATTTCCCCGACCTGGAACAAATACGCTACGACCGGATAGCGCGGGCCCTCGGAGCCACCGAGGAGGAGGTCATCGAGAAAAGCAAAATCATTCAGGGGCTGGACCCCTTCCCGGGACGGCACTTTTCCGGCAAGACGGCAAGGTACATCACTCCCGATGTGGACGTGAGGTACGTGGACGGGGAAATTATCGTCAGCCTCAACGACGACTGGATGCCGTCCCTCAGGATTAATTCTTATTATACGAATCTTTTAAGAAAAAAAAGCATTGAAAAAAAACTGAGACAATATATTCAGGACAAGCTTCAATCGGCCCGCTACCTGGTGAAAAACATCGAAAGCCGCAGGGATACTATTCTAAAGGTGGTGAAGGCGATTATGGGCCGCCAGATCAATTTTCTCGTCAGGGGCCCGGGGCACCTCAAACCCCTCCAACAATCGGACATCGCCGATGAAGTGGACCTTCACGAATCCACGATAAGCAGGGTGACAAGCGGCAAGTTCGCCCAGACGCCCTGGGGGGTTTTCGAGCTCAAGTACTTCTTCGTGTCGCGCCTGAAATCTGACGGCAGGGAAGACCGTTCCTCAGACGAGGCCATCACCCTCATCAAGGACATCATCGCGCGCGAAAATCCCTTGAAGCCACTGAGCGACGGGGAAATCCAGACGAGACTGAAAAAATCGGGCATTGAAGCTGCGCGGCGCACCATCGCTAAATACCGCGGCCAGCTCAATATCCCGCCGGCAAACAAGAGAAAAAAACTAAATTTGATCAACAGGAAGGGGGGCACATGAACATTAAGTTCACCGCACGCCACATGGAAGTATCGGACAGCCTCAAGGAATACGCGGAAAAGAAGTTCTCCCGCGTGGAGAAGTATTTTCACCAGCTAATGGACGCGCACATAGTTATGTACAAGAACAAGCTCGACCATGTCGCGGAAATCTTGATCAACGGCGACGGCGTACAATTTTACGGCACCGAGAAATCGGGGGACATGTACTCCTCCATAGACCTCCTCATCGACAAGATGGAGAAACAGGTGGTCAAATACAAGGAGAAACTGTCAAGCCATAAGGCGGTTTCCCTTGGCAAATCCATCACCATGGAAGTGACCGGCGAAGGCGGAATCGAGATCAACCTCAACCAGGTGAGCCACAAACCCATGGACGGCACCGGCGCCTATCTGGAGATGAAGCTTGACAAAAAGGACTTCATCATCTTCAAGCAGGGCGTAAAGGAAGTGAAAAAAGGCTCCCAGGATTACCTGAGCCGAAACTACGCCATGATCTACCGCGATAAGGAAGGACACAGGATGCTCGAGATTCCTTTCAACATGATAAAAGAAAACCGTTATGATCTTAAGGACTTCATCGCCTACGACCTCGTAGTCAAAGACGATTCCCCCGCAAATCCCAGGATAGAATTCAATAAAAACGACATGCCCCCCATCAGGATGATGACCCTCAACGAGGCGATCGACGAACTGGAAGCGAAAAAATCTCCTTTCGTTCCCTTCTTTAACACCGAAACTAGCTATTTCAACGTGGTCTACAAAAAAGGCAACCGCCTTGAAGTGATGGTCCCGGCCTTCTAAACCGGTGAAACCGGGCGGCGATCATCGCGCCGCCCGGTTTCACCGGTTTCTTCGCCCGGCGGCTTACGGCGTCAGGCGAGCATGCTGCAATACTGCGGATTTCCCGGCCCCCGCAAAAATTTTGTTTGTAATAAAACATTCCCCGTGTTTTTTTTGTCTCCGTGTTGAAGCCATGAAACAGAACAAACTGTACATACGGGACCTCCTGGGAAAGACCGGAAACATCGATTTGCAAATACGCCTCGTTTCCGGGGAAAAGGGGCTCAACAGGGAAATTACAGGCAGCGAGATGAACAGGCCGGGCCTCGCCCTGGCGGGGTTCTACGATTTCTTCGCCTTCGACCGCATCCAAATTTTCGGGCTCGGCGAAACCGCATATCTCGCCCAAATATCCGAGGAAAAGAAGAGGGAAATCTACGAGCAGTTCTTCTCATACAACCTGCTCTGCTGCGTCTTCACGCACGGCGAAGAACCCGACGAACGGTTTATCTCAATCGCGGGGGAAAAGGGCGTCCCGGTCATGGTGACGCGCCACAAAACCACGAAGTTCATCACCCTCCTGACCCATATCATCGAAGAGATATTCTCCCCCACCGTGTCGCTCCACGGCACCCTCGTAGAAGTGTACGGGATCGGCGTGCTCCTCATCGGGAAAAGCGGCGTGGGGAAAAGCGAATGCGCCCTGGAGCTCGTGGAGCGGAACCACCGCCTCGTGGCGGACGACATCGTCGAGGTGAAAAAGATAGACGAATCAATCCTCATGGGGAGCGGCTCCGAGATAATCAGGCACCACCTGGAAATCCGGGGCCTGGGAATCATAAACGTGAAGGACCTCTACGGCATCGGGGCCGTGCGGAAACGAAAACGCATCGAGCTTGTGGTCCTTCTTGAGGAATGGGATTCCTCGAAGTATTACGACAGGCTCGGCATCGACGAGAAGAGGCACACCATCCTGGATATAGACATCCCCTTTGTCACCGTCCCCGTACGGCCTGGCCGCAATATTCCCATCATCATCGAGTCCGCAGCGTTGAACCAGCGCCTAAAGAAAATGGGGGTCCATTCCGCCCAGGAGCTCGACGCAAGGATCCAGGATTGGATGAAATCCCAGGAGCGCAGTGATGACTGAGCGGAAGATAACGATCACGAGCGACGCCGGCATCCACGCCAGGCCGGCCATGATGCTTGTAAAAGAGGCGATGAAATACCCCTGTGAAATATTTCTCATAAAAGAACACGTGGAGGCCAACGGTAAATCGATCATGTCTGTACTTGCCCTGGCCATCACGAAGGGGTCCAGCCTCATCATCCGCGCCGCTGGCGAAAAAGAGCAGGAAGCCGTCAACAGCTTAGTCGGCCTCATCCAGAAGGAATTCTGATCCCCCGGGGGGGAGGCGGAAAAATTTTTTCCGGGGGAAATAAATCCTTGCAATGATTATAACCGGCGATTATTCTTCTGAGGCATGAAACCGGCAATGACCAGACATCTGACGCTGTTATTGCTTGCGGCGTTTCTTTTTGCCGCTGCCCCGCAGCGCGGCGCCGCCGCGAAAGCGGAGCCGCCCCGCCGGGACAATCTCAACACGCTGGAAAAGCTCGAGTACAACCCCGTCCTTTTCGAACGCAAACGCGACCCAATCCTTGCGGGAATACTCTCCTGGTACGTGCCTGGCCTCGGCCAGTATTATTCGGGCGAAATAGCGAAGGGCACGGCATTCCTCATTACGGAGTACGCCATCGCCCTGGGAGCGGTTTTTTATTATCTCAATTTCGATTTTTCCGCCGGAGGAAAAAGCGGTTTTAAAGTAAACGTGGACGCAAAGCGCACTGACCTCGGCGTTGTTGAAACGTCCCGGCGAAACGTCTTTTACTGCGCCATGTCCCTGGTTGTCGTAATTCACCTGTACAACATATCCGACGCCGTACGGTCTGCCCGGAGTTTCAACGGCAACCTGGAAATAGAGAGGAAACGGATACAGAAAGCCTATCCTTTCATCTATTCCGGAGGCGACGAAAAAAGGAGCATATACATTGGCATGGAAAGCCATTTTTAACGCGGCGGTGGCGGCCCTCGTCATCGCGACGTTCCTCGGAACAGGAATGGCCCAGGCTTCCCCGGGAGCGTTTCCGGGAGAACCTGCGGACCCTGAAAGCATCTTCCTCGACGAGCCGGAGAGGAAGGACCCCTTCGTGGCGGGCCTGCTTTCCTGGAGCTGGACCGGGCTGGGCCATTTTTACACCCAACACTATACCAGGGGTTCCCTCTTCCTCATGACAGACTTGCTCCAGAAGGGGCTCCTTATCTACGGGGTTTTCCATTACTCGGACAAGTACAGGTCCAACGACGACGGGATAGCCCGATGGGAGAACATACCCCGCCGGGACCGGGGCATCATTATCGGATATGTTTTTTCCATGCTCCTGGTGAAAGTCCTCGGCGTGGTCGACGCCGTAAATTCCGCCGAAACTTACAACAGGGAGATATATTTCCCGTACTGGAAAAACAGGGCAAGGATGCGGCTCTCAGTGGAGACTGCTGGCAATCGGATCGACGTCTCCATGAGCTGTCCCTTCCAATTCTGACCCTCGGAACCACGGAAAAGTTTCGTGAACAGGAAGAACCCGATACTGTTGATCGTCCGCACTCTCCGCATTACGCTTTCCATAGCGGCTTGTCTTGCCATAGTATCATCTGCTGGTGCCGCGGAGCTCACAGTGGGGGAAATCATCATAGAAAATGACAGACGTTTCCTCGAACTCTCAGTGCACTCCTATCAGGGCCCGGAGATCATCGAGGCGGTGAAACGGGGCATAGAGGCCCGCGTGACCTTCAAAATCCAGGTGGTCAGGGAAGGAATACTGGACCTCATCTACACACGGGTCCTTCACTCCAGCACCCTGAAAAGGTCCCTGCGATATGACTATTGGAACAGGTCCTACGTTATCACCGAGGACGGAAAGAAAACCCAATACCATAACGAGAAGGCGATGTTTGCCCATCTTTTCCGGGTTTCACGCCTAAAAGTGCCGGGCGAGCCGCCCGGGGACGGGGAGTACCGCATCAGGGCCCGGGCGGAACTGAAATCGGTGGAACTTTATTTCCCCATGAATTATATATTCAAGTACATCGCAGGGCACTGGGATTTCGATACGGGCTGGGTCAAGGGCCCGGCGCTGCCGGTTCCCCGGTGAACCGCCGGTTAAGGACGGCCCACCCATGCTGCTGGACGCTCTCAGAAAAAAAAGGATCATCAGCAAATCCAGGTTTCAGGACTTCATCTTTCTGGCAGGGATATTCCTGTTTTCCGCTATCATCATCCTCGGCCTCTTCCCCACCACGGACGCCGAGGAGAAGGTGGGAAGGGCCTATTACCTCAATCTGATGATGACCATCCCCGTCATCGCGGCAATCTACTTCATCATCGTATCGTTTCGCCGGAAAATCTACTCCGGGCCTGCGGACATCAAAGCGAGCATTCGCTTCAAGATCGCCCTGGCCTTCGTTTTCGTCGCCATCATACCCTCGCTCCCCATCATCATCCTCTCGAACAAGCTCATCAATAACACCATCACGGAGTGGATAAGCGAGAAGGACACTCAGGCCATGGAAGAATCGTTGAAAATGGCCAACGAGGCCATCGTCCAAAACCACGCGGACATCCGCTTCCGACTCGATACCATCAGGGACAGCGGGCTTTACACGTCCTATCCGACGATACTGCGCAGGGAAAAATCCCTCCGGGAGGAGGGATACCAATTTCTCCTCTACTCCGCCGCGGAAGGAAATGCCTTTGTCCTCCTGACCGACAAGGAGGAGGCACGCCCCTACTCACCGGGCATTACAAAGGTGCTCAACGCGATTCCCCCCGGGCAAGGGGTCCGCCTTTACAACATCAGCACCGCAGGAAGGTCCCTCGTCCTTGGGGCACTCCGGCAGGGGAACGATATACTGGCGATGTTTCGAAGCAATCCGGAAAAAACCTCCGCCCGCATTGCCCTCTATGAAGAGGCCCTCCAGAGGTATCGGCAGAGGGAATTTCTGAAACCCTATTTCCAAACCGGCATGGGGATTTTCCTTCTCATCCTGTCCATCATCATTATCGCCGCCTCCATTGCAGTGAGCTATCTCCTGTCCCGGGAAATCACCCGCCCGGTTTACGAGCTCGAGGCGGCGGCGCGTCAAATCGCATCGGGGGATTATTCCATCAAGCTCCGGCGAGAGACCCAGGACGAGCTTGCCATTCTATTTGCATCGTTCAACCGGATGGCGGAACAGCTTGAGGAGGGGAGAATGGTGATGTACCAAAAACAGAAGCTCCAGGCCTGGCGCGACATGGCCCGAAAGCTCGTCCACGAAATAAAAAACCCCCTCACGCCAATCCGCCTCTCGGCGGAGAGGATACGCAAACGGCATGCTGAAGGGCACCCGGACCTGGACTCTATCATCAAAATCGGCACAGACACCATCATCGACGAGGTCAATGCTCTAATGGAAATTACGGCCGAGTTTTCCCGCTTTGCCAGGCTCCCGGAAATGAAGCCGGAGATCGGGAACCTCAACGAGAAGGTCGCCTCCTGCGCCGGTTTTTTCCAGGGCAACGAGCGGATAACATTTCACCTGGAGCTTGACGAAAAAATACCTCCGATGTACTTTGACCGCATACTCCTGCGCCAGGCACTGACCAACCTGATACAAAACGCTGTGGATTCCATAAGCGAAACGGGCACCATTCGGATAAGGACCCTCCTGGCGGGGAGCGAAGGCCGGGGATCGGTCAAGATCTTTATCCGGGACGATGGGGCAGGAATACGTGAGGAGGATATGGACCTGATCTTTGAACCCACCTTCTCTTCTAAAGAGCATGGCACGGGCCTGGGCCTGGCCATAGTCGAGAAGATCGTCTTAGAGCACCGGGGACGCATCACCTGCTCCTCGAAGCCCGGCGAGGGTACCGAGTTCACCATTGAACTGCCGATTCTCGGAGAAGAGGAACTTCATGGCCAAGATACTGATCGTCGATGATGAAAGGAACATAATTAAAACTGTGAGCGCCATTCTCCAGGACGAGGACCATATCGTCTATTCCGCGGAATCCGGAGAAGAGGCCATGGGTTTCCTCAGGAAGAACGACGTGGACCTCATCATCCTCGATGTGTGGCTGCCCGACATCGACGGCGTGGAAATCTTAGAGCGGGTGAAAAAGACATCCCCGGAGGTGGCGGTCCTCATGATCTCCGGCCACGGCTCCATAGACCTTGCCGTGAAGGCCACGAAGATGGGCGCCTTCGACTTCCTGGAAAAGCCCCCCTCTATGGAGAGGATCATCACCGCTGTGAACAACGCGCTGGAACAGCTTCGCCTGAAACGGGAGAACATCCGCCTCCTGAGGGATGCGGCCCAGGACGACGAGATGATAGGGGATTCAGGGCCAATACAAGAGGTGAGAAACATCATCGACAGGGCCGCCGCCACCACTGCCAGGGTTTTCATCACGGGCGACAACGGCACGGGGAAAGAGCTCGTTGCGAAGGCCATTCACAGGAAATCCCTCAGGGTCGACAAGGCCTTCATCAAGGTGAACTGCGCCGCCATCCCCGACGAGCTCATCGAAAGCGAACTATTTGGCCACGAGAAGGGGTCCTTCACCGGCGCCGTGAACCGGCGCCTGGGCAAGTTTGAGGTGGCCAACAAGGGGACCCTCTTTTTAGACGAGGTGTGCGACATGAGCGCCAACGCCCAGGCGAAGGTCCTCCGGGTCCTCCAGGAACAGCAGTTTGAACGCGTCGGCGGGAACGAAACCATCACCGTGGATGTGCGCGTGATATCGGCCACCAATATCGATGTGAAGAAAGCCATCGAGGAGGGAAAATTCAGGGAAGACCTATACTATAGGCTGAACGTGATACCCGTCCATGTCCCCTCCCTCACGGAACGTCGGGATGACATTCCACTTTTGGCCGAATATTTTTTAGAAAAATTTTCAAAGGAGCACGGCCTGGGCACAAAAGAAATTTCAAAGGAGGGCATGGAAGCCCTCATGATCTACCCCTGGCCGGGGAACGTCCGGGAGATAAAAAATATCATAGAGCGCCTGAGCATCATGGTGCAAAAGGACACCATCGGCCCGGAGGACATTGCGGAGCACCTTGGGTCCGACGACAACGGGGCGATGCCGGCCCGCGACATATCCTCTTTCAAGAGGGCCCGCGAACATTTCGAGCGTGACTATATCATTGCGGCCCTGAAAAAAAATGGGAGGAACATCTCCCAGACAGCGCAGGACATGGGGATTGAAAGGACAAATCTCCACCGAAAAATTAAACAGTACAATATCAATGTCGACGCCCTCTGAGGCGGCGGTAACGGCCCGGAGGATGACGGCGCCAATGCACGAGATCAGAAAACAAATCGGGGAATACCTGAAAAGGGCCCTGTCCGGCAGGTCCGTTCTCTATCACAACGACGCCGAGCGTGACGCCCTCATGCAATGGCTCCG
The DNA here is from genome assembly GCA_029974015.1 of Spirochaetota bacterium. Lineage (GTDB taxonomy): Bacteria > Spirochaetota > UBA4802 > UBA4802 > JAGODF01 > JAGODF01. The sequence continues at coordinate 28,387 of JARKUF010000021.1, forward strand.
GGGGCCCGGGTCGGCCCCCCGCCCAACGGGCCCTCCCGCCGGAGTAAGTCCCGCGGGGAACGCCAGCCTCGCCTCGTGCTGTCTCTGCGGCGACGCCCTGGAAAAAAAGCCCGGCTTCGGCACTGGAGAAAACGGCGTCATGGTTGTCCTGAACGCCCCGCGCCTAATAACCCCAGAAGAAAAAAAACTTCTCCGGGGGGACGCCCTGGACCTCATGCGGAAGATGTTAGGGGCCATCGGCCTCGAGGCGGACAGGTGTTACATAACCAACATCATCAAGTGCGAACCCGACATTACCTCTAAGCCGAGCTCCATGTATAAAAACTGCGCCTCCTTCCTTGAAGAGGAGTTCCGCGTACAAATGCCCCACACCGTCATTGTCATGGGACAAATCGTCCCTCTAAAAAAAATCATGGACGGGCATGGAGAGGCGAAGTGGTTCAACATCGATCACCCGGTGACCCTGATAAAAAACCCCGATCTGAAAAAGGGGGCCTGGAACACCCTGAAGATGGTCAGGAAGCACCTTGACGGCATGTCCCGCACCGGGGACCCCTGAGATCATGCCATTTGCCGAAGTATATATAGCCGTTCCCATCGACCGGGCCTTCACCTATCGTGTGCCGGACGGAATGAAGGTGCGACCTTTCGACCGGGTGCGTGTTAATTTTTCCGGGCGCAACTCAACCGGATACGTGGCCTCCCTTCGCGACCTACACGACGGCTCCTTCGATCCGGCGAAAATCAAAGACATCCTGGAAGTGATGGACGACGAGCCGATCTTCGACGGGCGCCTCATGGACCTGGCCCGTTTCATCTCCGAGACCTACATCTGCCCCATTGGGGAGGCCCTGGGCGCGGCCCTCCCCTCCGCCATGCGGCCTTCCTCACGGCACAGGGCGCCCTTCCCTGAATCGACGTTACGCGAAATTAAACTCACCGCCGAGCAGGAGGCCGTATTCTCCGCCGTCCTGGAGGGCCGGGCCGCGGGAAAGCTCCTCCACCTGGTCCACGGGGTCACCGGGAGCGGAAAGACGGAGCTGTACATTACGCTGGCAAGGCGCCTCATGGAGGAAGGCCTCTCCGTCATCTATTGCGTCCCTGAGATATCACTTTCCTCCCAGATTTACGAGCGGCTCCATGAGGTCTTCGGCGGAGGCATCGTGGTCTATCACAGCGGCCTTACGGCCCCCCAGCGGCTCCACGCCTGGACGAAGTTTTATCGCGGCGATGCCCGCATCGCCGTGGGGACCCGGTCCTCCATCTTTCTCCAGTGCCCCCGCCTGGGAATGATCGTCATCGACGAAGAGCACGACGGCTCCTACAAGGAACACGGCACGCCGAGATACAATGCCCGCCGCGTGGCCCTGCGCCGCTCCAGGGCCGAGGGGGCACTCCTTGTCCTGGGGTCCGCAACCCCTTCCATGGAATCCCTCTACGCCACCGAGCGGGGGCACTTCGCCCTTCACCGCCTCGAGGGGCGCTACGGCGGGGCCGTCCTTCCGTCAATAGAAGTGGTGAAGCTGCGCGGATCGAGGAAGCCGGGGCTTCTTCTTTCAAACAGCCTGAAAGTCGCGGTGAAGCGGGCCCTCGACGCCCGTGAACAGACGATCCTTCTCCTGAACCGCCGGGGCTTCGCTCCCGTGGTGGTGTGCGAAAACTGCGGCGCACCCGAAACCTGCCCCCACTGCAGCATCAGCCTCACCCTCCATCGTGGAGGGAGTCTCATGTGCCACTATTGCAACTTCACGAAGCCGTCCAAACCGGAATGCCCGGCCTGCGGAGCGGCAAGCCTTCTCTCCCTGGGTAGCGGGACCCAGCGCATGGAGGAAACCGTCACAGAGACCTTTCCGGACGTTAAGGTTTTCCGACTTGACCAGGACAGCTCAAGAAAAAAAACCGCCCCTTTTGAACTCCTTGAAAAAATGAAAGATGGGGAAATCGACATTCTCCTGGGCACCCAGATGGTGGCCAAGGGCTTCGACTTCCCCAATGTGTCAGTTGTGGGTGTCCTCCTGGCGGACATCGGCATCAACATGCCCGATTTCAGGGCCACAGAGAGGACCTTCGCCCTCCTCACCCAGGTGTCGGGCCGGTGCGGCCGCAGGGAAAAACCCGGGAGGGTAATTCTGCAGGCCCTCAATGACGAACACCCCATCTTCGGCTTCCTGGTTAACCACGACTATGCCGGCTTCTACCGATACGAGTTGGAGTTGCGCCGCCAGCTCCGCTACCCCCCCTTCTCACGAATTGCACGCCTCCTGGTGCGCGGCGCCGATGAAGGGCGCGTGAGGGAAACAGCGGAACGGCTTGGCGGCGCACTTCGTGACGGGGTTTTTAAACGCAGGGCCTCCGTCGACGTCCTGGGCCCCTCAAAGGCCCCCCTGGCGAAGATATCGAACAACCATCGATGGCACATCATACTGAAAACGTCCCGCATGGACGAGGCAAGGGGGATAATCCGGGACGCCCGAAACGAGGTCCAAAACCGCGACACCTACATTGAGATCGACATCGACCCCTTTGATCTCATGTAAGCCTCGTGATATAATACGGCGACCTTTACTAATTAGAGGGAACCTCTAACAATTAAAGAGCTGTCATAAAAAACAGGTTTACCCGCCCGCCTACGCCGGGCGGGTAAACCCAATTATTAGAGGCTTCCTATATTTTTTCCCGCAGGCTGATCCTTTTCCCGCAGATATTGAGATAGAAAATGTCGTCGCTCTCCTCGAGGCGGTCGAGGATTTCGAAAGAGGGGGAACGTGTGAACTTCGCCGGATACTTCCCGCCCCTGATGCGGCAGTAGAGGCTGTTTTCCTTTCCCACGGAAATGGTGTCCGGGTCGAGCTCCTCCTCTCCGAGGGAGCGGACTGTGATGAAGGCCCTTTCGAAATCGCCAAAACCCTCAAAGCGGACGCCGGTGATGAAAAACGGCGCGTCCTCAACCACAATGGGGTAGACGAAATCATCGTAATGGACCACCCAGTCACCGTCCCGGGTAACGCTGATGGACCTGTTGAAAAACTCGATGATCCTTTCATTGGTGAAGAGAACGCCATTGTGAAGCCATTTCCCCTCTCCATCGATGCGTATCTCGTCAATTGTTTCCCCCGAGGCAATGAGCTTTTGTATTTCTTCGGGTATTTCAGGAAACGATTCGTCCAACTTTTACGCCCTCCATTTTCAGCATCTCCGCCTAAACGCGGATCATCGGGTCGGTGAGCTTCTGGTGCTCTTCCATGGCGTATCGGTCCGTCATGCCGGCGAGGTAATCGGCGATGACGCGCCGGAGCCCCTCGCCCCGTATCCGCCCGAAATAATCCCCGGGCAGGGCTTCGGGGTGGTCGCGGTAGATGGTGAAAAGCTCCGTGAGGACATTCTCCGCCTTGATCCCCATGCGCACCACCCTGTAATGCCGATACAGGTTTTGCATCAAGTGGCTTTTCAGCTCTGTGTTCATTTCGGCGATTCCATCGCTGAAGGCCACGGGCTTCTCCGGACACTTCCGAACATCATCATGGGTACGAAGGCCCAGTTTCTCCACATTTCGTTCCGTGGTTTGAATCAGGTCTGTCACCAGAACATTGATGATGGTGCGGATGATGCGGCTCACGGCGAGCTTTTTCGCGGACCGCTTGATGCTTTCCATCCCCGCCGTCTTCATGGCATACTTCCATATTGCAAGGCCCGCCACATCATCGAGTACAAGCATACCGGAAGAGAGGCCGTCGTCCAGATCGTGGTTGTTGTAGGCGATCTCGTCTGCATGGTCAATTATCTGGGCCTCCATGCTTGGCCTTTCCTCCGGGGCATATCCCGAGACTTCGGGGTGGTCGTAACTGGTGGAATGCTTGATGATCCCCTCCCTGGTTTCCCAGGTGAGATTAAGCCCTGGAAATGACTGATAGCGCTCCTCTAATTTTTCAACCACCCGAAGGCTCTGCCTGTTGTGTTCAAACCCCCCCTCATCTTTAAGCAGGGCGTCCAGGACGCTTTCACCGGTGTGCCCGAAGGGGGTATGGCCCAGATCGTGGGCGAGGGCGATCCCCTCTGCGAGGTCTTCGTTAAGGCGAAGGGCCCTCGCGATGGAACGGGCAATCTGGGCCACCTCAATGGTGTGGGTGAGGCGCGTCCGATAATGGTCGCCCTCGTGGTTTACGAAAACCTGTGTTTTGTACTCCAGGCGGCGAAAGGCCCTGCAGTGGATGATGCGCTCCCTGTCACGCTGGAACTCGGCGCGGTAGGGATGTGGGTCCTCGGGATACTGGCGCCCCCGGGTATATTTTGAACGGGCCGCCAGGGGGGAGAGGAGACGGTCTTCATTGTCGTGGAGATAATCCCGGTCGATTTTCCTGGAATGGGCCATCTCAGCGGTCGTCCAGACTGCGTTCGTACGCCTCCGAGGCGGTCTGGCGGTTCACCCGCAGCTCCTCGTTAGAGGGGTCTTCCTCTACGCCGCGGTTGAAGGCCTGGAGGGCCTTGCGGAAACTGCCCTTCTTGTAATAGCTCATGCCGATGTAGTTGTAGGCGTCGGCAACGCGGCGTCCGTCCCGGGAGGCCCTCACCACCTGGTAGAGGGTATCGATGGCCTTCTCTATCATTTCTCCGCGATAATAGATGAGGCCAAGGGAATACAGAGCCTCGGGGTCCCCGGGCTTCATGAGGAGCGCCTTCTGGGCATAGGATAGAGGTTCGTCGAAGGACTTCACCCCTCCCGCGCCCTTTGAAGTGAGGATGGCCAGGTTCACATAGGCTTTCCGGGCCAGGTCGTTGTTTCCCTGTATCTCCAGGACCTTTTTATACTCCCCGATGGCGTAGTCCACGAGGTTTTTTTTGTAGTACACGGCGCCGAGGTTGAAATGGGCGTCCTGGATATTGGGCCACCTTCTTAAAATTTTCTGGTACTCCTCCATAGCAAGGTCCAGGTGCTGTTTCTCGTAATAATAATCGGCGATGGCCATATGGGGACGGGGACTTTCGGGGTTTAACTCCGCGGCCTTCTTCCACACCTCAATGGCAAGCTCGGGCCTCCCGGCGTGCTTGTAGGCGATACCGAGATTGTAGAGGGCCGAATCGTCCTTTGGGCTTATTATCAGGGCTTTCTTGTAAGATTCTATGGCCTCCTCATAACGCCGGGCGTCGTCCATGATATTGCCCATGTTGATATAGGCAATGCGCGCGTTCTCCGACGCGGGCTCCATAGCGGTAATTTTTTTATAATAGTCGTAAGCGCTGTCCAACTCCCCTTTCTCGTAGTAGATCTCGGCGATGCGGGAGAGGAGCCTGGCGTCGCGGTTGCCCGCCCCGGCGAGCCTGTTGTACGCCTCAAGGCTCTTGTCGTACTCACGAAGCGCGAAATACGCTTCTCCAAGGCCCTCCAGGACCTTGGCGTCGTTCTTTGCCAGCTCATGGGCCTTTAGAAATTCCCCCAGGGCCTTCTCCTTATCGTTACGCTTAAGGTGCACCAGACCAAGATTGTACCGGTCCACGGGGTCAGTGGGATCGACGGAAACGGCCATCTTGAGGTATTTCTCCGCCGTGTCGTAATCCTGCATCGTGGAATAGAGGGAGCCTAACTTCGAGTAGGACATGTGGGCCACCTTCCCTAACTTGTCCGCATCGCCGGCCTTCTTGAGATACTCCATCGCCGACACCCTGTCGCCGCTTCTAAGGAGGGAAATGCCGAGATTGTAAAGGGCCGAAGCGTTCTCCGGGTCGCGGGACAGGGCGTCCTGATAAAGGCGACGGGCATCGTCATACTTCCTCTGCTCGAAGAGGATGTTGCCGAAGAGAACGCGGTTCTTCGTGTTCCCCGGGTCCAGGCTGATGGCGCGCTCAATGGCCTCCTGGGCGGCGGGGTAGTCCTTCTTGTTTCGATGGGCGATGGAAAGGTTGCGGTAAATGATGGGGTCCGAAGAGTTGAACTTAAGGGCCCTCCGGTAAAACTCAATGGCTTCGTCGGTCTTCCCCTTTTCGTCGTGGATGATGCCGATGAAAGTGAGGGCCGCTGCCTTCTCAGCATCGGGGGCCCCGGACTCCACCACCTCCTTGAACTCCGCCACGGCATCGTTGTGATATCCCTTGTAGTAGCTCTCCTTGCCGCGCCGGAGATGGATGTTGTCGGACTCCGTCTCGGGTACGAGTCGCTTCTCGCCGTCGTGGTAGATACTGTCTCCCTCGCGGCCCAGGAAGCTTCCGGGGCGCCCCGTGAATTTTGTAACCAGGAAAATTCCGGCGATCACCACCGCCGCGAGGGCCGCCGAGATTACGAGGGAGCTCCTCTTCCTGAAAAACGGAGCAGGCGCTCCGCCGGAACGCTCCTCGGGTTCGATGGAGCTGATGCGGTTGCGCCGGAGTCCCTCCTCCTGACCGGGCCCCGGGCCCTCATCGCCGGAGAGTGTCAGCCTGTTTTTCTTAATTGGATTCACCCTGGCTTTCGTCCTCCTTGTCCAGATCTTCACGCCTAATGGCGTCAAGAATGCCGTTGATGAACTGGCCGGAGCTTTCCCCGCCATACAATTTTCCCAGCTCAATCCCCTCATTGATGGTGACTGCGGGGGGGATGTCGGAATAAAAGAGCATCTCACAGATGCAGAGCCGGAGAATCGACTTGTCGACGGCGGTAAGTCGTTCGAAACTCCAGTTCTTGGAATGCTTTTTTATGAGCCCGTCGATCGTTTCAAGGTGGGCCACGGAACTTCGTATAAGGGAGATGGCGAACTCCCGGATATTGTCGGTGATCTCCCTGTTCACCCAGGAAAGGGAAACGAGCTCCTCCGGTCCACGGTTGACGGTTTCGTGCATGTAGAGCGCCTGGAGCGCATATTCCCGCGCCTTTCTTCTATGGCCCATCAGGATAACGATCGGTAAAGGTTGGCCATCTCTATGGCCGACAGTGCCGCATCGAAGCCCTTGTTTCCCGATTTGGTGCCGGCCCGCTCGACGGCCTGTTCGATAGTGTCGGTAGTAAGGACCCCGTAGACTACGGGAATGCCGGCGGCCAGCCCCACCTGGGCGACCCCTTTTGAAACCTCGGCCGCCACATAATCGAAATGGGGCGTTGCCCCCCGGATGACGGCCCCCAGGCAAACCACGGCGTCGTACTTTTTCATTTCCACGAGGCGCTTCACAACTGCGGGGATTTCGAAGGAGCCGGGGACCCAGACCACTGAGATGTCCTCTTCCCGGGCGTTGTTTCTTTTCAGGCAGTCCAGGGCGCCGCCCAGAAGTTTGCTGGTGATAAACTCGTTGAACCTTGAAAGAACAATCGCCACTTTCAGGCCCGTTGCGTCTAATTTTCCTTCGTACACGTTCATCGGTTCACCTTCGGGAAAAAATATTTTTTGAAAAAAGCGGCACCATCCCCGGGAAGTCCTCAATATTGGATACGGTCCGTCGGGGAAACCGTCAAGCTTTTTTTACCATCCCGCGGCGCTCATGATCATCACCACCTGTTCGGGCCCCGTCCTTTCCGGGTAAAGCCTTCTCCCTATCCCGTGGGTGAGCCAAATTGGGAGCCCTCCCCAGGCCAGGATGCGGAAACCGTATCCCGTACCAATAACGTCTTCCCGTTTAGGCCTGAAGACATGGGCGTAATCGAAATAGAGGCTCATCCTCAGGCGGCTGAAGATATTAAAGCCGTACATGCAGTTGACTATGCCGAAGCGCTCCACACGGAAGGAGTCAACAGTAAAACCGTGGACCACGTCGAGCTTTGCGTTGTCGATTGTCCCGCCGAACCGGGGCTGGGTAAGAAAATCATTGTCAATCCCACCCTTAATACGGGCCCTGACGATGAAGTTGTGGTCGTTGTTGTAAAGGTAGGCGCCTGTGAAAGTGAACGAATATATTGTAAAGGTCCTCGCCTCTTCTCCGATTTCATACTCCGGGGCAGTCCCCCATTTTTCCCATCGGCTCCTGACGCCGTATCCTATCCACGATGAAATACCCACTCCCTCCGTGAGCTGATCGACGCCCTTTTCCGTGATGGCCGAAAGCCCCAGGTCAAAGCGCGGGAACACATTAAAGTGGTTCAAGGGCATGACGAAACCCTCGGGAAGGCTCCTCTCGACAAAAAAATACTGCCGGGAATCAATGGAAAAAGAGGCGTTCAGGCCGTGGAAAAAGTTGTATTTCAGGGTGATGATCTCGGACACATAGTTTGTATAAAATTTCGTGTTTTCCCCAAACTCGCTGCTGATAAAACCGAGGTTGGTGCCGCTGGCATAAAGGAAAGACCCGATGACTGTTTCTTCAAGGGTCGTGTTCTTCCAGGGAAAACGCTTTTGCGAAAATTTCGCCGTGGCCTTCAGCCCCGCCCAGGAGAAGGAAAAGTCGCTCCGCGATCCGAAGATGTTCTTTTTGTCCGAGAGGAACACCGGGGCAAAGACCCCCTTTTGCCCATTCACCGGGATCTCCCCGAGTAGCACGATTATATTGCTGATGTCCGGACTTGCGCTTTCTTTGAGGGAGGAAAGGTCCCCCTCACTCTGGCGCCCCAATTCCTTTTTTCGAATTTTGGCCGGGGCCCGGCCCTCGAAGTCCATCTGCCGATACCATTTCCTTTTCACCAGAAGCTTCAGAAGTTCGTCCGGCGTCGTCGCGTCGGAGAGCTTCTGCCGACGCTGCCCCTTTCTCACCAGGTCACGCATGAGGGCGTCGGTGGACCTGTCGCGGATATCGTCCTCGTTGATGAGGGCCTCCTCTTTCTGCTTTCCGTTCTCTGCCTCCACGGGGACGGCGATGCCCTCCGGCTCCCCGTCCCCCTGTAGCGCCGATCCCGGAAGGACAAACGCCGTAAGGAGCACGGCGGCCGCCATCATTATGAAATTTTTAAAGCCCATTGCAAGCCGGCCCTACCTCACAATCGACTTCCGAAGGCGCTGGGTTATCACCCGCATCACATTGATGGCGATAACCGGGTTCTCCTTCAGGGTCAGAAGGAAATCCTTCCGGTTGATGGAAAGGAGCCTGGTTTTCTTTTTCGTTTTCACGCTGGCGCTTCGGGGTTCCATATCGATGATGGAAAGCTCACCAATACAGCTCCCTTTCCCAAGCGTTTCAATAGACTTTTTACCCGCCAGGACTTCCACCTCGCCGTCTATAACTATAAACAGCTCCTCGCCGGGATCGTTTTCCCTGATAAAAATCTTCCCCGCCGGATACTCTGTTTCCCTGGTAATCCTGGCAATGCGGACCAGGTCGTCAATATCGATGTCGCTGAAGAGGCGGTTCCCCTTCAGGAAAATTATTTTCCCAAGCATGCTGAGCATTTCGTCCTCCTCCACTTTTCTAAACCGCCTGAAAATATGCTCCAGGGCCGGCGCCGCGTCCATCTCGGTGAGGACCCGTGCCGCCGCGTACCCGGTTAGCGCGGCGATGCCGGACATTAAGCTAATCGTAGCAAGGAACACTTCTCCGGGGTTCACATTCGCCTCCCCGTGGCTCAGGGGCGTACGGGCCTGGGCCTCCAGTGCCTCCTCTTCGAAGATGTACATGCTTTCTCGGGCCAGGGCCCTCCCGGAAGACTCTATGAACTCTAGGATGTATCCCGTAACGTCGGCGTCCCGAAGGAAGATGCTCGACTCGTAGATGTAATCGAGCTCCGTCCCTGTGAGGACACCGACGGCTTTCAAAAGCAATTGCTTTCGCAAATCTATTTCGTTTCGGAGCGCCAAATCCAGGAAGCGGCGGCACGGGTCTTTTTCGGCGGGTCCCTCGGCGCACATCATGCGGCGCACGGCCATTATCTTCCGTACCGCCTCGTTCTCAGATCGGATGAAGCGCAGCATGTCCTCCCGCGGCTTCATGTTCATGCTGATCAAGTACTTAAAATAATTCGACTTGTTCGCAAAACCGTACTTTTGCCCCAACCGCTTTAGCACCAATTTCCCCAGGCCCTCATCACCCGAAAAATACTCCGCCATCTCCTCTTCACTCATGTCAAACCGGTAATCGAGGAGAATGGCCTTATCAGTTTCCGTAAGATGGTGAGAAAGTACCGCGAAGTTAGTTAGAAGCCGCATGGGAGCATAGCGGAACCGGAAAAGGAGCTTCCGCGCCATCTTCCGTGACAGGTTTTCAGCGTGGGGGATAAGCGCCCGAAAGAAAATGATATTCCCCGTACCGAGGGCAAGGTCCGCCAAGTCATCGAGAAAGATGTCCGGCTTCGCGACCTGGGACAGTATAATAAATTCCGCGGGGTCCCCAAAACCCGCCGCCACCCGTTCGCGGAGGGCCTTGACGCGGCGTACCACTGGGGGCATTTTCCCCGCCCCCTTCTCTCCGCTAAGAAGCGACAACACAAAGGAGGACGACTCCAAATCGCCGTCGCCGTGGGCCTGCCCCTCGTCCACCATGAGGAGTTCCAGTGCAATCTGTTCGGACTCGAGCCGATTTTCAGGATATCCCTGAAGCAGGTCCAGACGCTTCACATAAGGAAAATGCGCAATCATACCGAGGGCGCGCCCCCTGATGAGTGGATCGGCATCCGAAGCGGCGGAACGGACCAGTGGTTCCCGCAAATCCCGGCGGGATGTGGCGGCCACAGTCAGCATCGTCTCCTTCGCTTCCCGTGAAAGGCCCGGAAAATGCGGCATTAGTGAGCGCAGAATTTCCGAATCCGGGTACTCCCTGAAAAGAGCGTCCAGCAGGGGAAGGTTCATCTCCACCATGGCAGGGTCGTCAGCGATGGAGGCGAGGTTGAGGGCCTCTTTTTTTTCTCCGCCGGAGGTAAAATCGTATGAGAGCTGGCCTTTCAGGGAGCGCACATAGGCCCGGTTCTGAAAATAGGTGAGGGCGATATAGAGGGCCCCGGCGCATGCCGCCAGGACATATCCGTAAATATCCGGAAGTTTTTTGTAGATGATGAGGACAACACACCCTCCCGCGATCATCCCCATGGGGAGGACGATGCCGCCAATAAAGGACTTCACCTCGGCGATGCGGTCCCTGGGCGCCGAAGCGATGATCACGTTGAACAAAGGATGGCGGAACATCACGCTCAGGTTTTTCCGGAAGAAGCGAAGCAGTATCCCGGCCGCAATGCCGGGAGAAAAGACCATGAATGCAAGGGAGGCCATGAACGACCCTGGATAGATGTAATTCGACTTTTTCACCCCCAAAGCCCGGATGATCCTCGATGTGAGGAATATCTGTACCAGAAGGGTCGCCAGGTCCGCTGCGAAAGTGTAGACGGAAAGGAAAAAGGCCAGGTCGTTTTTCTCGGGAAACGACCCGGTGATGATAACAGCGAAGTAATACTCGGCAATGAGGTTCACCACGGCCATGACGAAGACAGCAAGGACCGATATCGCGAATATGGGGGACGAATACGAGAGCTTCGCCCTTCGGACCATCCTCTCCACGATCTTCATATCCGGAAGGAGGTCGTTCCTCTCCAGAGAGGCACGCCGGTCGCCCCCCCGGAAGAAAAACCCCATTGCCAGGACCGGCACCACGAGCAAAGCGCCGTTTACAAGCCACCATACTCCCCCGAAATCGATGATCTCATTTTTAAAGAGGGCCACGAGGGAGAGGCTCGCAATAATACCGCCGAGCTTGCCGCCCCCCATAAATAGAGGCAGGAGCCTCTTTGAGTTGCGGATGGAGAGATACTGATACGAATAATTGAAAAAATGAATATCGAGATAAAAGGTAAAAAGATAATTCCCCAGAAAAAGATAAAAGGGAAGACGCTGATGGCCCTGTAGGGCCGGATGAAAGGAAAGGAATATAAGGGCACTGAAAAGGCCAATGAGGAAAAAATACCCGCGTTTGAGGGGAAACCGGAGAAGTATGTAATTGTACAAAATTCCCGCCGCCATCAGGGCAATGCCATTGTACACGAAAAACCGGGAAAGTCCCTGGGCGCCGTAGGCCTTGAGAAACAGGGTTTCCGTGTAGATTTGCCCAATGGCGTAAAAAGACCCGGACAGGAGATAAAGGAGAAAAAGCGGCAGGGCGAACCCGAATTCGCTTCGCCTTACGGAGAAGACCTTCCATACCGCCCGCGAAAGATTCATTGAATGAGGAGCGCTCCCGTGAATATTCTGTATCTGATTATCGGAATCTTTGCCCCTCAGACTACAGGCGGAAAGGTGGGACGTCAAACCATTATTTGCAAATACAGGAGGGATAAAAGCGAGACGTCCCTTCCGGGGCCGTGTTTCACGGGCTGAACAGATACCGGACTATATCGCCCTCCCGGATGGCGTACTCCTTTCCCTCGGAGCGCAGGCGGCCCTGCTCCCTCACCCCCTGCTCGGAACCGGCGGCGACGAGGTCGAGAAAGTTAAATACTTCTGCGCGGATGAAACCCCTCTCGAAATCGGTGTGGATTTTCCCGGCGGCTTTAGCCGCAGTGGTGCCCTTCTTCACGGTCCAGGCCTGGAGCTCTGTGGCCGCCGTGTAGTACGTAATCAGATCCAGGAGGGAATAGGCCGCTTTAATCATCCTGTCCAGGCCCGATTCCTCCAAACCCATGGACTGTAAAAATTCTTTTTTTTCCTCCGGCGCAAGCTCCGAAATCTCCTCCTCGAGCTTCCCCGATATGGAGATGCAGGAGGCCCCGTTTTTTTTCGCAAAATCGGCCAGCCTGCCAGCCTCTCCGGCCCCGTCCCGGTCCTCGCCCACATTGGCACAGTACATCATCGGCTTCACGGTTATGAGTCCAAACTCCCCCGTCAGATTGAGCTCCTCCTCGTCTAAGGGCATTGAAGAAAGCATGGCGCCGCCGTCAAGATGGGCCATCATCCTCTCGATGAGCTCCATGCGATGGCGGGCGCCCTTGTCGCCGGAGTTCGCGAGTTTGATGATCTTCTCCCTGGCACGGGAGAGCACCTCCAGGTCGGCAAGCATGAGTTCCGTGTTCACTATCTCCGCGTCCCGCACCGGGTCCACATCGCCCTCCACGTGGGCCACGTCGCCAAAACGGAAGCACCGAACCACCTGGGCCACGGCATCCACCTCCCGGATATGGCCCAGGAATTTATTGCCCAGCCCCTCCCCCTTCGAGGCCCCCTTCACCAGGCCCGCCACATCAATAAATTCAATCTTCGTGGGGACCGGTTTGTCTTTCCTCAGTATTTTCCCAATTTCAAGGAGCCTTTCGTCCGGCACGGGGACGATTCCCCTGTTAGGTTCGATGGTGCAGAAGGGATAGTTTGCCATCATGGCATGAGCGCCGGAGAGGGCGTTGAAGATAGTCGATTTTCCTACATTGGGAAGTCCTATGATGCCGCAATTGAATCCCATGGAGCGCCTCCCGGGGGCCTGTGATGGACTGCCTGATGCGCCTTGGGGATGTTTCTCATGAGTGCGGTCCCGCGTAAAGTAAAAAACTCCGCGGCGTGGAACCGGAAAGCGGTTTAAAAAAATATCATATTCGAAAAGAGCCACAGAGTTTGGCTTGCCTCGTTAAAAGGCAAAAAAGCGGAGGAGCTCCTAATTCCCAATTCTCCCCTTACACCCGTCTCCATCAACCCTCATTCTTCCCTGAACGCCGCGGTCCTTTTTCCTGGCCGCGATGTTTCTTCCTGCCGCCCCCCGCACTCGCTGGAGAGGGGCGAGGGGCACCCGGCTCTTCTAGAGAACTTCCCTTCGCGTCAGGACGCCTCTTTCTCCGGGCCGCTGTACCTTTCCCTTTCCTTATGGAAAAGCCGAACTTCCCCACGGGCTTTGTGGTTGAGCAATAGTGTCCGTGTATATAGCAAAGAAGGCGGGCCTCTTCCAGCTTGAAGCGGTTCCGTTTATCGATGAGCGACTCTTCCGCCAGGACCGCCACGACGGATGCGATAAACATGTGATGGCTTCCCAAATCGAGAATCTCCTCCACCCTGCATTCGATGGCCAGGGGGCACTCGGCAATAATCGGGGCCTTTACCTTCGTGGCCTTTCTTTTCGAAAAATTCATGGCCTTGAATTTGTCCACGTCGGCGCCGGATGTCACTCCGCAAAAATCCACCATGTGGGCCATGTCCGCAGTGGGAACGTTTACCACGAACTCTTTCGACGCTTTTATCATCCGGTAAGAATGCCGCTCCGGACGGATTGAAATATAGAGCAGGGGAGGTTCCGTGCAGATGGTGCCTGTCCATGACACCGTAAGGACATTGTCTTTACCTCCATGTCGTGATGTCACCAGCACCGCCGGTACCGGATTAAGCATCGTCCCGGGTTTCCATACAGCCTTTCCCATTTCACTCCCTCCTTTTCACCGCCCTGCACAACATGGTCTCCGCCAATAAAAAAGTCCCGCGCTTTCACACGGGACTTCGGTATACTCGTTTTCATGCAGACTGCATCGAAATTTTTTTCATGATCCGTCCAAACATAAGCTTGGGCGGATAATAATATGGTCAAGCCTCACGACCGATTAGTAACTGGTCGGCTGAACACATTGCTGCGCTTACACCTCCAGCCTATCAACCTCGTAGTCTACGAGGGGTCTTCAGTGGACTCGAAGTCCAGGGGAAATCTAATCTTGAAGTAGGCTTCCCGCTTAGATGCTTTCAGCGGTTATCCCTTCCGAACATAGCTACCCAGCGGTGCCGCTGGCGCGACAACTGGTACACCAGAGGTTCGTCCATCCCGGTCCTCTCGTACTAGGGACAGATCTTCTCAAATTTCCAACGCCTGCAGAGGATAGGGACCGAACTGTCTCACGACGTTCTGAACCCAACTCGCGTTCCGCTTTAATCGGCGAACAGCCGAACCCTTGGGACCTTCTCCAGCCCCAGGATGCGAAGAGTCGACATCGAGGTGCCAAACAGTGCCGTCGATACGAACTCTTGGGCACTATAAGCCTGTTATCCCCGGGGTACCTTTTATCCGTTGAGCGATGGCCTTTCCACACAGAACCACCGGATCACTAACCCCTACTTTCGTACCTGCTCGACTTGTAGGTCTCGCAGTCAAGCTCCCTTATGCGTTTACACTCTACGCACGATTTCCGACCGTGCTGAGGGAACCTTAGGGCGCCTCCGTTACACTTTTGGAGGCGACCGCCCCAGTCAAACTGCCCACCAGACAGTGTCCCTGACCTGGATCAACAGAATCAGGTTAGTAACCCGATAGAATAAGGGTGGTATTTCAACGATGACTCCATCCCGGCTGGCGCCGAGACTTCAAAGTCTCCCACCTATCCTACACATACTGTACCAAGCTACAATGTCAGGCTGCAGTAAAGGTCCACGGGGTCTTTCCGTCCTTCTGCAGGTAACCCGCATCTTCACGAGTATTACAATTTCACCGAGTCCCTCGTTGAGACAGTGACCAAGTCGTTACACCATTCGTGCAGGTCGGAACTTACCCGACAAGGAATTTCGCTACCTTAGGACCGTCATAGTTACGGCCGCCGTTTACCGGGGCTTCAATTCAAAGCTTCGCAGATATAAATCCGCTAACCTCTCCTTTTAACCTTCCGGCACCGGGCAGGTGTCAGACCCTATACTTCATCTTACGATTTTGCAGAGTCCTGTGTTTTTGATAAACAGTCGCTTGGCCCAATTCACTGCGGCCCCTTCACGCTCCGCCCGCGGGGGCTTCACGTTAACGGGGCGTCCCTTATTCCGAAGTTACGGGACTAATTTGCCGAGTTCCTTAACGAGGGTTCTCACGAGCGCCTTAGGATTTTCTCCCCGCCCACCTGTGTCGGTTTATAGTACGGTCACCCAGTTTCGCGTTTAGAAGTTTTTCTTGGTAGTGTAGAGTCAGGACCTTCGCTCCTTCCGAAAAAAGAGCTCCCCTACAGCCTCAGCCTTAAAGGACCCCGGATTTTCCTAAGATCCAAGCCTTCGCATAAGGACAGGGAAAACCAACTCCCTGCGCCCCTATCTTCCTACGTCACTCCATCACGATAGCCTCCACCGGGTGGTGCAGGAATATGAACCTGCTTCCCATCGACTACGCCTCTCGGCCTCGCCTTAGGGGCCGACTAACTCTGAGTTGATTAACATTGCTCAGAAAACCTTAGGCTTACGGCGAACATGTTTTTCACATGTTTTTTCGTTACTCATGCCGGCATTCTCACTTCCATACAGTCCAGTTGTCCTCACGGTCAACCTTCAGCCCGTATGGAACGCTCCCCTACCGCCCGCTTGCGCGGACCCAAAGCTTCGGTGTCATGCTTAGTCCCAATCATTTTCGGCGCAGAATCGCTCGACCAGTGAGCTATTACGCACTCTTTAAAGGAATTGCTGCTTCTAAGCCAACCTCCTGGCTGTTTGTGCAATTCCACATCCTTTATCACTTAGCATGAACTTGGGGACCTTAGCTGTTGGTCTGGGTTGTTTCCCTTTCGACCACGGAGCTTATCCCCCGTAGTCTGACTCCCGATCTCTAAAGTTACGGCATTCGAAGTTTGAAAGAGTTTGGTAAGTTTGTTGACCCCCTAGCTCTATCAGTGCTCTACCTCCGCAACAAAACAATCGAGGCTAGCCCTAAAGCTATTTCGAGGAGAACCAGCTATTGCCGAGTTTGTTTGGCCTTTCACCCCTATCCACAGCTCATCCGAGCGTTTTTCAACACACAACGGTTCGGTCCTCCACGCCGTCTTACCGGCGCTTCAACCTGGCCATGGATAGCTCACTCGGTTTCGGGTCTACTCCCATCAACTAGCCGCCCTATTCGGACTCGCTTTCGCTGCGGCTCCATGATTACAATCATTTAACCTTGCTGATGAAAGTAACTCGCCGGCTCATTCTACAAAAGGCACGCGGTCAGGCATGCAAGCATAGCCCTCCCACACCTTGTAAGCATACGGTTTCAGGTACTATTTCACTCCCCTCCCGGGGTTCTTTTCACCTTTCCCTCACGGTACTAGTTCACTATCGGTCACTGGTGAGTATTTAGCCTTGCGAAGTGGTCTTCGCAGATTCCCACAGGATTTCCCGTGCCCCGCGGTACTCAGGTATCCGAACCAGGAAGATCTCATGCTTTTCGCTTACGGGGCTGTCACCCTCTTTGGCCCTCTTTCCAGCGGGTTCAGCTAAACAGAGATTTTGTAACTTCCCGAGGGACCCAAGATGCCCTCCGTCCGGAACCTACAACACCGATCTTACAGCGGTCTTGGCCTGTAACGTAAAGACCGGTTTAGGCTGTTCCCCTTTCGCTCGCCACTACTTAGGGAATCGCTTTTGCTTTCTTTTCCTCGAAGTACTAAGATGTTTCAATTCCTTCGGTATAGCCTCAACCACCTATGTATTCAGTGGTTGATACTACGGGTTTACCGTAGTCGGTTTTCCTATTCGGTGATCCCCGGATCAAAGGATGCTTGCTCCTCCCCGGGGCTTATCGCAGCTTGCCACGACCTTCATCGCCTACCAGTGCCTAGGCATCCACCGTACGCCCTTATTCGCTTGACCATATTATTATGCCTGCTTTCGTGAACAAAACAGGCGATAAAATACGCTCGTTTCCTCGTGTGAAATTGAAATTATTAATTTCGATGCAGTTTTCAAAGATCAGCTACGGGTTTCAAACATGATTTTTCAAATATTTGAAACCATCTGGAGGTGAACGGGTTCGAACCGATGACCTACTGCGTGCAAGGCAGTCGCTCTCCCAACTGAGCTACACCCCCCATCACAAACGCCGAAATGTTTCGGCTTTGTGGGCCTGAGTGGAGTCGAACCACCGACCTTACGATTATCAGTCGTACGCTCTAACCAACTGAGCTACAGGCCCAGAAGATTCCACCTCATTTTCAGACCGAGAAATACTTCAGGCCTATAACGACTTGAGTGAATAGTTGGGATATGATTCCCTCAAAACTGAGTAGTATTCCGGGGTACAAAATTTTTAGTCTATCCTTATAAAGGAGGTGATCCAGCCGCACCTTCCGATACGGCTACCTTGTTACGACTTCACCCCCCTTACCAGCTTCACCTTGATAACCTTCCTCCCTTGCGGGTTAGACCAGCTACTTTGGGTGCTGCCGACTCGGGTGGTGTGACGGGCGGTGTGTACAAGGCCCGGGAACGTATTCACCGTGGCGTGCTGATCCACGATTACTAGCGATTCCAGCTTCATGCAGTCGAGTTGCAGACTACAATCCGAACTGAGATCGGTTTTTTGAGATTAGCTCCACCTCGCGGTATTGCAACTCTTTGTACCGACCATTGTAGCACGTGTGTAGCCCTGGACATAAGGGCCGTGATGATTTGACGTCGTCCCCACCTTCCTCCGGTTTATCACCGGCAGTTCCCCTAGAGTGCCCAGCATTACCTGGTAGCAACAAGGAGTGGGGGTTGCGCTCGTTGCGGGACTTAACCCAACATCTCACGACACGAGCTGACGACAACCATGCAGCACCTCTGTACCTGCCCGAAGGAAGATGTATCTCTACACCGATCAAGCACAGTTCAAGCCCAGGTAAGGTTTTTCGCGTATCATCGAATTAAACCACATGCTCCACCGCTTGTGCGGGCCCCCGTCAATTTCTTTGAGTTTCACCCTTGCGGGCGTACTCCCCAGGCGGTATACTTAATGCGTTAACGTCGGCACTAGTGGTGAAACCACTAACACCTAGTATACACCGTTTATGGCGTGGACTACCGGGGTATCTAATCCCGTTCGCTCCCCACGCTTTCGCGCCTTAGCGTCAGTTCTAGGCCAGTAAGCCGCCTTCGCCACTGGTGTTCTTCCCGATATCTACGCATTTCACCGCTACACCGGGAATTCCGCTTACCTCTCCCGAACTCAAGAGAACCAGTATTAAGTGCAGTTCATGAGTTGAGCCCATGGATTTCACACCTAACTTAGCTCCCCGCCTACACGCCCTTTACGCCCAATAATTCCGAACAACGCTTGCCTCATACGTATTACCGCGGCTGCTGGCACGTAGTTAGCCGAGGCTTTAGGCAGGTACAGTCATCGAAACGAATATTACCCGTTTCTTATTCATCCCTGCTTAGTGGACTTTACAATCCGAAGACCTTCATCGTCCACGCGGCGTCGCTGCTTCAGGCTTTCGCCCATTGAGCAAGATTCTTAACTGCTGCCTCCCGTAGGAGTCTGGGCCGTATCTCAGTCCCAGTGTGGCCGCTCACCCTCTCAGGCCAGCTACCCATCATCGTCTTGGTAGGCTTTTACCCTGCCAACTAACTAATGGGCCGCGGACTCATCTCTAGGCGGTAGGCCTTGCGGTCCCCACCTTTAATGGCTGTTGCCTGCGCAACTACCATCTTATTCGGTATTAGCCCCGGTTTCCCAGGGTTGTCCCCATCCTAGAGGCAGATTATCCACGTGTTACTCACCCGTTCGCCACTCTCCCCTCAATGCAAGCACCGAGGTTCCCGTCCGACTTGCATGTTTAAGACGCGCCGCCAGCGTTCGTTCTGAGCCAGAATCAAACTCTCCGTGATAAATGTATCAAGAGAATTTTTTGAGTTTCAAAGTCAATACACCGCCGGATACTACTCAGTTTTCAAAGAACCAGTTATACAGGATAAAAAATCCCAGGGTCCCTGGGAATCGAGTTAATATGAAATTAATCGGCTTCCTGTGTCGTTTGATACTACAAAGATAATTACAGGGTATTATTACGTCAACTTTTTTTAAAACATTTAGCGAGATTTTTAAAAAATTTTGCGGTAATCAAAGAACCTGCATCCCTTCAGGCGAATTTAACCTCAAAGGCAGATGGACATATATTCAGAAGCACTGTTTCAGTCAACATATTTTTTTTCGGAAAAAACGAAAAAATCAGGAAAAGTAATGAAATTAGTGCTTTTCCGCCCGCCGATGGCGGGCGGAAAAGCACTAATTATTTGAGATTATCTGTAGAAATTTGGCTTTCCAGCCCGCCGGAAGGCGGGCGGGGAAAGCCTAATTCATAAAAAAAAAGGCCCCATCAAACGGTGATGGGGCCTTCTCGATTTTCTACTTGAGGTCTACGAAATTCGTTCCCCGTTTTCGAGTCCGGACATGGACCTTGAAAGCCTGTAAGCTGAACGCTTGAGGGGCTTCAACCCGAAAGTAAAAAGCGAAAGCAGGGCATACATGTCCTTTGAATGCTCCACCTTCGTAATCTCGAGCCTCGGAGGATTGACCGGAACGCCGAACTTGTCCGGGCTGTCCTTGAGAATTACGATCATCCTCATCCCGTCGTATTCGTTCTTCCCATAGAGCGAAGCAGAGGGGAATGAACCGCCTTTGTACGCCCTCAGGCGGCTTTCCGCTTCTTCAAGCATTTTCGGCCTGGGACCGTACGTCAGGGCCCCAGTGGGGCATGCAAAGGCGCAGGCGGGAACTTCTCTTCTGTTCACCATACAGCCATTGCATTTATAGCTCTTGTCGTCCCGCACACTGAGATGCGGCACCTTGTAGACGCATTCATTTACGCATGCGCCGCATCCAATGCACTTGCTCTGGTCCACCACCACCCAGCCGTCAATCTTGGAAATGGCCCGCTCCGGGCACACTTTTTCGCAGTTGGCATCGAAGCAGTGGTAGCACTTTTTATGCATTATCTGCCACACTGGCCGCTCCGGATTGGACCTGTCCACAGGGAAAAATTTTACGTGGTTCCATGTGATAGCAGAAAGCTCCCGGGGGTTCGTCAGCTCGGGGCCGGCGAAAAAATCCGTCTGCTCGCCGGGAAGGTCATTCCACTGCTTGCAGGCAACCTGGCAGGCCCTGCATCCCGTGCATTTAGTCGTATCGAGTAAAAACGCTTTATCTGACATTATCTTCCCACCCCCTTTAAGCCTTTCTGATATCGACAAGGAACGCCTTGAACTCGGGGATATTGGTGTTGGCGTCCCCGACGCTTGGGGTCAGCGTGTTACAGCTGTCTCCACTCACGGCACAGCCGTGTCCAAAGTGCCAGATGAGCCCCACCATTTCCACGTCCCTGCCGTTTACCCTGAGGGCCTTGACCCTTTCGGTCACGAGGGCCCGCGCTTCGATGCTGCCGCGCTTTGACATGACCCGGACCCTATCGCCGTTTTGAATGCCCTTCTGGGCCGCCAGCTCAACGCTGATTTCGCAGAACATGCTCGGCACGAGTTCCGTAAGCCACGGGAGGTTTCGCGTCATGGCCCCCGCCTGCCAGTGCTCGGTCACGCGGTAGGAGGTCCCGATGTACGGAAACTGGGCCGCCGTGCCGAAATCGTTCTTCACTGAATCTAAAATCTTTACCGCCGGATTGAGCGCCCTGCTGCTCATGAGGTTGCGAACAGGGCTTTCCGTAGGCTCGTAATGTTCAGGAAAAGGCCCGTCGGTCAGTCCCGAGGAGAAAAGTTTGCCCACCCCCTCGGGATTCATAATAAACGGGTTTTTAGCCGACGGTCCCGCCGTAGGCCCTCCATCGACCACATCGCCCTTCCAGGCGCTGCCGGTCCACTTCACGACCCATTTCGCGGGGTTCCAGGGCTCGCCGTTCCGCTTTACGCTGGCCCGGTTGTAGATAATCCTGCGGTTCATCGGCCAGGACCAGGACCATCCCGGATAGAGGCCTACCATTCCGCCCACGTCCTTACCGTTGCGGCGGGCCATGAGGTTGCCCTCCTCGGTGTAGCTGCCGCTGTAAATCCAGTTGCCGCAGGCCGTCGTACCGTCATCTTTAAGTTCAGTAAAGTTTTTAAGCTGCTTTTTGTTGGCCCAGGCGTAGCCGTTAATCTCCTTAGCCACGGCATGGACATCGGGCTCCTCCTCTCCGGCATGGGTGTAGTTCCAGTTGGCCTTTAGGATCGGGTCCGGAAAAGCGCAGGTCCGGCCGTTCTTGACATCGAGCTGGTACAGCGCTTTCAGTTTTACAAACAGCCTGTCGATGAACCAAAGGTCGCTCTGGGCCGTTCCTGGAGGATTGGCCGCCTTGTAACGCCACTGCGCCCAGCGTGACGAGTTGGACACGCTCCCTTCCTTTTCAACTGAAGAGGCCATGGGCAGAAGGAAAACCTCCGTCTGGATGGCCCGCGAATTTGCGCCGGGCTGTTTCCAAAAGACCGAGGTGTCCGTCTCCCAGAGGTCTGCGCAGACGAGCCAGTCGAGTTTTGCCAGGGCTTTTGCAGAACGGTCGGCGTTGGGCCCCCCCACCAGGGGATTGGTGCCCATGAGTATGGCGCCCTTGTGTTTACCCGCAAGCATGTCCTCGAAAACGACGATGTACGGCATGGGCTTTGACGCCTTGGGAAGCCAATCATAGCAGAAGCCATTGTCCCTGGTGGCGGCATCGCCGAACCAGGCCTTGAGCATGCTCACGACGTACTTGGGCCTGTTGGACCACCAGTTGATGCTCTTGGGATCGTTGGTCTTTGGCGTGGTATCTTCGATATACGCCTTGAGATTCGGGTGCTTCTGGGCCAGGGGCGCCGGATTGTAGCCGGGAATGATGTGCCACAGAAGCCCGGCGTCCGTGGAGCCCTGCACATTGGACTCGCCTCGCAGCGCCTGTATGCCGCCCCCTGCCAGGCCAATATTGCCCAGGAGAAGCTGGATGATGGCGTAGGCCCGTATATTCTGCGTTCCCACTGTGTGCTGAGTCGTCCCCATCGCGTACATGATGGTCATCACCCTGTCGGGACGATGGGTGGATGCGATCAACTCGGCGACCTTCCCCCAAGTCTCAGCGGGACAACCGGTGATGGCGGATATTTTTTCTGGCGTATACCTGCTGAAATGGCGTTTCATGAGCTGGTAAACGCAATTGGGGTCCTGGAGGGTCGTGTCCTGTTTCGGGATACCCTTGGAATCGAGCTGGTATTTCCAGCTCCCCCTGTTGTACTCTTTTTTGCCCGCGTCATATCCGGAAAAGACGCCGTCATGAAAACCGAAGGCGGGATCGATAAGATATGAAGCGTTGGTGTATTCGACAACGTATTCCCTCTGGATCTTGTCATTCTGAAGAAGATAGTTAATGATCCCGTTTAGAAACGCGATGTCGGCACCAGGCCTGATGGGAGCGTAGAGATCGGCAACCGACGCCGACCTGGTTACGCGGGGATCGACGACAATCAGTTTCCCTCCATTCTCCCGGGCCCTGGTGACATATTTAAATGAAATCGGATGGTTTTCGGCGGGATTGCTGCCCATGACTAATACGACATCGGCATGCGCAATATCGTTCCAGCCATTGGTCATCGCGCCGCGTCCAAACGTGGCCGCCAAACTGGCGACCGTGGGGCTGTGTCAAATCCGCGCCTGGTGTTCCAGGTAGGTGATACCGAGAATCCTCGCCAATTTGCTCCAGAGATAGCACTCCTCGTTGTCCAGGGCGGCGCCGCCGAGGCCGACGATGCCCTCGGTCCTGTTGACCGTTACGCCGTTTTCCCGGGCGACGAAAGTGCGGTCCCTGGCGGACTTGACCCTCTCGGCGATCATTTCGAGGGCCCGGTCCCAGGGGATCTCTTCCCACTCGGTGCCGCCGGGCCTGCGGTAGCGGACCCTGTCAAGACGCCTGTCGATGGGGTTGACAGCCACCTGATGGAGCGCACTGCCCTTGGAGCAGAGCGAACCTCTGTTGATTGGATGGTCCGGATCGCCTTCAATATTGACGATCCTTCCGTTACGGGTGGACACGAGCAAACCGCATCCTACTCCGCAATAAGGACAGATTGTAGAGCTTTCGCGTGTTCCGCTTAACTTGTCGGGCTTACCTTTACATCCGGTAATAAAAGCCGTTCCGCCGAGGAATGCCCCGGCAGTTGTGAAACCCGACAGCTTAAGGAAATCCCTTCTGGTTACGGGCATAAAATCCTCCTGCCAATGGAAATAAGCTGTTGAGCGAAAAAATACTATGTGAAAGAACATACACCCCATTTAGGGGAAAAGCATTATTGAGAACCTCAAAAATTAAATTTTTAAAGTCCCCATACACTGTTACTTCCGGCGCACTCTTCATTCGGGTTTTTCCGCCCGCCTTCGGCGCGTGCGAAAACCGGACTGTTAAGAGCTTGCCTGTATATATTTTCCCTTCATTGTCCAGTAAATCCTCCTCCTTTTTTTCGTCAAATAGTTTTACAGCGAGGGAGGGAATAAAAAAAGGGTGGCTGCGTTCTGGCGCGATGCATCGCGCTCGTATGCAGCTTTCCCGCTCAAATCGGACGGGAAAACATAATTTTTTTGAGTTTGCCCAAAATGTAATTTTTTCCTTTACAAAAAACATGATTATAGTCAATAAAAACCGGCATGCCAAAACCGCGGCTTTTCATAGAACCAACCACGCTCTGGGATTATCCCTCCCAGAACTACGGGCGTGACGGCGCCCAGGGCGACAAGGACTACGCCGGCGCCACGCCTTCATACATAATCTGGAACCTCCTAAGCAGGTATACCTCTAAAGGACAACTGGTGGTGGACCCCATGTGCGGCAGCGGCACCACCCTCGACGTGGCCAGAGACCTGGAGCGAAGGGCCCTGGGATATGACATCCATCCCTATCGCAAAGGCATCTTCCGGGCCGATGCGCGGAAGCTCCCCCTGGAAGACGCCAAGGCCGATTTCGTGTTTGTCGATCCCCCCTACGGGGACAATATCCGCTATTCCGACGAAAAGGAGTGCATAGGCCGGCTCCCGGTGACTGAGGAGGCCTATTTCCAGGCAATGGAAAAGGTAATTTCGGAAATCAGCCGCGTGCTCCGGTCGGGCCGCTACATGGGCTTGTACGTTGCCGACTACCACAGCGTAAAAAACGGTTTCGTACCGGTGGGCTTCAGGCTCTTCGAAATTCTACGCAACTATTTCACCCCCGTCGATATCATCGCCGTGGTGCGCCACAATAAAACCCTGAAGATGGGAAACTATCGCAGGGCCGCAGTGGAGGGAAACTTCTTCCTCAGGGGGTTTAACTATCTCTTCATCATGCGCAAAGGAAAAGGAAAAAAAGGAGGAGGATGATATCGGCTTTGCCGGTGGCGGGCCTCATGCCGGAGCGCCTTCACCCCCGCCGCAGGGACCGCCCCTTTCGTCCTCATTCCTGTCCGGTGCGAGGGACGCGTATATCTCCCGTGCCTTCTCCACGAGCACATCCTGCCGGTTCATCGCTGGATCATCAAGCACAAGCTCCAGGAGCTGATTGAGGATCTTCCCTACTATTGGCCCGGGTGGTATGCAAAACTCGTCCATGATGATGTGGCCGTTGATGTCAAGGTCTTTCACGGTGATGGCGTTCTCGTCTTCAATCACCTTCTCTATGCGCTTGCGCAGTTCCCGAATCGGCGCCGGAAGGCCGCCCCGCATTCCATTTCCTTCCCGGTCCGCCCGCCTCAACTTGAAAAGGTCGTCCAGATTGTCGAGCCCCACCTTTCTCATGAAGCGCCGCACGGCGCCATCGGTCCATTCATCAGTATAGTGAAACATGTGGTTTGCCACGAGGTTCACCACCCGGACGATCTCCTCGTTGGAAAATTTGAGTCTGCTCATGAGGCGGCGCACCATGCGTGATCCCACCACCTCGTGGTTATAAAAGGTGTTCTCCCCTTCCCCGGCGGCGCGCCGCGTGGGCACCTTGCCTATATCGTGGAGAAGCGCAGCGAGCCTGATGAGCGGGTAGTCGCGCGGCGCCGCGTCGCAGGAGTAGATGCTGTGATAATAGATGTCGTAGAGGTGGTACTTGTTCTGGTCGAGTCCGTAGCACTGGTCAAGCTCCGGGAGGCATAGGGCCAGAAGCCCGGACTTGCGCATGTACTCCAGTCCCACCGAGGGTTTCACGGTTTCAAGAAGCTTCATCAGTTCGTCTTTCACGCGCTCCACGGAAACTCTGGCCGCCACATCGAGGGACTTTCCGATGGCCCCGAAGGTTTCATCCTCGATGGAAAAGCCCAGCTTCGCGGCAAAACGGCAGGCCCGGTAGGTCCTGAGGCCGTCCTCGCCAAAACGGTCCAGGGGGCCCCCGATGGTACGGATGATGCCGGCGCGGATATCGGCAATACCCTCCACCAAATCGACAACGTGTCCGCGCCTCACGTCGTACGCCAGTCCGTTGATGGTGAAGTCGCGCCGTTTAACGTCCTCCTCCAGCGTCTCGGAAAAAGCGACGCTTTCGGGCCTGCGTCCGTCAAGGTACTTTCCGTCGGCGCGGTAGGTGGTCACCTCGTACGAATGGTCCCCCATCAGCACCGTCACCGTGCCATGCTTAATTCCCGTGGGGACCGTGCGCCGGAAGAGCTTCATCACCCGTTCGGGGCGCGCGTTGGTGGCAAAGTCGAAATCGAAGACGGGAAGGTCCATTATAAGGTCGCGCACGGAACCGCCCACCATGTAGCACTCGAATCCGGCCTTCTCCATGGTCTCGGTCAGGCGGGCAATATCGCCCGCGTATGCGGGCGGAATGGTCAATTGTATTTCTGTAACTCTCATAGTAAATACTCAAGGGCAGTCACAATAAGGAACCCCTAAAAATTAATTTTTTTAAGGTTCCCATAAATTGTAACTACTGACATACTCAGGACTTGGGTTTTCCCCTCCGCCGAAGGCGGGCGGGAAAACCTAATTTTTAGAGGTTGCCAATAATCAGGTTTAAGGCAAACCGGCATTCCTACAGGCCTAATTCCGGGGCAATTTCCTTCATGGCCCCCATCGCAAGCTCCACGAAGGCGGGGAGTTCCATGCCGAACTTCCCGCACTCCATTATTATATCGCGGTTTACGGTCCGAGCGAAGGCCTTCTCCTTCATGCGCTTTGTCACAGAAGAAGGTTTCACTCCGGCAAGCTTTTTGTCAGGGTAGACTAGGGCCGTGGCAATGATGAGCCCGGTGACCGTCTCCCCGGCAGCGAGGGCATGCTGCAGGCGGGTACTGCGTTTTCCCCCCGGATGGGCCTGTTCATTATGAAGGCGAATAGCGTCGATGATCTCATCGTCCAGGCCCTGCTCTGCTAATATTCGCGCGGCGTCCTTCGTATGGACGTTTAAGTCCGCATTCGTGAGCTCCACATCGATGTCGTGAAGAAGTCCGGCAATTCCCCATCGGTCCTCATCCTCGCCGAACTTCCGCGCGAGGGCGCGCATCACCGCCTCGGAGGCCAGGCAGTGCTTTATCATATTTTCGTTCTTCACGTACTCCCTAAGGAGCTCCATTGCCCGGGGGCGATCCATCACCATCCTCCCTTTTTTCCGTTCTCCTTTCTCGCGGCTTTCCTCAGCCGCAGTTTCAGGTTTTTCTTTTGTATCTCGTAGTGGACAATGGCGAAATCGTCGTTCACCGTAAACTTTTTCGCAATGCCGTCACGCACAGGGTCCACCGTGTCGTTGAAGATGTCGCGGGCGATGAACTGGGCGTTCATGAGGGCCGCCTCCTTCGCGGTCTCCCGCCGCTGAAGCCCCGACGTGCCGTCTTTCGGATATCCCTTGCAAACGATAAGATAGGCGTTGTACCCCCTGAAACCCTTGCGTATAACTATGCTGCCGCCCTCTGTTCCGTCCCCGGCAAAAAGCGACGCCCCCGCCGCCGCCATGCAAATTAGAAACGCAGCAAATGTCGTTTTCATTTTTTACTCTCCACCAAAAATTCCGGCTTCACCGGGAAAAGCCCCGGTTTACAAACCCGCTCCGGCCCCGCGCCTC
Source organism: Spirochaetota bacterium (assembly GCA_029974015.1). Classification (GTDB taxonomy): domain Bacteria; phylum Spirochaetota; class UBA4802; order UBA4802; family JAGODF01; genus JAGODF01. The sequence continues at coordinate 55,892 of JARKUF010000021.1, forward strand.
CATGTAACCGGCAATGGCCCGGCCATTACATCTTCCCGACTTTTCCCAGTACATTTTTCACCAAGACAAAACCCTTTACCCGGCTGTCGCTGGCGTTATCGCGGTTGTCCCCAAGAACGACAATCATGCCCGGCGGCACCTTCCCCTCGCAACGCGGAGAGGTGCCGTAGTATTCAGTTTTTTTCCCGTGAGTATAATACTCGGTCAGCTTATTGCCGTTCAGGTACACATCCCCTTCCCTTATTAAAAAAACGTCGCCCTCAACCGCAATACAGCGGTGTATAAACACCTTGTCCGCAGGTGCGATGGCCTCATAGACCCTGTACGCAACGATGTCGCCCCTTTGGGGCCGGAAGCCGGGGCCTCCGCTCACCCTGACAATCTCGCTTTGCATAATTGCAGGCTCCATACTGCCCCCCAGCATGGTATAAGTTTGTGAGCATGATGACAAAGCGCATACAATGCCCGCGATTACGAGGATACCCATATACAAGGTTTTATTCATACTGCACTCTCCGTGAAACATTTGATCTTAAAGCCGCAATTGTTCCCACAAACACAGCCTCAAGAGGAAAGGGGGAAGAGGAGCTCCCCGGGACCTGGAATCTGCGGCATCGACCCCGCCCGGAGAAGCCTCAATGCATCGTGTCCTCCCCATTGGGGTAGTAGTGGCGCCGGGCCCAGTCGAGCTTCTTTTTTTCGGCCGCCGTGAGGGAGCTCATTCCCTCGCGGGCGATCTTTTCCAGAAGGGTGTCGATGATCTTCTTCGCCTCGGTCCGCCGTTCGATGTCGCGTTTTTTCTTTTCCAGCTTCCGCTTCCGGAACAGCTCATCGAAAAACCCGCGTTGCACTCCCGGTCGGGGCGCCGACGCCGCGGACCGCTTCTCCGCCGTGAAGAGAATGAACCCCGCGAGGATACCGCCGAGGTGGCCAATATGGCTTATGTTGCCCCTCGCCCCTGAGGCCATGTTGAGCGATCCGAAAAACTCGACAAGTCCGAAAAATATCAACAGATACTTCATCTTCACGGGAAGAACAAACCAAAACAGGACCTCGCGATTGGGCCATGTGAGGCCGTAAGCTAAAAGAACTGCATAGAGGGCCCCCGAAGCCCCCAGAGTGGATGGACTAATTCCGTAACGATCATATAAAATGAAGTTCATTACGGCAATGCAGAGTCCGGCCCCGACGCCGCTTGCGAGGTAGTACCGGAGGAAGCGCCGCCCGCCCCAGAGCTGTTCCAGATCACCGGAGAACATCCAGAGGCCGAAGAGGTTCATGAAAACATGAAAAAACTCTGTATGGAGGAACATGTAGGTGAAGGGTTGCCATATCTTGAAATGGGCAAGCCCTTCATGGCTGAGGCCGAAGTTTTCTATCACCGCGGCAGGCAGCCCGGGGACGAAGAGGCCTGCAAACTTTATGACGAGGAACACGGCGCCGTTGACGATCATGATCCTCTTCACCATGGGCGTCAGGGGCCCCCCAATCCTAATATTCTGGCCGTACATATCAGGCATTCTCCATAAACAGGCGCTCGCCGGAAACCTGGTCCGGCGACGCCTCAGTGTACTTTTACCTGAAAGGGAAAAAAAGTCAACCACAGAGAGGTGTGTCCCGTCAAAATCCGGAAAAGGCCCGCTACTCGAACTCCTTTCTAATGCGGTTGAACTCCGCCTCATTGTCAAGGAATATCTTGAAAAGGGCGGGGTCGTAGCGGTTCTCCTCCTCCCGCATAATATCAAGGGCCTCCTCATGGGTGTAGGGGTCCTTGTAGGGCCTCTTCGTTGTGAGGGCGTCATAGACGTCGCCTATGGCGACAATTCTCGCCGAGAGGGGAATGTCGGCCCCTCTCAGGCCCATGGGATATCCCAGGCCGTCCCACCGCTCGTGGTGGTACAGCGTAACGTCCATCGCCATTTTCAGGAACGAGTCCTCTCCCAGTTCTTCCGACGCGGTTTTCAGGGCATTGTACCCGATGGTGGTGTGTCCCTTTATGATCTCGAATTCCTCCGGGGTGAGGGGCCCGGGCTTCATGAGGATGTTGTCAGGTATCCCCACTTTCCCGATGTCATGGAGGATGGAGGAATCGTAGAGGTCGCGAAGATACTGGTTGCTGATCTCGTCTTCATGGCCGGAGTATTTTAAAATCTGGGCGATGAGCACGCTGTACTTCCGCATGCGGTCAAGATGTTCCCCTGTGTCGGCGTCACGGGTTTCCGCCAGCTTTGAAAGGGCGAAGATGGTGGTTTTTTGCGTCTTCAGCACCTCGAATGACCGGACTTTCACCAACTGTTCCAGCTTCTTCGTGTGCATCTCCAGCTCTGCCAAAAGCTCGGCGCGCTGGATGCTGAAAGAGATATGCCCCCCCACGGATTTCAGGAAGAAGACATGTTCCTCCCGGAAAAAATCCGGCATCACCGACGCGAATAGCAAAAATCCCCGGGCGACATTATTAATGATGAGGGGCAGCACCATGGACGAGCGCATTCCCTCCTCCACCAGGAGCCTGGCGCTCTTCGATTCCCTGTGCTCCCGCAGATACTGTTCGAGATCGCCGATGAGGAGGAACTCCTTGTTCTTCGCCACACGGCTGAGGGAAGAATCCTCCAGGGAGAAGGAGTCGCCGGGGGCAAAGAGCGTCTGGCGGTCCGATTCAACCATCTTTGTCACCACGCGGCCCGAAGGCTCGTCTATAAGCGCCAGGGCCAGGCGGTTGAAGGGGATGATGCGTCGCAGGGTAAAATTGAGGTTTTTGAAAATCTCGTCCAGCTCCATGCCGCGATTAAGCATGGATATAACGCTGTTGATCTGGGTGAGCTGTTCCACGAATGTGTTGCGTTCGTCATTGAGCTTCTTGACGGCTATGGCCTTTTCCACGGAGTGCTGCAGAATGGCGAAGTCCATGATTGGCTTTGTGATAAAGTCAGAGGCGCCGGTCTTCAGAGCGTGGATGATATCTTCGTCGGTGCTGAAGCCGGTGAGGACAAGCTTTGGAATTTCCGGGAAACGGTCCGACATAATCTGAAGCAGTGCCCGGCCGTCCATGTTGGGCATTTTTAAATCGGTGATGACAAGATCGTAGGCCCCCCTGTCCAGCTTGTCGATGGCCACACTCCCGTCCTGGGCGCTATCGACGATGTAACCCGCTCCGGAAAGAAAATTGATGAGGACCTGCCTTACACCCGGCTCATCATCAACCACCAGAACGCTGACTTTATTTTCCTTTGCCAAATCCGTCCGCCTCCTCCCTCCCTTCTATGGGAGGGCGGTATTATTTCAAGGGGAACGAGCTCCCCGGAGCCTCCGGGCACTGGATAATGAAGATAGAAAGAACGCCGTGGCGCAGTTTCCTTTTAATCATCCACTGCTTCGAAATCAAAAAAAATATACCCACTGCCCCGGCTTGTTTCTAAAAAAAACTCGGGCCGTTACGGGCCATTGCGCCGATACCAATCGTACAGTTCCTCGCCTATCCGAAGCCCCTTCTCTATGAACCCGGGCCCGTATTTTTTCCCCGTAAGGGTCCTGAAAGTGTCTTTAATCCTGATAACGCCCCTGATTCCCTTGTCATAGCGGGCCATCACCGCACCGACCCCCATGCCCATGCTCTCCGCCATGTTCCATATCGTCTCGACAAAATTATCGGGGCCCCAGCGGAATTTGTCCGAATCGTACAGTGAACCGGAACAGAGCATGAACTCCGGGTCTTCCACTGTCCTGGCGTCCTTGAATGCCTCGTGATTGCGTATGGAGAAAAGGGCCATCTCCAATGACCGTCCGTCCATTCGCCCCTTCATGAGCTCGCCAACTTCCCGGGCCGCCTTTTCAGGGTGGTCGCGCTCGTTCCGTCGAATATCGTGGAAGTACCCCGCAATGAGGGCGATATCGGCAAGCGCATCGCTTCCCGGGCCGAAACCGGTCTCGGCGTAGACTATGGCCCCCGCCTCGAGGGCCACGCTTTCCGCGTGGCTGAACCCGTGGCCAAGGGCGTCTCCCCTCTCCCGGACCACGCCGCGGGCGAAGGCCACGGCCGACGAGAGTCCGGCCCTTTCGCCGGACCTTTCCAGCTCACGGGCCTTGTCCCGGTAAAAGGCCGGGTCCCCGAGGGCCTTCGATATTTCCCGGGCCTTCTCCCTCACAACTGCCAGGACAGCGCTTTCCTCACGGGAGAGCGTCATTCCTCCCCACCACCTTGTTGAGCGGATATTCGATAATCCCGTCTGCGCCTTCGCTTATAAGCTCAGGTATAAGGTCCCGGGCCACAGATTCGTGGATCACCGTTTCCACGGAAAACCACTTAGTGTTGAACAGCTTCGACACCGTAGGTGAGGTGAGGGCCGGAAGGACTTTCACCACTTTTTCTATGTTCTCCTCGGGGACGTTCATCTTGAGCCCCACAAGCCTGTCGGCATTGAGGGCCCCCCGGAGAAGAAGGGCTATCTGCCGTATTTTGACTTTCTTCCATGAATCCGCGAGGCTTTTCTTGTTGGCGATGAGCTTCGTGTTGCTTTCAAGAAGCGTGTGGATTATTTTGAGCCCATGTGCCTTTATGGTGGAGCCCGTCTCGGTCACTTCCACAATCGCGTCCACGAGGCCCTCCACCACTTTCGCCTCCGTGGCCCCCCAGGAAAAATCGACTTTCACGGGAATATTCCTCTCGGCGAAATAGCGCCGGGTGAAATTCACAAGTTCCGTGGAAATGGACTTCCCGGCGCAGTCTTCCAGGGTCTTGATGGGGGAGTTCTCCGGGACCGCCAGGACCCATTTCGCCTTCCGGGTGCTGATCTTCGAGTACACAAGGTCGATCACCATCTCTACGTCGGCATTGCTCTCAAGGACCCAGTCCAGGCCCGTTAGCCCCACGTCAAGGACGCCGTTCTCCACATATCTCGTCATCTCCTGGGCCCTCACGAGGGTGCAGTATATCTCCTCATCATCCACGGAAGGAAAATAATTGCGGGAAGAAACCGTTATTTTCCAGCCCGCCTTTTGGAAGAGTTCAATTGTTGCGGATTCGAGACTGCCCTTGGGTATCCCTAATTTCAACACTTTCCTATTCATTCCTATTCATTCCCTTCACCGTACTTCTCCCTGGGATTGAAAACTTTCACGCAGTCAACCCGCTCTCCGTTTCCGTCAACGACACGGTAAAAACAGCTCCGGTATCCCGTATGGCAGGCCGCCCCTCCCACCTGGTTCACTTTTATCAGGATGCAGTCATTGTCGCAGTCCACGCGTATCTCCTTCACCTCCTGGACATTACCGGAAGACTCCCCCTTTTTCCAAAGTTTGTTCCGGGACCTGCTCCAGTAGTGGACAATGCCGGTTTTAACCGTGAGCTCCCATGACTCCCTGTTCATAAAAGCCATCATGAGGACTTCGCCGGTGGAATATTCCTGGGCGATGGCCGGAATTAGCCCGCCCATTTTTTCAAAATCGAGTTGAATCATATTTTTCCCTTCGCAACCATAGCTCCACTCCCGGACACATACGCAGGAAGGCAAAAACCGTCAATACAATTCCAGGACAATTCCATGCCGGTTCCGAGGGGCGGGCCCGCCGGGGTCATTCCTTTTTTCTGGAGAACGCCCTTACTGTGAACACCATGAAAGAAATGACCACGAGAAAGCTGAGTGCGATTGTCACGAAGTAAATCAGGTCAAGGCGCTTCGCGATGAGGACCCGCATCTCGGCGCCGGCGCGCAGGTCCCGGAGGAGCAACTCAATCTCTTTCCTGGTGAACTGGACCTCCCTTGTGGACATAACATGGACCAGCGAGTGATATAGGATCTTCACGTCCAGAAGCTTCTCGGTGATGTCCCGGGACTCCGCGTTTTTGTCAAGCAGGTAAGCTGCGTTCTTTTCTATGGCGCCAATGTCCGCCTCGATCTCCGCCATCGATTTCAGGACTTTTTCCACGTCCCCCGCCGGATGGCATGCGGTGCAGTCTTCCGCCTTAATAAAGGCCACCCTGGATTTTTGAATATTGTGGGAACCGTGGCAGGTAACGCACCCCGGCTTCCCGCTCTTTTTCAGCGCACCATAGTGGGGGCTTGTCCTGAACACCGCCATGGCGGGCCCGTGGCATCCGGCGCGGCCGCAGAGCTCAACCTCCCCGTCTTTGACGGCCTTTCCGACGAACGACAGCCTGGCGTCATGGGCGGCATTCTTGTCCGCCATGTCGGGATTGCCGCCATGGCACAGGTTGCAGTTTTCGCCTTGACCGGCATGGACGCTCTTTTTCCATTCTGAAACGGCGATCCCTCCCCGGCCCTTCAGTCTCCCGTGGCACTCCACGCAGTAATCGGCCTTGCCCGCCCTCATCGCCGCGGGAAGCCCCTGCCCATACCCCGGCATGGCCGGAAGGGCCATGGTGGCCAGAGCAATTGATATCGGAAATAGATGACGAGTCGCCGTCATGAAACATTCTCCTTACAAGACTTCAATTCCGAAAAACCGCAGGACAAAAACCGCGGAAAGCATGAACACGTTAGTGTACAGGCCCGCAAGATAATCGTCAATCATAATCCCAAAGCCGCCTTTTTTTTCCTGGATCTTTCGAATAGGGGGCGGTTTGATCATGTCCATTGCGCGAAAAATGAAGAATGCGGCGAGTGCAATCTTCCAATTGAAGGGCCAGAAGAGCACCGATATCCAATAGCCCATGACCTCGTCGAGGACCACCTGTTGCGGGTCCTTTTTCCCGAAGTATTCCTCACCGGCGTCCCCAAGTTTGATGGCGGGCCACACCAGAAGCGCCACGAGGCAAACATTGGCAATCCAGCCGTAAGGGCCGAGAATCCGGCACTCAAGGAAATAAAAGGCCATCCCCACAAGAGTCCCCGCGGTCCCCGGGGCGATGGGAAAATAACCCGCGTACAACGCGGTAAAGAATAATTCTTTCCACCACATTAGCCGTTCCCTCCCTGTCGGTACGGGGGCATCAAGACACGCCAGTTCGTAAAGAGATATCGGAGTCCCGAGAGGGCCGTCATGAGGGTCACCAGGGCCATGAGGAGGTACGGCCCCGCGATGAGAAGCCTGTGCGGATGGTCCGAGGCAAGGATATTGTAGACTATTATGAATTTAAGAGGCCCTTCTACGGGGAAATCGTGCCGTACCACAATCCAGGCCCTCTGGGCAATGAAAACCATTATTATAATGATGATAGACACCATTTGGAACGCCGTCTTCACCTTGCCAAACCTGCTTGTCCGCAGGGCGGTCCCTTTTTTCAGGGAAAGATACCGCATAACGGTAATGAGGAGGTCCCGGGCCACGATGACCAGGACCATCCAGAAAGGTATCAGGGGATCGAGGAACAGAAAGGCGATGAAGGCGGAGATCACCAGGCACTTGTCCGCCAGGGGATCGAGGAAGTGTCCCAGCTCCGTTTCCTGGTTAAGCTTCCTGGCGCTCCAACCGTCAATAAGGTCCGTCAGGGACGCCGCCATAAACACGAAAAGCCCCCAGAACATCGCAACGGGCGTGCGCAAAAACACGAGGTACAGGAAGAGGGGTATCAGGAATATCCGGAGGGCCGAGAGAAGGTTGGGCACGTTCAGAAGAATGTCTCTGGTGATTTTCATCTTTTCCACCGTTGTACGAAAGGACCGGATATCTATTATGACATGCCAACGAGGTCGTACTCCACGGCATCAGTCACTTCCGCCCTGACAATAGTGTTGAGGGAGGCTTTCTTCGAGGTCAAGAAAAAAATGCCGTCCACTTCCGGGGCGTCGAACTCACTGCGGCCGATCCAGCGATCACCACCCTGGTGTTCCTCCACCAGGACCTCCACCTTTCGGCCCACCATCTCCCTCATCTTCGCGAGGGAGATGCGCCGCTGAAGGGTCATGATCCTCCTGTGCCGTGCGCGTTTCGTTTTCGCCGGGACGGTGTCGCCCAGTTGAAAAGCCCTGGTGCCCTCCTCCCCCGAATAGATGAAGCAACCCAGGCGTTCCAGACGCGCGGATTTCAGGAAATCGACAAGGAGGCGAAATTCTTCCTCCGTCTCGCCCGGGTAACCCACCATGACGGTTGATCGGATGTGGATCCCCGGCACGGATTTTCGCAGTTTCTCAATCAGGGCTAAATACTGCTCCGGCCCTCCCTTCCTTCCCATCGATTTCAGTATGCGGGGCGCCGCATGCTGAAAGGGGATGTCGATATATTTTCGCACGCGGCAATCGTCCCGGATGAGGGCAATGATGCCGTCGTCCACATGGTCGGGATGGCAGTACAGCAGCCTTATCCAACGCACTCCCTCAATGGATGATATTTTCTTCACCAGGCCCGCCAGGCCTGTCTTCCCGCTCCGGTACGATGCGATATCCTGGGCAATGATGTTCAGCTCCAACGCCCCGCGGGCGACGGCTTCCCTCGCGTCGTCGAGGACCTGGCGCGGAGAAAACGAACGGTGAGGGCCGCGAATGAGAGGGATAGCGCAGTAGCTGCAGTTGTTCGAACATCCCTCGGAAATCTTGATGTAGGCGAACGGGGCCCCCTCGTCGAGGGGGGCCCTTTTACCGCGGGGCCGCGCCGGGGCGATGCCGAAGGCCCGGCACATGGCGGGGATGAAATCATCGTCCAGAAGGCCGTAGAGAAAATCGATTTCCGGAATGCCCCTCCCGAGCTCAGAGGGATAGCGCCCGGCAAGGCAGCCTGCCACGGCAAGGCGCCGCGGAAAAGCAGGAGAGGCGGGCCCTTCGCCCTCAAGACACGCGGCGTCGAGGATCACATCGACGGACTCCTTCTTCGCGTCCTCTATAAAACCGCATGTATTGATGATAATGATGTCGGCACCAGAAGGTTCCGAGGCGCGGAGAAACCCGGCCGCGAGCATCCCGCCGTTGAGTTTCTCGGAATCGACGAGGTTCTTGGAACAGCCCAGGGAAACGATGTAGTACGAAAGCGAATCGGGGCGCAGCAAGGATTACCAGTCTTTAACCACTATGTGCCAGCGGTTGGGATTTTCCGGGTCCTTCTTCCATGTGACCACCTTGTTCGCCACCTGGCCGGGGCCGCCCCAGTTGTAGTCCATATTGTTGATCTTAACCTTCACGCCCCCGGCGTTCCCAATGCGGACCTGTATGTGGCTCGCGGCTTCCCAGCGTTCTTTGATGCCGGCTGGGACCATTCCACGGCGCTTCAGCATGCCGTCAAGGTAGACCTCTATGAAGGACTTCTGTAAAAATTGCGCGTCCATGGTGATGTTGAGGTTTTTCTCGTCCCGGGCTATTACCGTGGAATCCTGGGGCTGTACCTCGGCTTTCGTGTCCGTCTCGGCGGCGGGGGCCGTGGTTTCGGCGCCTTCAAGCTGTCTACCAAGGCGCACCTTGATGTTGGCGCTGTTTTCCGCAAGCGCCTTCAGGGTGAATTCCACCTCCCTGGGACACCCCTTGATATGGACCATCTTGGGCTGGTCCAGGACGATGGTTTCCATCATGTTGCCGGGAGATATCTCAAGCAGGGCGGAGTCCTTTTTTTTAAGCTCCCGAAGTATGAACATCGCCTCCCTCTGGTCCACGGTGAAAAAGACGCCTTCGTTGGTAGACACGATGGCGTTTCCAGTATCGTTGCGGAACACCAGCTTATGATAGTTGCCGATATACGATTTTTTGTCCCCGGACTGGGTTTTGAGGCTCGCCATGCCGTCGTCGGAACCCACGCTCACCCTCTTCGAGAAAATGGAAACTAAAAGCATGATGACCAGAAGGAACCCCACGGCAATGACGCCGATGAACATGTAATTACGGTACCTGTTGAAGTAGGAGGTGAGGCCCACCAGCATGGGGGAACGGGTGGGCTTGGTCAGCTCTTCCAGGGGCGTGGCGCTTTCGCCGATTTTAAACCCCTTGTAGGCCTGGATAATCTCCTCGGCGTCGATTTTCAGGTAATCCGCGTAGGAGCGGAGGAAGCCGATCACGTATGTCTCGCTGGGAAGCCTCTCGAAATCCTCCTCCTCCAGGGCTTCGACGTACCGGGGCGGGATATTCGTTTCTTTCGCCACTTCCTTGCGCGTGAGCTTTTTCGCCTCCCGCGCTGATGTCAGTTTTTCTCCAATGCTGGCCAATTTCGTTTACTCCTCACTCATCAGTGGATTGATGACGACCTTAGCCTGGGCGGGTATGTCGAACTTGAACAGCCCGTTGGGCAGGGACACGTCGGTCTTGATGTTCCTGAATTCCAACTCGACCTTTTTCCCGATGGCGGTTTCACCCTCTGCCCGGGTGATGAGGAAATCCTCGCTCACCCAGAGCTTCATAGTACGGAACCCTCCCCTGCTCTCCTTTTGCTTGAGGAACAGGGTGTATTTCTTTGAGCCGTCGGGCTGCAACTCCGGCTGGGTCTTCGACGCGAACTTATAATGATATTTCGAGAAGAGCCTTTTAAGGCCGCTCTTGGTGCCTGCGCTAAAAATGGAGTCGGAATCGGATTTCAGGTCCTGCCTCACCACGGCGTTCATTGAGGGGATGTGAATCCACATTTTACGCCCGTCGGACACGATCTGGTATCGTCGGGACCCGAAGCTGTCGATCAGCACCTTGTTGGCCGCCTTGTATTTCACCGTGCCGGTCTGGCGCATCACGGCGCCGAGCTTGTGCGATGTCATGGAAAAATCGGCCTGGTAGGAATCAATTTCGCCGAAGCGTTTCTTTACCTTTTTCACGATGTCGGTCACCGTGATAAAGTTAAACAGGTCGGCCCTCGTGTCGGAAACAAGCGTGAGGCAAAAGCCCGCGGCAAGGAGGGCACTTATATACATTTTAAGGGATTTTTCCATACTACCGCCAGAAAGATTCACGTACAGCGCCAAGGTACAAAGGCAAAAATTTTGCAAAGGCTATTAAAACAGGGGAAAAAGTCAATACGAAAAAAATGGAAGCCGCAGAGAATCTCCCCCTGCGGTCCTTTGAAACTGGCGACCGCCTTATCCGGGGCCCTGGAAATGGGAAGCCGGTTTTTGCCGATCCCGGGCGGTCACCGGAGCCTGCCACTCTGGACAGTAATGTTTTCGCCTAACTCGATTTCCGCATAGCGGCCGCTTTTCAGGGCGCCGGCGTTCACCACGCAGACGCCGCCTTCGAAACAGGTCCCGGAGGCCTCGTGGATATGTCCCGAAAGGCAGAGCCGGACATCGCCATGGGCCTTCAGAAAATCCCTCAGGGCGGTGCTTCCGGCACGTATAAAAAAGAAGGTCCTGTCGCAGAGCCCCTTCGGCGGCGCATGGGACACCAGGACCTTCGTTTCGGCGTCGCGAACCGAGTCGTACCCCCGTGAGAGGAGGTCCGCGATCCTGCCCTCGGAGTACTCGCTGCGGGTCCGTATCGGCGTGGGGTTGGAACCACCGATGCCAAAGAAGCCCACTCCGTCAACAATGCGCCCCCGGCCGTGTAAGCCGTATCCGCGCTCATCAAGGAGTTCATTCACCTCTTCCCGGTCCATGTTTCCGTGGACCGCGACAATATTTCCGTTCCGGGACGCCACCATATCCAGAAGGGCCTCCGCCTCAGCGCGCCCCCCCTTCAGGGTTAAATCGCCAGCCAGGACCACCAGGTCCGCCGAGGCAATCCTGTCCCCCACCTTCTCAACACGGTCCAAAGCGCCATGAATATCACTAATCAAAAAAATCCTCATCACCCTCGTCCATTCACCATTCACCATTCACCATTCACCATCACCCAAGTATCCTCTTCAACGTCGTTTCCATCCACTCAATGTGGTCCAACATGGCGGCTTTCGCCGCATCGGGATCGCGTTTTTCTATCGCCGCGAGAATGCGCACATGCTGGTCGTAAATGGCCCTGGAACTGTGCTTCACCTCCTGGAGCTTGGTGCGGCTGTACGGCAAGGCCCCCCGGAGGATAGAGGAGATCGATTTCATAAGGTGGCCGAAGATGGCGTTGTTAGTGGCATCGGCAAGGTCATTGTAAAACTTGGAGTAAAGCCTCCCTCCCTCGCGCTTGTTAATGGCGACGTCAGCCCCCAGGGACTCCACGTCCCGGATACAAGAAAAGAGCCCCTTCACCTGTTCCTCCGTGGCCTTTTTCGCCGCCAGGGCCGCCGCCTCCGAATCGATGATGCGCCGCACCTGAAGGAGCTCCCATATCTTGTCGTGGTTCACCGAAATCATACCCTCGATGGTGGAGGTCAGTGCGTTGTCCGCCGGGGGCCTGATATATTTCCCTTTCCTGCCATGGGATTCGATATATCCCTTCGCCTCCAGGAGCTTCATCGCCTCCCTGAGGGAGATGCGGCTGATGCCGAAACGCCGGGTCATCTCCAATTCAGAGGGCAGCTTGTCCCCGGGTTTCAGGACGCCTTCGGAGATGAGCTTCACAATCTGGTCCACCACCATGTTGGGGATATGGGGCGCCTTCTCTATCCGGGTGATTACGATATCAAGCCGCCTGTCGTTTTTCTCCATTGCGGTCCTCAACTTCGGTCCTCTGCTTTCGTCTACGGGGGACGTCCGGAGTGATTAGGATGTCTTCTTTTTGCCGGAACGCGGGAGGAGTATCTTAACTTGAATAAAATAGCATCGCGGTAATGTCAAGCTCAAAACTTACACCGGGGAAGAAACGGAGGGGAAGAGAATTAAATTTCGGGCTTAAATAGTGTCATTGCGAGCCTCGGCCTTATCGAGGCGTGGCAATCTCTTTTCCCTTAACTCAACTGGCTAATTTCTTGCCTTTTGAGATCGCCACGTCGCTGCGCTCCTCGCGACAGTGTGTTCACCCGGATTTTAATTCACACTCAACGGAGGGACACCCCCGGGCCTTAAGCTCTGGTATGTTTATGCCGATACATTATCCCAGGCACAACCATGGAGAAAAAAGCATGAGAAATGAAACGAACGATCTGTACGTAAACGCTCTCGTCCTTGCGGCGCGTTACGATATCCAGCGCGGAGCTCCCCGAGAAAAGGTCCTCAACTCACTTTCCAGGGTCATCGACAGAGAACTTTTCGCGCGCCTCCGGGAGCGCCTTTAAGACCCTGTTAAGGAAGAAATCGCAAAGAAGCCCCCGGACCCTCCTGATGTTTTCCACGATTTCCTCCCCGGTAATATGGTCCGGAGTGTCGCTCACAATTTTGAACATGTAACAGGGAAGCCCGTGGAGCTTTGCCGCCCGGAGTACCGCGGAACCCTCCATGTCCACAAGTTCCGCGTGGGGCGCAATGGCCATCCTGTCTTCCCGCTCCACCGTCGGGACGTCCCGGGTGGCCAGGGACGCTCCAGGAAAGCCTGAAAGTAATTCCGGGCGGCCAATCCGCATATCTCCCGCCCGGGGCCCGTCAAATTCTATGACGCGTTCAACCTGAAAGATATGCCCCGGGGAGGCCCCTTCTCCGGCGGCGCCTGCCGCACCAAGGTTTACGATTATTTTCGCCCCGAGTTCAAGGGCCATATACGACACCGCCAGAGCAGCGTTCACCTTCCCAATTCCAGAAATCGCCAGACAAAGGCCCCTGCCGCGAAAAACCCGGAAGGGACGTCCGCCGTCCGGCGCCAAATCGAGGGCGCTCACCAGGGGCTTCGCCTCAAGCATCGTGGCCATCACAACTCCTATCAAAGTCTCCTCCTACTTCATCTCGCGATACAGCGACCATAGTAGCTCAAACGGTATGTTGCAACCTTTAAAAAATGTGCTTTCCCGCCTTCGGCGGGCGGGTAAACCTGATTTATTGAGAATTCCTATCGATTCCATACATCCATGCGGGGCGCCGTCGCGAAAAAAAGGAACCGCCGTTGACGCCATCGGGTCGAAGTAGTACTTTTATTAGAACGGAGGTACTGATGAAACCGAGCAAAAAATATATGGCGTTTGCCATTGGAATTTTGGCGTCCCTGGCCATTGTTATGGCCACGGTTGCTGAAGCCCAGCCCGCGCGGCGTGCGGACAGGCGCGCAGGGCGCCCCCCCCACATGATGGACTGCAAGGGAGGGCCTTCCATGTTCTTCGGGAACCCCTCTGCGATGAAACAGTCCCTGGGGCTTACGGACGCACAGATTTCCAGGGTTGAAGCAGTCAATCTCGACCACAGGAAGCAGTTGCTGGAGTACAAGGAAAAGATCGGCCCGAAGGAGACCCACGTAAAAAGGCTTCTCCTGGAGGACAACCCCAATCTCTCCGCGGTGAGGAGCACCCTCAGGGAGATCTCCGATCTCAGGATCGAGGTCCAAATGCTGAAGATCACCCATCGCCTCGAAATTGAGAAGGTACTGACGGCCGAGCAAAAAACGAAGCTTAAGGCCATAAGGTCCCAGCACCGTAAAATGTGCCCTGGACCCCATTATGGCCGGCCCGGGTACTAATGCCGGACCCTCCTCCGGCCTTTCATTGCGAAAGGAGGCCGGAGGAGGCGGGGGCTTAATGGATGAAAAAACCTTCACCGGAATAGTACGAGAAACCAAGGCCGTGGTGCTTTCGGCCATTCAGGGATACCTGCCGGCAAGGTATCGTCACGCCATCGACGATATTGTCCAGGAAACGTATCTCCGTGCCTACCGGAGCCTGGTTAAGAATCGGTTCCGGGGCGAGAGCGCGCTTTCCACATGGCTCTACACCATCGCCAAAAATGAGACCTTGAGGATGATACAGCGCCTTGACCGCCACGACCGTCGCCGTGCGGACCTGAACGTCCAGGAAGCGGGAAGCGCGGAGCCCCGGGAATACTTCCCCGCTCCGGATATGGAGTGTCTCCGAAAGGCGATTGGCGACCTCCCGCTGAAGTACCGGACCGTCTTCGAGCTTGCAGTGGATGGGTACTCCGACATGGATATTTCCGCCCGCCTGGAGCTTTCCCCAGGGACCGTAAAGTCGAGGAAAAGCAGGGGGCGGGAAAAGCTCTACAAGCTCATGATAAAAGGAGGATATGAAGGCCATGAGTGAAACACGAAACGGCATCGTCGCCGAGGACGTCAGTTCCCGGCTCAAAAGCGCGGAATGGGACGAGGACATTGCCGGCAGGGTCATTGCCGCACGCAAAAAAATTGTCCGGAACAGGGCCTTAACCGGGGCAGCACTGGCGCTCTTCCTCGCCGCTGGCTCCTGGGCCCTCTTACCCAGGTTAAACACCCCATCTCTCTCGATTGACGGCATGATATCGGCCCAGGTCCTGGGGACCTACCAGTCCGTCTTCACCGTCTCCCAAACCCAATGGGCGGAAAACGGCCACACGGCTTATTTTAGCGAAGTGGACAACCTGGTCGACCTGGCCCTCGCTCTGAGATAATCCTCGTCCCCTTTAGGGGGCGGGTCCGGAGTTCGGGCCAAAATTCCCGTTCCGGAAACCATCCATGCTCTTTTTTATTGACAAAAAACACCCCTTCAATATTCTTGCTTCCTACTTCTCAGGAAAATCCACAGATTATCCCGTTGAGAAAACAGCGCGTTTTTTGGCATATAATACGCAAATACGAGGATTACAATGAGCGCCATTCAGACTACGTTTACGCCCAAGGCCTCCCAGATCGAAAAGAAGTGGTACATCGTGGACGCCGAGGGGAAAATTTTAGGCAGGCTCGCCACCAGGGTCGCCGATGTGCTTCGCGGCAAGCATAAGCCAGGCTTCGCCCCCCACATGGACGGAGGGGACAACATCATCATCATCAACGCGGAAAAGGTGAAGCTCACGGGGCGTAAAAGCGAAGACAAGGAATACTTTCGTCACACCAAGCACGTTGGGAACGAGAAGTTCACCAACATCAAGAAAGTCATAAAAGAAAAGCCAGAGTTCGTCATCGAGCACGCGGTGTGGGGCATGCTTCCAAAGACCAGACTCGGCAGGAAAGTTTTTAAAAACCTCAAGATTTACAAGGGCAGCGAACATCCCCACGCCGCCCAGAAACCTGAAATACTCGAAGTGTAACGCACAGGAAAATTGTAGGAGCGAACGATGAGCGACAAAAATTTATACGCAACCGGCAGAAGAAAAACCTCCGTGGCAAGGGTGTGGCTCAAGCCCGGAAGCGGTTCCATCACCGTAAACGGCCTCCCCGTGGCCGATTACTTCAGGCGCCAGACCCTGGTCCTCCAGGTGAAACAGCCTCTGGAAGTCCTCAACGCCGTGGGGACATACGACATTTTCGCCACGGTCAACGGAGGCGGCTGGTCCGGCCAGGCCGGAGCAGTGAAGCTCGGAATAGCCCGCTGTCTCCAGAAGCATGACGGAAAAAACACCAAGCCCCTGCGCAGTGAGGGCTTCCTCACCCGGGATTCCAGGGAAGTGGAAAGAAAGAAGTACGGGCGCAAGAAGGCCAGGAAACGCTTCCAGTTCTCAAAACGTTAAAAAAGGGTCCCATCGGGCGAAAAAGGGGATGTCAACAAAGGGACATCCCCTTTTTTATTCTTCAGAGGAACGTTAAAAGGCAACCTCTAATAATTGTTTTTGTGGCTGCCTTCAGGTTTTTTCGCCCGCCTTCGACGGGCGGAAAAACCGAATTTTTGCGACTACCCTTTAACTGTGAATAATACGGTGACCATAACGGGACTGACATATAAACCGAACCACCTGGAGGTGGCCCTCGATTCCGGGGAAATCCTGAAACTTCCCTCCGGGATCGCGGAACAGTACGGCCTTTCGAAAGGCCAGGTCCTCGATGACATGGCATGTCGCCAGCTCCGGGAAGAATCGGAAAGGTTTTTTTGCCGCCAAAAAGCGCTTGATTATTTATCGATCAAAAATAGAACCTCCCAGGAAATGGAGAAACACCTCGCCAGGAAGGGGTTCTCCCCCCACATCATACGGGAAATAGCCGCGGCCCTTGCCGATGCCGGGTATCTGAACGACCTTAAATACGCCCGCTCCTACATCGAGGCGCGCCGAACGGCGAAGCTCGTGGGAAAAAACCTCCTTAAAAAGGAGCTCCTGGCCCGGGGAGTATCCAGAGACATAGCGCGGAAAGCCCTGGACAGCTCGGAATATCCAGAGGAAAACTTCGAAGAAGTGTACCGGGTTGCGGAGAAAAAATACAGGTCCCTGGAGGGACGGGCAAACCCCCTGCAGAAAACGGCCTTTTTCCTCAGGCAGCGCGGTTTCGACCACGAGATCTGCGCCCGGGTCCTGGATCGTCTGAAAAAAGAAGGACCCGACAATATAGAAGGAGCATAAGATGCACACCGTCAAGGACCTGCGTAAATCATTCCTCGATTTTTTCCTAGACCGGGGGCACCGCATCGTCCCATCAAGCTCCCTTATCCCCCGTGACGACACCACTCTCCTTTTTACAACGGCGGGAATGGTGCAGTTTAAGCCCATGTTTGCCGGCGCCGTGAAGCTCGATTATACACGGGCCGCCACGGTACAAAAATGCTTTCGCACCAGCGACCTGGAGCGCGTGGGAAAAACCAACCGCCACTGCACTTTCTTCGAGATGCTGGGCAACTTCTCTTTCGGCGACTACTTCAAAAAGGAAGCCATCGAATACGCCTGGGACTATTCCACCAGGGTGATCGGATTTCCCGCGGAACATATATGGGTGTCCGTCTACGAAAACGACGACGAATCCTTTTCCCTCTGGGAAAAGCACATCGGGGTACCGGCGAAAAAGATAGTCCGCCTGGGCAAGGCCGACAACTTCTGGGGGCCCGCCGGCGATTCCGGCGCCTGTGGGCCCTGCTCGGAGCTTTATCTGGACCGGGGCCCGTCCTTCGGATGCGGCTCCCCGGACTGTAAGCCGGGCTGCGACTGCGAGCGTTTCCTTGAATACTGGAACCTGGTGTTCAACCAATTCTTCCAGGACACTGACGGCATCCAGACCCCTCTTCCACGGACCGGCATCGACACCGGTATGGGCCTTGAGCGCCTGGCCACCCTGGTCCAGAACGTGGATTCCATCTTCGAAACAGACGAGCTCAAGCGCTTAGTGGACTTCGTGAGCGGGGAAACCGGCACAGCATACGAAGGAGACGCCGTGCAGAGCATAAACATCCTTGTGGAGCATGCCAGGGCCCTCACCTTCGCCATCGCGGACGGCGCCTACCCCTCCAATGAGGGGCGCGGATATGTCCTCCGCCGCATCATCCGCAGGGCGCTCCGCTTTGGACGCCTTATCGGCGTCCGGGAGCCTTTCCTGTGCAGGATGGTGGACCCGCTGGTGGAAATCATGGGGGGCCACTATCCTGAAATACCCGGGGCCGCGAAGAACGTGAAAAACCTCCTGGAGGGCGAGGAAAAACGTTTCCTGGAAACCCTGGAAAACGGCCTTGACCGGCTAAGCGAGGTCATGAAAAACGCCGCTGCGAAGGGCGGTGCGGCCATTTCTGGACATGACGCCTTTGTACTTTACGACACTTTCGGTTTCCCCCTGGAGATGACCGTGGAAATCGCCGGAGAACAGGGCCTGGCAGTCGATACCGCCGGCTTTGAAGTAGAAATGGGGAAACAGCGCGAACGTGGCCGGAAAAGTTGGAAAAGCGGCGGCGGAGCTCGTGAAAAAACCCTTGAAGCCCTCCACCGGAAAGCCGGGCCCACGGCCTTTCTGGGATACGAGCGCACGACGGCGGTGTCGGACCTCCTCTGCCTCGCCGACGAAACGGGCCTCGTGGCCGCACTCGGAGAAGGCGCCGACGGCATGGTAGTGACAAAAGAAACCACCTTCTACGGAGAATCCGGAGGCCAAACGGGGGACACGGGGTACATCGCCGCCCTTGACGGGGCGGTCTTTCGGGTACATGACACTGTTAAAGAAAACGGCACCATCATCCATCTTGGGACTGTGGAGAAGGGGGCCTTGAAGGAGGGCCAGAGGGCCAAAACCGAAATCGATATTGTCCGGCGAAATCTCGTCCGGGCCAATCACACTTCGACGCACCTGCTCAACGCGGCCCTCAGGGCCGTCCTGGGGGACCATGTGCGGCAATCCGGCTCCGTGGTTGACCCGGAGCGCCTGCGCTTCGATTTCACCCACTTCAGCGCCCTCACCGACGAAGAGATAGCCGAAGTTGAAAGGATCGTCAATAATAAGATTTGGGAAGCGCACGCCGTCACCACGGAAATCATGGACCTGAAGGAAGCAGTCGCCAGGGGTGCCATAGCGGTCTTCGACGAAAAATACGAGGAAACGGTCCGCGTTGTGAGCGTCCAGGGGTTTAGCATGGAGCTCTGCGGCGGCACCCATGTGGACAATACCGGAAAAATTGGGGTCTTTACCATCATCCGGGAAGCCTCTCCCGGGGCTGGCCTCCGCCGCATCGAAGCCGTCACTCTGAAGGCCCTTCTGGACCGATACAATGTCCAGAAAAGCCTCATTGCTGGCCTTACACGGAGCCTCGGCATAGGCGAGGAAGGGCTCTTAAAAAAAGCGGAAGATACCGCCGTGCGACTTCACGCCCTAGAAAAAGAGCTCGAGAAGGTCAAATTCACTTCCCTCGCTTCAAATGTGGACGATCTACTGGCCCATGCAAAAACCGTGTCCGGGGTGAAGATCGTGTCCAGGGACTTTGGTGCGGCGGACATCGAGGAGCTGCGCAAGATATCGGACCTCATTCGCTCAAAGGAGCAGGAGTCCGTGGTCTTGTTCGGCTCACGCAGCGGCGGCAAAGCCCTCCTCCTTTTCGCCGCCACGAAGAACGCGGTGGCGAAGGGGATCGATTGCGGCGGCATCATAAAAGAAGCTTCGAAAATGGTGGGAGGGGGCGGCGGCGGCCGTAAAGACATGGCCCAGGCCGGAGGAAAGGACCCCGATAAGCTCGCCGGGGCCCTTGCTGAAGCATCCAGGATCGCCGAGGGAATGTTAGGCTGAAATATCAGCCCTGCCGCTTTATCTCCTTTTGCTTCACTTCCTTAAGCAGTTTTTTCTTGTATTCCATCTCCATGGGCCTCACCATGGAGTAGTATCTTTTCATCTCGTCCTTCCGGGAAGAGTTCCCCGCAAAATCCACGCCAATGTACATCCCCCCCTGTTCGTCCTGGATTGTGTACTTGATGTCCCCGTAAATGGTGATGGGGGCCTGAAGCTTGAAGACGATATCGAAGATAAAGCCCTTCGCCTTGACGAGGGATTTTTTCAGGTTCGCGTCGGTAATTCTCATCCGCACGCCGCCATGGCTGATATCCAAAATCCTCTGGTGCACCGGAAGCAGCACCGTGTTGGCGTCACGGATACGGTCCACCAGCTTGAAGGAGTGGTCCTTCAATTCCAGGAGCTTCTCAAATCCCAATTTTTCCTTCAGGGAAATGACCTGGATATAGGCGAAGGGGACCGACTTTTCCTCATCGTCCAGATAGATGATGGGACAGATAATCATCGACTTATAGCCCCTCTCCACGTTTCTTTTTACCTGATTCTTCAACTCACCGCCGAACACAGCCTTGAGGTCCACCATATCGGGAATGGTTGGAACGTAGGAATCTATGTTCGCCGCATCTTCCACGAAAACGGCGTTACCGGTCTTCTTCACCTCGTTCAGAAGCAGGTCTCCCTGGGGAAACACGTCCACCTTCACGATATCACCCAGGCCGGTGTGGGAGGAGTGGAACTGGTCCAAAATCACCTTGATACCCGTGGGGATGGTGAAACCGGTCAGCTCCAGGGTGTACTTGGAGAATTTAAAATTTGTGGCGACCACATCTTCCTCATTCACTTTGAACCGAACATCCCGGCGCCCCGCAGAGGCCCGCCTGGCAAGAGGGCACTCGCAGTGAAAATATCCAGGCCCCCTCACTTCCTTGACCCGTAATTCGAACTCGATGTACCTGTCCAGAAGGCCGTACACAGTGAAGCTATCTCCCGAGGGAACAAATTCCGGGTCTGTTATGACCATAAAAGTGTTGTCGTCGAAGATTTCGTTGATCTTCACCTCGCTTTTCTCCACCATGTTCTTGATGAAGAGCTTCCGCTGCATAAACTGGTTTAGGAGTAATTCAAGGGCCTCCGAAACCTCATCGATCCTGTTAAATGCCCTGTCCTTGCGATGTTTTACCGTAAGCACTCTATGACCCCGTTCACCCGGAGATTTTACTCAAATTTTACATTACATAAACAACAAAAAATCAAGTTTTTCCGCACGCCTTCAACTGACGGACAAACCCGAATGCTAATCCTGCCATTAGTGACAATAAAAGGGAATCTTAAAAATTAAGTTTTAAGAGGTTCCCTGCTATTAGTATCGAAAAAATGGTATAAAAAACTTCACAATAAAAATGACGGTACCCGATAATACATATTCAAAGCATCCGGAGTGGGGGGAAAAATGCTATTCTGAAGGAAGTTATATGGTTTCTCTAAGAACTCGGGTGGGGGCTTACAGCCACGAAAGTAAAAAAAGACGATAGTTTTCAAGGTACCTGGCAGGTTCAGGAGGGCCTAAAGGCATTTTGACCCTATTTGACTCTCCAAGGGCAGGGAGAACCGGGCCGAAAGGAGGGAATAGCATCCTTCGGGCGTTCATACCATCCGAATGAGGATAATAAAATGGGGAGAAAAGGCTTCCTCCCCATTGCACCAGTTAGAACGTACCTGAAGGCTCAGATCATGGCCTTGGGCTTCGGAGCCGCTTTCTTCTTCTTGACGACTTTTTTGACTTTCTTTTTGCCGGCGCTTTTCTTTGCTTCCGCTTTCTTCGCCGCGGCGATTGCAGGTCCGAGCTTCTTCAAGGAAGCTTTGACTGCCCCAAGCTCTTTCGCAAGCTTCTTCTCCTTCGCCTGCGCCCTCTTTTGTTCCGCTACTAACTGCTTGACACTTTTCCCTGCCATCTGTAACACACCTCTATTGTTTTATTTAACGGCTACTACTTTTAAGTCCCTCACGGCATCATACGAATGAAGGAATTACTTTCTCATGCCGGTTTCTTTTAAGAATTTCTTATGGCAAACTCTAATTATCTGGTTTTTCAGCCTGACTTCGGCGGGCGGAAAAACCCGGGTGCTGAGTTTGCCAGAAGTCGCAATCCATGGGGATCTTGAAAAATATTTTTTAAGATCCCACATTTATTACATGTACTCATATTATAAATAAATGCAAGCAAAAAAATACTTTTAAATAAATAATTTTCTGCAAACTCTAAATTTCAATTTTTCCGTCCGCCTAAGGCGGGCGGAAAAATTTATCTGTTAAGTTTGCCGGTAGTTACATTTTATGGGAATCTAAAAAATTTAAGGCAATCTCTTACGGACTCCTTGAAAATTTTATTTTTTTGAGGTTTCTTTTTGTTTCGAGTAAATATTTTTTCTTTTTTAGCCTGAAATTGCGCCCCGACAGAGCTTTTTTAGTTTAATTTCGATTTTTAATTTCAAATTTTCCGCTATTTTGAAGCGGGACCACATACATTAAACTGATAGACCCTTGTGTGAAAGGGGAAAAGGAGCTTGTGATGAATCACCACCTTCCGATAATCTCCATAATCGGACGCCAGAACGTCGGAAAGTCGACCCTCTTCAACGCTCTCATCGGGGAAAAAAAGTCCATAGTAGACTCCCATCCGGGCCTCACCAGGGACATCATATCCTTCACTGTGGAACACAAAGGCGCCGCCTTCACTTTCTCCGATACTCCGGGCCTGGACCTCTCCGGCGATTCGGAACTGTCGAGGCCTATCCTGGAAGCCGCCCACTCGCAGCTTGGTCGCTCCTCCCTCATAGTCCTTCTTCTCGAAAATCCCGGCCCGGCCCCTTTCGATTACTCTCTGGTTGAGCTGGCACGAAAGCTTGCAATTCCCTCCGTAATTGCCGTAAACAAAATGGATCATGATGAAGACCTTCATAATATGGCCCACTTCTACGAGATGGGGCTTGACGATATTGTTCCCATCTCGGCCCTCAGGAAAAGGAATATCACCCTACTCCTCGACAAGATTACCGCCCTGCTGCCTCGGAAACAACGCAACGAGAAGGTCCCCGCAGTGAAAATCGCCGTCGTTGGAAGGCCTAACTCTGGAAAATCGACGCTCCTAAACGCCTTCATGGGGTATGAACGCGCCGTCGTCTCCGAAATTCCCGGCACCACCAGGGACGCCGTTGACGGCGACTTCATGTTCCACGGTAAAAAAATCCGCATCACCGACACTGCGGGGCTGAGGAGGAAAAGCAAAGTGGGGAGCGATATTGAATTTTTCTCGGTCACACGCACCATGGAGGCGATCAGGAGATCGGACGTGGTGATACACATGGTGGATGCCACCCTGGGGCTCACGGAAAACGACAAGAAAATCTCCGACGAGATACTGAAAGCGGGAAAGTGCGTAATCATCGCCGTGAACAAGTGGGACGCCATTGAAAAAAACGCGGGAACCTTCAACGAGTACAGGGACAAAATCATCTTTACGTACTACCGCGCGGAGGATTTCCCCATCATCTCCATCTCCGCCAGTAAGAAGCAAAGGATCCACAAGCTGGTTACGATGGCCCTTGACCTGCACGAACGTTCGGCGAAACATGTCCAGACCCCTGAACTAAACCGGATGCTTGAGGAAATACAGCGCGGAAAGCGGAACCCCCTCCTTGGAGAATCCGTGAAAATTTATTACGGGACCCAAATTGGCACACAACCACCGAGGTTCAAGCTCTTCACCAATCGGCCCGACCTGTTCAAAAAGGACCTGGTTCGGTATGTTCAGAAATCCCTTCAGGATGTTCTGGGCCTTCAGGGAGTGCCGGTCACCATTGAAATCGAGGGACGGAGGCAGGAAAAAATACGAAAAAAGTGAAAAAAAAGCAAAAAAAAATTTGACAGAAAACCGCCCTGACAGATATATGTAGTTATTCCGGTGGTAATGGAGAGGGGGAAACACCTGTCCCCATTCCGAACACAGAAGTTAAGCCCCTCATCGCCGATGGTACTGCACTGGTAACGGTGTGGGAGAGCAGGACGCCGCCGGTCCTTCATTATTTATACATCAAAAAAACAAGGGGAAAATACCCCTTGTTTTTTTTGCCCAAACTTCGATCCGCACATCCGGGAATGCCGGATATCAGTTGCGGCCCCGCACCCTATTTTTTAGGTTGTCGGATTTCACTTCGTACACAATCCGGAGTATACCACCTTCCTCAATCTTTTCCCGTATGACCGAGCCGCCCTTCACCGCGCTCCCGAACTCGTTGACTATATCTACGCCGGTCGATTTCGGGTCAGCCGCCGGCCCCGATACCTTCACTCTCTCAATGATGAATTTTTCGATGACCGCATTCTGTGCGCCGGCAATGGCGCTGTCCCTGGTGGAACCCGCCGCCATGACTCTGAACGTATCCCCATCTATCCATCCCAAAGAAATCGGGGGCTCCGTTTTCTGTGGTTCTACGACCGTTTTCTGGGGTTCTTCGGGAGCCTGTACCGTTTCCTCGAATGATTGGCAAGAAAAAGCCGAAAAAACGAGCAAAAACGCGAAACTCAATGATAATCCCTGTCTCATTTTAAACCTCCAGAACGACGAAAAAAAAGCTGTGATTGTCATCACAGCTTTTTTCCCAATTATAGGGGTTTATTTACTGGACCCCGCCCTCTACTTTCTTCTTCAAGCCGCGGGCGATGACTTCGTATACGACTTCGCAGTTATCGTCTTCGTCGTAGGTTTCTTTGATGACAGAACCACCCCTTACGACCCCGCCGAATTCTTTCATGACGGCGATACCGGTGGACGCGTAATCGGCCGCGCCAGCGGCGCCTTCAAGGCGTGCTCCCTTGAACTTTTCAATAATGGTCTTCTGCGCCATCATGATGGCGGCTTCTTTCGCCGTTCCTCTTCTTTGGATCTTGTTTGTCAACCCAGCTTTAGGCGCACCGGTGGAAGTCACCCTGAACGTATCATCATTAAGCCAACCCTCGGTTTTGAAGCTTTCACCCTTGACCTGTCCGCCAAGCCCTCTGGGTCCGCAGGATACCACGAAAGCGGCGGCTACCATCATCACAACCGCCAGTAACAGAAGTTTTTTCATACAAACTCCTCCTTGTAATTTTGAGTGCGTTCTTAAAAACCGCAATGCCGTGATGGCATCGCAAAGACTGCAATACCGGCCAGAGACCGGTATTACTTAATACACCGATTAGCTTGCCAAAATTACCTTATATAATACAAAGAGATAAGTGGAGCGTCAACAGAAAATTCGTTTTTTTTCTCCGAATATCGCAAGAAATGTTAGCCAGAAACTAATCAAACAATCACTTATTTTGTCATTTTTCCCGCTGGCCGGCCGCAGAAAGGACCAAGGGCGGGTGTTTCAGGAAAACGGAAACGCCACATTACCCGGCCTCGGCCCTCCCCGGGCCTTAGCGCTCCGCAATGACAGAGCGCGCAGTCAGGACCATCAGTACCGTCGCCACGCCGATATTCAGGGCAAACCAGAGAAAGTACATCTCCCTGTTTTCGTTCCAATAAAACATCAGGCCCGAGCCGTACCCGGTCCCGTATCCAAGTATTATGAAGCGACAGTATTTGACGAAGATGTTCGCCGCCGTATCGCCCATTTCCTCCGAAGAAACCACCATGCGGTCCAGAAAATACTTTCTAACCGGCGGAAGGACCAGGAAAAGGGCCGCCGTTACGAGGGCCGACTGGAAGAGCCAGTGTGGAATCTGGGCCAGGAGAATACCCGAAAGAGATGTGACCAGGACGACGATGATAACCAGGGAAATACTGTATTTCATGGTCATCTTTCCCCTGATTGTATCCACCAGGGGTTTCATGTCCGTCAGTTCCTTTCTGGTGTATTCCGTTTTTGCGGTGAAAATCCCCAAATAATGGGCGGCAATAAGGATAATGACTAAATAAATGGCGTACACCGCTACAATGCTGACAATGGCCATGATTCGTTTCTCCTTTATATTATGATGACCTTTCTGCCCTTCACCTTAAGGCTGCCCTGGCAGAAAAGCCTCACGGATTCCGGGAGGATCCGGTGTTCTTCTTTTAAAATTCGCGCGGCGAGGCTTTCCGCGGTATCATCCTTTTCCACGGCCACCGGCGCCTGGAGGATAATGGGTCCCGTATCGGTCCCCTCGTCGATGAAATGGGTGGTACAGCCGCTTATCTTCACCCCGTATTCGAAGGCCTGCCTCTGCCCGTCCACGCCGGGAAACGAGGGAAGCAGGGCCGGGTGGATGTTGATTATGCGGTTGGCGAAGGCCTTTACGAAAACGGGAGATAGAATCCTCATGTATCCCGCCGCGACGATGAGGTCCGTTTTCGCCTTTTTCATAAGGGCGATAATCGCCTTTTCGAACTCCCCTTTCCCGCCGTAGGCCCTGGGGTCCACGAAATGGGCCCCCATCCCGTATTGTCGGGCAGTCTCCAAGGCCCTTGCCTCTTCCCTGTCCGACACGAGAATACCCAGGGTGGCGTCGATATCGCCTGCCCTGATCTTTTCCGCCACAGCAGTGAAGTTGGAGCCACGGCCCGAGGCCAGGAACGACACCACCTTCTTTTTCATATCTTCCCTTTCCAGACGATCGATATCACCGCCATGAAGCCCAAAGGCCCGTAGCGATAAAGCCCGCCAGACCCAGGACGGAAATGCCCCGCCACAAGGGGGGTATCCCCGAAAGCACCATCAATGCGGGACCTATTATCAGAGAGGCCGTCACTATGGCAAACACAATCCTGTTGCCGGTCATGTCATGGCGGCCTATCATCGCCGCGAGGACACGGTACTCGGACTTTATCTTCATCCGGGCATGTTTCACCATGCTAAGGAGCACCCCCACTTCCCACGGGAGCTCCTTAGCCAGGATGTCCATCTCCGAGGCGGCCCCGGATATGCGGACCACCTTATTGGCCTTCCCTCTCCTCGAGCTTCTTTTCCAGATCTTCCACACGCTTTTTAAGCTCGTCGTACTCCGCCCTTGTGTGGAGCCCTAACTTGTCCAGGGCCTTTCTGGTAAAATTGGAAACTTGCTCCTCCGCATTTTTCCGGGCCTCCTCTGTTTGTTTGAGGATATCCTCGACAAACTTCTTCCCTTCCCCCTCGGCGAGCTTCGCCTCCTGGGCGAAATTTTTTGCCCACTCTTCAATTTTTTCCTTGCTCATGGCCGCCAGGCCTACCCCCGTAAGAAGCGCCTTTTTGATGGAATCTATCATCCTGTCCTCCTTTGCCTATTGTCCCGCACCGGCATTTTCCCGGTCTGCGGATTTCGGGATTTGTTACCGCCGAAGCTTTGACCGTAGTTACCCCTGAATATACATATCCCCCCCGGTCCTGTCAATAATTGTGTTTTTTTTCCTCTCTTGCATCAAAATATATTTGCCGATTCCCGCCGCCCCTGTAGCCTGGAAACCACATCCGGAGGTCGATATGGAAATTAAAGTACTGAAAAACATCTTCGAATCCAACAGGGAACGCGCCTCTGAAATCCGGGAACTCCTGAAAAAGAAAAAAGTCTATATGATAGACCTCATGAGCTCCCCGGGCTCAGGGAAAACCACCATCACCGACAGGCTCATTGGGGCCCTCAAAAAGGACTACCGGATTGCCGCCATTGAAGGCGATATCAAGACGACAAAGGACGCGGAGAAGCTGGCTAAACATGGCATCCCCATCGTCCAGATCGAAACGTCCCTGTTTAACAGCGACTGCCACCTGGAAAGCTCCTGGATAATGAAATGCCTGGAAGGCTTCAATCTGGACGATCTGGACCTGGTGATTATTGAAAATATCGGAAACCTCGTCTGCCCCGCGGAATTCGAACTCGGGGACGATGAGCGGATCGTGGTACTTTCGGTCACGGAAGGGGAGGACAAGCCCTTGAAATATCCTCCAATGTTCATCTCTTCGAAGACCCTGCTCCTGAACAAGATTGACCTCCTCCCCCACATCGAGTACGACCTCAATGAGGTCCTGGAAAATGTGAAGCGTACCAACCCTAATATGATGGTTTTCCAGATGAGCGCCTTCACCGGGGAGGGGTTCGAGCCATTTTTACAGTATCTTCGCGGCAACATCGACGCGAAAATACGATGAAGGTCCCGGCGAATTGCCGATTGGGCCATGACCCATCGAACAAAAATTGAGGACGCGGTACGAAGGCTCTCAGAGGTCCTTCCCCCCGAAACCATCACCACCGATCCCCTGATTCTGGCAAAATACTCCCGGGACGAAACTCCCGACATGGAGCGAACGCCCGACATTCTGGTGATGGCCCGCTCTGCCGTCGACGTGAGCGAAACGATGAAGGTCTGCTCTTCCCTCGACCTTCCCGTAATTCCCCGGGGAGGCGGCACCGGAGTCGCCGGTGGCGCCATACCGGCGGAAGGGGGCCTGGTCCTCTCCCTGGAGAAGATGGACCGCATCATCGAAATCGATACGGAAAACCTTACGGCCGTGGTAGAACCCGGCGCTATCACCGGGGATATTCAGGAGCACGCCCTCAGGGCGGGCCTTATGTATCCTCCGGACCCCTCGAGCCTCGACTCCTGCACAATAGGGGGGAATGTCGCCGTAAGCGCCGGCGGCCCCCGTGCAGTGAAATACGGCACCACGAAAGACTATGTGACTGGCCTGGAGTTCGTCCTCCCCACGGGAGAAATCATCACTACCGGGGGGAAATACATCAAGAACGCCACGCCATACGGACTTGCGGCCCTCATCACCGGCTCCGAAGGGACCCTGGCGGTAATCACAAAAATCTTCTTGAAGCTTGTCCCGGCGCCGCCAGCTTCCATAGACCTCCTCATCCCCTTCGACGATATCGGGACCGCCCTGAAGGCGGTCCATACAATCACCTCGGGCAGGATTGTTCCCGCGGCCATCGAGTTCATGGAAGAAGACGCCCTTCGCCTCGTGGCGGGTTATCTGGGCCGGGAAATGCCCTTCCCCCTTGCAAAGGCCCATCTCCTCATCCAACTGGACGGCCCGGGCGATGAGGACGTGTATCGACAGGCGGAGTCCATCACCCGCCTCCTGAAATTAGACGGGGAGAGTGTCATCGCGGCGGCCACCGCGGAACAGCGGTCATTTATCTGGAAGGCGCGGCGGGCCATACGTGAAGCCATCACCAGGGAAAGCCCGATCTTCTTGGCGGAGGACACCGTGGTTCCCAGGGCCGCCATCCACGATTTCATCATCACTTTGAAACGTGAGTTCCGCTCCAGGGGACTTCGCTCCATCATGTTCGGCCACGCCGGGGACGGAAATGTCCATGTGGACGTTTTAAAGGGGGGCATGCCGGAAGAAAAATGGAAGCCGCTTATAGCGGCACTGCGGACCATCATTTACGGCACGGCGATATCTTTCGGCGGGACTATCTCCGGCGAGCACGGAATAGGCTTTACCAAGAGGGAATACCTTCCCATGGCCCTGAATGAAGCGGAGCTGGCCCTCATGCGCCGCATCAAGAGGGCCTTCGATCCCCGGGGAATTCTAAATCCCGGGAAGAAAATATAAGGCCCCAGAGTAATTAATGCATAACAATGCATTTTTCAAGCCCGGATATCATCCGCAATTATCATTGACACCGCGGAATTGCCGAGAAAACTAATAAAAAAACTTCGGGGGTGGACCCATGCACCAGATAATCGAAACCGAATTCAAAGGCGGCCTGAGAGGCGACGCCCTCTTTCTTAATGTTCAACAGATCAGGAAGGAATTCAAATACCTTGGGATATGGTACGCCAGGGACGGGAACGAGGCCACCTTCATCACCACGGAAATTTACGGCCGAAGCGGGGAACCGGCGGAAAAGCCCAGAGACTACCTGGAGGAAATTAAAGAGAACAGCTTCAAGCAGATAAAGCGGATTGAGCTCACCATGAAACACGACTGGCTCTGGATTGCCACCAGGATCGACGGCGATACATACTGCAAACTGAAGGCCGACAATATGATGAGCGGTCACACCTATATAAATTACCGCACAATCCGGAATAAAAGCACCGGATTCGACCTCCTGGATAAAGGAGTTTTTAAGGGAGGGACAGCCGATTTCTTCCGCCTGGGCAGCGAAGACCTCAGGAGCAAGGAGGATTACAGCGACGCCATTATGTATGTGATCATGGCCAGGGACATTCCCCCGGCTGACTGGATGTCTGACCGCTCCTGTCTGGGAGTCCAGAACGTACCCGTCCTGGTCCCCCAGTGTACCTTCACAACAGACAGGAAGTATAGCGACTGGGCAGGGCAGAACCCCATGGCAAACGTGAAAAGTTGATACTTCCATGGACGTCCCCTTCGACAGGGCCGCCGCGGCCTGGTGGTGCGGCATTCTTGGCGATGCTCTGGGATCGCCTCTGAACGGCCTGGGGAAGGGGCATATCCGCGCGGCCCTTGGGAAAATTGACGGATACATCGATGCATGGCCCGCTCTAAAAGGAAAGGAAACGCGCTGGAAGAAGCCCGGCCTCTACACGGCGGCCTCCCAGATGGCCCTTGTGGTATATCTGGCCGATAAAGAAAAAAGAAAGGGAGATACCGGTTTCATCAGCCATATCGCCGCCGCTTCGCGCCACGGGAGCGGCCCCCACGGCATTTTCCGCCATCCCGACCTCCTGCTCCGGGAGATGATACGCCGATGCGCGGCCCTCGATGAGGGCGGAAACGACGCCCCGTCGGGCAGGGCAGCGGACCTTGCGCCGCCCCTGCTCCTCTTCCTCCCCTTCGCCACGCACCCTTTTCGCCGTAGCGGAAACCTGGTCCTCGACACACTCGCCTTCGCCGCGATGGTCACCCGCGACGAATACGCCGCGGCGGGCTCCGCCATCATGGTGTCCGTCCTCGCATCCCTCTTGGGCGCATCGACTGTAATCGACGGCGTCGCGGACCTCGTCATCGAGGCCGCAAAAACCGCAACGGAGGCCATCGCCGGAAATCCGCCCCGGATTTTCGACTTGAAATTCAACCCGCAACGCATGGCGGAAAAATCGCTCCATCTCCTTCGGGCCATGGAAATAGCGTGCCGCGGGGAAGGGCCCGGAACCTGCGAGAAAGAAATCTGCGAACACGCGGGAAATCTGCTGGGACACACCATAACACACGCATCAGTGAACCATCCCCTGACCCTCCTGCCCTTCGCGCTTTCGTTTTTTAAGGCACATATCGGCGTGCCTCGAGACGCCCTCTTCCGTGCCGCGGAGGAAGGGGGCGCTGCGGGGACCCTCGCCTCCACTGTGGGGGTGCTTCTCGGGGCGCACCTCGGAGTCAACGCCGTGCCGCAGCGGCTCCGGGACGGCCTGGTAAACAGGGGAAGGATGGAACAGTATGTGGAGAGGGCCTCGTCCGCACTTCCTCTGAGGTTTTCGATGGAAGAATTCCTTGACTCTGAATCCGCCCTCACCGTGAAAGAGCAGGAAGAGCTGAATGCCCGGCTCCGACATGTGAAGACGAAAGAAAAAAAACCGAAAGTCCCTCGCGACAGGGAAAACAGCCTGAATCGGCATGTGGTGGAAAGCTGGACAAAACTTGACAGGGCGAAGTGGAGGAAGCGGGACAGGGAGGACTATAGCGAATAGGAGCCCAAATATTTCAGCATTTTTTCCTTGAACTCGGGTCGAGTGAGCCACTTGCCCATTGAATAGGCGATGACTTCCGGGCCCGAGGCGGCCCTGGCGAAAAGCCCGCCGGAACAGTTCACCATTTTCCTGCTGAAGGTGCCTCTGGTGCCGTCGCAGACTCCTATAGAGAAAATGCCTCCCCCGGGTTTTGCGGGCCTGAGAAAATATGCCGAGATGGCGACTGTCACCCCCCCCTGCCAGGCGGCAAAGAACCCGGCCCACCCGAGTGTCTCATCGAGGATGGTGATAAGAGCGCCGGGATGCAGATACCCCCCTCCCAGGCGGTTGATATCTGAGCCGCCGGCGTTTTCCAAACCGTCGGTGATGCCGCATTTCATGTAAACCCGCTCGGTGTCGATCTCTTTGAACTTGAAAGTCCTGTACCTGTGGAGCTCCTGGGACTCCCTTGTGTAGACGATCCGATTGGCGAAGTTGGGCATCACCAGAGGGCTCGAGCTCACCACGGGCTGATCAACCAACTCCCGGAGCCCTATCATTTCCTTCCCGAACATGGGAGGCGCAGGTGATTCAAAGGAGCAGGTAAGATAGGGGGCGCCGCCGGTTTTCTTGGCGATGAGGCCTTCGAAGACGTGGTCACGGCGCTGCATTTTGAGGACGACGCTGTCGCCGATAAAGAGGCGATCTCCGCCGAACCTGAAATTCACCAGAAGAGGATATTGGAGCGTGTCGTCGTGGAGGAGGTCCGCCAGTTCGATAAGGGAAGTCATCCCCACGCCCCCGTGGGGTATCCCGGGCCATCCCTGGTGCTGGGGCCCAATTTCCATCTCTGCCCGTATGCCCTCCGCATCACGGTCATACTCCGGGAAGAGGAAACGGCCAGGATCGCAGAAATAGCATTCCTTATGCTTCACGGCTTTCACATTTTTACGTGGCGGCGGTATATGAAACTAGATCAATTATTCAGGTTTTCCCCCGCCTTGGTCGGAAAAAACCGGTTTTTTCATTTGCCTAAGGTTCTTCCGCCTGCCGAAGGCGGGCGGGAAACTAAACAGCATTACTTATAGATTCCCTGAAGTCAGTAGTTATACACAACCATAAATATGTATACAAACAACATTAAACCCCATCTTATCACATCAGGCATTTCTTACCAATATTTTTTCTTTCACCGCAACTCTGGATGCAGATTATGTCATGTCAAATAAATCCTCTAAGCTGGAAAAAAAAACCAGGTACATGAAAACATTTGACAAATATCACAAATAAGGATATAAATACGAGAAAGTAAGCCTTTAATGCGACAAGGGAATGTTGTCATGAAACGATACACGACAGGGAGGTAACCCCATGCGACCGTACTCCATTGCCCTTCTCACCATGATTCTACTTATCTCGGTACCCCTCATTTCCCGGGACACCGAATTCCAGCTCATAGAGCTTGAAAACGTATCGCGGTACACCGAGGACAGGATCGCCTATCAGCATATCGAGCTTTCCGATAAACAATTCGCCCGTATACCGAACATGGACAGTTCCGTGGCGAGCCTCCTGATCATAAAAGACAAGAAGATGTATCTCATCAAGGACGGCTACGACAACCTGAACGAGATCAATGTCCGGAAAACCCTCCTGGAGATTGAGGACAAAATCGTGGGGGACCTGAACCTGAACAAAATTAGCGGAAAACCGAATTATGTCAGGATTACCGAACGCAGGGTGGAAGTCCTCAAAAAAATCGACAATGCTGGTGTTGACGGTTTCGTAGCCAGGAACTTTGGCAAGTTTTATTCCAATCTCAGGAACGCCTTCCTGGAAAAGCATGTTTCCATATTCAAGCGATTGCTAACGAGCAGAAAGGAGTCGGGACTCTTTGTGAAAAGAGTCAGGCTTCCCCGAAAGCTCATCCTCGGAGGCGGCGATGAGGAGTTCAAGTTCGCCACTTATGTGGTCGCCAAAACCGATGACGAAAAGATTTACTTCGCCGAGGACGCCGACGCAGATGGAGTAACGGAAA
The DNA here is from genome assembly GCA_029974015.1 of Spirochaetota bacterium. Lineage (GTDB taxonomy): Bacteria > Spirochaetota > UBA4802 > UBA4802 > JAGODF01 > JAGODF01. The sequence continues at coordinate 89,289 of JARKUF010000021.1, forward strand.
CCTTCGCGGTTAACATCGGCGACGGCTTCCACTGGGGCTTAAAATCCGGGCCAAACATCATCTTCATCTACAACAACCATCAAGAAGACATCAAGAATATCATAGGCAACCTGACAAATGAAGCGGCCCAGGGCACAAAGGAAGAGGAAGAGGTGATTAAAGCGAACATGGATTTCCAGTTCCGTAAATCGATTGGAGGTAAAAGCGCTGAGGGCAAATCCTGGGACGATCCGGAAAACATAAAAAGGTGGCTGCAAGACCTTATATATGAAAGCGAATTAGACAGGAAGGCCCAATAGCGGATTTCGAAAAAGAAGCCGGAAAATACGGTAAAAAGGGTTGCCGACCGACTGCGGCAACCCTTTTTTTTACGGTGGTTTTACCGCCAATTCTTCAAACGCCTCTCACTGACATGGAGGGATGGGTTATCCGGTAGAAAATCCAGGGGATCCAGGGGAATGTCGTTGAGGCGTATCTCAAAATGCAGATGGGGACCCGTGGACCTTCCGCTGCTTCCCACTAGCCCTATTGCCTGCCCCCGGCGCACGAAATCGCCCACCTTCACGAAGTTCACCGAGTTATGGGCGTATCTTGTCATGTAGTTGTTGCGGTGCTCGATAACCACTTCGCGGCCGTACCCGCCGCAGTACCCGGACGAAATAACCCTCCCGTCCTTGGCGGCCCTGATGATGGTGCCCCGGGGCACCGGCATGTCGAGGCCCGGGTGTATCTCCCCCCAACGAAGCCCAAACACGGAGGTGAGAGTCGACACATCTCCCAGGGGCCAGATAAACTGGTCGTCCCTGCATTCCACGGAAGCACGCCGGCATCCCTTCGACTCCAGGTCCTGAAGGCATTTTTCAGAATATGGGATGAAAGAGTATGCGCCAATTAGGTTTCGCACATGCCCCGCCGAGTTGATCCTCAACACATCGGCAATATCGACCTCTTGTTTCGAAAGGAGTGCATCGAGCTGGTTTTTCGATTCCAGATGGAGCCACCGCCCCTGTTTTCCCCTGAATTCCTGTATGTGCTCGTTGTCGAGAAATACCGTCTCCGACGCAAAAACCGGGAAAAAAATCAGAGGCAAAACAAGGGTTATGGAAGATACAAGAATCTTTCTCATGGGGACCGTTCCTGAATGATTTCCGGGAACCTCTAAAAAAAATTTTAAGATTCCCATAAATAGGATAGCCTTCTGGCAAATTCATCACTTGGTTTTTTCCGCCCGCCTTTGGCGGGCGGAAAAACTGAATACTTATAGGTTGCCTTCCTTTAAAAGTAGAGAATGCCGCATAAGGCGCTTTCCGGATACCGGGATGTCCGGAATTTTTTGGGTTTTACTTTGTCCCCGTTTCCGCCTGAAGGCAAAAAACCTGCTATTTATTTGTCGGGGAAGATGCGCGAATTCTGACCGAAATTACTGAGCAATTTCATATTTTTTGATGTAAATGTCAATTAAATAACCGAAAAAAAGATTTTTTTTGGAATTCCTAATGGTTGAAACTACTGGCATACTCAGGACTTTGGTTTACCCGCCCGCTTTCGGTGGGCGGGTAAACCAGATTATTAGAGGTTGCCTTCAGTAATTAGGTTTTACCCACCCGCCGAAGGCGGGGGGGTAAAACCTATTTTTTAGAGATTGCCTTTCGTAATTACATGCCGCAGAATGAAAAACCGCAGATTCTACAGTAGGCGCACCTGCCCTCGGGAACCAGGACGGCGCCACAGTCGGGGCAGACGAACATCTTGACTGAAGGCGTTTTCCCCAATACTTTTTGTGCTACTATTTGCGGTTTCACCGTCAACCTCGTACAGTTTTTACGGTAAACATATACATGCGTATAGTATTTTGCAAGTAAAAAATGCATCCCCGGATAGATGGTCCCGGCGAATTTATGGGTTTTGCCGCCTCATAGAATGGACGATGCGCAGCCTCATGAAATAAATAATTGCATTACATAACACTCTTCGAATAAATAGTCCATCGCGCTTATCGGGGCTCCGGGAATTCCAAGCAGGAGCTGACTCCCTATGGTCCCCGGGGGACGAATTTTCCTTTGATCATCAGGGAAATGATGGTATATTGGCCCCATGGATGTTTTTTACTGGCGCCGACGGTCCAGAACCGCTATAATACGCTGTACGGCTCCATTGGGCGGCGTCATGAGAAGTGTCCGTCCAGATAAAGAACAAGAGGGATATAATGGCAAAATCCGCATACGAACAGAAAAAGGAACTCGAGGAAATCCTCAAAAAGGAACTCATGGAGGAGTACGCTCAGAATGCGGAAACTTCAGGGTCCAAGGAGGGGACCCGCCTTCATGACGAAGAGCTCGATTTTGATATCAAACCCGAGGAGCTGGAAAGCTATCTCAATAAGTACGTCGTAGGACAGGAGGATGCGATAGAGGTCATCGCCACCAAAGTGTGCACCCACTTCAACAGGATGAAGATAGAAAACGTAATCCCCGACGAAGAGAGGATGGTGGGCAACATCAAAAGCAACATCCTCCTCATTGGCCCCACCGGCGTAGGGAAAACTTATATCATAAAGCTCATCGCAAAAAAAATCGGCGTGCCTTTCGTCAAGGCCGACGCGACAAAATTCAGCGAAACCGGATATGTGGGGGGCGACGTGGAAGACCTGGTGCGCGACCTCGTCCACGAGGCGGAGGGGGACATAAGGAAAGCGGAATTCGGCATCATATATCTCGACGAGATTGACAAGATCGCCTCCTCCGGCGCCATGTACGGCCCCGACGTGTCGCGGACCGGAGTCCAGCGCAACCTTCTGAAGCTCATGGAGGAGGCCGAGGTGGACCTCAAAACCCCCCACGACCTTGCCTCCCAGGTGGAGGCGGCCATGGAGGCCCAGCGCACGGGAAAGGTAACGCGGCGAAAGATCAACACGAGAAACATCCTCTTCATAGTCTCCGGCGCTTTCGGGGGCCTTGATGAAATCATAGGCAAGCGGCTTAACATGCAGAAGATCGGCTTCGAAAAGGGGGACGTTTCATCGGCGGCCCGGCAAAACCTTTTGCAAAAACTCACCACGGAAGACCTTATAAAGTTCGGTTTCGAATCGGAGTTCGTGGGGCGCCTTCCCGTCTACGTGGTCCTCAACGAGCTGACCGTCGACGGCCTGTTCAACATTTTAAAAAACCGCTACAGCACTGTGGTCCTCGGCAAGAAGATGGATTTCCGCGCCTATGGCATCGACCTCGATTTCTCCGACGACTCCCTGAAAATTCTGGCGGAACGGGCCCACCGGGAAAAGACCGGGGCCCGGGGACTCCTGAGCGTTTTTGAGAAGACCCTCATTAAGTTCGAAAAAACCCTGCCCTCCACGGACATCCGACGGCTCATGGTGGACGGAAACCTGGTGAACGATCCGGAAAGGGTCCTCTCCGAAATGCTCCTCACCGACAGCATTAAAAGCTTCCAAAAAAACTATCTGGTGAAGCACGGCATTTTTCTCGAGTTTGACGACAGGGCCCTCGAGATTGTCCAGTCCCTGGCTTCGAAGAACCACAGGAGTATCAAACAGCTCTGCGAGGACCTTTTTCAGGACTATCACCACGGGATCAAGCTGATGGGTAAGGACAGCTTCAGAATCACGGCGGAAGCCGTGGAAGACCCCGATTCGTATCTTGAAAATTATATCAAACAGAACTACAGAAAGCAGCCGGACTCCCGGGAGTGAATTCCGCGTCGAAATTCTCCTCAAAACGCTATATGAAAGAATTCCTGAAGATCGCCCATCGGGGCTACTCGGAAAAATATCCCGAAAACACCATGCCCGCCTTCCTGAAAGCAATCGAAGCCGGGGCGGACATGATAGAGCTGGACGTGCACCTGACCCGTGACGGCTTCGCCGTCATCATCCACGACAACGATGTGGACCGCACTTCCAATGGCAGAGGCGCGGTAAAGGACATGACCCTCGATGAATTGAGACAGCTTGACTTCAATTTTCTGAAAGATGAAAGTCTGGGCGAGGTCCGCATTCCCACCCTGGAGGAACTGATAGACGTGGTCCGCGGGCGGACCATGCTAAATATTGAACTGAAAAACTGCCCCTACAAATACCCGGGCATTGAAAGAAAAGTGGCCGATATAGTCCGCCGGAAGGGCGTAATTGACGATGTCATTATTTCTTCGTTTGATCATTTCGCCCTTGTGAAGGTGAAGGAATTGGACCCGGACATCAGGACAGGCATGCTCTACGAAGGGGGCTGGCTCCGCTTCACCGAAGAGGTGGGGGACCTGGGCGCGTACTCCATCCACCCCGCCGTAGACACCATCGACGTGGACCAGCTTCGCTGGGCCAGGAGAGAAGGATACCTTGTCTACCCCTGGGTGGCGAAAAACCGCAGGGAGATACTCTGGCTAATGGATGAGCATCTCGCCGACGGTGCCATGGTAAACGATCTTTCGCTCTTCAACGAGCAGGAAACCTGACAAACATGCTTGAAAAAGGATACATTCAGCTTTATACTGGAAATGGCAAGGGTAAGACCACCGCGGCCCTGGGCCTGGCCCTCCGGGCGGCCGGGGCGGGGCTTAAGGTCCTCATCCTCCAGTTTATGAAAGGCCAGAAGTACAGAGAGCTGGAAGCTCTGAAGAAGTTTTCCGGGACAATAACCGTGGAACAGCTTGGAAGCGGGTCTTTCTGCCGGGTTGGAGATGACACCTATAAGGAGCACCAGGCCCTGGCCCGAAAGGGATACGGACGCGCCATCGAGGCACTGAAATCCCGGGAGTACGGTGTCGTCATTCTCGACGAAATCGTAACGGCGCTCCATTTCGGCCTGATTTCCGAAGATGAGCTTTTTACCCTCCTGGACAAAAAACCGCTCGGCGTTGAAATAGTCCTGACGGGACGCGGGGCTACGGAGAAGCTCATTGAACGATGCGACCTGGCCACGGAGATGCGGGAAATTCGCCACTACTACAATGACGGAGTCCCGGCGAGGAAGGGCATCGAATCATAGGGACCCATTCCCTTACGGTGCAGCGGAAAAACTATCACAAGAGAGGTCCCCACAATGCCGAGAATTCAGCGATTCAGAGTATTGCCCTCCATCCCCGTGGAACTCAGCCCCCTTATGAAAATCGCGAAGAACATGTGGTGGGTATGGAACTTCGAAGCTATTGAGCTTTTCCGCCGCCTGGATCTTGATCTCTGGCGGGAAATGGACCACAATCCCGTGGCATTTTTAGGCGCCGTGTCCCAGGCAAAACTAAAAGAGGCGGCTGAATCGGAAAGCTTCATTGCCCACATGAAGAAAGTGGAAGACGAGCTCGACTGGCACCTCTCGAAGAAATCCTGGTTCGACGAAAACCACGGCCTCAAAATGGGCGTCGGCATAGCCTACTTCTCCGCAGAGTTTGGCATCCACGAGTCCCTCCCCATCTACTCCGGGGGCCTGGGCGTCCTTGCCGGCGACCACCTGAAATCGGCAAGCGAGCTGGGCATTCCCCTCTACGGCGTGGGGCTCCTTTACCGCCTGGGATACTTCCATCAGTATCTGAACATCGACGGCTGGCAGCAGGAGGCCCTTCCGGAAACCGACTTTTACAATATCCCCATAAGCCCCGTGAAAAACGAAAAGGGGGAAAACCTTAAAATCCATGTGGAATTTCCCGGGCACAAAGTGTACGCCCAGGTCTGGGAATGCCTTGTTGGCAGGGTGACCCTTTATCTTCTCGACACCAACATCGACGAGAACTCCATGGAGGACAAGTCGATAACCGACCAGCTCTACGGCGGCGACACCGAAATGCGGATACGGCAGGAGATTGTCCTCGGAATAGGGGGGCTTCGGGCCCTCCACGCCATGGGGAAAACCATCACTGTGTATCACATGAACGAAGGGCACTCGGCGTTTCTCGCCATTGAAAGGATAGCCGCCGCGATGAAGGACCACAAGCTTTCGTTCAAAGAAGCCCTGGAATACGTGGCGGTTAGCAATGTCTTCACCACCCACACGCCGGTGCCCGCGGGAAATGACCGCTTCACTCCGGAGCTCGTTGACACTTACCTTTCCCATTATTACGAAAAGCTCGGCATAACGCGCGGCGAATTCCTCGCCCTGGGGAGGGAAAACCCGGAAGATAAAAACGAAACTTTCTGCATGACGGTCCTGGCCATCAAGACCTCAACGGGCTGCAATGGAGTGTCGGAACTCCACGGAAAAGTTTCCCGCGGGATGTGGAAAAACATCTGGCCCTCCCTGCCCGTCCACGAAGTCCCCGTAGACCACATCACCAACGGCATCCAGATTCTCTCCTGGACCTCCGATGAAATGATGCGCCTCTTCAACCGATATCTGGGGCCCCGATGGATAGACAGCCCCGTGGACAAGGAGCTGTGGAAGAACATCGACTCCATTCCCGATTCCGAGCTGTGGAAATGCCGTGAACGGCTCCGGGAGCGCCTCGTATCTTTCGCGCGCCGCAAACTCCGGGAACAGCTCATCTTCCGGGGGGCCCCCCAGACCGAAATTGACCGCGCCGACTCGGTCCTCGACCCCGAGGCCCTCACCATCGGCTTTGCCCGGAGGTTCGCCACGTACAAGCGGGCAAACCTCATCCTCCGGCACATGGAGCGCCTGGAAAAACTCCTTCTGGACAAGGACAAACACATCCAGATCATCTTCGCGGGGAAGGCCCATCCCCATGACACCATGGGCAAGGAAATCATCAAGCAGATCATCAATCTGGTGCGGGACGAGCGGTTCCGCGGAAGGATCGTCTTCATAGAAGACTACGAGATTAACGTGGCGCGCTACCTGATCCAGGGAGTGGACGTGTGGCTAAACACCCCCATCCGTCCCAAGGAGGCCTCGGGGACCAGCGGCATGAAGGTGGTCCCCAACGGGGGACTCAACGTGAGCGTCCTGGACGGATGGTGGCCCGAAGCGTATAATGGAAAAAACGGCTGGGCCATCGGCAAGGGAGAGGAGTACGAAGACCTGAACTATCAGGACGAAGTGGAAAGCCAGTCACTCTATAATATCCTCGAAAAGGAAATTATACCCATGTTCTACGAACGGGGCGCCGACTGGCTTCCCAGGGCATGGATATCACGCATAAAGGAATCGATGAAGACCATCCTTCCCCAGTTCAACACCAACAGGATGGTGCGGGACTACACCGAGAAGTTCTATCTGGAGGGACACCGCCGCCATGTGAAATTTGGCGAACAGGACTTCCGCGAAATTAGAAACCTCTCCAGGTGGAAGGAAACTATCGGGAAGCAATGGAAGAATGTCCGCGTGACCGGCCTCTTTTCGGAAGACGCGAAGGAAGTGACCGTAGGCTCCCAGCTTCGTGTCCGGGCCGCGGTCGATCTCGGAGACCTGGCGCCGGAGAGCGTGAAAGTGGAACTCTATTTCGGCAACCTCAATCCCGCCGGGGAGATCGTCGAAGGCGCTGCGCTTCCGATGTTCCTCTCCGAACGCAGGGACGGTGGGGAATGTATCTATGAGGGGAAAGTACTGTGCCTTCGCTCCGGGCAGTTCGGATACACCGTCAGGGTCATCCCGTCGAACCCCAGCATGGTGCGGAAGTTCGAGCCAAACTACATAGCCTGGGCCTGATGGAAATAGCGCGTCATCATTAAGGCAAGCTCTATTGCTGAGGTTCCCGGCCCGCCGGAGTCTAAAAGACTTTCATAACCAGAAGAGACACATAGGCCGCGTACACCGTCACGAGGACCACGCCTTCCCATCGCTCAATCCCTCTTCCCTTTCCCGTAAAAATAAAAAGAAAAAGGAGAAGGCTCGCGATTATGCTCACGATGAGGTCAGCCATCGCGCCGGGGGCCAGGGTGACGGGAGCGATGACCGCAGATACCCCCAGGATAAAGAAAATATTGAAGATATTCGAACCCACCACGTTTCCGATGGCGATATCGACATTCCTTTTTATGGCAGCAGCGACGGAGGCGGCGAGCTCGGGAAGGGAGGTCCCCACGGCCACAACGGTAAGGCCAATTACCCGCTCGGAGATCCCGGCCCCCCTGGCGAGGGACACCGCGGACTCCACTATTAGATGCGCGCCGCCGACGAGCATGGCAAGGCCCGCGACAAAAAAAGCGACGGATACCGGGGTGGTGTACTTTTTCGCCGCCGCTTCATTGTTCCCCGCGTTTGCCGCAACCAGGTGAAAGTTGTACACCAGAAATATAATAAAAAAGAAGATGAGGATGATGCCGTCTATCCTGGAAATCTCGGAATAGCCCCTGCCGTCGATGAGCTGGTCATTGGCCAACACGGCGACGGCGACGGCCGCCAGGAGGGCCAGGGGGACTTCTATCCAGGTGGTGTTCTTTGAAACGCGGAGCGCCGTTATTGTCGCGGCGATGCCGAGTATCACCAGAATGTTGAAGATATTACTGCCGATGATGTTCCCCAGGGTCAACGCCGTAGTACCCCGCACCGAGGCCATGATATTCACCGCAAGCTCCGGGGACGAGGTGCCGAATGCCACGATGGTGAGGCCTATTACGATGGGAGGGACCCCGAAATTTCCCGCAATCGACGAGGCGCCTTCAATGAGAAGATGGGCCCCCGCAACGAGGACCGCAAGCCCGACCAGGAGAAGTAATATATCGATCATTGTTCCTCTCTCACGGTTTCGCGGCGGACATGATCGCCCGCCGCAGCATGTCGAATTTCAACAGGGCCGTCCCCATCCCCAAAAGCAGGCATACCTGTGTTCACGGCCTCCCCGCTCATCCCATGCGGAATCAACGCTGGCCCTTCACCTCTGACTGGAGGCGCCCGAAGAACTCCTTCATGAAATCGTGCCTCCCCTTTGCGAGACGACGACCTTCCCGGGTGAGCATGCTTTCACGCACATACTGGAGCTTCACGACAAACTCCCGGTACGCCGTGTCCTCTTCGGAGTAGGCCCGGGTGGACCTCACGTCGATGTCCGGGTTGTGGAGCCGGGCCCCCACCTCGCCGGAAAAGAGGAAGGCCCGTCCTATGCCGATGGCGCCGATGGAATCGAGCTTGTCGGCGTCGTAGAGCACCTTCGCCTCGACTGTCTCTGGCCGCAGGCCATTGCGGAACCGGTGGGCAGCAATGCAGTGTACCACCCGTGCCGTCCTTTCCGGATCGAGGCCGATAGAGGCGAGAAATCGTCCGGCGGTTTCGGCCCCGAGCGCGGCGTGGCACAGCTTTCCACCGCTTTTGTCCTCATCGAACCGGGCAACATCGTGCAGGAGCGCCGCGACCTCAACGATGAAAGGGTCCGCCTTCTCCCGGACGGCGATGGACCTCGCCAGGTCAACCACACGCTGGACGTGGTCCCAGCCGTGGCTCGAGCGGAGGTTCCTCATCTTACCCCGGGAGAATTCCTCAGATCTGTCGACGATTGTTTTTTCCAGACTCCCCGGGGACATGGTCCGCCTTTACTCAGTGGCCGTGCCCGTGCTTCTCCCGTTCATGGCCATCATGGGCATGGTCATGCGGGCCGTGATTGTCCACGTGGTCATGGCGGTGGTCCATAAGGTCGGGGCCGTGTTCGTGGTCATGGGCATGACGATGTTCATGGGCATGTTCGTGCTCATGCCTGTGTTCATGGGTGTGTTTCACGCAGTCGTGTTCATGCTCATGGATATGGACATGATCGTGTCTGTGGGAGTGGTGATGGTTGTGTTCGTGATTGCCTTTCATATTGAACCTCCCTGTGAGCCTCCATTCTACTCGGATAAGGGCCGCCTTTCAACCCTTTTTTCCTCCGAAGAAGGCGTTACTCGGACTTTTGGAAAAAGGCCGTGAACCCATAGGAAACCCCGCCGACAAGGCGCTCCAAAACGGAATGACACGTCGATGTCCCGTCTTCGTCAGATGCGAAGTCATATGTACGGAGCTGTGCTCTCACTCCGTCCATGGTCCCCATGAATACCTTGGCGCGGTCATTATACACTGTTGCATAGTTGAAAGAAAGCAACTCGTCATCGGTCATGAAACATCCAAACCTGCCGATCCAGTGAATGCGGAAAAATGAAGCTCTCACCCTGCTTTCTTCACCGACTTGTTTTCCTTACCGGCAAAATAGCTCTTTTCGGTGCCCCGGCGCCAATTTTACAAGGAGATGGGTCCCCCCGCGCTCACAGGACCCCATCTGGACGACAAGGTTTCCGCACTCCGAAACTTTCCGGGGCCCATCGTCATTTTCTTTTATGCAGCCGGCAGAAGCCCCCCCTCCCAGGCAGTGCGTATAACGGACCACGCCGTTTTTTATTTCGAGCCGTTCCTCGCTTCCAACAAAACCCGCCGGGGACAGCACTCCCTCCCGCCTGGTCAACACCAGGGAATTCAGCGGATACGGGACCGCACTGGGCCTTAGATCCCCCCTGTCAATACGTTTCAACGAAACGGCGGCCTTTTTAAAAAATTTTTCAAAGCAGGGCCCGCAAGGTTCCAGGTCCTCTTTAGACACCTCATCAAGGGAAAGCCGAGCCCCGGGAAGAAGTGAAGCGTACTCCACCCAGCCCTCCCGGCCGCTCCAGCGCACCCTGCGCATTCCCCCCATCGCGACCGGGACCGGTCTCCTTCCCCTCCCGGCCGGAACAAGGACAACCCGCGAACCGAAAGCAATAGCGGCAATTTTTCCGGAAGACCTTGCAGACCCGCCGTGGAGGACTATTTCCGGAAAGGCGATTACCGCGGCCCACTCCTCGTGGGACGAAAGCGCATGAACTTCGTTTATCGCCAGATACATGCCGCAGGAAAGCACAACCATGAAAGAAGCGGCAATACGGTACACCATGGATCTTTCGTCCTCCTCGCGTTCGACGGACAACCATACGGCTGGCAACTGATAAACGATGACGGATACTTTTGCAAGCATAATCCGAGCGCATAGTCACAACAGGCTAAAGAAAAATCGAAGAAACGATACGCACTGCCCCGGCACCGACAAAGGCATCGCCACAGCTTACAGCGAAGGCAGGGTCCGGGTAATTTTTCTCTTGAAAATACATCCTCGGCCATAACCATGGCCGAGGAATCACATGCCCTCATATTTATTCGCTCCGCATCGTTGAATGTCGTTTTGGGCACACCACAGTTTGAATGAGCGAGGTAGCACCATGGACTATTTCCCCATCCCCGGCACCGACCTTAATGTTTCGCGCATCGCCCTTGGGACCTGGGCCATCGGAGGATCGCACTGGGGAGGCCGGGACGACGCCCTGGCCGCCTCGGCCATTGACGCCGCCGTGGACGCCGGCATCAATTTCATCGACACTGCCCCGGCCTACGGCTCCGGCCACGCCGAAACCCTCATCGGCAGGTCCTTAAAGGGACGGCGAGATAAAATAATCATCGCCACAAAATGCGGCCTTGAAATAGAGAAGGGCTTCCGAAACAATCTCTCTCCGGCCTACATGGAATTTGAACTGAACGAATCGCTCCGCCGCCTCGGCGCCGATTACATCGACCTCTACCAGTGCCACTGGCCCGACCCCGCCACCCCCATTGCCGACTCCATGGGGGCCATGTTGAAGTTTCGGGAGCAGGGGAAAATCCGCTACATCGGAGTATCCAACTTCAACACGGCACAGATTCTGGAATGCCTCGCCCACGCCCCTGTCGTGACCCTACAGCCCCACTACTCCCTTCTTGAGCGCGACATCGAGAAAGATGTCCAGGGGACCTGCGTTGAAAAGAAGATTTCCCTCATTCCCTACGGGTCCCTTGGAGGAGGCATGCTCACGGGTAAGTACGCGGAACCTCCAGCATTTAAGAAGGACGACGCCCGCTCCTTCTTTTACCGCTTTTTTCAGAAACGCTACTGGCCCGGCGTGAAGAAACTTCTGGACGCAATGCGGGACATTGCTGCCGACAGAAACGCTACGATGTCCCACATCGCCGCCGCGTGGCTCCTGGAGCGGCCCGGCGTCGCCTCAGTCCTCGCCGGGGCCCGGTCTCCGGAACAGGTGATGGACAACATCGGCGGAACCAATGTCAGCCTAACCCGCGAGGAAACGGAACTCCTGGACCGCCTTTCTTTTGCCGTGTACGCCCCGAATGAGGCGGAATGAGATTCAGGTTTCATGCGACGATCATGATCGTCGCATAAAATCCGCACCCGCCATTCGCATTCAGCCAATCTTTCTGCAAGCAAGCCGGTGTCGTCCTGTTTTTTCAGCATAAAGCGCGGGTGCTTTTAAAGCTCTGTCAATATTTGTTCGAATGGTTTCGCGAGGCAATTTATTGGAACCTCAATAATTTAATTTTTAGAGGTTCCCTTAATTTATTATTGATATATTTTACTCTTTTTGATAAACAAACGAGCAGAAGTTATGTTTACCACCTCACCTTCGGCAGGCGGGAAAACCTAAGTTCTGAGTATGTCAGCAGTGACAATTTATGGGTCCTTTTGGGTGGAATGGCCATGTCGCCATGGCCAAGCCCCCGTTACGTCCGTACAAGCAGTTTTCCCGCATACGGCCGTCCCATAGATTTCCCTTCACAGGGAACGTCAAAACAACGAGAGTTGAAGCTCATTTGGCTTTATCATGCATCTCAAAGACAATAGACCCAATCGTTCCAAATCATCTTTTGACGGTTTGACATTGAACATGGCACGACTACGCCACCCCTTCCAGTAATAGGAGCGAAGACGGTTCCGTATCCATTTGTCCAATTTTGTAAACAGTCCCACATTCCTTCCTTCCAGATGATAGTTGCCCCATCCCCGAATTACAGGGTTGAGTTTTCGTATCACCTTTTCCAGCGGAATGTCTCCCTGATTGCGGCGGGTAGATTCCCGCACCTTCAGGTAAAAGGATTTGAGCGACTTTGTCCCCACGCCCCTGCCTCTTTTGCCAAAATGAAAGCCGAGAAAGTCAAATCCTTCGGCAAAGCTAACAAGCTTTGTCTTTTCCTCGCTCATTTCAAGCTTAAGCATGGCAAGCACCGTACGCGCGCACTCAAGTGCTTCTTGCGTCTCTTCGGCGTCGCGGCACAGTATCAATACATCATCGGCATAGCGAACAAACTGGTACCCGGCATCTTCAAGCGCATTGTCCAGCGGCGTTAGATATACATTGCTTAGCAATGGACTTATCACGCCACCCTGTGGAGTACCGGAGGTAAGGTATTTTACATTTCCTTCCTCCAACACTCCCGCTTTAAGCCAGCCTCGCACAAGGCCGAGGACCCGTCGGTCCTTGACCACCTTGCGCATAAGCCCCATCAGGATTTCATGGTCTACATTGTCAAAGAAACCCTTGATGTCGATATCCACACCTACGCGATACCCTTTGCGACGAAGCTTTTCAATGCGTTTTGCCGCAGTCTTTGTGCTCCTCCCCGGTCGAAACCCGTGGCTTCCCTCGTGGAAATAAGCTTCAAACTCCGGCGCAAGTACATTGTGCACCGCCTGTTGGCATACCCGGTCTACAATCGTGGGTATCCCCAGTGGGCGCTTCTTCTTGCTTCCCGGCTTGTCGATGTAGAGCCGTCGTACCGGTCTGCTCCGATATTCCCGGCGGATTAGTTTACGTCTCAGGGTCTTAAGGTACGTTTCCTCGTTCCTTTTCCAGCCCGCGACACTCATCCCATCTACACCGCCACTTCCCCGGTTCGTCATCACTTTCCGTGACGCCTTCCGAAGATTGGGCCAGTTGTACACCTTGTCTATCGCGCTGTGCAGTATCCGCTTCTCTCTCACTGCTCCTCCATCAACGGGCCTTCACCACCGGCCGGTTCCCTTTTTACAGGGTTCTGGACGTTTTCTCCCGGAACATGCCCTGGCCCGTCGGTGATGTATTTACCCGCTTTCATACGGTGGCACCCTTCATTCCGATTTCTCGAAACTACTATGATGCCGCAGACTTCTCACGGTTGCTTCGGGCCGCCACATCCCTACTCCACAGCTGCGGAGACTCCCGCGAGACCTCACTCGGTTATCGCATATCCTTTTTCAGCCCCTCTCCGCTCCTAAACACCTATGTCCGCTTCCGAAAGAAGAACCGCAATCTATCCCCTTTCTTGAATCCCACTAACAGCCGGGACCACGACTTCTGAGTATTAGGCCCCATCGTCCCACGGACACGCCACCTCGGACTAATTCCCCGCCTGCCGTCGCTTCAGCGGAAAAACACGGATTTGAGCCTCGGCCTCAGGCCCTTCTCCCGCCCGCCTCACGGCGTAGCGAGTAACCTACCTCCGTCAATCACGCTCGATGGCGTCGGCGTGAAGGTTTTACACGGAGTGATAATCCCTAATATTGGCCTCATGTATCGTTTTGCGGCCGCTACAAGGACGGACTGTCACCGTCACTTAAGGCTATGCGACTGCGAATCGCCCCTAAAAAAGTTGATGAACTAATGGATAAGGCTGACAATGTCATTGTCTCAGTTATTACAGAAGTTGAAGCCTACTCCACCTTTAAGCGTCTTTTGATCGAAAAAGCTATATCCGACACTGATTATAAAACATTATTAAATGAATTTGAAATTGATTATCCATATTTTACGCATATTATATTTGATAATTTAATAACTTCAAATGCAAAATTACTTATTGACAAATATCAGCTTAAAACACTTGATTCTATCCAACTTGGTACTGCATTATTATTAAAAGACGAAATTGACTACTTTATTGTTTGTGATTCTAAACTTGTACTAAAATGTTCATTGACATGTAGACATTAGTATTGTAACATGGCTTATGAAAACAAATGATGGCCGTAAATTATCCAAGAAGACTAAAGAAGAAATTCGCATCC
>JARKUF010000014.1 GCA_029974015.1 Spirochaetota bacterium
AAGAGTAAAGAAAATGGCATGCGGATTCAGAAACAGGGAGAGATTTCGTATGGCCATTTTGTTTCACCTTGGCGGTTTGGATATGATGCCGAAAATGGTGTAAAACCATGGTTAGACACACAAAACCCGGAAGCGCCAAAATATTTTTTTAAGGCAATCACAAAGCTTATGCTTTTCCGAACACCTGAGGCTGGAGAAAAAAACTAATTTATATGACAGCCCAAAAATTTTTTAGGACTTGACTTTTTCTCGTTCTACCGGTAAATATTGTAGGAAATCTTAATGCTTCTTGATCATTCACGATGGAGTGCTAAGAGAATAATAAAACAAAACTGACTTTTCTTTAAATGGCTTGTTCTAATGAAGATATTTCCGATCTGCTCCATCATACTTCTTTTTATTTTTTCTGCCGAAACATGTTATCTGCATGCTGAAGTAAAAAAATGCTCCCTTATCATAATAAACCAGCGGGGTGAACGGGTACCTCTTTCGGTGGAAATAGCGCAAAACGAATTTCGTCGCCGCAAGGGGCTAATGTTCCGAAAAAGGCTTCCTATCAATGAAGGAATGCTCTTTGTGTTCGAAACGGAACAACGCCTGAATTTTTGGATGCGTAACACCTACATCCCCCTGAGCATCGCCTATATAGACGGCTGTGGAGTGGTCCGGGAAATACTGGAGATGTCCCCCCTGGACGATTCCAAAACCTATCCTTCAAAGTATCCCGCTAAATACGCGCTTGAAGTAAACATGGGTTGGTTCGCTTCCCGCGGTATTACTCCGGGGAGCAGGATTATTTTCGATGGATGCATCGGTAAATAGGATCCCCCCTTCCGATGATGAACGGGCACTCCTGGTGGCCCTCAATACCGCCGATAGCCGGGAGAACGAAGTAAGAGAGTCCCTTCAAGAATTAACCCTCCTGGTAAAGACCGCCGGCGCCATTGTCGTAGAAACCCGTGTATTTAACAGGCAAGCTTTGGATGCTGCAACTGTCGTGGGGAAAGGGCAGCTTGAAACCATTAAAACGATTGTTCAAGAGAAGGACATCCGTCTCGTTGTTTTCGATATCAACAGCCTGAAACCAAACCAGGTGCGAAATCTTGAAGAGGCCCTCAATTGCCGCGTTCTGGGAAGGACCGAAATCATCCTCGATATTTTCGCCAGAAGGGCGAAAAGCGCCGAGTCCAAAATCCAGGTGGAGCTGGCCCAATTGCGGTACACTCTGCCGCGCTTAAAAGGGCTTGGAGGCGCGCTTTCCAGGCTTGGAGGCGGCATAGGAACGCGGGGTCCCGGGGAGAAGATGATAGAAACGGACCGCCGCCACATCCTTACCCGGATTACCGTTCTCAAAAAAAAGCTCGACCGCATCACGCGCCATCGGAGGCTTGTGCGGAAAGCGAGGTCGCACCAGATCATGGGTGCCGTAATCGGGTACACAAATGCGGGGAAGTCAACCCTCATAAACCTCCTTGCCCGAGACGACCTATTCGTAGAAGACCGTCTTTTCGCGACCCTCGATTCCTACACCAGATCTGTATTTCTCGGGGAAGGGCGCAAAGTCCTTCTTGCCGATACTGTAGGTTTCATTAGAAACCTCCCGCACAACCTTCTTGAGTCTTTCAACTCCACCATGGAGGAAATCGCGGAAGCAGATTTTCTCATCCATGTGGTGGACGGCAGTTCCTCGGACATCCAGGGCTGTTTAGAAACGGTAGACCGGGTACTCACCGCACTTGGCGTCCTGCCAAAACACTTGATCACTTTCTTCAACAAAACCGATATCGTTAAAAACCGACACGACCTGGACCGGGCAATCCTCGCTCATCCCGGCGCTCGGTGGGGTTCGGCCCGCACTGGTGAGGGAATCGACGAACTGAAGCTTGACCTGGCGTCGCTTCATGACCGCCTGCGAGGGGAGTTATTCAGGACCGCTCCCGAAAAACGACATGAGCACCCGGAGGCGGCAAGGTGAAGGGGCCGGGAAACTGTGTTAAAGATGGCGCTTCTTTTGTCCGATTTATGTACCATGAAGAGAAGGAACGCCATTGCAGGCCTGTTTCTTGCTGCGGGTATTCTGTGCCTGCTCAACCTGGACGAGCTTTCAGGGGGGCAGTCGCGCCCGGCGCTGCAGAGGGACAGGGATTTTGAAAAAATCGAAAATTCCATCATTGTCCACGGCATAACGAAAGAGGAAGTAGAGGAGGAGAGTGCGCCCGAAGCCGAAGGGGCCGCTCCGGGACGAATCGTCTACGATAATTTTTTTGACGCCCATGGCCCGGAAGAAACTGAAATTGACGCCCATGCCCTCTTCAAGGCCGAATTCAACCGTTATCGCCGCAAAGACCCGCGCTGGCATCTTTCGAAATACATTATACGAAGAGGCGACAATCTCTGGTCTATCGCTAAGCGCTTCAATACCGACCACCGTCTAATCATCAAGGCGAATGATATCCGTGACCCCGATATGTTAAAGATGGGAAAGACGATAATGGTCCCCAACCGTGAAGGTGTCCGTTATCGAATCAAGAAAAACGATACTCTCATGGGCATAGCATCGGCCTTCTCAACGAATGAAGGACGAATTCGCCGACACAATGGGATTTCAGGAAACCGCATTCTTGCCGGAGCGGACATCTTTATTCCCGACGCGAGGCCCGTTGTAAAGAAATCCGCGCCGCGGGAACAGCCGAAAGCGGTTGAAGCTCGCGCAGCAGTGGAACATGAGGAAACGCCTCGGCCGCGCCGGATGTTTTTGTGGCCTGTGAAGGGGCGCATCACCTCTTCTTTCGGTAGCAGAATAAGTCCCATTTCAGGCAGGAGGAGCTTCCATACCGGTATGGATATCGGCTGTTCCATGGATACGCCGGTTAAAGCCGCTTCGGCGGGTAAAGTCATTTTCAGCGGCTGGAAGGAGATTTTTGGTAACATGGTCATCCTCAAGCATGATCGCGGGTTCATTACGGTCTACGCCCACAACAAGAAGCTTCTCGTCCAGGAGAACGAGAAGGTGAGGGCAGGGCAGGTCATCGCCCGCTCGGGCACAACAGGAGCGTCAACGGGGCCCCATCTGCATTTCGAAGTGCGAAAACATCTTACGCCACTGAATCCAATCAGGTTTCTGCGCTGACATGGCAACTGTGAAACACTTCATCGGTATTGCGTCGCTCCTCATCTTCGCCATTACTCTGCCATGCGATGGAATACTTGCCATGGCCCTGAGGGCGCATCGGCCGCAGGAAAAGATAAAGGTGTTTTACACTGAAAGCGACAGCAGTGGATGGACCGCCGTTCCCCGCGGCGAGGTGCACTCTATCGGCGTTCGCGAGGACGCGCATAGCCAGGAACTCATGAAGTTTGCCCAGAGCAATAGCCGCGCCACAGTGCGGCTTTACAGCTCCGAAGGACTCAGGAAAGGCGATGAGCTCTTCGTGGTGAATGCGAGGAATCTGGTGGTCGCCAGGATAGACGTGAAGCTCATTTATCAAGACCATTCCTTTGGACCCATGCTCATCGGCTACGGGAACTTCAGGTATGCCGGTGTTGGATTCAAAGTGGTCCAAAAAGTGGACGATGCCTATTCAAAGTACGCCTACATCTACAAAGCGCGTGGCGATTACTTTAAAAGGAACGGGGAATACGCGAAAGCCATTGAATTATACAAGAAGTCGATAGAGATGGACAGGCGATATCCAGAGGCCCATTCCGCACTTGGATATCTGTACCTGCGCGATGAGATGATGCCCTTCGCGATGAAGGAGTTTTCCGAAGCCTACCGTGAAATAGACAGAATCTACGATAACGAGGAGAAATACATGCTTCTCAAAGGGCTGACGACGACCAGGTACAGAATGGCCTATGAATATACAATACCGGCCGCAGACCGAAAAAAATACATCTCCGAGGGAATTAAGTACGCCGAAGAGGCCCTGAAAATTTTTCCCGGGTCCCGGGACATGAACCTCTACCTGGGCATCTTTTACTATAGGGGACCTGAGCCTCAGGACGTGAAGGCAAAAAACCAGTTTCAGAAACTCTTAGAAATCGACCCTCTCAATGCCACGGCCTGCCTGGCCCTTGCGGAACTCTACAGGAAGCACGACAATCCACAGAAGGCCCGAATGTATGCCCGTAAGGCCCTGGAAGCCCGCCCCGACAGCGTAGAAGCCCGCCGTCTGCTCGATAGCTTACAGTAGGCAGCTCTCGACATTAAGTTTACCGGAAATTCTTAATACTGACAAACTCAGAACTGGCAACCTCTAATAATTGCGATTTCCTGCCTGCTTTCGTCCGGCTGGAAATCCTGAGTTCGGAATATGCCGATATCTAGTTTATATACATGGAACATACAACTTCCGATAATATATATTATGTCGCATAAGAAAAAGTATCTCTAAAACTCCCTGCACTTAATTTAAACCCGCTTTGCCGTCGTTCTGTAAAACCTGATAATGCTGTGCCCTGCGATATTGGCAGGTTTTAAGCTGTCTTTAATATGACTCTGTGCCTGCCCACCTCCATCCCCTGACGGGCCCCTCCCGCTATTTTGGCTATCGGCGCTAAAAAAAGATCTTGCAAAAAAACCGTAGTACTATACATTTGTATTGTAAAAGCAGTCTCAAATAATCAGGTTGGGAAAACCTGGATCCTGAGTATGCCAGTATTTACATTTTATGGAAACTTTAAAAATTTAAGGCAGCCATAAAAATTGCGATTTCCCGCCCGCCTTCGGCGGGCGGGAAATCGCAATTCCTGAGTGTGGCCTCACATGAGTTTTTGTGACTGTCCTTAATTTTTAGAGGTTCCCTGGGTTAACCTGGAGGCCTTTTTGCGATGCACGAACGCGATACCATGCCGACCGCCATGTATGGGTTTCAACGCACCGGATGGATGGAGCTTCCTTTTCTTCTGGCCTCCATCCCCGCGGGGTTTCCTTCCCCGGCCGACGACTACATCGACCGAAAGCTCGACTTAAACGAGCTTCTGGTCCGGCATCCGGCGGCCACCTTCTTCGTTCGCGTCGTCGGCGACTCCATGACGGGCGCGGGAATCCGCTCCGGAGACATTCTTGTGGTGGACCGGGCCCTTGCGCCGGAGAACAACCGCATCGTCATCGCCGCCCTCAATGGGGAGCTCACGGTGAAACGCCTCAGGAAACAGAGTGGCCGGATTTTCCTGGTCCCGGAGAACGGCGAGTATGAGGCGATGGAGGTGACGCAGGAGATGCAGTTCGAGATATGGGGCGTCGTGGCCCATGTAATCCATTCTCTCTGAGGCCCCATGTTCGCCCTTGTGGACTGCAATAATTTCTACGTCTCCTGCGAGCGGGTTTTTATGCCCTCCCTGGAAGGAAGGCCCGTGGTGGTGCTTTCAAACAATGATGGAAACGTCGTGGCCCGCTCCAATGAGGTGAAAGCCCTGGGGCTGGAGTTCGGCGCCCCCTATCATAAATGCAGGGATTTCATAGCCCGTTACGGCGTGCAGGTTTTTTCTTCCAATTACGCGCTCTATGGGGACCTGTCCCTTCGCGTTATGGAAACCCTCGCCCGCTTCTCGCCATCCATGGAAATCTACTCCATCGACGAGGCCTTCCTGCACCTCCCCTCGTCCCGGCGCTTCGACATCATGGAATGGGGCTCCCGGATCAGGGCCACGGTGCGGCAGTGGACCGGCATTCCCGTTTCCATAGGCATCGGCCCCACAAAGACCCTGGCAAAGTTGGCCAACCGCCTGGCGAAAAAGCGCTTCCCTGACCGGGGTGTCTTCGATATCAGCGGCTGTACGGACATGGATGACCTTCTGGAAAGCGTGTTCGTCGGGGACATCTGGGGGATCGGGCACAGCTACTCGGCCATGCTCGCCCGCCATGGCGTAACCAACGCGAGGCAGTTTCGTGGCCTTCCGGACCACTGGATAAAAAAGCGGATGACCGTCACGGGCCTGCGTACGGCCTGGGAACTCAGGGGGCGCCCCTGCCTCGACCTGGAGGAAATGGCGCCGCCCCGGAAAGGCATCGTGAGCTCACGTTCTTTCGGTAGGCCCGTGGAATCCCTGGGGGAGCTCAGGGAAGCCCTGGCCTCCTATGTGGGGCGCGCCGCCGCAAAGCTACGCCGCCAGGGCTCCGCAGCCTCCTTTCTGGGGGTTTTTCTGGCCACCAACCGGTTCAAGGCGGAACCCCAGTATTCCAACTTCACTGCGGTTCGCCTTCCCGTTCCCTCCTCATACACTCCGGAGCTTCTGGTCCCCGCCCTGGCCTGCCTGGAATCGATATACCGCCCCGGTTTCCGCTACAAAAAAACCGGGATAATGCTCTCGGAGATCGTGGCGGAGTGCGACGCTGTGCGGAGCCTCTTCGAGGACCAGGGGGCTTCGGGACGCAAACGGCGCCTCTCCGAGACCGTGGACCGGATCAACGGCCGACTCGGCGCGGGGCGGCTCTTCTATGCCGCCGAGGGCATGGGGAAATCCTGGCAGATGCGCCGCTCCCTTCTTTCGCCTGCCTACACAACGAGATGGAGCGAAATTCCCGTGGTAAAGGCGCTGTGAGCTTTAAAATTATACTTGCTCCTCTGGCAGTTTTCCCAATAAGTTACGGGAATGCGCACCCGGCAAAATGAACATGAAAGAGTACCGAACGAGATGGAATGCCGTAAACTCATGGAAGAATACGGCATGCTCCCGAACATCGTGGCGCATTCACTTCAGGTGATGAAGGTGGCCCTGGCCATCGTTGATGGTCTCGTCAATCCCAAAGCCGTTGACAGAGGCCTCATTATAGCCGGGGCGCTTCTCCACGACATTACCAAGACCCGCTCCCTCGAAACGAAGGAGCGCCACGACGTGACCGGTGCGGAACTCCTCCGGTCCCTGGGCCTGCCCTCTCTGGCCTGCATAGTGGAGCAACATGTTTTCTTCACGGATTTCGATCCCGATGGCCCTCTGGAGGAGCGCGAGGTCGTCTACTACGCCGACAAGCGCGTCATGCACGAACGTATCGTGTCCGTGGACCGGCGCGTGGAGGACCTCCTGGAACGATACGGGACCACGCCCGAACGCCGGGAGAGCATCATCAAAAATAAGGCTTTAGTACTCCGCATCGAAAGAAAAATTAATAGCTTTCTGAGGGTCGATATCGCCCGCATAGCGGGTGAATAAAGGACCTCCCGGAGGGAAACTCGCCACTAATATTTTTTTCTTTCCTTGTCGTGGTTGAGACGGTTCATGATGAAAACCGCGATATAGCCGCCCACGAAACCGGCGATGATGTTCACACCGGCGTCCCTGGCGAGAAACGAGAGGATTTTTACAGTGATGTCGTAGAGGAACTTGTCAAGGATAAAGGCCCCGATGAGGGCCCCGATGACGCCGACTACGAACCCGCCGATATATCCACCGAAGAGGTCCCTCTTTTTATAGTAATAGAATATCCATGCAACGGCGGCGCCGATGATGAGGATGATGAAAATCGATTTTATCAATACCCACAATTCCTGAAGTCCGCCCATAACACACCTCGCTAAAATAATTCATCGATGGGGGCCTGTGCCGTTTTTCACAGGAAAAAAAGCTCGCCCTTCCCTTCCCGGATGATTTTCATCTCGTCGCCCGAAAAATCCAGGATTGTTGAAGGATCGGAAATTTTTGGCCCGCAGTCGATTATTATGTCAACTTCATTTTTGTGCCGCTTTTCCAGGTCGCTCGGCTCAATGACATAGGCACCGTCGGCGGCGCTTACGCCGGCGGAGAGGATGGGCCTTCCCAGGGAGTTTACCAGGGCCAGGGGAATCCGGTGGTCCGGAATTCGCACGCCGATGGTCTTCTGGTTGGTTATGGCTATTTTTGGGACGAGCCTGGAGGCCTTGAAAATGAAAGTGTACGGCCCGGGAAACGCCTTTTTCATGATTTTAAATGCGGCGTCGGAAATATTCCTGACATATTCATGAAGCTGGCTGATGTCCGAAAAAATAAAGCTTAAAGGCTTGTTTCGAGGAATTTTTTTGATGGAATAAATTCGTTCGATGGCATGGCGCTCCTTGATGTCACAGCCATAGGCATATACCGTGTCCGTAGGATACACGACGACTCCGCCTTCCGACAGAACGCCCGATACTCGTTTAATGAGCCTTTCCTGCGGGTTGCGTTCATTTATTTCAAATACTTTCATAAGTTTGCTTTTATAGAGGACATCGCCCTATTCTATAATCGGATTATAAAAGGGAAGCTCTAAAAATTAAATTTTTGAATTCCCCATAATTTGTTACTGCTGGCATGCTCTGGGCTTAAGTTTACCCGCCCGCCGCGAGCGGGTAAACCTAATTTTTAGAGGTTGCCAAATGTAACTTATAACAGGCTAAGCGCTTAAATTTTTTCCTTCCGCCTTCGGCGGTCGGAAAATTGGAGTACCGGAGCTTCCATTCCCCGGCGAAAATAGAGTAAAAAAAAGGCTTTTGCAAGAGTGTCCCTTGCAAAAGCCTTCAACCTGGTAATGTAACAATAGGAGTGCCGGCGATATATGCAATTAATCGGTTTTTAACGAGTTTGTCTTAACAGTTTTTTACCTCCAAAATCTAACTTTTTGTGAAAAATGGACCGAATGATTCAATCCTTCTAAATTCTCTTCTGGTAAAAATATCTCCACCGTTTTCCACCAGCCGAAAACTGGCGGGAAAGTATCAGGAGAGAAAGCCTTCCTATAAATTCAGCTTTACAATCGTTTGCGGCAGATATGGAATGGCAAATCCTGCGCCCCATTAAGGCGCTCATTGCCATTATTAGTGCCATCTATGAGCAATTCCAAACCAATGTACGCAAATGACGCACCCTTGCCTCCCTTCCGCGGTTTCAGAGCTTGGGAATATTCCGATGGGGTGTTCTCCGAGGTCGAGGTGAACCTGAGCATGGAGCATTCCCTTACTCTCTCCCTCAATGGAACCCCTTACATCACTATCGCCTGTTCCGGATCGGACATGAGAGAGATGGCGGCGGGCCATCTTCTCACCGAGGGAATCATCTCGAATCCGGGAGATATCCTTTCAATGACGTTTGACGGGGATTCCATGACCCTCAATGTGGAAATTGGGCGGAACGATGGCATGCTGGAATGTATTCGCAATAACCGCAGATTTCCCCGGGAATCCTCTTCTGGAGGAGAAGTGGTTCGGCAACCTTCGGGACGCACCTCAATTGCGGCTCGAACGGTCCTTCCCATGATGAATGAATTTCTTCAACACTCTCCCCTGCACCACCTTACCCATGGAGTCCACAGCGCCGCCCTTTTTACCGCGGAGGGGAAACGCCTTTCATTTTTTGATGAGATAGGGCGCCACAATGCCATCGACAAGGTCCTGGGACATGCCCTCCTCAACGGCATCGATCTTTCGGACAAGGTCGCGGCAACAACGGGTCGGGTGGCAAGTGAAATCATAATAAAGTTCATACGCGCTTCGGTCCCAATTGTCGTTTCCCGTGCTGTTCCAACAAGCCTGAGCCTCGAACTGGCAATACGGCATGGCATCGTGCTGGTAGGCAGAGCGCGGGAATCATCATTCACTGTGTTCAACGGAAAGTGGGCGCTCACGCCATGATTTGCAGAGCTTGTGGACAGGGTACGATCTTCATTTTTTTGCTGGAACCGATGAAATAAGGTATATTATTGAAGTATGGGAACCTCTTAAAAAATAAATTTTTGGGGTTCCCATAAATTGTTACTGCCGGCATACTCAGGATTTGGGTTTTCCCGCCGGCGGGAAAACCCAATTATTAGAGGTTGCCGTATGTTAAAAAAATAATGAAGACTGGCGGTGTTAGTGCTGAATGCCCGATATTGAACTGAAAATTAGAAGCAGGGACATCGACACACTGATCGATACCATACGGCGGAACGTACAGGACGCCGATATCGACCTCATTCGCCGGGTCTACGAGTACTCTGAAAAGTCCCATAAAAAACAGCTACGCCTATCCGGTGAGCCCTACATCATCCACCCCATGGAGGTGGCAATAATCCTTGCCGGGATAGGCCTCGATACCACGACAATCGCCGCGG
The DNA here is from genome assembly GCA_029974015.1 of Spirochaetota bacterium. Lineage (GTDB taxonomy): Bacteria > Spirochaetota > UBA4802 > UBA4802 > JAGODF01 > JAGODF01. Next base: position 10,046 of record JARKUF010000014.1, read on the forward strand.
CCCTTCTGCATGATGTAGTGGAGGACACGGGGAGCACCACGGAAGACATCACACGCCTCTTCGGGGAGGACATTGCCCTCCTGGTTGAAGGCGTGACAAAAATATCCTCCCTGAAAAAACAGTCGAAATCGAAAGAACAGGCACACAATCTTCGAAAGATGCTCCTTGCTACTATCAAAGACGTCCGTGTCATTCTTATAAAGCTCGCCGACAAGCTACACAATATGCGGACCATCATGTTTCAGCCCGAAGCCAAACAGAGGGTGATAGCCCAGGAAGTATTGGACATCTACGCCCCCCTGGCTGGAAGGCTCGGAATTTCCAAGATCCGTTCAGAGCTTGAGGACCTGGCGTTCCACTGTCTTCACCACGATGAGTATCACGAGATCGCAAGCAAGGTGGTGCGGCAAAAGCAAAAAACCGAGGAGTTTCTGGAATCGATACGGTCGATCCTTTTAAAAAAATTCGAAGAACTAAAGATTTCCGCAATAATCACCGGGCGGGTGAAGCACCACTATTCCATTTTTAGAAAAATGAACCGACAGAACAAAACCTTCGAGGATATTTTCGACATACGCGCCATCAGGATCATCACCGATGAGATACGGGACTGCTACGGAATACTGGGTATCATCCACACCCTATGGGCGCCCATTGCTTCGCGCTTTAAGGATTACATAGCGGTGCCGAAATCGAACATGTACCAATCCCTCCATACTACGGTGATAGGTCCCGACAGCCATCCCCTGGAAATTCAAATCCGGACACCGGAAATGCACGCCACGGCGGAGAATGGAATTGCCGCCCACTGGCTCTATAAGGAGCAACAGGGAGAGGCCCATAACGGATACCGAGACCTCACGATCATCAAGAACCTGGACAAACTCGAAGACGAAACGGACACCCGGGAGTTCATGAAAGAACTCAAAATGGACCTCTACGAGGACGAGATTTTCGTCTTCACTCCGAAGGGGAAAATTGTGAAGCTCGCCTCGGGGTCCACGCCTGTCGATTTCGCCTACGCCATCCACTCCGAGGTCGGTTCACACTGCACCGGAGCAAGAGTGAACAACATGATGGTGCCCTTGAAGACGCGCCTGAAAAGCGGGGACATCGTGGAGATAATGACAAGCGCCAAGGGGCATCCATCGGAATCTTGGCTGAAATTTGTCCGTTCATCCAATGCCAGATATAAAATCAGGAGCTATCTGCGGCGCACCGGCAAGCCGGAAAGAGAGAGGGAGCGGCGGGAAGAGGCGCCGAAGCCGGAGCAGTCGGTGGAAGTGACGATCCCCGAAAAGGACCTCATCAAGATTAAAAAGGTCAATCTGAAAAGCAGAGTAGGCCTTACCATCGACGGAAATTCCAACGTGCTCATAAGGCTTTCCCAGTGCTGTCAGCCCATACCGGGCGACGATGTCGTTGGCTTCATTACCAGGGGCCGCGGCATCACCGTCCATAAGAAAAACTGCCCTTCTCTGAAACGGATGCGCATGGAAAAGGAGCGGTTCATTAACATCAAATGGGAAGAGGAATACGGCTCGAACACATATCCCGTGAAACTCCATGTGTACGGTTTCGACAGGCCTAACCTCCTAAAAGACCTTGCCGAGGAGATATCCCTCCGCGAATCTAATATCCTCAAGGTCGAGGCCCAGGTTGTAGAAAACGCCAACGCGGAATTTAAAATGGTCCTTGAGGTGCGCAACATAGATCACCTGAACAAAATCATCAAACATCTCCTAACCATAAAAAACATCACCAATGTGTACAAGGTCAACGAAAAAGTTGTGCTGAAATGAGAGTAATCCTCGCTTCAACATCGCCGAGGCGAAAAACCATCTTGGAAAGCGTCATCCCTTCTTTCGAAATCATCGCCCCCTGTGTCGACGAATCGTCATTCACCTGGGAAAAACCCCACAGCCACACAGAAAGGGTTTCAGCGATGAAAGCGGAATATGCCCTATCCAGCTCGGGGCGAGGCGGCGAAATCCTGGTTATCGCCTCCGACACTATCGTCACTTATGAGGGCAGGATCATCGGAAAACCCGCCGATTACGAGGATGCCGTGCTCACCCTCACTGCTTTAAGCGGGAAAACTCACTCCGTAGTGACGGCGGTCACTATCATCCACGATAAAGGGATGCTGAAAAGGGCCACGTCCTCGGAGGAAACGTCCGTGACTTTTAGAAAACTCGATGGGGAAGCGATTCGGAAGTACCTTTCCCTTGTCGAATACGCCGACAAGGCCGGTTCCTACGCCGTCCAGGAGTACGGGGAGATGATCGTCGCGTCATTGCGGGGTTCCCTTACAAACGTGATCGGCTTCCCCCTCAGGAAGTTTTTCGCCATGCTGGCGGACCTCGGTCTCTTAAATCGTGTTTTCCCCGGCCCGGAAGCCCATTTGCCCAACCCTACAATGAGGCCGTGAGAAAGGGCTTGACACTGCCGCCTGTCTCTGTTCATGTCGACTCTGCATATCCGCTGTCCAACTGATGTTAGCAATAATTCCGAGGTATTTATGATATATTCTCGCATTGTCGGTACGGCATCCTCCCGAATTATCCGGGCGGTGTTGTTCTCGGTCATGGTTCTCTGTTTGTACGTGACCGAAAGTGTTTGTGCACCAGCGAAGGCCTCAGCGCAAACGGCCCACAATTCCCTATTGGAACTCTTCAAGGGCACGCCGGAGGAAAAGGTCACGCCCACCAGATGGGAAATAGGAAATACTATAATCTCAAATGAGGACAGGCTGGAGCTTTTCAAGGCTTCAGTGGAAAACCTCGGAGGCGGGTACGTGGGACTTGGGGGCACCCAGAATTTTCTCCTCGCTTCATGGGCCGGTTCAGAATGGATGTGGCTCTTCGATTTCACCTCCAGGGTCGTCATGGCAAACAGGATACATGTGGCATTTCTAAAAAATGCAACGACTCCCCGGGAGTTTAGAGAGCTTTGGATGAAAAAATCCAAAAAAAAGGCGATGGAGATAATCGATACAGAGTTTGCGAAAGACCCGGAGCTTCAGTATGCGAAGAAAACATGGAACATCGGCCTCGGGTATATTCCCTGGAGGTTCCGTAACCTCGACCGCGTCACGAAAAAATACGGCTACAAGATATGGCTCAACGACCAGACCTATTTCGACAGGGTGCGGAATCTGGCCCTTCAAAACCGCATCATCGCAAGGAAGGGAAACCTCAACGGCACGGTGACGCTTCTCGGCATCGCTGAAACGGCGAAGAAAATGGGCGTCCCGATTCGCATAGTATACCTCTCGAACGCCGAAGAGTATATCAGCAATTACCAGGAACAGTACCGTAAAAATTTCATTGCCATGCCCGTTGACGCAAAGTCGGTCCTGCTCAGGACGAATTCTGTGTTCCGCACTCTTTTCCCATGGGCCCCCGACTCTGAAATTTCCACCGATAAAGGTTTTCATTACAATGTGATGCCCATGCAGGTTTTCCAGGAATGGCTTTCCCTTCCACTCCAAAAGCTTAGAGTTGTCGATATGATGAAACACGGAGAAGTTGATAAAAAAAACGGCTTCAGCGTGGTTAAAGCCGTTCCTGAATGCGTGAAAAAAGACCCGGGAGTGAAATGAAATGTCGCATCGCATCTCTCCCTTTATCGCTTCGTCGATAACATCAATAGCCCTCGCAACGCACTTTGCCTGCGGCGCCGTAGGCGGCACTTCGGATGCCGGCCACATCGATTGTGCATGCCTGGAAGTCCCTCAAGGCATGAAGTGCATTCCCGGCGGCGTATTTATACGAGGAAGCAACCGAACAACTGTCGACGAAGACAGCGGCAGGAAGGTTAAAGATGAGTATCCAGAGGGCCCAGTCGAAGTAAGCACTTTTTTTATGGATACCGATGAAGTAACCTTTGCAAACTACCAGGAATGCGTGAAGGCGAAAGCCTGTCCACCGGCAAGGCCTAATTATCGGGGATACAGCCGGGCGAACCAGCCGATGCTGGGCGTCAACTGGTACCATGCCCGGGATTACTGCCGATGGAAGGGAAAGCGCCTACCCACGGAAGCAGAATGGGAAAAAGCGGCCCGTGGCGATCACGGAGAGCTGTACCCATGGGGTAACGAAAAACCGGATTGCACCAGGGCGATCATCCAGGAAAAGAAAGTAAAAGGATGCGGGAAAGGCACCACCTGGGACGTAGGCTCCCGCCCGGCCTACCGTTATGGTTTACGTGACATGGCAGGTAACTCCTGGGAATGGGTCAACGATTGGTACAGCCCCGACTACAAGGAGTGTGGGGCTCTATGTTTCGGCAGAGACCCACGGGGTCCCTGCAATGGCGCTGAAAAATGCCCTGGTCACACCAAAAAAATCGTACGTGGAGGTTCGTGGTGGTGGGACGGCCCCTATGCCCTGGGGCATAACCGTCGGCCCCATTATCCTTCGAACAAGCCTTATCACCATTTCGGTTTCAGATGCGCCAAAACGGCAAAGTATTAAGGACTGCAAATGACATTTTTTATTGACGTGGAGCCTTGATAGGCCTATACTACATTATTATTGAGTTATGGCAATCTCTAATATTAGGCTTTCCCGCCCGCCTTCGGCGGGCGGGAGAATGAAGTTTTTGTGACTGCCCTTAATTTTAAGAGGTTCCCTTATATTGTTCCTTGCTGTAATATTTTTCGAATCGTGTAATTTTGGAATTGTAACACCATGTTCAAGGGTGGAAACGTGAAAAAAGAGATAAATTTTCTCGACAGCTTTTCCGCTGACACCTCAATCATCCCAAATATTATTAATAACCTCATGAAAAATCTTGAGGTTATGGATTATCCACGCGAAGAGATCGATGAAATTGTCCTTTCCATGGACGAAGCCATTACCAACGCCGTACAGGAGACAATACGGAAAAAATGCGATTCTGCACCTAAAGAACCATGCTGTGAACAGCGGGAAATCACCATCAGATACAATATTACGTCATTCAATTTTGATGCAACCATCATCGACCGCGGTTGCGGTCTTGACATAGACTCCCTTGTGGGTATCATCCCCGACAGTTCCGCCGTCGATTATCATAATCAAATTGTTCGATATGCGACAGAGTCCGAACGAAAAAAGCTCATCGTCCGCGTTAATGGAAAGGAAATCATATTGAAGGGGATCGGAGCGGGGTTAAAAATAATACTCGCCTTTATGGACAATATAACTATCGACCTCATCGATAAAAAAAAGATTATCTCAAACAGCGTTTCCGAATTTACCGACGGCACTATCCTCAATATCAAAAGGCGTAGACGGTATTCTCCATGACGTTGAGGGCCCGGAAAGCGTACGACAACCAGGATTTTCTCAACTCCCGGGATGCGCGCACCGTGAGGATACTTTGCGAATACCTGGAACCGGAAAAGAGGCTCGAAGATTGCGAAGTGTCGAATACCGTTGTCTTTTTCGGGTCCGCAAGGCTGGGTCCGGAAGGCGCCGCGGGAGAACGAATGGAGGGGTATTATTGGGCTGCGGAAGAGCTCGCGTTTCGCCTTGCCACCTGGTCGAAAACGATGGCGAAAAAGGAACATATGTTTCATGTGTGTACGGGGGGCGGGCCCGGTATTATGGAAGCGGCCAACCGGGGCGCCAGGCGCGCCGGCGCCGATACCATAGGCTACAATATCTCTCTCCCTTTTGAACAGCATCCTAACGAATTTATTTCGGAAAAACTTAATTTTGAGTTTCACTATTTTTTCATGAGAAAGCTCTGGTTCATATACCACGCAAAGGCCGTCATCGTATTTCCGGGAGGATTTGGAACTTTTGACGAACTTTTCGAGATCCTCACTTTGAAGCAGACGAAAACACTTGAAAAAGCGGAAATCCCCATACTTCTATACGATGAGATATTTTGGCGCGAAATGGTGAATTTTGAAGGGCTCGCAGAGCGCGGACTTATATCACATGAGGACCTAAACATCTTTCACTACGTTTCAAGTCCCGAAGAGGGGTTTGAATACCTTAAGCCGCGACTTATTAGTTTGATTGATGATGTCAACGGCATATTCCATGATGGGAACCCCTAAAAATTGGTTTTTAGTATCCCATAATATTTGACGTTGCCTGAAGTTTGATACATTATTCTCAATTGTCACCGGGGTGCACATGAAAAAGGTATTTATCTGCGCCGTTCTCTTGGTCGCTTTTTTGTTCGGGACCCGGGAATCTTCACTCCAGGGCGGACCCCGTTACAAAAAACACAGGAACGGCACATTCAATTATGAAATAATCGTACCTGCGCGCTGGCAGACCGACGAAGTAACCCTGGAAAAAAAGCATATCTTCCTCGCCTGCCGGGGCAGACATGAAATTAAAGTCAGGGCCTTTTTGTCGGAAAACCCGAAAATTGACTCGGTTATCCATAAACGAAGCTGGAACCTCAGGGAGATCGATCCCCTGTTGAACAGGATCCTGGAAACTGAAAAGATATCCGTGAAAAAGAACGTTGAGGGAAAACTCCTCGTTTTTGAGTATCGATCTCACCGCAAGAAGATGCTCATGAGGACCATGGTACGCCGTGAAAACAATACAATATATATTATTGACTGCAAATCTCCGGTGGATGGTTTTTACAGAAACGAGGAGGCTTTCAATATAGCCCTTTCAAGCTTCAAAATCCTTTCCGGCGGCGCGGAAAACGGCCAGGATGAGAGCGGGCGCCTGGAAGAGGAAGAAGGGCTTGCCAGCTTTTCCGATGGGGAAACCGATAAGGACACGCCCGTAAGATCAGGAGAGCGCAAGGTTACACCGAAGGGGCAGTTCTTTGAGGAACAATTCTTCGAAATGGATTAGCCCCGGAGAAGATGTCCTCTGCCCGGATACACGCCATACCCCGCTGTGCCCAAGGCCGGACTTGAACCGGCACGGACAAAAAGCCCAAGGGATTTTAAGTCCCTTGTGTCTACCTATTCCACCACTTGGGCGACGAATCCTCTTTCTTCTTTTCAATTTCGACTTTTATATTATTCCTACTATTCCTAATTGAGGGAACCGCTTAAACTTATATTTTTAAGATTATTAAAAATTGTAATTACTGGCAGACTCAGAACTTGGGTTTTCCCTCCCGCCGAAGGCGTGCGGGAAAACCCTATAATTGGAGGTTGCCTTAATTTAGGCGCCGAGCGGATTCGAACCGCTGAATAAAGGTTTTGCAGACCTCTCCCTTAGCCACTTGGGTACGGCGCCGTGCGAACAGCCCTTCGTTTTTTTCATGAACATGAAAAGTATCACAGCAGGTAATGTCAACAATATTTTCCGGGCCGGAGTTCATCAAAAAAATGGTCGGTATTACATATACGCCCTATGCAAAATGTCTTACATGAGTTCTGAGAAAAATAAAACGACCCCGTTTAGGTATTGCACAAAATAAATAGGGAACCCCAAAATTTTTAGGTAGCACTTGGGTTTTCCAGGTTGGGATAAAACAATTGCTGAGCAGACTTGCGAATTTTCAAGAATAATGGGTTCAAAGCAACTGTATTCTCCTGTACTAAGGCTACAAAAAAAGCGGATAAAAATGAGCTTCTTCAGTATCAAAACAGGTATAACTATTGACAACTTGGATTCCTGCTTCAAGATTGGCCCAGGTTGGGCCTTATATTAAAGGATACATAGCGATGGGCTATAACTAACACACTTCTACAGGAGGTATTTATGGTTAGACGGATCGAAAAGGCAGCTGTAATCGGTTCCGGTATCATGGGTGGAGGAATCGCTGCTCTATGCGCCAGTGCCGGTATACCTACTCTGCTGCTGGACATCGTACCCTTCGATTTGAAACCCGAGGAGAAAAGCAATCCCGATGCCCGCAACAGGATCGTGAAAGCCGGACTCGATGGGGCGAAGAAGGCTAAGCCCGGTCTTTTCATGGACAAAAAAGTTGACCCGGACATGATCACGATCGGAAACCTGGAAGACGATTTCGACAAACTCAAGGATGTCGACATCATCTTCGAAGTGGTAGTTGAGAACCTTAAAATCAAACAGGACCTTTTTGCGCGCGTTGAAAAGGTGATTAAACCCACCTGCATTATCGCATCGAACACCTCCGGCCTTCCACTGGCGAAAATGGCCGAAGGCAGGGGAAAATTGTTCAAAGAAAATTTTCTCATCATGCACTTCTTCAATCCGGTCCGTTACATGAAGCTCCTGGAGCTGGTAAAGGGCCCCGACACAAGTGATGAAGTGTGTAAGTTTGTCGAGCAGTGGGGCGAAAAAGTACTTGGCAAAGGCATCGTATGGGCGAAGGACACGCCGAACTTTATCGGAAACCGCATCGGCGTATATTTCATCGCCGAAGCCTTCCGCCTCCTTGAAAAATCCGATGTGACCATTCCCGAAGTTGACGCCATGTTTGGCCCCACCTTCGGTCTACCCAAGACCGCGGTGTTTGCCCTGGCCGACCTCGTCGGTCTCGATACCATCGGGCACCTCTCGGATAATTCTTACGAACTCCTTCCGAACGATGAAGAACGTGAAGTCTACAAGATTCCCCAGTTTGTGAAGGACATGCTCGCGAAAAAGATGTTCGGCAACAAGACCAAGGACCAGGGCGGCTTCTACAAATCCGAAGTCGACATGGCTACCTGGAAAAAGATCAAAAAGGCCCTCGACATCAAGACCGGGGAGCACAAAGAATTCGACAGGAAGGCAGTCGTTCCCGAGTGCGCCAAGAAGGCGAAGGAAGCGAAGACCCTTTCAGACAAACAGAAGTCGATCCTTTATGGAGACGACAAGGCTTCCAAATTCGCATGGAACCTCATTTCCAAGGCCGCCATCTACACGGCCAATAGAATTCCTGAAATATCCGACACAATCGTTGGCATCGACAACGCCATGAGGTGGGGATATGCCTGGGAAGCAGGCCCCTTCGAAATGTGGGACAATATCGGCCTTGAGGAATCCGTAAAGAAAATGGAAGCAGACGGATTGAAGGTCCCCGAAAGCATCAAGAAGATGCTCTCCAAGGGCAACAAGACCTTCTACAAGATCGAGGGCGGTAAAAAGTATTTCTACGACCTCTTGAAGCAGGAGTACAAGCCGGTCATTTTCAGCGAGAATTGCCTCTTTCTGGATGTTTACAAGGCCGACAAGAAGAACATCGTTAAGTCAAACGATTCCTGCTCTCTCATCGACATAGGCGACGGAGTTTTTAACCTTGAGTTCCATTCCAAAATGAACGCCATCAATAAGAACATGGTTGATTTCATGGCCGTTGCCGGTGATTACGTATACAACAACGGAGTCGGCATGGTCATTGGAAACCAGGCCCCGGGCATCCCCGGCGCATTCTCGGCCGGCGGCGACCTCGCTTACATGCTTGGCCTCGCAAGGGCCGGTAAGTTCAGCGAGATCGACGGGTTCATCAGGGAAGTCCACAAGGGGATTATGGGCACCCGTTACGCCCCATTCCCCGTTGTAGCGGCCCCGTATGGTATGACTCTTGGCGGAGGATGTGAAGTTTGCCTTGCAGCCGACAAGATCGTTGCCCACTGTGAGCTGTACATGGGCCTCGTCGAGATCGGGGCCGGGCTTGTTCCTGGCGGATGCGGCATGATCAACCTCTGGAGAAAGTTCATGGATTCGGTCCCCGGGCCCGCCAAGGTCACGGACCTCGGCGGATATTTCGTGCCGGCATTCATGAACGTCGCCCAGGCGAAGGTGTCCATGTCTGCGGCGGAAGCCCGCGCAAACGGCTTCCTCGGGCCAAATGACAGGATCGTCTACAACAAGGACTATATCATCGGCGAAGCTAAGAAGGAAGTCCTTAAAATGCTCGACGAAGGGTATACTCCCCCAAGGAAGAAGAAGATCCCCGTCATGGGAGGCGAAGCCTTAGGCATGATCTATGCTGAAATGCTTAACATGAAGAACGGCGGCTACATCACTCCGCACATGGAAACTATTGCGAAGAAGATCGCCTTCTGCATGTCCGGCGGCCTCGTGCAGGGCGGCACACCGGTCGAAGAAGAATACCTGATGACGCTTGAAAGAGAAGCCTTCGTCGAACTGTGGAAGACCGAAAACACCCAGAAGATGGCCGAGCATATCATGAATACCGGCAAGCCGCTCATGATATAACTGGTCGGATAATTTACCTTGGAGGAAAATATGAGAGAAGCGTATATAGTAACTTCAGTAAGAACTCCTGGTTGCAGAAGAAACAAGGGCGCTTTCGCACACACCCGTCCCGAGGACCTTCTTGTAACAGCACTTAACGGCCTTATGGAAAGGTCCAAGGGAGTTGAAAAGGGAGCCATAGAAGATATAATGATCGGTTGTGCTTTCCCGGAAGCCGAACAGGGGCTGAATATAGGCCGTGTGGCCGCACAGATCGCAAAATTTCCCGACAGCGTGTGCGGCGCCACTGTCAACAGGTTCTGCTCCTCCGGCCTTGAAGCGATCGCGCTCCAGGCCATGAGGATCAAATGCGGCTGGTGCGACGTTGCCATCGGCGGCGGCCTCGAGTCGATGACGATCGTTCCCATGGGCGGAAACATGCCCAGACCCCATCCCGAGTGGGCGATGGAAAACCCCGACGTCTACATCTCCATGGGCATCACAGCGGAGAACGTTGCGAAAAGGTACAACATCACCCGGGAGATGCAGGACGAGTTCGCCTACCATTCAAACATGAAGGCGGCAGCGGCGCAGGAGAAGGGCCTCTACACTGAAATCGTTCCCACTCCCGCCGTATCGTACAAGATGAAAGACGGGAAATACGTGAAAGAAATCAAGATGCAGGATTTTGATGATGGGGTCCGTAAGGAGACCACGATTGAAGGGCTCAAGAAGTTAAGGCCCGCCTTCGCCTCCACCGGCTCCGTTACCGCCGGCAACTCTTCCCAGACCACTGACGGCGCCGCTGCGACGCTTCTTATGAGCGAAGATGCGGTGAAGAAGTACGGCGTGAAGCCCATAGCCAAGCTGGTAGCATACACCGTTGCTGGTTGCAGGGCCGATGAAATGGGTGTAGGTCCTGCCTACGCTGTTCCGAAGCTCCTCAAGATGGTGGGCCTTAAGGCCACCGACATTGGGCTTTACGAGCTGAATGAAGCCTTCGCTTCCCAGTGCATTTACAGCGCACAGCAAATCGGCATTGCCGACAGGAAGAACTGGGCCTCCGACAGCGACTCCAGGATAATCAACGTCAACGGCGGCGCCATTGCACTCGGACATCCCCTGGGATGCACCGGCGCAAAATTGGCGTCACAGCTCATGACGATGATGCAGAAGAAAGGAGCCAAGTACGGCATAGAGTCTATGTGCATAGGCGGCGGCATGGGTGCCGCGGCGCTCTTCGAGCTCTGCGAGTAATTAGCCGAATAAAAAAACATCGAAAGGGCCGCCGGATGGCGGCCCTTTCTTTTTAAACTCCCAGCAGTGGAGCGTTAAAAGAAAGCAAGGAGGGGCTTACGCCCTCCCCCAATGGGATTTTCTATTTTTTCGTTGTGGTATACATGCTATTTTGAATTGCAAAATTTCTTCGGCACTTCAATAATAAGCCATGAAAACGATTTCACTCTTTGCCATTGCAGTCTTGGCTATTGCAGCCAATACCTCCTTCCCGGAAGGCGAAGACCCTTTGATGCGCGTAAAAGCCGTACACGAAAAAATCCGCACCATAGATTGCACTATCGAACAATTCATTCACGATGGCGGCTCCGTATCGAGATACGCTGGCAGATTAAGGGCTGACTCATCGGGACGTTTCAGGATCGATTACCGAGAACCGTCACAACAAACGGTTGTCGCTACATCAAATTCACTCCTCTGGTACATAAAAGACACCGCGACTCTGTACGTTATTCCTTCAAATAATCCGAAAACGGCTGGGACCTCCCTCGGAATGACGGGAAGTTTTATAAAAAAAATAGACGAATCCATGAAAATCCAGTATCTCGGCACCGGGTTTCATGGTTTTTTTACGGCGGTACACCGTTTTATACTCCTGGACCGCTCCACAGGGCTTAAAATTGAGATGTCAACTGGAATAAAAGACAACGTTATTTTAGAAAAAAAAATACGTGACAGAGATGGCAGAGAGGTAATGCGTGAAATATACGGAGATTACCGGGACATAGATTCAATGAAATTCCCGCACAGGGTGGATGTCTTTGCCCTCACCGGGCGAGGTGTCGTAAGGAGCATCTCGAAATATAAAAACGTTGTTCTTAATTCTAACATTTCTAAACGAAACTTCGTCTTGAAAGTACCGGCAAAGACAAAAGTCTTGACGTACGGCCCGGAATGAAAGCTGCCGTGGAAATAATCAGGAAACTGTGTATTCTCTTCCTGATCACACTTTACTTTCAGGGAACAGCCTCAGCAGACGGCGATTCTGTTATTTTTACTGGCAACACTATTGATATAGGGCTAAGAGAGCTTGCGAAAGGAATAACGGCCGCTTCTTCAAAAAGGGACCTGGAATCACTTGCGGCTGCAGTGACGGACCGGTACCATAAACTTGGATATACCACCACCATGGTGGAAAAAATTCATGTCAGAAAAGACGGTATTGTGGAAATTGCGATCAGGGAATCAAAAATTGCCGAAATCACAGTTAGAGGCGTCTCGGACGGCATTGCGAAGTCCATTTGCGCGATACTGCGGCCCTCTGAGGGAGAGCTGTATAATGTCCATGTCCTGCGCAGCAGGTCCATGGAGGTCCGTCGCAGGTTAGATATTTCCTCCATAAAAATCCGCGTTCTGAACCGAGACGGCAGCGAAGATGTATCCCTGGTCGTTACGGCGCGGAGACCATTGTGGGGGACTTTTCGTGGAGAGATGTTGTATGAGCCGATCTACGGTCTTTCTCCTTTCATCGAATACAGGCAGAAAATGGCTCAATGCTCTTTAACATTACATGGAAATGCCGGCGTACGTCAGAGTGAATTCAGAAAAAAAGAGGGGGTTTTAAGATTCTCCGTTGAAACATTCGACAGATGTCAAATCTTCGCGGACTTCGGGTGGACCGGAAAAACCGATGTCTGGGAAAGCGCCCATACCGAATATCATGAGCGGACCCACAGACCATCTGTCGGCATGAATGTTCAAAGCGGAGGATTTGTTTTTGAGCTTTCGTTCGTACAAAGCAGCATCCATCTCCGTGACTATCCTTCCGGAGAAGACGACCATTCGGAGCTCTTCGTAAAGGCATCAGCGGCATATCGGGAGACCGATATTCTTCTGCCGGGAATGGACGGGAAAAGCTTTGCCATATCGGCATCATCCGGGAAAAGCTCACTTTTGGAAGGGTACTTTATGAAAGGTGAAGCAATGGGAGTCACATCATGGTCGCCGGCGGTATGGCTCACTTTCCGTTCAAAGTTTATTGGACAGTACGTTTCCGCACATGAGCGCTACTACATGTTCTACGTATTTGACCGCTTCCTTCCCGGGTTTGCGGACGATTTTACCTCCACTACAGCAAGGTTATTGTTGGGAGTTGAATCGGAATTTGAAGTATATCCGGACACAGTCTATCTGGCGCCCCTGGTTAACGGTGGAAGGTTCCGAAGCGAAGCAGGCCCTTCCTGGTATAATGCCGTGGGATCAGGAATTAGTATATCCGTGCGAATCGGCACTTTCGGCTTTCAGGCCGTTTACGCCTGGGACATACAAGGGAATATGAAAGACGGATCGTTCCTTATGACGGCGAACGGCACTTTTTAGGAATGCAATGAACAGGGAAAAAGGAACAGTGGTTGAAGTCAGGGGCGGCAAAGCAATTGTCGAAACTTCCGGTGGCGAAGCCTGCGCTTCATGTTCGGCGCGCCATGCGTGTGTCAGCATGGGTGGAACTAAAAAAATTACTATGGAGAACAAATCAGGTGCCGCAGCGGGAGACGAAGTGGAATTTGTTATACATGACCTGGGAATGTTGTTGTCTTCTATTATTGTGTACGGGGTTCCCCTGATATTCCTTGTTATTGGCATTGTAATCGGACCAATGATCGGAAGTTTGGCAGGTTTAGGTGAAGAGCCATCAGCCGCCATTGGAGGGATTTTAGGGACGGCTCTCGCTCTGGGAATCATTCGGCTGCTTCACTTAGCCGTGGGCAAAAACCGGGTTTTCACCCCAGTAATGCTGAGAATCACTCACAGGCGTGGGCAAACGTCTAAAAATGTAAATAACGCGGGAGAATATACCGACAATACATAATAGGTTTGTTTGCCCGCAAAAGGTGGGCGGATAAACATTATATTTCGAGGTTACCTTCTGGCAAAGTCAGAATTATGCCTTCCCCCCCGCCGAAGGCGGTCGGGGAAACTTAATTGGAGTTTTCCCAAAAAATATGATTTCTTATCCACCATGAAGAAAAAAGGACGCCATGGGAAAGAAAATCTTGGATTTAACCGCCTACAAGATCGAAAAATCGCTTAAAGAAGAAGGCTTTATCATTAAAATCGACAAAAAAAAGAAGATTAAGCTCCTTTTGAGAATAACCCGTTGATTTTCCTTTTTTTTATTCCAACCACAAATCATGCTTGCCTTTCAGGTTAATACAGTATAGGTATCAAAAATTCACTGTGAACAGAACACCGTGCTTTTCTTTTTTTATAGTTTGATAGTGTCGTGTGTAAAGCCTTATCCTGCTTTTATGCGCCTTGACTGACGAGGTGGCCAAACTGCTTCTACTGGATTTCCGAGGCCCCTATGGCATGGACCCCGGATATTGTATAAGGCGGTGAAGTAAAAATATATTGCATCGGACTGGTTACCATGAGCAACAATATCGAAGATAACAGGGATGCCCTTAAAAAGGAGCTTGAAAAACTCAAGTACGAGTTCAAGATAGAATTGCCGAAAAAAATAGCAGAGGCCCGTGCGTATGGCGACCTGCGCGAAAATGCTGAATACCACGCGGCCAGGGAGCGTCAGTCTTTCGTCAAAGCCCGCATAGGCCAGCTTGCCGATCAGTTGAGCAAGTTAAATAATATTGACCTGTCGCGCATCAGCTCCGATTGCATTGGATTTGGCTCGACCATTATTGTTATTGACAATGACTCCGGCGAGGAATTGGAGTTGTCGTTCGTATCCCCTAACGAAGTTAACCCCTCGGAGGGGAAAATTTCCCTCTCCTCCCCTATAGGTCAGGCCCTCAACAACAAGTCAGTTGGCGATGTGGTAGTAGTGGATATCCCCGCGGGAAAGCGCACTTTCCTCGTACAAAAGTTAATAACGATCCACGGCAATATTTTCGATATCGCTGAAAAAGAATAATAAACGTAGGACGGTAAAAAGTCTCATGGCGACAATCAAAGAATTCAAGGGCCTAAGGCCTAAACAGGGCATGGAAGAGAAGGTGGCGGAGCTACCCTACGATGTGATAAGCTCCGACGAAGCCAGGAAGATTGCGGAACGTAATGAGTTCAGTTTTTTTCATATAACAAAACCGGAAGTAGATCTTCCTGCCGGCTTGGATATTTACGATGACAGGGTATACGCCAAAGGGAAGGAGAACCTTGAAAGATTCATCTCCAACGGCACACTGCGCCGTGATGACTCGAACAATCTGTATCTATACTCGCTTGTCATGGAGGGACGCCTCCAGACCGGCCTCGTGGCCTGCGTTAGTATCGACGATTATCTTAAAGACATCGTTAAGAAACACGAGCTTACAAGGAAAGACAAGGAACTCGACAGAACCAACCATATCGACCGTCTGGGGGCCCAGGCCGGTCTCGTATTCCTACTCTACGAGGAAGACGGTTCCAGGGCGGGGCTCATCGAAAAAGCCATGGCGGAAAAACCGGTGAACGATTTTACGACTTCCGACGGGATTCGTCATACGGTCCGCGTGATACACGACCCGGCGCTCATTCAAGCTCTGAAGAAATCATTTGCCGGGACCACTCTCTACATCGCAGACGGCCACCACAGGGCAGCGTCTTCTGTCACGGTGGGTTTGAAGCGGCGTGAATCCGCAGGCGGAGAAAACGGCGAGCATGGGTATTTCATCGCCGCGCTTTTCCCACATAATGAACTTACCATCCTTGCCTACAACAGGGTGGTACGTGATCTGAATGGTCTTGACGCTGATGGATTCATCAATGCCGTAAAAAAACGTTTCACGTGCAAAATAACAGGGAAAGATATGCCTGCGGCTAAACACGATGTCAGCATGTATCTAAATGGAGAATGGTACACCCTTACGCCCAACTTCCCCATACCGAACGACCCGATTGCGTCCCTGGACGTAAAAATTTTGCAGGATAATATCCTCAATCCGATTCTCGGCATAAATGATCCAAGGACGAGTACGCGCATTGACTTCATAGGAGGGATTAAAGGAACAGGCGAGTTGAAGAAACTCGTCGATAAAGGGGATTTTACCGTTGCATTTTCAATGTATCCCACTTCCGTTTTGGATCTTATTTCG
Organism: Spirochaetota bacterium; assembly: GCA_029974015.1. Classification (GTDB taxonomy): domain Bacteria; phylum Spirochaetota; class UBA4802; order UBA4802; family JAGODF01; genus JAGODF01. Next base: position 26,460 of record JARKUF010000014.1, read on the forward strand.
GTATCGGATTCGGGGGGGATAATGCCGCCGAAATCGACCTGGTTTGAACCGAAATTGAGGAGCGGGCTCATTATCCATGAAATATAGCGGATGAAGAAATGGTTGGTGCTGCAATCGGCGGGATAACTTGGAGACGAGGGGAGTCGAACCCCTGACCTCTTGAATGCCATTCAAGCGCTCTCCCAACTGAGCTACGCCCCCGCACTTGAGTAACGTTACATTGTTTAAGAGGGCGCTATTTGTCAATATTTTTTTACAATTTCAAATTCAATGCCCAAATAGAGGTGCAAAATCCTCTTAAAATAAATCGGGAGGAGGCATGGATATAAGTGCAGACAACAGCCGCTTGAAAAAAGAAAACGACCTTCTACAGCATGAACTCGAAAACTGCAGAAAAATGATACTCGGATTTGAAAAAGTCCTCAAATTGACTGAGAAAGAAATTCTTAACGCCGAAGAAATTATCAAGATGTACGAAAACATCGTGGAATTCGCCCGCAATGAGCTTATTCTGGCAACAGAAACTGTGAAAGCGCAGGAAAGCGCATCGTATTTAAGCCGACAGGAGCTAATGAACGCCCTGTCCAGGATAAGGGAACTAGAAGAGCAGAACAGGAAATATAGAGTACTGAAAGGTAAATAAATACCTTTCAAAGGAAATAATTTTGTACGATAATATTATTACCTGAATTGCCAGAATCAGTGATATACTACGTTCTATCGATACGGAATTTTCATTTTGGGTTAAGATTGTATGTTAATTACATATGTATTTGTTTTCGTTATACTTATAATTGTGACGATTTTTGTCCTCTATATCCTGTCAACATATGTTTTTCCCAGGAAAATTGAGGAAATCGCACGCATGGTGGAAAACGGGCAGACGAAACTTGCTATAAAGAAACTTATGGAGTTAATAGAGAAGGATGACCGGAACGCTTATGCCCGCTACCTTCTTGCCGAAGCCTATTTTAAAGAAAATAACATACAATACGCAATTCTCGAATACCGCCAGGTACTGAAGCTCGCAAAATTCGACGACAAAGTCAATGAAATCAAGATCAGGTCAAAATTGGCCAAAATATACATGGATCGAAAATCAATCGACGAGGCCAGGAAGGAATATTTGATACTGTCAAAAATTGATCCGATGAACTTCCAGCATTTTTACGAGCTGGGTCTCATTTATTTCAACGCGGACCAACACGAAAAGGCCACGCCATATTTCAAAAAATCAGTCGCATTGAACAATAATCACGCCATGTCGCTCTACTTCCTCGGCCAGATATACTATCGGATGAACCTCTACCAGGATGCAAAGCAGATGTTTCTTGAGGCAATTAAAGTTGATCATGCGAATTACCGCTCCCATTATTTTTTAGGTTTGGTTCTTCGCCAGCTTGGCGATTATGAGTGGGCCATTAAGGAATTCGAAGTGGCCCAAAAAGACGACGATATAAAGATTAAATGCTTCCTTGCCAAAGGAACGTGCTTCATTGAGAAGGAGCTGTATCCCAAGGCCATCATCGAGTTTGAACGGGGCCTGAAATTTGCGAAGAGGGGAAGCGACACGGAATTGAACCTCAGATACTTCCTTGCCGAGGCACAGGAAAAGATGCGTGATCTCCACTCGGCAATATCCAACTGGGAAAAGATCCATGAGGTGAACAAAAATTTCCGTGATGTACAGGAGAAGCTGAAATCGTATTCGGAATTCCGCCAGGATGACCGGATAAAGGATTTCATGATAGCTGGACTTGCCCAGTTTGAACATCTAACCAGGAAAATCGTTGAAACAATGGGGCTCACCATTCTGGATATTGACATTATCAGCGACACCGACATAGAAATTATTGCGACCGAAACCGAAGGGAAATGGCGGAACACAAGAAAGACCAACAGAATAATAAGGATCATCCGCACTACGGACACTATATCCGACAAGCTGCTAAGATCCATTCATGAAACGATGAAACCGAAAAATGCAACACGCGCCGTGATTATTTCCACCGGCGAATACAGCCAGACTGCCGTGGAATTCTCCAACACAAGGCCCATCGAGCTTATGAGTAAAAACGAGCTTATAAAGCTTTTGAAACATGTTGGCGCCTGATATTTCCGCCAGATGGATTCATTTTACTACATTTTTGATTCGATTCCACTTCTGAAACATTTCAATGAGAAAGAACGCTCTTTTCTTGCCGCACTGGGAAGAATTTCCAGGGTAAAAACCAACCAGATAATTGATTTAAAAAAAATCAGCGCCTTAAACGTCATTCTGGAAGGAGTGTTTGAACTTGAGGTTTTTGGGAAAAAAGAATACATCTATCTCACGCCCGGGTCTTTTTTTGGCGACTACCCATTCACGGACATAAAAAACCGAGGAACCATCAAGGCCGTTTCCGAAGCACGCCTTTTGCAATTCAACACAGAAGATCTCTATAAGTTCTTTTTCACGAATTACCGGGCACTGAGGGGGTATATCCGCTCTCTGGAAAACCTCGGCATGGACCTTTCTTCTGCCAGCGCTTCCCACTTTAAAAGAAGAACAAAGATTGTTACTGTGTTCGGGACGGGGAACCGAGAAGGCAAATCCCTCTTTGCCGCTTCCCTTGCGCTTACTTTGGCGGAAAGGGGGGCAACAATTCTTCTGGATATGTCATACGGCGGAGAATCCGTGTACACATTCTTCGAAAAAAGGCCCCCTGCTCCCCTCTCCCAGAAACAGGAAGAAAGCGATGCAAATGAGCAATTCATAGTAGAACGCCTTGAACATGCCGCGGCAGGCCTCGATCTTCTAAATGTTCTCCATGGCTCCAATGTAAAGGCCAGTCCATCCATTCTTTCCCCGCTGCTCTTTCTGCTTTCGAAAAGCTATAAATACATCATTGTAGATCTTTCCAACAGTGACGGAGAAATAAGGGACCGCGTTTTTGAGGAATCGCATATCATACTGGGTCTAGTGACAAGAATGAAAAACCGCGATGACCTTTCAGCCATCTTTAATGACAGTATCTCCAACGGACAGCGGGTGTACTATCTGCTTAATACACACTTTCATGACAAGACCGTTTTTGAAGGCGGTTTCAGATGGGAATCAATCGGCCCGAATGAAGGAACCGATTCGAATTTTTCATTCGATGCCATGAAGGAGAGCGTACCGAAAGAAATTCCTACAATAATCTCTTCTCCAGTAAAGGCGCTTGTACTTGAAGCGAACGGGCTTGACGCCTGGGCATACGCAGGCCTTTACGACGAAATTCTCAATACCGGAGTTTTATTCGATATTCATTACTGCTCGTCCTTTGCCTTCCTGTTCCTTTTTGCGTTCTTAACCTCACAAAATGCAGATGAGTATAAGAAAACGATAAAGAGGTTCTATCCCTGGGAGAAGATCAACGAGTTACTTGACATTACATTTCCCAAAAATGTCCTGTTTAAGAGCGCAAAGATCGCCAGATTCGCGACTGAATTGGCAAAAGACGCCAGGTTGGAATATTTTCCGGCAAGGGCCCTGCTTCTTGCTTCAAGTAAGGATTTTTCACGAAGAATCTTCAGCACCGGAAATATGGAAGAATTAATTCAAGTGTCGATGTCGGCATATCCTTTCTTCGAAGCGGGGAGAATAGGGAACGGGAAGTATATCTCCGGGTATCCTTTTACTGTCTGTAGCGTCGAAGACATCATGCCGCTGGATGTGGATACGGTCGCGGCCGTATCGGTCAAACCTCGAATCGACCATCCCGGAGCATCCGGAATTCTCCCAATATTTTTGCATCATCATGAATATTTCGATTCCCGTGAAAAACGGCCTTTCTCTTCCCCCGGCAGGACAGCCCGACTTGAACTTGAATGGGGCGAAGATGAAAAAGACCCCGAAAAAATCCTAGAAATTGTAAGAACAAGCACTAATAAATTCTTGAAAGAAAACCGCTTTATATAATAACTATCCGTAAGCCACGTCTAACTTGAGAGGGGGAATGGCATACAATGAGATCGCGAAAAACGAATTTTCTTCAAGCGGTCGTTCTGTTAACTGGGGTTCTGTACATACTCTCCGGCGGTATATTCTCACTCTCCCCCCATCTATTTGCAGATATATTCTCCATCGATATCAATGAAGACTGGTTTAAAGAAATTCCTAGAGAGCCGTTCATGTTCATGATGATTGCAATTTCCCGATCATTTGGCCTGCTTTTATTTACGATGGGGATTGCTATGGTACTCCCTCTCTTCGATCCCCTGCGTTATCGAGGCCTTGTTTATTTCACCGGTATTCTTTTTCCGTCCGGAGCGGCGTTTCTTTGCGCCATAAGCTGTTTGACAAACCCCCTTGGCGTTCTCATCATTTATGCGTCCCTATTTGTTCTCATAGCAGTTGCGACAATCGCCGGGCTTTTTATAACCAAAGGCACGGTAAAAACAGGCGTAGAGTGATACCTTTGGGTCTAAGGCCAGGCGCAAAGCGCGATGCCAATTTTTTTTTTTGATTGATTTATTAACCCTCTTTTCTATAATGTGATTAGATTATGGTAGCCTCAAAAATTTAATTTTTGAGGCTACCATAAATTGTAACTACTGGCATACTCAGGACTCAGGTTTTCCCGCCCCCCGAAGGCGGGCGGGAAAACCTGATTATTAGAAGTTGCCTTATGTAAATGTTTCGTTATTATTTTTTAGGTCTTATAAAAAAACATCCGTTTGAGCTGTAAAATCGATTTTCTACTCGGAGGAAATAAATGGAATTGAAAACGAAGAAAAACAACAATGTGATAATTATATATCTCGCCGGGCGACTGGATGTACATCTTTCCGCTGACGTTGAAAAAGAAATCAATAAAATTATCAATGATGATCCCGCAAGCCATCTCCTGCTTAATTTACATGATGTCGAGTATATGAACAGTTCCGGGCTTCGCATCTTTGTATCAACGATGAGGATACTTAAAGAATCCAAAAGAAAACTTTTTCTCTGCAATATGAACAGTGCGGTGAAAAAAATTTTTGAAGTTGTCGAACTAATGGACATGTTTGACATTTTTGAATCTGAAGAAGAAGCGCTGAGGTCATTTTAACAGGCCTGTGAATACGCGAATTGAAACTCGGCTGGAAAAAATTAATAACGAAGAAGCGTCCTCCGGCCCTTATGCCCCTGCAAACCATCGGTGCTTTACCTGATGCGTCGAAGACCGGGGGGGTGGAAAAAACCATCTCCCTTGGCCTAAAAAACTACTTGCTATTCCAGTCATATCACCATTATCGCTGGCCCCTCTGGCTAATTTCATCAATAGATGAATTAGAACGCCACTTCAGGCCTGTAACCCCCCCGATTCTCCTGAACACGTATTATCGAGACTGGATGTACTTTACCAGCATCCTTTCATCACACAGGATTATGATAGACCATGCAGGCATGCTTACACCGACGAATGCGCCATGGTCAATTGAACTGTGGGTGCTTAACGGCAACAGGGTTTTCAGGCCGCAGGACGACTGCAATTCTATTATACAGGTCAGGGATCCCCATACTTCCCTAATAACTACGAAGTGGACCAATAGAGACTTTACACTTCACATGGAAATGTATGGAACAAGAACTTCCATCGATGAAGCAATAGCAGACATAAGTTTTTCCACCGTTGGAAAGGCCGGGGGAACATCACTTGTCGTGGCGGTGCGACCCTATGGAACAGAGCAGATCGGAGGGCTCCACTCCCTGGAATATCAGTCTGAAAATAAGACTGTCCGTATTAACAATGAGACTACTTTTTATGTTAGCCACAGTCCCAGTGAAGTCTTCACGGGTAGTGGAATGTACGGAGATGTAAATTTCAGGGAAAAACAGGGAAAAGTATCTTGTTTCGACGGTATGGCTTCCATGGCCCTCGTGTATCCAGTAAAGAAAGAACTCCTGGAACTTAAAGTTAGACTTAGCCTCTCAGAAAAAAAATCCGTAGAATCGTTGAAGCTTAATTATATTTCCGTAAAGAAAGATTTTGCCGAATATCTTGACGTTATGAAACGGCAGGGTTTCATTCTTTCCATCGGAGACAAACGGCTTTCTAACTGGTTCGTCAATACAAAACTTATCTCGCTTGGAAACGTTAACCGCATGATACGCCTTCTTGGCGATAAATGCGGCGTCATAGAAGCGAGGGAATCATTTTATCTGGTAAAAGCCCTGTCGAGGATGGGATTCGACAAGGAAGCACGTCTGATCGTTGACGCATGGAGGACAAGCATTCACATTTCGGAGCGTACAGAATTTGATGATCTAATTATCTTCTGCTACTTCTTATCCTCTTTCGCCGACAGTTACCTTTTTACACGGGACACAGCTTACCTTCAAGACAACTATGAATTTATTAAGAAGCTTGCCCATGCAGCACTGTCAGCGGGAAAGGACCTGTTTCAAAAGAAGAAAAAAAAGGCCGCACATAATTCCCTTCCATACGTGTACGCGGGGCGATACCATCTGCACGATACCCTGCTATATGCCCATACGCTTTCGCAATACGCTTACCTCTGCAGAACGATAGGGCTTTTTGGAGACGAAATAAAGTTCTCCAGGGAGGCCGAAAGATATCACGAGATGTTATCCTATGAAATAACAGGTCTTATTGCCTCTGCGGCGGCGGAATCACCCTTAGATTCCGATGCATTTTCAGGTATTCACGGACTTGACGAATTTATTGTGTATCTTTCATTCTGCGTCTCCCCTTTTGCGGTTGACTCGATCAAGCGCGAAGAGAAGAAGAAACTCCTTTCAATGATCAGCGCAGTGTATAAAAAGAAACCACTTTTCCTGCGTTCTTTCGGGGGATGGGATATTTTTCTTACAATTATGTTCGCTCGGAATACGCTTCTCATGAATGATGCCGCATCCCAAGATATTATTGAGTTTTTTCTAAACATCGGGGAGCCAAGATATTCCCTTCCGGACTGCATCCATCCGGTGAGTCTGAGGGGAATCGGCGGAACCGGCGAATCTTCTATGGTGAACAGCTCTATATTCCTTTTTCTAAGAAACCTTATCCTCATTGACGGACCGAACCGTTTGGAGATTTTCCCGGTTCCGAAAGAAGAGTGGTTTCGGCCGGGAGCTGAGATAGTGGTGGAGAACGCGCCCTCGCGGTTTGGAAAGATTCATTTTAAAGTCATTTCGACCCAGAATGAAATACAGATGTATTTTACAGAACTGCCCAAGTACGTGCCTCCGGATATCATGATACATCTCCCGTACAAAACCGAGTTGAAAGAAGGAGATGATTTCATGCTGAAAAAAGAGGAAGGGTTTTCCTATATAATTAATGGATGGCCGTCTGTTATAAGGTTCGTCCGGACAGGGCAAGAAAAGAATTCATGATACTTTATCTTCTCATATTTTCCGTTCTGGTTTCCGGGATTTTTCTTTATTACACATATTATATATCTCCACGCCTTAATCCAGTAAAAAAGGCGGAAAAATATCTGAAAAACGAACAGCATAATGAAGCAGTATTGGAATACAAGAAGGCGCTTGACCGTAATGGCGCTGATTTCGTGGTACATTTCAGGCTCGCGAATATCTACCTGCAGCAGAAAGAAATCGACCAGGCCGTACTGCACCTGGAAAAAATCCTGGACTTGAACGCATTCAATTACGAAGTGGAAAAGCTTGATGTTCAGAAAAAACTGGCCTCCGCATATCAGGTTCGCGACGAACCCGAAAAGGCATTCCAGATGTATTATGACATCCTGAGATACTACCCGGTGGATCAGGAAGCATTGTATAATGTGACGTTCATGGCCCTCGGACAGGAAGAGTTCGAAATAGCACAGCGTTACGCAGAAAAACTCGTCAATCTCATGCCCAATAGTTTTGAAGTCGTTTTTGCCGCCGGCATGTGTAATTACCAGAACAAGAGGATTAATGACGCATCGAGTTACTTCAAGACGGCCGCCGCACTGAAACCCGGTTCCGACATAGCAAACCTTGCTGCGGCCTTGACCCTGCAGAAAAAGGGGGATTACAGACTCGCCCTTTCATATGTCCAAAAAATCCCGGAAAACGATAACGATCCAGGTGTGATTTTTATTTCTAGAAGGCTCCAGGGAATCATTCTCCTTCAGGGGCGTAAGCACGATGAAGCAATAAAAATCTTTGAGGAGCTTCTAAATTTCGCCAAAACAAATGAAATGCAGGAAGAGGTTCTATTGGTCCTGTACGATATCGGCTTCGTCGCAGCGAAAGCGGAAAGGACAAACCAGGCCTACGAATACTGGAACGAGCTTTACAGGCTCGATAAGTCGTACAAAAAAATCCAATCTCTGGTGATGATGCTCAGGAAGGAAATGGAGTTGGATTACAGAACAGCAATGGAAGAACCGCAGTCTTCGCTTGACGATTACACGGAGGCCTGGCTCGAAGAAATATTTCCCGCAGATTTTCTCTGGAATATCTGTGGTTTGAAGAGCGACAGGAAATTGAACCTGAAAGGAATAATGACTACGGCCCGTGTGCAGACAGCCCACGGGGACGAAAGTGGCCTGGAGCTCGGTTCGGGAGCAAATTTCGAGAAGTTAGAACGGTTCAATACGATGAATGTGGAAAATTTCAGAATAGCCTCAAACAGACTCGTCGCTAAGATGGGGTATAAGGTGGAACAAATACTCCAAACATACCGAGAAAACGACGGTGTCGACTTTCTTGCCGTCTCCCCTGAAAAGGAAAAAACCCTGATCTGGGTGAGGAGATGGACCAAGGCGAGGGTCGGAGAAATTCCTTTTAGAAATTTTGCCCAGGCTATAAATGACATAAAGGCGAAAAAGGGCGTTTTTGTAACATCCTCGGAAATAACCGAGGCGGCTGAAATTAGCCTTAAGAACCTCTCTAAGGTGGTTGTCGTTCAGCCCGATGAACTCGCCTCGCTTCTGGAGGGGCTGGTGTGAACCCCGCCATGCAGGCCCTGCCAGTGGAAAACATCAACGTTTCCCACATAGATTTTACAGATAACCGCTACAAAATCAGCAAACCCGAAATCAGCGATCAGCTTATGCGGTCGATTAAGACCCATGGCCTTCTGGAGTTTCCCGTGCTTCTTCCTCAGTATGAAAAATACATCGTTGTTGGAGGGCATAATAGACTTGTAGCCGCAAAAAATACCGGTGCGTCCACAGTCCCTTGCAGGATTATGGACCCCTTCGACATGGGAACCTTTCTCGGCCATGCGGTCCTGAAAATTGACCGAGGTGAGGTTGGACCTATCGGGCGCCTTAAGCTTTACAACCTGCTGAAAAAAACGAAAACTGAAGCGATTCAAAACGATCGGTTGTTTGCAAGAAGGGAATTAGGCATACCCGATTTCCTGCTTGGCGACGAAGCAGCCATAGAAACGATATTATCCATTCCTGATACAATTGCCTTCTATGCGGACTCCAGGGATGTGCACTACAGGGTTTTGCGTGAAATTGGCGGTATGTCAAGTGCCGCCGTGTCGTTGCTCTCTTCCTGGCTCGACCAAATACCAATGAGGGTTAATATCTTCAGAGAGGTCGTCGAAATGTTGTCGGAAATATCACGTCGTGACGGATCCATTGAAACGGCTTCGGCGATTAAAATACCGGATATCCGCGACCCCAGAGGACGCGAGAACAGCCTTCATTCATCGTTGATGTCACTTCGGTGTCCACGCTACACGGTTTTAAAGGAAGAGGCCGATAATCTTATTGCGAAGCTGAGGGCCGTGGGAATCGAAGTAACTTTCCCGAATTATTTCGAAGGCGATACAATTGGCCTTACAGTAAAGGTTTCGAAAAAGGACGGCCCGGCCGTAGTTCGGGATACATTTACACGGGCGGATGAGGAGACTTTAGGCAAGTTGCTGGATTTGCTGTGACGAAACTCAGGTAAAAAACTTTCCCATGTCCGACACGGCCCTCCGACAAGTTTCCTCGAAATCGTATTTGGATTTGTAGCCGGAAGCGTTCTTGTGCCCCCCACCCCCGTTCTCTATGGCGATCTCCCCCACGTCATAATCCCCCTTGGTGCGCATACTAACCTTCACGGGACCTTCGCCGTCGCTTTTCACCAGGATGCTTGAAACGACACCCTTTATCGTAAGGGGAAGGTTGATGTTCATCTCCCCTTCCTCATAGGGGGCGCCGCTTTTTTTCAGCATGTCCGGGGTGAGTTTCATTAAAATCAACTTGCCTCCGTAATGGATTTCCATGGAAGCCAGCATGAGGGCCCGGAGTTCGAAGCTGGACAGTGAATTATTTTCGTATATTTTTTCGTATATCTTGAAGGGACTGGCGCCAGCCTCGACGAGACGGGCGATGATCCTGAAAGTTTTTGAAGAAGTTTTAGGATAACGGAAGGAACCGGTATCGAAAAGTATGCCCGCATAAAGCGCCTGGGCCGCCTTGAAACTCGGCGAAAATCCGAAGTGTTCCAAAATATCGTACATAATCTCGCAGACCGATGACGCTTCCGCCTTGATGAAATTCGCTTCAAACTTGTCTTTCCCTCCTTCGTGGTGGTCAATGATGAAATAGTCTTTTACAAGCCCCCCGAGATGTCCATAGGCGGCCCCCATATTGTTAAGGTCGTTTGTGTCCAGAACAAAGAGGGCAAAGTCTCGAGGATCTCCGGGGAAAACAAAATTGTCATCGAACACGAAAATCTCATCATCCATATCAATAAAGGCGAATTTTTCAGGAACGGGATCGGAATTCACGATGAGGGCTGACTTCCCTATACCCCGAAGGAGCTCCAGGAAGGCTATTTCCGCGCCAAGGCCGTCTCCGTCGGGGCTTTCATGGGTGGAAATGATGAACCTGTCGTATCTGCCAAGAAACTCGGTGAGCTTTTCAAGCCCTGATTTCATACGTTACCCTGCCGATGAGGCCGTTTTATTTAACAGGGGAAACCCCATTTCCTCTCGTATGGATAGATATTGTTCGGCCGCCTTTCGGGCCATGGTGCGAACCCGGGCGATATATCCGACCCGCTCGGTAACTGAAATCGCACTCCGGGCATCGAGCATGTTGAAAACATGGGAACATTTCAGCACGTAATCGTATGCGGGCAATATGAGTTTCACGGGTTGGTAATCCAAGATAGCGTGGAACTCCTTTTCGTACATATCGAAGAGCTTAAAGAGAAGATCCGTGTCGGCGACATTGAAGTTGTAATGGGAAAATTCGAACTCGCTGCGGTGATGAACATCGCGATAGGTTATGGTGTCGTTCCATTTAACATCGAACACGTTGTCGACTCCCTGGATGTACATGCAGAGGCGCTCAATACCATAGGTGAGCTCAACGGATATCGGGTGAAGGTCAATGCTGCCGCATTGCTGAAAGTAGGTAAATTGCGTGACCTCCATGCCATCGAGCCAGACTTCCCATCCAAGACCGGCGGCCCCGAGGGTCGGGGATTCCCAGTCGTCCTCTACGAAGCGGACATCATGCTCCTCAAGGTTGATTCCGATGTGGCGCAGGGAATCAAGATAGAGGTCCTGGATATCCGGAGGTGATGGTTTCATTATCACCTGGTATTGGTAATAATGCTGAAGTCTATTGGGATTTGCGCCGTACCGTCCGTCCGTGGGACGCCTTGATGGTTCCACGTAGGCCACGTTCCACGGCTCCGGACCAAGGCATCGCAGGAATGTCGCGGGGTTAAATGTGCCGGCTCCGACTTCGAGATCGTAACCCATGATGACCAGGCAACCACGGGAGGCCCAGAAATCATGAAGCCGTGCGATTATCTCCTGGAAGGTGGGGGCTTGACGGCTGACCATGTCGATTCTCTCTTGCTTTTGGATTAAGCGAAACTTTACACAATTACGCACACTCCCTTTTGTCAAGAATTATTCACGCGCTGGTTAAAGGGCGCCGGTAAAAGGGAAGCAGGGATATTTGCCGGATAAATCAAAGTTGCAGGCCTGAAACGGTTTGAGATTGAAATGGTTTTTCTCATTCCGCGAAGCCGGTGTCCGGGGAGGAAACCATATAGAAATTGCCAGCAGCACAACTCCGGAGAATTCCGCCTGATGGCGTTTAGTGGATTTCCTGGGATTGGACTTCATACGCCTGCTTCAGCATATTGTGCAGGGCCATGAATTCTTCGCGGCGTGCAATTTGAAAATACTCTAAAACGTCTTCGTCGAGCACCTCGTATTTAATTCTGTTCATCTCTATGTCCAGGAGGACCGTGGAAAGATATACTATGTATATCAGGTCGCGGTATTGTTCAGGGGCCAAATGCGGTCTCTTATGATACTCAATTGTATTGACCAGGGCCTCGTTAAAACCCCACTTTTTCAGTATCATGCTTCCCAGGGTGCTGTGGCTGATGCCAAGGCTCATTTCCTCAAGGACCCCCGAGTCACCGATGCCTTTTATGCCCACGAGGCCCTTTATTTTCTCCGAAATTTCAGGCTTGATGGACAGAATTACAAGCCTGCCGATTTCCGACAGGAGGGCGGCAAGATACACGAATTCGACGAGCCTCACTTTTTTATATTGGATGGCGATGCGCTGGGAGTAAAAAGCCGCCCTGTGGGAATGTTTCCACATTGCCTCGAACTTTTTATAGCGTGATTCCATTATCTTCTGGACCCCGCTTGCCACAATGAGGGTGTTGATCCCTTTCATCCCGATTTTCAACACCGCTTCCTCTATGGTCTCAACCCTGTTGATGGTCATGTAACCGGCTGAGTTTGCGATTTTCAGTATGTTTGTAGTCAAACCCGGATCGCGTTTTATACGATCGGATATCTCTTTTATTTTTGTTTCAGGATTGAAACAAAGCCTCTGAATTTCCTTGATGTGGGCCGGAAAAGAAGGGAGGCTTTCAATTTCATTCGTTATTTCGCCGGCCACAAGCGTTTGTCGTTCCTTGAGGATATGGTCGACAGGAATGGTGACGGTGGCAACGGTAAGCTTCTCACGGCGCATAATTTTGACCGGATTAGCCGGGAAACCGGAGTTTTTAAAAAGCATGGTGGCCACGATTAGGCCGAGGCCGGCCCCCTCGGAATCATCCAGGGCGTCGTCGAAGGCTTCGTAGATATTGTTGTAGGTATTTGCTTGTTTTATCCGTGCGTTTATTTTTTGAAGCTCGACATCCAGGATGGGAGAATTGTTGATCACATGGATGATGAAATTACCGTTGCGGAAGATGAAGGAGGCCCTGACAACCAGCTTGGCCGTTGCGAGCCCGTCAAAGTCGACCAACCGCTTCTCATAGGCCTCCTCCTTAAATTTTTTCATGCCGAGCTTATAGCTTTCCCGATCATTGATATCGAGTTTCTTCTCGAAAAAATAGAGCCGTTTCATGTTGGCCTTGACGGCATTATTGACCAACTCCCTGAGAACAGTTAGGAGAATGTCTTTTATGTAGAGGATGTCGTACTGTTCAAGAAAACGGTGAAGTATTTTCGTCAGGAGCGATTCGACTTCGGGGGTTACATGGTAAAATTGGAGATAGACGTCCATCCCTTCCTTGATGGATTCCCGGTAAGAAGGTGGATTGATTATAAACGATTCCCTTTTATTCACTGTCGCTTGCTTCCCCGCTAATTACGCCGCTTTTTTTTGTTTTGCCGCTTGTGTAGCATGTCGACCTTGGATTTTCGCCAGATTTATCGAGCGTATCAACAGATCACAAAAAATCAAACCATTTATTATGATTTTTCAGAGCTCCCTCGATAACCGTGGCGACACCGAAAAAGACCTGGCTTTCTCCCATGGGGCCAAATCCCCTTGCAGCGCCGATATATCCGGTAATATCTAGATAATATCCCAGGGTGGTTCTCATGTGGAGTTCTACTCCTGCGGACGACCTAAACCCGCCGGAGGCATTAGATCCGGACCACACGTTTCCATATTCGAAAAAAAGGGCGCCCCAAAGGTCTCGAAACATGAGAGGATAGGTATTGTGGCCCACATCGGCTTGCAACAGAGGGACGCGGTATTCTGTTGCAGCGACGGCAAGGCGCGTTCCATAGAGCCCTCCTGCGGGATAGCCCCTCATCCCGAAAGAGTCCTCATCCTGTGGAACACCGCCCGATCTGCCTTTTTCATAACGCCCAAGGCTATATGGCGCAAGATGATCCGGTGCCCCGACGGAAATTCCGCCGCGCAGCCGAAGCAGGATGATATTGTTTCGCCAGGGGCCGGACACAAACTCCGAGTATTCGCCCCGTGTTTTGTGGAAAGCGTAATCTGAACCGAGGTTTTCACGGTAATTATCGTGGATAATAAACAAAGACCTTCCATCTTCCTTGCTTATGGAAAAGGGATATTCCCGCGTGCTGTCATGATACAAAGCCAGACGGGCATAGCCCAGGGAATCATGGTGCGTTGCAACAGGGTGGCCCGGAAGGAAGATATCGGTCCTGGCAGTTTCCCTTTCCCAGGCGAGAATGAACACATCCCTTGTAATGAAACGAAGGAAAGGAACGGCAATTCCCAGGGCGAGGTTGCGTTTCAGTTTTCTTCTCGTTTCTGTGGAATTTTCCCCCTCCCAGGGGAAGAGGTCATCTCCCCAAAAGAGCGTATCATCCCTGTATGCTGCAAGGACATCTGGATAAAACGGCGATATCATGAGGGTGGCGTCAACCGCGGCCCTCTCCTGAAAAGCATATACATAAGCCAACAACGAATACTGGTATTGGTAGAGGGTATCGCTCCCCATGGTTGTAAAACCGAAGGCATTGTCGGTTTTACCTTCGTATGCTTTTTCCGTGAAATACACGGGGATCCAGAATGAAGGCAGCACGCTAAACCATGGCCTATAGGAGCGAGCTGAAAGCTCTCGGGTTGTTTCCCGGGGCGTCGGGGTGAAATATTCACCGGGAAGAGGAAGGACAGCGTGCACCGGCTCTTCAGCCCCGGATGCCGGGTAATCGATGAGCGCTATGTCGAATCCCCCAGCTCCATAATTGGAAAAAGCGATCGTGCGGCCCGAGGGAGATACATCCGGCGAGACCGCCCCGCCAATAAGGTTGGTTAGGCGTCGGACCGTATTTCGGCCTTCATGCCATTCATAGAGATTGTAGACCCCGGTCCTGTCGGAAGAAAAAACCAGGCGTTTTCCATCGGGATACCAGGAAGGATGCAGGAGATTTTCGTTGCAGGTAAAAATTTTCAATGTGGTTTTGTCCCCGATGTTGTGAATAGCGATATTGGATTTCCCATCCCTGTCCTTATATGTAAAGGCGATGCGCGTGCTGTCGGGAGATATTCGGGGATGGGCCACCTGGATGTCGGTCCCTTCAATGATCGGCCTGGCTTTTCCAGACACGATATCTTCAAGCATAAGCCAGTAACTGTCCCGTTCCTGCTTCACGTAAATCAGGCTTTTACCGTCGGCTCCTACGTCTACCTGGAGGGCCCGCCGCCTCCAGGTCCTCCGTTTATATGAGCCGCTGTAGCTAAAAATATCGTAATATTGAGAATGGTTCCTGTACAATTCAAGGTCTGAAAGATAGGCGCTGCCGTCCCCAGCAATGGAGAGACTGCCGGGATAATGCACCTGGCACAGATTTTTGGCCACCTTCGTCTCGAAGGAGTATTTCATCAGGGTCGGGGCGCCGTAGGGAGTCGATTTCACCCAGAAGAGGGAGTTCCCGTCCGGGTGGAAGCGCGGAAACATAGTCCTGTAGCCGGACTTTGTGACAGACATGAACTCGGTGATATTTGCGTTTTTTATAGAATCAATTTGCTTTTTATATTTCAAACTCACGCTCTTTTTCCACTCCAGCCAGAGGCCTGGAAAATCTTTCCTGTAAACCTGATTTGCATTATAGTTTACAAAATACGGAAGAATGTTGTCGCTGTTCTCCTGCATGACCCTGGAAAAACTGTCCCGCCCGTAATGCGCCTCGAGGTGTTCGATAAACAGGCCGCCGTACAAATAGGGTACGGAACCGCCGGGCCATTTTCGGGGATAATGGGAAGCTACGTCTATCTCCGGGAAGCCCCCCGATGCGATTTCGCTGCGCAAAATCATGTCGGTCCAGGTGCTGTTGTTTCTTCCATATCTGGAATCACGTGATTCATGGTAGACGGCGTTTCCCTCTATCTGCCAGATGGGGAGGAACATATTGGGGAAACAGCATCTTCCCACAGTGTACCGGGACATGGCGGGTAGGCCTCCGATGGTGTCCAGGTTAAGGATATGCGTGTATTCGTGGGTAAACACGAGGGTAAGCCAGTCGTCATAATTATTTAGAACGCCGTCAGGCTCAGGGCGGGAAACGTATATCTGGACCCTATTATAAGGAAAGGGCTGGGCAAAACCATTGCTCAAATCCATCGAGTCCACGAGGACAATATCGGTTCGGAGATATGGCTCCCATCCTATATCCCGCGCCAGACGTCGGTGGACTTCTTCGGCAATGACGGTCATTCTGCCAGCAGCCTCTTCAAGTCCCCGGGGGTAATGGACCCAAAAATGGTCAGTGCGTATCGACATCCATTGAAGATCGGGATCAAACATTATCGAAGCTTCGGAAGGCGCCGCGAGAAACAGAATAAAAATTTGGATGATAAAAAGATGCAAACCGCGTTTCATACGTAAAAAGCCCCAAGATGAGTATATGCAACCTCTTAAAATCAGGTTTTTCCGACCGCCGAGGGCGGACGGAAAAACCTAAGGACAGTCACAAAAACTTTGTTTACCCGCCCGCCTTCGGCGGGCAGGTAAACCTGAGTCCTGAGTATGTCAGCAGCTACAATTCATAAGACCTCTAAAAATTTATTTTTTTGAGGTCTCACATGAGTTTTTGTGGCTACCCCTAATTATTAGAGGTTGCCATAATTGAATTTTGGAGGTTCCCGTTTGTTTGTCAAAACAATATTGTAAAGAAAACAAAGAGTAATGCAACTCTTTTCGAGGCCGCCTCAGGGATGTATGGCGAATGTTTACGTCCAGATGTTCTTTTACGGAAAAAACGGGTAACGAATATTTCCCTAAAACCTATTATTTGTTATTTACAAAAAGGGGCCTCATGAATAGATCATCTGTTTAGTGATGTACCCCCATTTTTTCAGGAGCCTACGATGAAAGTACTGCTTATAAACCCGCCATATCCATTTGAGGAATCCCCCACCCCGCCATTTGGCATCATGTCTCTTGCGGCATTCATAAGGGAAAAGGGGATAGAGGTATCGATAGAGGACTACATCATCGCCCCTTATACCCGCGAAAGGGCCAAAAGGGTGGTCGAAGATTTCCGCCCAGATATCATCGGAGCTACGGGCGTTACGATGAATATAAAGCGATCACTTGAAATATTGGAAGATTATAAGGCGGTCGCGCCCATGTCTTTCACCGTACTGGGAGGCCCCCATGTGACATTCGACGCAGAAGATATTTTGGGACGCAATCCGTTTGTTGACGGCGTTGTTCGCGGAGAAGGAGAACTCACGCTTTTGGAGCTAACCGAGTCCCTCGGCAGGAAAGAAGACCTCAGCGGGATACTCGGAATGAGCTACCGTTCCGGCGGCTCCATCGTCCATAACCAAACGCGGCCTTTCATCGAGGACATCAACATACTCCCCTACCCGGCCCGCGATCTTGTTGAGCTGAACAAGTACAAGGCCATGGGCTTTCCAATCAATATGGTGACCTCCCGGGGATGTCCCCATAAATGCATTTTCTGCGTAGGCAGCAAAATGGTGGGACGCAAGGTGAGGTATTTCGACGTCAAGAGGGTTGTCGACGAATTTGAGATGCTGTCGAAGATGGGATTCAACCAAATTAACATCGTGGACGATCTCTTCACCTCCCATAAAAACAGGTGCATAGCCATATGCGATGAAATTGTCAAACGCGGCATCGAACATCCCTGGACCGCCTTCGCAAGGGTCGATACGGTGTCAAAAGACCTACTCACGGCCATGAAAAAGGCCGGATGCTCAATGCTCTGTTTCGGCATAGAGAGTGGCAATCAGGAAATTCTCGACACGATTAAAAAAAAGATTACCTTGGAGAAATGCCGCCAGGCGGTGGACCTCTGCAATGAAACCGGTATCGCCCCCATGGCGTCGTACATACTCGGCCTGCCTGGCGAAACGGCCGAAACGATCCGAACCACCATGGATTTCGCCCGCTCCCTGACCCCACATTATGGATACCACATCCTTGCTCCTTTCCCCGGTACGGAGGTGCGGGAGATGTGCGACCTGTATGGATTGCGGATTTTGACCAGCGACTGGGACCGCTACGACGCGAACCAGTGCGTCGCCGATACAGGGCTGGTACCGTACCAGGAGATTGACGAAATCGTTGCCGAATTCAATGCCGGGATAAAACGTTATGTCGAAAGCGCCATAAGGAGAAAGGAAGCAGGCGAATCCCTGTCTCCGAGCGACGAAGACATGATAAAGAAGCTTTCCTCCTTTTTTGTGGTGAAAGACATCATCATGAAAGAGCTCGTTGAATCGTACCGGGGCCTTAACGGTGGCGCCGGGAAAAATGAAATACTTGACGATTTCTCGGCCTATGTTTCCTCCAGCACCGGCCATCCCGGCGGCATCACCAGGGAAATTATCGAAAATCTGGTGGGGATGAAGGCCCTGGCCCTTTCGGAAAAAGAGGGGGCCGCCCGCGTTACCTGGAACTGAAGGGCCATGAGTCCCCCTTCTCTCTTTCGATCTACGGGTATCGTCGCATTATCGACGCTGCTGAGCCGGGTACTCGGTTTTGTGAGGGACATGCTCACCGCTAAATATTTCGGCGCCACCGGGTCCCTTGACGCTTTTTTTGTCGCCTTTCGGATCCCCAATCTCTTTCGTCGCCTCACCGCCGAAGGAGCGCTTTCCGCGAGCTTTATTCCGGTATATACCGAATACCTTATAAATCGGGGCGATGCGGAAGCCTTGAAGCTCGCCCAGAAGGCCCTTTCAATTCTGGTCCTTTTTCTAACAGGGCTAATTCTCCTGGGAATAGTCTTCTCCCCGGAAATTGTTAAGGTCATTGCATTCGGATTTACTGACCCGGGAAAGATCGAGCTTACCGTATTTCTCAACCGAATCAT
The DNA here is from genome assembly GCA_029974015.1 of Spirochaetota bacterium. Classification (GTDB taxonomy): domain Bacteria; phylum Spirochaetota; class UBA4802; order UBA4802; family JAGODF01; genus JAGODF01. The sequence continues at coordinate 45,494 of JARKUF010000014.1, forward strand.
GTTCCCGTATCTCTTCTTCGTTAGCCTCGTAGCCTTCGCCATGGGAGTGCTCAATTCCCACGATTATTTCTTTGCTCCCGCTTTTTCTCCGGTCCTCCTCAACATGGGCATCATCGCCGGAATAATTTTAATCAGCTCATTCTTCCATGAGCCTCTTTATGGGATGGCAATCGGGGTCATCGCCGGAGGGGTTCTTCAACTCCTTTTGCAGGTCCCGTACCTCATAAAAAGCGGATTCAAGTTGAAAATATCCATCGACTTGCGGCATCCCGGCATCAGGAAAATCGGGGCCCTCATGGCCCCGCTCCTCCTGGGGACGGCCATATACCAGATAAACACCTTCATGACCACGGTCCTGGCGTCATTCCTTCCCGACGGGAGCATTTCCTATCTTTACTATTCAGACCGTCTCAACGAAATGGTCCTGGGTGTTTTTATAGTGTCGATCGGGAATGTCATTCTCCCTGCCATGTCGAAGGTTTCGGCCGTGAACGACATGTCGCGGCTTCGGGACCTTTATGGAGGCTCGATGGGGGCGGCGCTTTTCCTCGCAATACCCGCCGCAACGGCTCTTATGACTGCAGGCGTCCCCATCGTCTCTGTCCTCTTTATGAGGGACCGATTCACCCCCTTCCATGCCGTAATGACCGAGAAGGCGCTTTTCTATGCCAGCATGGGTATCGTATCAATAGCGATACTCCGCATTACCATGCCGGCCTTCTATTCTCTGAAAGACACGAGAACACCGGTCATAACATCTGCCGTTTCATTTATTCTGAATATTTCCCTTGGACTGGTCCTCATGCGCACAGGTCTGAAGCATGCGGGACTTTCCCTTGCCAACACGATCGCCGTGACGGTCCAGGTGGTGTTGCTTTTGATGGTGTTGAGAAAAAAGATCGGAGGGCTAGACCTTGGAGGAGTTCTCGTTTCTTCCCTGAAGATTTGCGCGGCCTCCCTCTTCATGGGTTGGGTCCTCTACGGCCTCTCCCTTCAGGTCGACTGGCTTCATGACGGTATTGCCCGACGGGTGATATTGCTGGGTATTATGATTGGAGTTGGAGGAGGTGCCTATTTTGCCGCCTGCGCCCTCCTCGGTGTCCCGGAAATAGCCTTTATAGCGAACAAATTACGCTCACTGAAACGGTGAAGAACCGAGCCACTGAAATTTTGTTGACTAAAATGGGTATTACTTCCTTAATTGTCCATTAAAAAAAGCATGCGGAAACATAATGATATCGACACATTTTCATCTGCCTGCACATCGTATTTAATGAATCCTGACAGGAGCATATAATGGCAAAAGAAAAGATATTCTGCGCGAACTGCCTTAACTGCATCGTCATTAGGCAGTACGAATCGGAACCGGACAGATACGTCCTCAGAGTGAAATGCTTGAAAAAGAAATGGGTAAAGAGGTCCGGCGAAGAAAAGCTATACAAGTATTTTACAGTGGCGCGCAGGATCATGGACGATTGCGAGGATTTCATCGAAGGAGGAGAACTCTTCCCCTATATCAAGAATCTTCGAAAGGAACTTCCAATTAAGGACGAGATATACTCAATCAAGGGTTGAGGATATGTTCCGCGGCTTCAAAGGAGGGATACACCCTCCGGAGAACAAGCATTTCTCCGGAGGAAAAAGTTTTTCCAACCTTTCGGTGCCCCATTCTTGCTTTATCCCGTTACAACAGCACATAGGCAAGCCGGCTAAACCTGTCGTCGAACCGGGACAGTCTGTAGAGGAAGGCCAGTTGATCGGATCTTCCGACGGCTTTATTAGCGCCAATGTCCATTCGTCAATCCCTGGAAAAGTAGTCGAGATACGAGAACATCCCACGGTATATACCCCCTTCGGCCAGTGCGTAGTGATCGAAACCGGAGGGGCATTCGCGTCCAACGTCACCCGGGAGCCTGACAACACCTGGGCCGAACTACCCGGAGAGGAACTCCTCGGCCGCATTCGTGAATGCGGCATAGTTGGGCTGGGAGGCGCCGCATTTCCCACGATGGTGAAACTCTCTCCTCCAAGAAACAAGGTAATAGACACGCTCCTCATCAACGGCTCGGAATGCGAACCCTACCTCACTGTAGACGACATGCTCTTGAGGACCTACCCCGCAGAGATAATCGAGGGGACGAGGATAATTTTGAAAATTCTCGGCGTTAAAAGGGCCGTGATCGGCGTAGAAAAAAACAAACCAGACGCTGTCAGGGCGCTCAAACAAGCCATCTCCGCGTCCAGGTTCAGGGAAAAAGTCGAAATATGGACGTTAAAAACAAAATATCCCCAGGGTGCGGAAAAGCAGCTCATCAAAGCCGTACTGAACCGGGAAGTGCCTTCAGGGGGACTTCCCATGGACGCCGCGGTAGTTGTTCAAAACGTGGGCACCGTATTCGCCATTCGGGAAGCGGTCTTATTTAAAAAATCACTCTTCGAAAGATACATAACTGTTACCGGAGCCATCGTGAATAATCCCGGTAATTACAAGGTCAGGATCGGCACCCGAATTTCCGATATTCTCCGGGAGATTGGCGGTCTTACCGAGGAACCCGCAAAGATTATAATGGGGGGACCCATGTGCGGCATCAGCCTCAATTCGCTTGAAGTCCCGGTAGTCAAGGGGACCTCGGGGGTGCTTTTTCTCGGGAAAAACGAGGTGGATGTCGTAGACTACAGGCCCTGCATCCGCTGCGGCCGCTGCGTTACCGTGTGCCCCTCTGGACTCCTCCCCTGCGATCTTTGCAATGCCGTAGAAAAAAACCAATTGCAAATTGCGGAAGGGCTTAGCCCCTTCGATTGCATAATGTGCGGTTCATGCACATACGTATGTCCCTCCAGAAGACCAATCAGCCACTTCATAAAGGTGGGACAGCAGAGGCTGCGAAAATTGAAATAAGGGAACCTCAAAAATTTCATTGCATACAGGTCAGCAACCTTGGAAAATTAAACTGCCCGGATATCGTATGGATTTAGAAAAAAATGAACAGGAGAAAAAGGAAAGTAAAGCGCCAAAGATAGAACTGGTGCTTTCAAATCCCCCCCACATAAGGGCCCCACAGAGTGTCACTTCTATCATGTGGCTTGTGGTCGTATCGCTCCTGCCGGCCCTGGCATTTTCGGTATATCTTTTTGGAGCGAAGGCGCTGTACCTCATTGCCGTATCGACAGGGACCGCCATGGTTGCGGAAACACTGTACCAACTGGCCATGAGAAAAAAGGCCACACCATTTGACGGCTCCGCCGTCATCACTGGCATTCTTTTGGCCATGAATGTTCCTCCCGACGCTCCGTTGTGGATGGTCGGGATAGGGTCCGCCTTTGCCATCATCATCGCCAAACAGCTCTTTGGCGGCCTCGGGTTTAATATTTTCAATCCCGCCCTGGCGGGACGCGCCTTTCTCCTTGCGTCATGGCCGGTTTATATGGCGACGGCATGGCACAGGTTCACAGATACAAATATCCTTTCCAGGGGAATCCAAAACTGCTCAAACATACCGCCTGGGGCATTCGACGCAATTACCGGCGCAACGCCCCTTGCCGTCCTGAAGGGGGCAAGTAAATACATTAACGAAATGAATGTCCAGGCCGACGCTTTCTACACCACTCTCCTGTCGAACCAGATGCTAAAGTCTCTCGCCCTGGGAGATATAGGCGGATGTCTCGGTGAAACCTCCGCCCTTTTCCTCCTGGCCGGGGCGCTTTTGCTTTTGTATAAAAGAATTATTACCTGGCATATCCCCGCCTCCTATATGGGTACCGTGGCGGTTTTTACGGCAATCTATTACTTTCTGAATCCGGTGCCGGGATCGGAGACAGTTGGACACTTTATCCCAAGGATGGTCCTGTTCCATCTCCTCTCCGGCGGACTTGTATTAGGGGCCTTCTACATGGCCACGGATATGGTGACCACGCCGGTGACGCGGAAGGGAATGATACTTTTCGGCGTCGGCTGCGGCATTATAACATGCCTAATTAGACTCTGGGGCGGATATCCGGAAGGTGTTTCCTATTCGATACTCCTCATGAACGCGACGGTCCCACTTATAGATAAACTTTTTAAGCCGAGAGTTTACGGTACTTTCAGAAAACATACATCCCATGAAGAATAACCATCAGATAGATTGACTCCGATGCACAGGTTAGAGCAATGTACCGAATTTTCATAAAACCGACCCTTATTCTCGCGGCCATCGCCTTTGCCGCTTCCTTCGCCCTTTCACATGTCAACAAAATCACCAGGGGAAAGATAGAAGAACGGGCACGACAGCAAAAGGAAGATGCCCTGAAGGCCGTCCTTCCTCCTTACCTGGGCTATACCATCGTTGAGAAAAACAGAAAGGCAACAGTGGAAGGTATAGAATTCTTCTATTCCATCGCACAAAAGAACGAAGGTGAAAAAATATTAAAGGCCTATGTGTTTGAGTGCGAAAATCCCGGTTACAGCGGCATTGTGCGTTCAATAGTCGCCGTGGATGAAAAATTGACGCTACTGGGCATGTCGGTTATCCAACAGGCGGAAACTCCTGGACTCGGGGCCCGGTCGAAAGAGATGGCAAGCAATAAAACTTTTTTTGAGGTTTTTTTCGGCTTGTCGCGAAAAGCGGCTTCCGACAAAGAAGCGGTTTCGCAATCGTGGTTCGAAGCCCAGTTTACCGGTCTTGATGCGGGAAAGAAAATTGGCATTATTAAAAAGGGAGAATGGAGCGCGGAAAACGCCGCCCTTCGACAGGAACTCATTGACCACAACGCCGTCTCGGCAATTACCGGCGCCACCATAACTACAAAAGCAGTAATCCTCAGCATCGAAAAGGGCATCGCTGCGCTAAAGCATGTCCTGGAACAGGAAAATAATGCTCCCGGGGAGGCCGCGTCTCCATGAAATACTGGCAGCTTATTACCGACGGCATCTGGCACAGAAACCCTACTCTCGTCATCGGAATCGGCATGTGCCCCACTCTAGCGGTCACCACTTCTATCTCCAACGCCCTCTGGATGACCCTTGCGGCCACCTTCGTCCTGGTGTGCTCAAACGCCCTCGTATCGGCGGTGAAGAATATCGTCCCCGACCATATTCGCATCCCTATTTTTATAACCATAATAGCATCTTTTGTCATCATCGTCGAGTTGACCTTGAAGGCTTTCCAACCTGAAGTCGACAAGGCCCTGGGGATATTCATCCCGCTCATAGTCGTCAACTGCATCATTCTCGGACGGGCCGAGGAATTCGCACAGAAGAACGACGTAATAAGTTCGGTTTTCGACGGTATCGGTATGGGCATGGGAATAGGGTTTGCCCTCGGCCTTCTGGCTTTCTTCCGAGAGATATTAGGGGCGAACAAACTCATGGGGTACACCTTCATACCCGGAATGGAACCCTCCCTGGTCATGATAATGGCCCCCGGCGCGTTTTTCACCCTGGCCTTTATCCTTTGGGGCATGAACGTTATAAAATCGAAGTCAAAAAAGTAGGGGCAAAAATGGAACTCAAGATTTTCCTGACAATCCTCTTCGCCACCATATTCATCAATAACTATGTTCTGTCCCAGATACTCGGACTTTGCCCATTCCTCGGAGTATCCAAAAAACTCGATTCCGCCCTTGGAATGGGACTGGCGGTAATTTTCGTCATGGGCATGGCCTCATTTTTTACCTTTTTCATTTACAAATACGTTCTCATCCCATACGGAATTACGTATCTTAGAACTCTGGCTTTCATCCTCATCATTGCGGGACTCGTTCAGCTTGTTGAAATGATTATTGAAAAAGTATCGCCGTCCCTGTATCAGGCCCTGGGCATTTTTCTCCCCCTCATCACCACAAACTGCGCCATCTTGGGCGTAACTGTCCTCAATATCGATTCGGGGTTCATTACTGCGGATTATGGGCTGCTGAAGTCAGTTGTCCAGGGGATCGGCGGTGGCATCGGGTTCACATTGGCGCTCCTTCTTATGGCAGGCATTCGCGAGAGGCTGGAACTGGCCGATATCCCGGAGAACCTCAAGGGTTTGCCGATCACCTTTATCGTCGCCGGGCTTCTCGCCATCGCATTTCTCGGTTTCTCGGGCATGAGCTTTTAGGGCAGAACAATCAGAGGACGATGCGCTGATAGAGGAGCACTATCTCACGGCCGTAAAGCAGTGCCAGGATAAGGCCGATGGTTAGAAAAGGGCCGAAAGGTATTTTTATCCGAAGGCCTTTCTCGGTCGCCATAGCATAGACTATACCGTACAACGCCCCCGCAACCAGTGAGGACTCCAGCACAACCAGTGAAAGTTCGAACCCTGAAAGAAGCCCCAATGCTGCCGCAAACTTGATATCGCCCCCGCCGAATCCTCCAGGAAATAAGAGGACAACTATAAGGAAAAACCCTCCGAGGACCAGCGCTCCACTAAAAGCGTTCCATGACGATTCGCCCGTCAACCGCAGGTAGGCGGGATGGAGCGAAAGAAAGATTAGTACGCCGACGAGCTGTCCGGGAATGGTATATGTTTTCGCGTCGACGGTCGCAATTGCGATAGCGATTCCAGAAGCGAGAAAATATTCGAGGGCAAGGAAGGCGCCTCCGTACCGGCACCAGAGCGCCAAGGCGAGAGCTCCATATAAGGCCTCCATTAGTGGATACAGCGGTGATATCCTTTTCCCACAAGAAGAACATTTGCCGAGGGTAAAGAAATATCCAAGGAAGGGAACCAGGTGGAAGGGGGATATCCGCACATCACAAAATGCGCAATGCGACGGCATGGTAAGGGTTCGGAGCGTTAATTTACCAACGATACTACGCAGGGCCAGGGTATAGCAGAAGCTTCCCCAGGAAGCTCCCGCCAGAAAGATTACCACTGTGAGGGCTATTGAGCATTGAAGGGAAAACATGCACCTACTTGACCAGTTGGCATGTCACCGCATGGTTTCCGGTACCGGCGAGAGACTCTGCGTACTGTATGCCTCCGATTGAAATGCTTTCACCGGGAATCCCGAGATCGGCGAGGTGTTTCTTGATGGAGTAAAAGCGCATGCCCCAGGTATGGGTGTAGACTGTGTTTTCCGGAGTATCCGCAAGGCCGTTGAGTATAATACGGGTCCCACAGAAAAGCAGGGACAGGCGGCTGAACCTGTCAAGCGACCTTGAACTATCCTGCCCAATTAAGTACTCGGCGGCCAAAAATTTTACCGTGACGGGAGAAGACAGTGTTTCAAAAGACATGGTTTCTTTGGATGAATGGCCTGCATCGAAACCGGGGGGGGATTTCTTCATAGCTTCGCTTAAGAGTACAAGGATGTCGGTATTTTTCAACGCTTCACAGGGAGGGATTAAAGCAGTCGAGACTCCCGCAAGTGAGCGGTGCATGTCAACCAAGTAATCAAATGAAATAGGTTCTGCACCGCCAATGTGGAAAAAAGAACAATTATCCCGATATCCCGTTAAGACTATACCTCGCAGCAATTCTTCCGATTGAGATATATCCATTGAAAAGCATTTGGAAAGCAGTGTAACAGTCCCGGCCTGGTCTTTTCTAACTTCCTCGAGTCCCCTGAACCATCCGGAGATAAAACGCGACAACCTATCCCTGTCCGTTAGGACTGTTTCCTCTCTGGAGAGGAAAATGATCGGAAGCAATTTGGGCGCCGCTGATGATGACGCCAATAGCGTAACATTGGCCGGCAGAGGGGTCCCGGCGGTTGAAAACGCTCCCAACTCGACCCTGCCATTTTCGAGGAGGGAGCGGGCATCAGAATCTGTAGACGTGTAGCGCCATATCAGGCCAGAAGCGTCCACTCCGGCGGCACGAAGAAGAAAAAGCAAAAGATGTTGGGAATTGCCGCCACGGACGCAGGCGACCGTGGCCCCCTTCAACTCATTCACGCTTTTCGCGGGACGACGGGAAAAGACCGCATCTTCACCCCTGGAATTTGCGATAATAAGCACAGCCGCGGGATTTATGCCCCTATGACGGCAGTAACGCCTGGTTAGGAAGGGGACAGTTGTCCAAACCAGGTCGGCACCGCCTTCTTCGCCGAGAAGGGAAAGGGCGCGTTCAGGGTCTTCTTCCACGAAAAATTCAACTTTGAGCTTCTGCTCCTTTTCATAAATACTGTCTATTCTATTTTTCAAACCGCCGTTAGCAACGAGGCCCGGAGCGAATGCGCCATCAGGAAATATTGCCACGCGAAACGCTGTATCGGCAGTCGGCAGTGGCCTGAAAGGTACTTCACGGGAAATGGCGGGACGGGCAATTCCTCCATTACACTGGAAGGCACCATAGAACGATAGGACCAGTATAAATGTTACAAGGGTTGCCGCAGTTGCGATGCTTCGCGTAAGCAGTTTAAATGAAAACATGGTGCGGAATAGCCTTTTGTATGGTAGAGTCTCCCTCTTTATTTCAGAACATGATGTAGTAATTCAAGCCGAAAATGAGGAAATCGCCCCGGGAATCAAGCGTTCTCCTGGGGGAGGATGCGGCAGCATCGCCCGCGTCGATGCCGTCGTTGTCAACGGGGTGGGATTTCCCTTCCTGGTGGATCCACTCTACGGACAGGGAGAACTTATCATGAACGGGGATCTCCGCTCCTATCATGAGATGATATCCAACAAAAGACGCGGAGTAACGGTCCCTCTTATTGGAAGTGAGAGTCGGATCGGTAGTGTTAAAATTGAAAGCTGTTGCCGGGGCCGGAGGCGATTGAACAGGATTGCTCTGTGTTATTGAAACGCTTGATTGGTGGTATGTCGGGCCGGCGCCGATGAAAAACAATGTTCGAGAGCTCAATGGGACAAGCAGTCCAACTGTCGCCGGAAGCGCAGCCTGGTAGGTGGAAAATTTAATTGTGTTTTTCTCTCCGCCCGCAGGAGTGACTGTGCCTTTCACGGTTTTAAATGGAGTGGTATAATGACATCCAATGCGGAAAAAGAAAAAATTGAGCTGGTAGCGGGCATTGAAACCGAAAACGGGCGAATATGGAATTGAAATTTGGCTCAATGAGGTATCGGCGTTGCCGGGATCGGCCTCTCTGTACATAAGCATCGCCATATTATAGCGCGAGGTTAAGTCTTCCAGATTGTTCGCATCGTAGGTGACACCGCCATTAAGGCCGATGGCGAATTCCCCGATGGCATACGCGGGCATCACGGCACACATGGTAATAATCGCAATTGCAAAAATGAGAAATGTGGTAATCATCGGTTTCATGTCTGGAATAAAAACCTCATCTTCAGATGGACCAAAAATAAAAAGAGACGCCGGCATTGTAGCGGTATCCCGTAAAATTGATCCGGGCATAGTCCGTGACTCCATCACTGGTGCTGCCGTCTTCAATGAATTTAGAGGAGCCCCTGTAATACACGAGCGATGAAGAAAGCGCCAAACGGTCCGTAATAAAATATTCTCCCTCGATAAGTATTACCAATGGCAATCCCCAGCCCGTGAAAGTTCCCTTGTGCTTCGTTGTGGAGTTTTCTATGAATCTGTTGGTGTATTTAGCGTAAGCATAAGCGAACCCGCAACTGAATACGATTTTTATGTCCTTCCAGAAGGGAATGGAAATACCAAAGGTCAGCGGCACATCGTACATGGTGAAACCGTATTTACATTCAAGAGTGGTGGGAGTAGCACCGAAGAGGGTTTCCCCTTCACCTCCCAATGTACTTTTAGTATAGTTTGCCCCAAGGCGAAATTGGTAATTATCCATCAAAAGGAGCTTGAACATGATGCCGCCGCCGAATCCTATGAGGCGTTCAATCGCGCTGGTGCTGTAGCCGTCCTGCGCCCGATTCAGCCCATCGACACCGCTCTGTGTGCCATAGACATAGTACTGGTACGCCGATTGAAGATCATTGCCAAGGGAGGGAGCAAAACCGCCGTACATTCCCATTGCGCCGTTGACCGTCACCGCCATTAGGGCCGAAGGCATCACCATGAAGGCGATTAACGCGAGTATGTATATTCGTCTTCTCATCTTGTCTTGTCTTTTCAATTAATGCCTGGGATTATATTATATAGTATATCACGCCCAAAAGGATGCGGTGGCCTGAAAAATCCAAATGAAAATTGTCGTAAGAGCCGCCTTCGGTATTCATGACCGGTTCTGACCTTGCGTCGAAGTATTCCCATTCAATATACAGGCGAATAAGCTTGAGGAGCTTGAACTCGATGCCGGTTACAAATCCATATCCAAGGGATAGTGTTTCCACATCCTCGGAAGGGCCTCCGTCGAGTTCGATAGTACCCTGGCCAATGAAATATGCGGGACCTGCCCCCATATAAAACTCCCCCGCTTCCTTTAGGGGAAACCTGAATCCCGCGAAAAGCGGCAAAGCGAGATAGCTGAAGGATGAATGCTCTATTTTGTCGGACCCATCGAGGACATTGCCGCGGTTTATAACGAATGCGGCGTCACAGCCGGTGCGGAGAAAAAAGAAATATGCGTTTAGCTTGAATGAAAAACCGACGAGCAAGCTGTTCTGGGGGTCCAGTGAAATGGACCTGTTTTGGTTGGACAAATTCCCAACGTCATGATGAACACCTACATGCGCACCAAGCCCGACGATGTCATGGGCCAGGAGGGTGACAGGCAGGGAGAAAACAAACAATAAGGCGAATGCAATTGTGCCAAGTTTCATGGTTTTGGAAAAAAACCGCCTCATTAATGTTCAAAAACAAATAATGTAGAAATATACGGCTATTAGTCAAGAAGATTATTTATAACGTCCTATTATTTTTCCCCTCATGGCGCTAAAATGGGTCCAGAGAATGTATTTTCAAAAAAAGTTAGTGACGCATATGGATTCCTGATGATATCGTCATATCCGGCAAAGTGGAGGAGAAAAGGCCATGCTTGACGATTATCCTAAAAAAATAATTCTTAAAGACAGCAGCGAGTGTACCTTCTCCATCGCAGACCGAGAATCAATCACGGCGGTTAAGGGGCTTTTCCCCCGCGTGTCCCCCGACGATCTCTGGGTGATGTCGAGGGACTATACCCGACCGGAATCGGTGGACCTTTTCATCGGCTCCTTCAACCCCGAAGAAAACCTCCATCTTATCGCCAACATGGATGATACGGTAATCGGACTCGGGAGCATTTATTTTTCCCATTTCGGGGCCCGGAAACATATCGGCCGGGTGGAAATCATCATCGATGAAGCGTACAAGCAAAAAAGGCTCGGCACATGGATAATTCTGGAGCTTGCAACCCTTGCCCGTTTTTTAAAGCTGGAAATCCTTGAAATAGAGCTTGTGGCGGGCAAAGACGACGCGGCCATCATTGCGTCGAAGAGAATAAACTTCATACCACAGGCCACTTTGAAAAACTACCTCCAGGACCGGAGGGGCCGCTGGATGGACATGGTCATTCTGGTAAAGGAGATACACGAATCCTGGAGCGATTACTGATTATATGCCCCGCACCTGCCTTGGACATGCGGGGCTATTTGATATCTTTAAAGAGAGTTTCTGCCTTTTTCTTCCCCGTTAGACGGTCAAAATCATCATAATCAACGAAGATGAGGTCCGGAAGCTTTCTTCGGGTCCTCATCACCATAGCGGGGGACTTTTCCCTTGACGTGACATACTTGAATTCCCTGCCGCATTTGGGGCATTTTTTAAGGTCCTCAAGTTTGATCCCGATTTCCCGGCATCCCGGACAGAACCCGAAAATATCATCCACAATAATGATATGCGCCTGTATTTCGGCCAGGTCCACTTCCTTCCATATTCTCAGATAGTCCATGTTCACCTCTTCGAAGGATTATTTGCGCGCAATGATGAGTTGCCAGGCCGGGTCTGAAAGTCTCGTCACTTCAGCGCCGATAAACCCCGCCGCATCGGTCCATTTGTAATACTCTTCCAGGGAATACACATTGCCAAGGGGGCTCTGAGTCATCATGTGGAGCGCCAGGGTGGCCCCACAGGAACTTATTCCCCGTATGTTGTCAAAGATCACGATAATGCCCCCTGAAGAGAGACGCTCATAGCACATGGAGATAATTGAGCCATTGTCCTTCGGGGACTGTCCGTGGCAGAGGTTTCCAAGAAAGGCGATATCCCAGGGGCCACGAGGGAGTTCTTTTGTCGCGTCTCCCTCTTCGATGATGATATTGGGGACCCGTGAAAGCTCATCCTTCATTACGGCCAGGGATTTTGGAAGATCGAACACGATGGTGCGTAACCCGCGGGCAGCGAACTCTCTTGCGATTGTGCCAGGGGCCCCTCCTATGTCCGCAACGGTGGAAGAGCCGGGGTTTCGGCCAATGCAGATATCGACAATTTCCGGCGCCACTTTTTTTTTCCAGGGGGAATCCATCCCGCGAATAAAGTCGTCCATGTCAAATCCCGCGTAGCTCGATGTGTCGGGTCCGCCATGGACTAAAACATGTTCCAGGGTCCTCCAGGGATTGATGAGGTAATAAAGAAACTGCCAGAAATCTCCCTCATAAGAGGGACCGTCCCTATCAACGAGGCGGGCGCGGCAATCGGGCGTGATATGGTATTGTCCCTCCGATGAGCGGAGGTAGCCCATTTCAACGAGCGCATCGAGAAGCGCCGACACGGCCCGGAGGTCCCAGGACCTGCGGAGTGAAAGTCCCTGGGCCGTGTCGGGAGACCGATCAAGATCGTCGAACACGCCGAGGCGGTGCGCCTGGCCGACGAAAATTGTTTGCTCCACGGCCTCCTGCAGTTCCCTTATTCCCACTGTATCCTCATTTTTAATGATTGTACGTCCGAGCGTGCATGATTTCTCACAGTATCGGACGGTGGTCCCTTCGCAGCACCTGTGCCAATGATCTTTGGAGCTGAAACGGCCATGTCAATACTTTTTTAGCGATTTTGATTTGACTGATAAAGCACAGGGTGCCTACGATGACGATTCAATGAAGGCAACTTTTTAATTAGGGTTTCCCGCCAGCCGAAGGCGGGCGGGAAACCCTAATTTTTATGACTTCCCTTAATTACGGGCGGGTCTGCCTGAAAAACGAACCGCAAAGGAGATATGGATGTTGCAGGACAACGACGCGGTAATTGTAAGCGCAGTGAGAACTCCCCTGGGTGGATTTGGCGGAAGCCTTTCCGGGACAGGCGCCACAGACTTGGGTGCAATGGTCATAGAAGAGTCCCTCATGCGCGCCGGCATCGAAAAAGAGATGGTACAGGAAGTCCTCATGGGAATCGTCCTGCCCTGCGGATACGGCCAAAACCCGGCGCGTCAGGCCGCAATCAAGGCCGGACTTCCAATGTCCGCCGGCTGTCTAACGATCAACAAGGTCTGCGGATCAGGCCTCATGGCCGCCATGTTGGCATCTGAGTTCGTGAAATCCGGATACGCCGATATCGTCGTAGCCGGTGGAATGGAAAACATGAGCATGGCCCCGTACTACCTACCGAAAGCCCGATGGGGCGTTAGAATGGGCCAGGCGGAGATAAGCGACCACATGGTCCATGACGGCCTCTGGGACATTGTGAACGACTTCCACATGGGGATCAGCAATGACCTGATCTCGGAAAAATACGGCGTATCCCGGGAAGAGCAGGACAAATACGCCCTAAGCTCTTATGAAAAAGCCCTAGATTCAATCAAAAACGGGATCTTTAAAGACGAAATAATGCCCGTGAGAATACAATCGAAAAAGGGCGACACGGTGTTTGACACCGACGAATGCCCCCGCCCAACTTCCATGGAACTCCTGGCGAAAATGCGACCGGCCTTTCAAAAGGAAGGTTTCGCCACGGCGGGGAATTCCTCGGTGATAAGCGATGGAGCCTCCGCAGTGGTGGTAATGAATTATCGCAAAGCGAAAGAATTGGGGATAAGCCCCCTCCTCAGGGTGGTCGCGTATGGCAGCGGGGGCATAGAACTGAAGTATGTCCTGATGGCCCCCATTAAGTCAATACCAAAGGTGTGCCGCAAGGCCGGTATCGACCTCGGAAGAATCGACCTCCATGAAATAAACGAAGCGTTCTCCGGGTCCACCGTAGCGGTGTCCCGGGAACTCGGACTAGACCCGGGAAAGGTGAACGTCTTCGGAGGAAGTGTGGCCCTGGGGCATCCCATCGGGGCTTCCGGGGCCCGAGTGCTTACCACCCTTGCCTACGGCATGAAGAGGCAAAACGCGGCACTCGGCGAGGCCTCCCTCTGTCTGGGAGGTGCCGAGTCGGTCACGATGATCGTGGAGAATATATGACAATCTCGATTCCCGCTTCGAGAATCATCTCCTCGGACAGAGGGTCTTTGTATGGCTCGCGGTAAATAAATTTCTTTATTCCGCTGTTAATGAGCATTTTGGTGCATATTGAACAGGGCTGAGTGGTCACATATATGACTGCGCCGTTGATCGATACGCCGTGAAGGGCCGCTTGGATGATGGCGTTCTGCTCGGCATGGAGGCCCCGGCATAGCTCATGGCGCTCTCCTGAGGGGACATTGTATTTCGTCCTCAGGCAGGTTTCCTCCGTACAGTGGGTGATTTTCGTCGGCACCCCATTGTACCCTGTGGATATTATCCACTTGTCCTTGACAATGACCGCCCCCACCCTGCGCCGGATGCAAGTGGCCCTCGTGGCCACGTCCTCGGCTATTTTCATGAAGTAGTCGTCCCAACCCGGCCTTTCCGCCATCAGTCAACCTCGTAGAAACGGTAGTCGAAGATCGACGCAACAGCATCGTCGGTGTTTATTATAAGCCGCGCCGTAAGGGGCAAGTGGCGCGCCTCGAGGGACACGAGGCTTCTTTTTGCGGGTACCATAACAGCGCAGGGAGCCTGTGAGAATGTTCTGATGTCATTCACGGGAACGGTGGCCGTGTAGGTCCTGGTTTCCCCTGGTTCGAGAGTGATCATGTTAACCCCTCCCCCAATTTTTTCAACGGCCACGCGGCTCTTCCCCTGGTAAAACTCGAGTGTACCAAGGGCTTCCCTGTACCGCATAGTCAGGCGCCCCGGCCCCTGTGAGCGAAGAGACAGGGCTGCGAGGCTTTCCCCGGTTGTCCTGTCCTTAATAAAGGAAAGGCGGTATTCAATGTTTCGGTACAGTATGGCGGTCCCCCCCTGGCTCTCGCGCTCTTCGCGCCTGGAGAACACGAAAAGTATGTATACTATCAGGAGCATGTTCACCACCAGAACATACCAGGGAATTTTGAAGCTGTGCTCTTTCTGCCTCGGGTATTTGGACCGTACCCTCGCTTTGAATTCTTCCACCTTTTCGCTTGTTTCTTTCACAGTTATCTCCAATTTTGAAAAAACCTTCTATCTTATGGGTTTTGTCAATACTTTTTAGCGAACCCCGGCGGGCGGGTAAACCCGATTAACAGAGGTCGCTTTTGTGAATAATTATCCCCCGGGAAAGTACTTGCATTTTATTCCATTCAGGGTTTAATTGATGTGAAGTTATTCATCGTGCAAGCTAAGACAAGGGGGCCGTCATGTTCACATTGAGCCTCATCTTTTCCCTCCTCGCATCATTCATGCTTTGTTTTGCCGCCATATTCGGCATATTGAAAAACTGGAGGGACCAGGTCTATCGGTATTATTTTGTGTTCGCCATCTGCTCTTTAGGGATACTGTTCACGATGTTCCTGACCTACGCATATCCCGATTACCTGGACCTCACCCTGGTCAACAAGATTACACAGGTCTCGACGGTCATGAGCTTTTCCTCTATCTTCATCCTTTCATTTGTGTTTCCAAAGGGCGATAAGCCATTCCCTTTGGGGTATACCCTACTTTTCCTCTCCCCTGCCTTTGCCGTGGGATACATCGCCGTGGGAACGGACTGGAATATCACCAGGGCGTACTTTATTGGCAAGGCCCTCGTTAGAGACTTTAACTTTTTTTACCGCTATTACGCCATTATCGCCTTCACCTATGTAATTTTAGGCGTGGGGCATTTTATCTACAAATATTTAAAGGTTAAAATTGAAATCTATCGACTTCAGATGCGCTATGTGTTCGTGGGGACTTCTATCGGGATGCTCATAGCCGCGGTTTTTTCAATCTTCCTGCCCCTCGTTTTCAACTATGCGGACCTCTACGTACTCGGTCCCTCTCTCGCCACATTTTTAGGAGTGGGGTCGTTTTTTTACGCAATAATATCCTACAACCTGATGGATATCACCACGGCCATCCATAAAACCACGATGTACATCATAATCTCCGCCGTCATTTTTATTCCCATGTACGGACTGCTCTGGCTCCATGAGTCAGAGCAGTTTTTCATGCCCCAGGTCCCCCTGTACCTCGTGGCGGCTGCTATCGTCCTTGTGTTTATCCTCTTTTCCGCGAAAGTACAACCCTACATCGACAAGTTTTTCAGGCGTCGCCAGTACGAATTCGAGGCTGTCATCGATACGTTCATTCGTGACGTGGAGAACACCAAAGATTTCAGGAGCCTCATCGGCCGCACCGTCGACATTCTCTACGAGTCGCTATTATTAAAACAAGCGTTCTATGTAAGTTACAGCAACGAAAAAAGGCATTACGAAATGTATTACCGTAAAGGTGAGCAGGTAGATGTGGACCCCCTTGAACGAAACTCCCCGGTGATACGCTGGTTTGTCCGGAACCAGGAGGTCCTGCACCTAGACAGGGTGTATGTAGACGACGAGAACTTTGCCGATCTCAGGGAAAGCATTTCAGATTTTTTCGTCAGGAACAAGATCAAAGTGATCCTTCCTGTATACCATCAGCGCATGGTCCTCGGCCTTCTCTGCCTTGGTGACAAGGACACGCTCGCGGCTTTCAAACCGGATGAGCTCACGAAGCTTCTTTTCTTCCAGAAAGAATGCAACATCCACATTTCAAACTCACTTACCTATGAGGAAACCATGAGAGAGCAATTCATCAACAGGACCATAGAGCTCTCTTCGAACATACTTTCCAGGGCGATACCGCAGGCGCTTCCAAATATGATTGGAGTGAAATTCGGGGCTTTTTACATGCCGAAACACGGTGAGGGAGTCGACTACTTCGATTTCCTCCGCCCTGGAGGACAGGGTATCGGCTGTATTACAACGGATATATCCGGAGTGGGAGTCAACAGCGCCCTTTATTCGGTTGTGCTGAGGTCCGCTTTCCAATCCAGCATACATGAGGCCCCTTCGAGCTACTCAGTGCTGCAGCGCCTTAACAATGTACTGTACGATTATTCCGGAGGAATGGGGGGATTCATCACCGCCTATTACTTTTATTACGACGTGAAGACCATGCGCCTCATCTATTCAAACGCCGGTTTTCCCTCCCTTGAGCTGTACCGAATAGAAAAAAACGATTTCGATTCCCTTGACACAGAGGGGATACCCCTGGGGTACGATCCGAAGGCGAGCTACGGTATGGGAAGGACCTTTCTTCTTCGGGGCGATATTGGTGTGCTTTATTCCAAGGCCCTGGTGAATTCCAAGAATCAAAAAGGGGAAAATTTCGGGCTACTTCGTCTGAGGAGCATCATCAAGGACAACCGGGCGCTCAGGCCCACGGACCTGGCGAAGATGGTAAACGAGAAATTTACCGCATTTTTGGGAATATCGTCGCCGGATTCCGACGTTCTCGCGATTGTCTTCAAAATTGTATAGAGGACTTGACATAAATCCTTGACATTTTATTTCGCACCTGGAAATTAGTGCAATCCTTTAGCGGTTTCATCTTGGAGAAATACTTCCTGCCCCTTATGTTGGGGGGGCCGTGTCGGCACATCCGCGGCGCACTTCACTGCTTTGGTTGCTGTGCCAGAACTGAATTTTTTACCATAATAAAAGGAGAAACAGATGAAAAAGAAAATCCTAATCAGCGACAAGGTTGCCGAAGAAGGTATCGCTATTTTAACGAAATCCGCTGAATTCGACGTCGTGTACAAAACGGGCCTCTCTGAAGAAGATCTCATCAAGGAAATCAGGGACGCCAGCGGACTTATCATACGTTCCGCAACGAAAGCGAACGCGAAGGTCATTGAAGCCGCGGAAAAGCTCCAGGTCATCGCCAGGGCGGGAGTGGGCCTCGATAATGTTGACCTCGACAAGGCTACGGCAAAGGGCATAGTTGTAATGAACACTCCCGCAGGCAACACCATTTCCACGGCCGAACAGGCCATCGCCATGCTTTTCGCACTTGCGAGAAAAACAGCCGTCGCTGACGCCTCAATGAAAAAAGGCGAATGGGAAAAGAAGCTGTTTCAGGGGACTGAACTCCGCGGAAAGACAATTGCGGTCATTGGCCTGGGGCGAATAGGCATGGAAGTAGCGAAGCGCTGCAAAGCCATGGCAATGCGCGTCGTTGGATACGATCCTTTCATAGCCAGGGAAGCTCTGTCCTCCATGGACATCGAAGTGCTGGAACTGGATGAAATCTGGCGCGAAGCGGATTTTATCACTGTCCATACTCCCCTGACAGACCAGACCAGGGACCTGGTGAACAAGGACGTTATCAAAAAACTGAAGCCCACAGTGAAACTCATCAATTGCGCCCGGGGCGGAATCTACAATGAACAGGACCTCTTTGACGCATTAAAAGAAAAAAAGATCGCCGGGGCCGCCCTTGACGTTTTCACCCAGGAACCCCCTAAAACCCTTCCCCCGTTCCATGAGCTTGACAACATCGTCCTCACACCACACCTCGGGGCCTCCACCGACGAGGCGCAGATTGCGGTAGCCGTCGAGGCCGCTGAAAACGTCGCGGAATATCTGCTCACAGGCGTGGCGAGGAACAGCGCAAACTTCCCCTCCCTCGAAGTAAACGAATACAATGTCCTGAAACCCTACATCGAGCTTGTGGAAAAGATGGGGGCCCTCCAGGGCGCCTTGATGGAAGGCGGAATCAAAGAAGTCAGCATATATTACACAGGCGTCTTCGGCAATTACAACCTCTCCCCACTGACTTCGTCGTATCTTAAAGGACTGATGTCATCCTACACTGATGCGACGATAAACTTTGTCAATGCCCCCTTCGTTGCGAAGGAAAGGGGGTTGAAGGTCCAAATTGGAGAAGACCAGGCCTCACGCGACTACTCCCACCTCATTATCATCAGGGTGAAGGGGGACGGAGGGGAAAACGAGCTCTGGGGCACCGTGATCGGCAGCCAGCCCTGGATAGTAAAGTTCAACGAATACCTGATCGATTTCATCCCTGCCGGGAAGATGCTCATCATGCACAACAACGACGTTCCCAATGTGGTAGGCTCCATAGGTTCCTTTCTGGGGAAACACGGCATCAACATTGCAAACCTCCACCTCGCCAGGACAAAACGCGGCGGGAAGGCCCTGGTCATCATTGAGATAGACGACGAACTGGGAAAAGAAATCGTCGAGGAAATGGCCGCTCTGCCGGAGATAATTGACCTGAAGCACATCACCGTGTAAAAAGGAGCGGAGAGGCCCCGGAAGAAAGTCATGCGCATAAGTGAAATCGCCGCGTTTATGGGGAAGGCATTTCCTCTGGGGCTACAGGAAAAATATGATAACGCCGGTCCCCAGCTCCTCTTCGGTGAAGATGATGCCGGTGCCATTCTCCTCGCCCTTGACGTCGACCGCGATGTCCTCAAGGAGGCCATCGCGCGGGACTGCAACCTCATCATATCCCATCATCCCCTGCTGTTCCGCCCCCTGCGAAATATCGTCGATTCCGACCCCGGGGCCGCGATCATTATGGAACTTTTCCATAACAGGGTCAGTGTCTACTCCTCACACACGAACCTCGACAAGGTGTACCACGCCGCCCTGGCCAAGACCCTCGGATACCCCGAAGGACAGCTCCTTTTGGAGTCAGATAAGAAATCGTCGGAGGGCCCTTCCGGCTTTGGCGTCCTGGTACGCCTCGAAGCGCAACAAAAGTTAAGGGATGTACTGAAGCGTGTAAAGCTCAAACTGGGATTGAACCACCTTCGATTTTGCGGCAATGAGGAATGGGACGTCGGTACGCTGGCCCTCCTCAGTGGCTCCGGAGGGAGTATGCTTAATGAAATCATTGCGCACCACCGCCCCGACTGCGTTGTTACTGGTGACGTGCGGTATCATGAAATGAAAAACGCCCTGGAGCTGGGCATCGCTGTGGTCGACGCAGGACATTTCGGCACGGAGAAACCGTATCTCCCTTATTTGAAAAAGGAACTGGAGGTCCTCTCTCTTCCGGTTTATATCAGCGAGAGTGAAAAAGACCCTTTTAGCTTTTTGGCCTGATGTGCCTGTCCGGGGCCGCTTCACTGCAAGAGTAAAAGGCTAACAGCCATCACTGCCATGCCCATGATGAGGCCGTAGATTGCCAGATGCGCCTCCCCATATTCCCTTGCCGCCGGCAAGAGTTCATCCAGGGAAATATAGACCATAATCCCCGCCACGGCCCCAAGGAATATTCCCATGACGGCGCCGTTAAAAAATATCATCAGTACCGCATATCCCAGGAGGGCCCCCAGAGGTTCCGAGAGTCCGGAGAGGAAGGAATACGCAAAAGCTTTCTTGCGGCTCCCCGTGGCGAAATAAATAGGGACCGCCACGGCAATTCCTTCCGGGATGTTATGAATGGCGATGGCGATTGCGATGGGAATTCCCAGGGTGGGATCATTTAGAGTCGCCATGAAGGTGGCGATGCCTTCCGGGAAGTTGTGAATGGCGATGGCCATGGCCGATAGAAGGCCCAGGCGCATGAGCTTCTGTTCCTTGCAGCCGGTGTCGCACATTTCTTCCACATTATGCATTTCATGGGGGTTTTCCCCCTCAGGAACAAAGCGGTCTATAATGCCTATGACGAGAATACCGCCGAAAAACGCCCCAGCCGCGGCCCAGCCCGCGGCCTCATTCCCAAGGAAAGCGGAAAGTGAATTGCGCGCCTCGGTTAAAATTTCCACGAAGGACACGTAGATCATCACTCCGGCCGAGAACCCGAGAGAGACCGACAGAAATTTTTTGTCGGTCCTGCTGGCCAGGACGGCTATGGCGCTTCCAATCCCCGTAGAAAGGCCGGCCAGGGCCGTAAGCGCAAAAGCAATGAGTACCGCCGACGTATCCATCAGCAAACTCCAGAATTAAGATTAGAAAAACCGCAAACTACGATAGCATTCACACGGCCACCGGGTCAACTCATAAAGGCAATCACAAAAGCTTGCTTTTTTAGGGATTCCCTTAATTCATGCGCAAAAAACTACTGACTACCTAAAAGTTTTTCCACTTCTTGCCATACGGCCTTCACATCAAGGGGTTCGAATTTTTCCTTTGCAAATTCTTTCCTGCAAAGCCCGTAGACTCCGCGATTATAGGGTACATTTACGCCATGCTTTTCAGCAAGGGATAGCAGGTATCCGTTTATGGATTCAAGCTCGGATTCATGGCCACCGCGCTGGATA
Organism: Spirochaetota bacterium; assembly: GCA_029974015.1. Taxonomy (GTDB): domain Bacteria; phylum Spirochaetota; class UBA4802; order UBA4802; family JAGODF01; genus JAGODF01. The sequence continues at coordinate 66,808 of JARKUF010000014.1, forward strand.
ATGTCCTGGGCCATACTGCTTATTACCATCTTCCGGGTATTTTTCAAGAATATCTTCCTGGTCAGGAAGCGCGGGAGCATTGCCCCGGCCCGGACAAGCCCCCAGGACGGCATCCCGCCAATTTTGCATTGGCCGTAACCGGCCGCCTGTACTGTGCGGACCCCTTCCAGGAGCATATTTGTCAGGATCTTCTGAAAAAGCGCCTCATCGCCAAGGGGCTTCAAATTATGACCGATGAGGGTCGTCAGGGAATTGCTGAGGTTGATGATGATTTTTGAGTGTACGGCGTCCTGAAGGCGGTTTACGACGACGGTTTCCACTCCCAGATTGAAGATCTCCGCGGCTGCCTTCAGTTCTTCGGGGTCCCGATTGCCCATAGTCCCAAAAATGAGAGGCCCCTTTTTCTGATAACCGATAACTCCAGGCCCATCCATCCAGGCATTATAGCCGATGACGCAGTAGACCACATGGGAAAAATACAGCGGAAGTATTTTCTGGTTTTCAGCGCCGTTTTGCATGGCTATGATCAGGGGGCGGTCACCGGTTATTTCATGTATTTCCTTTGCAGAAGCTTCAAGGCTGTAATTTTTCACCCCAATTACGATGATATCAAAACGGGACAGCTCTTCAATGGAACCGATGACCTTTACGGGGACCGCTGCGGCGCTCCCTGCGCCATTCTGGAGATACGCGGTGATGCCTTTCTTTTGGATGGTGTCCAATATTTCCGGCCTGTCAAAAACATGGACATTGTCGTAGGCCTCCGCGAGCCAGGCCGCCACGGAACCGCCGATTGCGCCGACACCAAAGAACGCTATTTTGGGACTGTCTTTCATTGAGCGGTAATGCAAGCAGAAAGCCTAAAGGCCCCGTGCTTTTTCTACACAGAGAGAGAGCGCAACTTCAATTTCGGAAAGGACCCTTGAGGCATAATCGTAACTGATGGTATCGAATTCCCGCCGTTCCGCGTCGATGATGAAGCGCTGGACATCGGCGAGGCAGCTTTGCAGCGAACAGAGGAGTTCATTTTTACCGGAACCCATGGTGGAATCCTCCAAATTTATAAAAGTAGGGATAGGTGATGCTCATTCAGGACTGCGCTCGACGATTTCCTTTGCCAGGTTCATATAGTCCTTAGCGCCGGCGCTTTCGGGTTTGTATTCAAAGATGGTTTTTCCCCAGCTTGGCGCTTCCTGGAGGGATGTGTTTTCACGTATGAGAGTCTTGAAAAGTTTCCCGGGGAGCCGCTTTTCAGTTTCTTCTAAAACTTCGCGGTTTATGTCCTTTTTCGCGTTAAACATCGTACCTATGATGCCGCAGACCTGGATGTCCCTGTTGAGGCGTTTCTTTACCATGTCGATCGCCTCGAAGAGATTGTACATGCCGTGAAAAGGAAGGAACTGCACCTGAAGGGGGATGATGACTTCCCTGGAAAAAGAAAGAGCGTTCAGAGTCAGGACTCCGAGTGAAGGCGGACAGTCGAGGAGGACGTAATCGTAGCCGTTCAAGTCTTCCAGGGCTTCGCGCAGAAGAAACTCCTTCGCCGGTACGGGCAGGAATTCGATATTGCGCAGGGAGGGGTTGGCCGGAAGGACAAAAATCCCGTTCCTGTCGACAATGATCTTGCTGAAGTCCGCTTCGCCGCTCATGATGTCGTAGACCGAAAATTTTACTTTGTTCGGATCTATGCCAAAGTGGTATGTAGATTGGGCCTGATGGTCTATGTCTATCACAAGGACCCTATGTCCCATCAAATGGAGGGCGGCGGCGATATTGACCGTGCTGGTGGTCTTTCCCACGCCTCCCTTGTTGTTTGAAATCGCGATTGTTCTCATGGAGTGCTCCGCTGGAAATCAACACAATGCATACACACATTGGTATTTTTGCCGGGATACTTCAAGCATAAAATTTTTCCTGGAGCGACTATGCTCCATTTATAAGAGTTAAAAAAATAACTTGCAAACCCATGCCATGCCATGATAGCATTTTTCAAACATAATATCGGCTTTCCGGAGGTTTTCAATGATACAGCGAAAAAGGGTCGTCATGCTCGAAGGGACCCGGGGCCCCGTTGTAATTGATCGAAACTCAGACGGGATTCCGGAAATCCGCGCTAATAGCCATAATGACCTCTACCTGGGGCAGGGATACATGCACGCCCTGGACAGGCAGCTCCAGGTCCTCCTGACTAGGATACTGGTGACCGGACACGCATCGGAATACCTCGCTGGCGATAACGCTCTCGTGGAAGTTGACCGCTATATGCGGCGCTTAAATTTGCATCGCGACCTTGAAGAGCAGGAAGGCCTCCTTGGAGCGGATGTACGCGAACAAATACTGTCCTACATCAGGGGGTTCAACCTCGGGCTTACCAGGGCGGGTACGGTGCCGGAATTACGCCTTTTAGGATACTCTCCCGGGCCGCTGGAAGTGCGTGATGTCCTTGTCATGGCGAAGGTCATGGGCTTCATCGGCCTGGGTGATGCCCAGGGTGCGATGGAGAAGCTCATCGTCCAGATGGTCCAGCACGACATAGAAGAACGAAAGCTTCGGGAGCTCTTCCCTTTCCTGGTCGATAAAATCGACCATAAACTCCTGAAGAAAGTCAAGCTCCAGTCTCCAATGGCGCCCGAAGCCTTGAACTGGCTTGGGAAGGTCCCGAAATTCATCGCCAGCAACAACTGGGTCGTGTCGGGAAAGCATACCCGGTCAGGCAAACCGATGCTCTGCAATGACCCCCATCTCGAAGTGAACCGCCTCCCCTCCATCTGGTACGAAATCCTGATGCGCCTCCCCCATGATGCAATTATCGGCGCAAGCCTGCCGGGAGCGCCCGGGGTCCTCATCGGGCGGAACAGGAATCTGGCCTTCGGGGTCACTTTTGCCTTCATGGACATGATCGATTACTTTGTGGAGGACTGCAAGGACGGAAAATACCGCAGGGGAAACAAATGGGTCCCTTTCAAGGTGCGCGAAGAACGCATAACCGTTAAAAAGAAAGGAGAAATTACGGAGCGCGTCTACGAAAACGACCTGGGAATCCTTGAGGGCGATCCTCATGAAGAAGGCATGTACCTCGTCATGAGATGGGCCGCCGCCCGCAACTGCGGTGCGGGCGACATGAACTACCTCAGGGTAATCCAGGCCCGCACCGTTACCGAAGCCATGGCGCTCTACCGCACCATGGAGGCGGGAAGCTGGAACATGGTCATGGCCGACGCAGACGGAAACATCGGCTACCAGATGACCGGGCGGCTCTTCAAGAGGCCATCAGGAGTAAGCGGCATGTTGCCCCTCCCCGCCTGGGACAAGTCAAACCACATCAGCGGCTTCATCGATAGCGGGGAGTTCCCTGCGCGCTACAACCCTCCCGAAGGGTACATCGTAACTGCGAATCAGAACCTCAACTCATGGGGGAAGTGCCGTCCTATCAACCTGCCCATGGCGCCTTATCGCGCAAATCGAATAATAGAGCTGCTGCGCCAGCAGCGCGATATTGACGCTGAATACATGAAAAAGATGCATTTTGATCTTTATTCCCTCCAGGCGAAAAGGTTTTTGGAGCTTTTAAAGCCCCTGATTCCCGACTCCGAAAATGGCAGGATTCTTAGAACATGGGATTGCCACTACACGCCCGATTCCAGGGGGGCCACCCTCTTCGAATCAGTGTACAGGGAACTCCTCCTCGCCGTTTTCGGCGACCACGGCATGGGAAGGGAGGTCATGGAACACCTCCTGGCGGAAACCGCCATATTCAATGATTATTACGGAAATTTCGACGATATACTGGCAAAGCGCTATTCCGCCTGGTTTGACGGGAAAGACAGGGACGAAATTTTCCGTGCCGCCATTGTGAAGGGCCTGGATATTAAGGCGGTACCCTATGCCAAGACCAGAAAAATTCTTATGAACCATCTGCTTTTCGGAGGCAAAATCCCGCCATTCCTGGGCTTCGACCGCGGCCCTTTTCCGCTTCCCGGAAACAGGGCCACAATACCCCAGGGGCAGATCTTCCGCAATGCCGGAAGGACCACCAGCTTCAGCCCGAGTTATCGCATTATTGCCGATTTGTCTGAAAAAAAAATCCAGACCACCCTCGCAGGGGGACCTTCCGACCGAAGGTTTTCAAGATGGTATTTCTCAGACTTCAAAAACTGGCTCACCGGGAAATATAAAACTCTTGAGTGAGCGCATAAACGGGCTGAAGCGAAATGGAAGATCAGGAAACCGTCCGCCGTCTGGAAGCAGAGCTCCTGGCGAAGTATCCCGAAAAATTTGTGGAACCGGCCAGGGCTTTTGGGAACATTCGACGCGGGGCCAGGATATTCATGGGCACCGGTTGCGGCCAACCCCGCATGCTTCTAAGCTCCCTCCTTGAGTATTCCGAGAACAATCCCAAAACCATCTTCGACACCGAACTATACACCCTGCTCATCTTCGGAATGGAAGAGCACCATTACGGCGAATTTGAGAGCATCTTCCGACATCACTGTTTTTCAATACGCGATTCCAACCGCCAGTCCGTTAACCGGGGCACCGGAGATTATAACCCGGCCTTCCTCTCCAGCATTCCCAGGCTGGTGAGGAAGCGCCTGCTGCCAATTGACGTGGCTCTGATACAGGTAACGCCGCCGGATGAAAAAGGTATGACGAGCCTCGGCATCAGCGTCGACATCACGGGCCTGGCCGTGAAAACAGCGCCCCTTGTTATAGCCCAGGTCAATCCGCGTATGCCCCGAACCGGAGGAGACTCCCTCGTACATATGGACGACATCAATTACGCCGTATTCCACGACGAGCCTCTCTTCGAATATCGTGGCAAACCGGCGGGGCCGGAAGCGGAGGCAATCGGCCAATACGTCGCCGGGCTCATTGAGGACGGCAGCACCATACAGGTAGGATTAGGCGATCTCGCACAGTCTGTTATTCCCCATCTCAAAGAAAAAAAGCACCTGGGCATTCACACGGAACTTTTAAGCGATGCCATCGTCGAGCTCATTCGCTGCGGCGCCGTGGACAATTCCTGCAAAACCCTGGATAGCGGCAAAACCGTGGCGACTTTCTGTATGGGCAAAAAAGACACTTACGATTTCATCGACGGCAATCCACACATCGAAATGAGGAAGCTCGAGTACACTAACAATCCCGTTGTGATTGCCCTCCATGAGAAGATGGTGGCGATACACGGGGTGCTCTCCGTGGACCTCACGGGCCAGGCCACGGCGGAATCGATAGGGACCACCTTCTACGGCGGCCTCGGAGGCACCGCCGATTTTGTCCGGGGGGCCCTCCTTTCCCAGGAGGGAAAGTCAATACTGGTCCTTCCATCCACGGCACGGCATGGCGCCGTCTCGCGGATCGTGCCGTTTCTCAGTGCCGGAGAAGGGGTGACAGTGAACAGGGGAGATGTGCACTATGTGGTGACCGAACACGGCGTGGCCAATCTCATGGGGAAGAACGTCCGCCAGCGCGCAATTGAGCTTGTCCGCATCGCCCATCCGGATTTTCGCCCCTGGCTTATGGAAGAAGCGCGCCGCCACAACCTCGTTTTACAGGACCAGGCCTTCATACCGGGAGAAAGGGGCGAGTATCCGCTGGATATGGAAAGAAGGGCCTCCCTGGAAGGCCTGCCCGGACTCCTCCTGCGCCCGGTGAAAATTACCGACGAGCCCATCATCAAAGAATTCTTCTACTCCCTCTCCGACCGTTCCATGTACTACCGTTATTTTTCACTTCAGCGAGAAATGCCCCGCGAGCACATTCAACGGATTGCCGTCATCGACTACGAGAAGGAGATGACCCTCCTGGCCGTGGCCAGCGAAGGTGAGCGTGAGGTGGCCGTCGGTATCGCCCGATACATCATGGAGGACCCCCATTTCGCCAACTTCAATATCGCGGTGAGGGACCCCTACCAGCACCAGGGCGTGGGGAAAGCCCTCCTCTCACGCCTCATAGAGATCGCCCACGGGCGCGGAATATCCGGCTTCACCCTTGAGGTGCTCCTGGAAAACAGGGCCATGCGGGCCCTCATGAACCACTTCAGAAAGCTGGGACATGTCGTGGAAATGCAGATAGAAGGCGACACGGGGCTGTACCTGCTCTCTTTCAATGGGGAGATAATCGGAGGTTGATCTATATTGTTTTCTCCTTCCTGAGCTCCCTGGCGAACTCCACCATGGCCCTTAAGGACGGTACCGACTCTTTCCATCCCCTGGTCTTGAGCCCGCAGTCGGGATTGATCCAGAAATTTTTACCGGGAATCACGCGAAGGGCCCGTTCGGCCACTTCCCTCATCCCTTCCCGGGTAGGCACTTCCGGGGAGTGGACGTCCCAGCAGCCGAGGCCTATCTGCCGGTCAAATCCCGCCTCCTCAAAGCTTTCCACTATATCGCCCCGGCTCCTCGACGCCTCAATTGAGATGACGTCAAAATCGAGCTCCATGATCCTGTCCATGATCTCACCGAAGCGGGAATAGCACATGTGGGTATGTACCTGGGTCCTGTCGGCGGCGCTTCCAGTGGCGAGGCGGAAGGCCCTTACGGCCCATTTGAAATATGCGTCCCAGTCCCGCTTTTTCAGGGGGGCCTTCTCTCGAAAAGCCGGCTCATCGACCTGGACAATGCCAATGCCGTTTTTTTCGTAATCGGCTATTTCGTCGCGCAGGCAAAGGGCAATCTGGTTGGCCGCCACTTCTACCGGGACGTCTTCCCGGACATAGCTCCAGGCCAGGATGGTGACAGGGCCGGTGAGCATTCCTTTCACAGGTTTCTTCGTAAGGGACTTCGCTTTGGCAATTTCCCTGAGGGTCATGGGGGACGGCCTGGAAACATCGCCGTGGACGATAGGCGGGCGATAGACCCTGGTGCCGTATGAAAGGACCCACCCGTGATCGGTCGTAGCAATGCCTTCGAGTTTTTCGGCGAAAAACTCCACCATGTCGGAGCGCTCAAATTCCCCGTGCACAAGAACATCAATGTCCAGTTCCTCCTGGAGCGACACGAGGTCCGCGATTTTTTCGTCGATGAAGGCATTGTATTCTTCAGAGCTTATGCGCCCCTTTTTCATGTCCAAGCGTTTCTTCCGCACCTCGGCGGTCTGGGGGAAACTCCCTATGGTGGTGGTGGGAAATGGAGGAAGATTCAGGGCGCTCCTTTGCAACTCTGTCCTCTTTTCATAGGGCGAAGACCTGGTAAAATCCTGCTCTCCGAGTCCGGCGATCCGGGCCGCTACCTTTTGATCGGACAGCACGGGGGCCGATGGGGCCATTGTCGGGACAATGCCTTTTTCATGACCCTCTGCGATGAGCTTAATTTCCTGCAACTTTTCAAGCGCGAAAGAGAGGCGCGAAAGGAGGCCCGGTTCGAGGGGCTCCCCTTCAATTGTTACTGGAACATGATAGAGGGGCGCTGCATTGGAAACTGAGATGCTCCCTGCGGAACGTGAAAGCCGCCTGAGCATTTCAATGGAACGGGCGATGTCGTTCTTCCAGACATTGCGGCCGTCCACAAGTCCCGCAATGAGGCGCATATCTCCGGGGAAAGAGAGCTCGGAAAGCGCGTTTATATTCCCTTCCCCATGGACAAAATCGAGTCCCAGGGACGCCAGGGGAAGGTCAAAAAGAACTTTAAGAAAATCGACGCTTTCGTAATAAGTGAAAAGATGAATCCTTGCTCCGGCACTGCCGATTACTTCGTATGTTTTTCGAATAAGCGCAATTTCATCAGAATTTACATCCATGGCGAAAGCGGGTTCGTCAATATGGACATCCGGCGCCGCTGAGACCGCTTCAGCATATATGGCTCCAAGGGCTTCCATGAACTCCGGCATCCGCGCGCGTCCCACGCCACGGGAGAGCTTAAGGAATGTGTAAGGCCCCAGGAGATAAGGAAAACTTTTCCCGGAAACGGCAGAAGCTTCCAGGGTCCTGTTCCAATGCAGTGAAAGATCTCCCGGGGAAATGCCGGTAAGATCGGGGATGAGATAATGATAGTTGGTATTGAACCACTTCGTCATCTCAAGAGCGCCGGAACCTCTGCAATAATTATAATACTCTTCGAGAGTAACAGGCCTGTAGGCCCCAACCATAACGGCGGTGTCGAGCATGTGGTCGTAACGCGTCATTTCCCCCGAGGGAAAGGCGTCCACATACTGTGAATATGTTGAATACAGGGTATTCTGGTTCTCGGAAAGGCGCGCGTTCAGGTCCTGCTCCGACAGCGACCCGTTCCAGAATCCTTCGATGGAATTTTTATATTCCCGCCCCTTTCCCAGGCGGGGAAATCCATACGCATAGCTTTTCATAATTAAGCTCCTTCTTGATGCAGGCTACGAAAGGTGCCGGGAAATCCAGGAGGGTCGGATCATTCCCCCAGTACCGTGGCGATGTTGGCAACCAGCTCTCTCTCATCAAAAGGCTTGACTATGTAACCTGCCGGGTTGAGGTCCATCGCCTTACGGTGTGTGAGCCTGTCAGTGTTTCCGGTAAGAAAAATGATAGGAATGTGGTATCTGTGTATAATGTAGGAGGCGGCCTCGGCGCCGTCGATTTCCCCTATAAGGCCGATGTCCATTATGATTAGATGGGGCCTTCTGGCCGATGTTTCCTGGATCGCCTCCTCGCCGGTCATCACGGAGCCGGCGATATCATAGCCGTTTCGCTCAAGAATGTTTTTAAGCTCCAGGGCGGTGATAATTTCATCTTCAACAATCAGGATTTTTTTCTTCTGCTGCATGGCATTAAATGGCCTTTAAGGAACCCATATAAATTAAGCTCAGACACAAAAACTGTGTTTACCAGCCCGCCGAAGGGGGGGCAGGAAAACGAAAGTATCCGAAGCTGCCTGAACTCATTCAATACTAACAAATATCGGTATCACGTCAATTCAAATTAGGGGACCTCTAAAAATTAGTTTTCTCGGACAAGCCATGTAATGTTGTAAACACCCGGCCCAAAATGATCGAAAATATAGTATGATAGCAAAAGGAGTATGCGATGGACCTGAGGGACTGTAAAAAATGCTTCCATCATCTGGATTGCCGGAAGGGCTCTGTTCTGTGCCGATTCTGGGGCAACGGCTTTTCGAGGAAGATACAGGAGAACGGAAAGGGCGGACGTGTCGTTGCCTGTCCCAGAGTTACCATATAAATAAGGCGGGTCAGTTTCTGATCGGAAGATACAGGATGCTTTCCGGGTCGACATACACGCCGCGAATCAGGAGCGCTGCATGGAGATGTGGGCCGGTCACCATGCCTGTCGCTCCGACCTTCCCGATTATCTCACCTCCCCTGATACGTTTGCCGGGCTCCACAAGTATTTCGTCAAGATGCATGTATCTTGTAAAAACCCCCTCCCCATGATCGATGATAACCTGGTTCCCCTCATAGTACATTTCCCCGGCCATGGCTACGGTGCCGTCCGCTACGGCAAAAACAGGCGCCCCCCTGGGGCCCCACATATCCAGACCCTCATGATATGAAATCTTTGGGGGAAGGGGCTTTTTTTTACCCCGGACTATTTTATACCGATCGTACATCCGCTTTGCATAAAAAGATGAGGTGATATGATGATGGTCCCTTGGGTGGCTCAATTCGCCGGAGAGAGCATCCGGTGTTTTTGTTTCGAAGAGCTCCTTCTTGCTCTTTTTTTCCCGAAGATACCGTTCCAGCAATTCAGGATGTTTTTTAAACCGGTCCTGATCGGAGTATGGTCCCAGCGGCAGGCTTCTTCTGTACACAGAGAAACCGGCCTTCCCCACGGCGAGGGGAAATCGGTATGCCCGGTCCTCGATGCCTCCCCGGGGCTCCACTTCAAAGGTTGAAATTCCCGGGGAATGATTGGGAGGAATCGCAAAAAGGCCGCGAAAACCCCAGGGGCGCCGCTGCAGGGGAATGTCCACCCCCTCGAAGGAAGCGGTGGGGAGGAAGCGCCTTTCAAAGGATTCCCCTTCCTGGGGAAGCAGCTCACAGTATGCCGCTTCGCCCTGGGAGAAGGAGCGCGCGAAGACCCTTAGTACAAAATCACGGCCGAAAAATTCCCGTGTTAAAGTGGGGCCGAGACTGTAATTGCGCGGGATTTTCACCCTGGTCCCATTGTTCCCGGCCACTACGACGGCGCCGATTACTTTCGTGTCAGCCGCCTTCTGTGCGGCTTTTCGGGACGGTTTCTTCGCGACTTTTTTTACGGGGCGTGCATCAACAGGGCAGGAAGCCGTCTGCATTAAAATGCCGAATACCAAGAGTATGTACAAAACTCGATAGATCATGGATCGCCTTTTTCTATTGTCCCACCATGCTCACTCTTCGGCGCTGGAGCTGTAGCGCGCACCGTCGAAAACTATCCTTCCGAAACTCCTGTCCAGGCCATGAGGGAAGGCCGAAAAGAAACCTGCCTTGACAGTATCTTCAAGTAGTTCCTCCTTTCTGTAAAATGTGTCCTGGGGAAATCGGTCGTAAGCCATTATGTGAGGAATGTGGACATGGTGCGGCGTAGGAATGAGGTCTCCCCAGAAAATCACACCGGCGCCGCCGTCCCGGACGATGACCGCCTGATGATGGGCCGTGTGCCCACCGGTAAGTTTCAGGGTGACTGCGTCGTTGACCTGATAATCACCTTCAATGAGCTCGAGATTGCCGCATTCTTCAAGGGGAGCTAAAATTTCAGGAAGATAGCTTGCCCGGGTGGAGCCGGACCCGGAAAGGGCCTGGCGCCATTCGCCTGCCTGGGCAAAATACCGTGCCTTTGGAAATCTGGCTGTAAACGTTCCCTTGTCATCGATGCGGCATGCGTTTCCGGCGTGGTCCCAGTGTAGATGAGTGTAGACTACATGGGTGACGTCTTCGGGAAGGTATCCCGCATCAGCGAGGTCGGCTTCAAGGCCCCCGGTTTTCTCTATACCGTAGATTTTCCGGAGCTTCTCGTCATGACCAAAAGCCTCGCCTATGCCCCCCTCTACGAGGAGGAGCATTCCTTCCCCCTTCACGAGGAGCGAGGTGAGTCCAAGGCGTATCCTGTTATGGTCATCGGAGGGATAAAAGGCGTTCCATATCCTTTTGGGAACTACGCCGAACATGGCGCCACCGTCGAGGCGGAAAAATCCGTCCAGAAGTATTCGGCATTCGAAGCGGCCGATGGTTTTCACGGGCGATGCAGTCAAGGCCGCTCCGGAAAATCGTACACTAACTTCATCAAAAGGCCCGGGTTTTTTTCTGCAAAGCGATATATCTCGTCCCTTTTCATCGCGTAAAGCGACACCGGCTCCTCATGCGAAAACGTATACCTGGCCGTCCTCTTTCGGTGGACATGGAGCATGGTTTCGATGAAATCCCCCTTGCGCAGCACCGCCATTTCCTTCCCCTTGACGGTCACGCGCACCTCCCCTTCCCGGATGATGTAGAGATAGTCTATGGGCTTCCCCTCTCGGAGTATGATTCCGGGTCCCTGACGCTCCACGGGAATGAATATGGATTCAAGCCAGGTTTTCTGGGAGGCCGTGCAGTGGCGGAAAAAGGGGCTTGTGGAAAGAAGGTTCCATGTTTCGCTCGTACGGATCCGGGCAAGGCGCCGAAGCGCCTTTTCGAAGTCGGTGCCCACAATGAAGTTGAGAAACTTGTCCCGCTCTATTGTGTAGACCACCACGTCTGTTTCGGCCATCACGTCAGCGGCCCTGTTCTGCTCAGTCACCAGGGCAACCTCGCCAAAATATTCGTAGGATCCGTATATCTTTTTCTTGTCCAGGCCGCCGCTGTCCACTGAGACGTTTCCGGAATAAATGATGTAAAACTTATCGCCCTTCGTACCTTTCTTGATGATGAGCTCGCCCTTCCTATATTTTTCTTCTTCTACAATCCCCAGAAACTCCTGGGACTTCTCAATGGAAAGATCATGGAAAAACTCCTGGTTTCTAAGCAGGCTCAAAATTTTCGAAGCCTCTTCATGAGGAGGCGGTGAGGTTTCGAAGTTGAGGGTGTTTTCAATACCAAAACGCGCCAGCTTTAAATCTGTATTGGTCGGGAAGTCCTTCCGGGCAATATGATACACTACGATGCGCTTTTTCACGGTTTCCGGAAGGGAATCCAGATAGGCAACAGGGGTATGGAGAGGTGGAATGCCGGCCTCATGATAGATGACCTTGGAATTCCAGGGGAAGTTCCTCAGCTCATCATAACGGGCGGAGCTAATGAGTCCGGTTTCGAACAGCTCTTTATGTATCTCCGGATCGTTATTATGGTCGGAAGAATAGACGAAGCTCTGGTCCTGGAATTCCATGCGGAACCCTATGGCCGGTATTGAGTGAAGGGTGTAAAACATATCGAAGCGGCCGTTATGAATGTAGACAGGTTGGCCTATCTTTACAGGATGGAACTTGAAAAGTTTTATGAGGTACGAAACCGGCTCTCCCGAAAGGGCGGAGTATTTTCTAAGGAAGCTCATCATCACTGTTTCAGTAGTATAGATGGTGACCTTACCCTCCTTAAGTATCTTCTGGAAAGTACCGGCATCATGGTCCGCGTGGCAATGGGTGAGGATGATGCTGTCTATCAGTTTTGGGTTAACATTTGAATCCTCAAGCCATTCCGTGGAGTTCACGGGGGGGTCCACCATAATGCCCTGATGGTTGAGCCAGATGATGAAGCCCGAAGTGTTCTCTCCTGGATCGAAACCGTGGCTCGGCCCGAGGCAGGTGACGCTGAAAAGAGGCGGACGGTATGGCTCCGGAAGCCTTTCCCCGATGAGATATGTTGGTGTGTATTCGACCCTTCCGGGTACAATGGCCAGTCGCTTTTTTTCGTAATACACATGGAAATCGCCGTCCGGAACTCTTTCAATTCGAATGGCTTCGTGGGTGTAATGGTTTCCGGTGAAAATCCCGAATGTGACCAAATCGGAAATCTTAAGCCCGCTCCTGAAAAACTCCATTTCGCTTTTTATGTCCGGAACGCTAATGTCCTCACCGGACAGGTCGAAATCAGCCCGCAGGTCGAGGTTCCGAGGGCCGAAGAGGGCCTCCTGGAGGACTTTCTTCATTCTCGCCTTCTGTTCCCTGGTGCATATGATGAGGATATTTTGCTTTTTTATAAAGAAATTATAATACATCGGGAATTCCATTTCCGCGACGCTGATTCCCTTGATCCAGCTAAAAAGATCCGCGGTGAGGACAAAAATTTTCGGTACGCCTTTTTCAAAAGTCATCGTGTCCTTGATCGTCTCGGGGGGGGAGCCGAACTGAATGTATCCCGCCGGGGTGTCTACGAGATGCCCCCCCCTTGGAAGCACGCGGACATTGCCGTTTACAACAGGAAGATTGTGAAATGAATTCATATCGATATCCGGATTCGAACGATTCTCTTTGCGGACGAGGAGCGGAAAATTCCACGGTCCGGCACGTCAAACGCGGCCGTCTCTGCCCCGTTGCTTATCAGAATTCATGAAGGGGATAATATTTCAAGCAATAATTTTACAGGCCCTACATTTCCTAAACTCCCAAAGGCAACCTCAAAATTTGTTTTTCCCGCACGCCTTCGGCGGGGGAAAAACATGGTTTTTATGACTGCCCTTTAATTTTTAGAGGTTCCTCTAAAATAATTGACGGGGGAGGACATATTTGATCATACTACATGTATAATCAACCGCCCCCGGAGGTTAGCATGGCTACCCAGCTCGATGTGTTTATATACGGCCTTGTGTATGTTCTTGTATCCCTCTTATTCGGCACCCTTACCCTCTTTCTGTTCATGAAAGTGTTCAACGCATTGACCAGGGACATTGACGACTTCCAGGAAATACGTCAAAACAATATAGCCGTTGCCCTGGTCAACGGGGCCATAATCTTTTCAGTGGCCCTTTTTATCGACGAATCGGTTGGTGCGGCCATGGAGGCCTTTAAAAACACCATTTATAATTATGGCGGCCCCACGACCCTCATGTTCAAGGTCAAAATTTACTTCATAATGTTTCTCCACTTCTTCCTCTCCGTCCTGGTAGCATTTTCCGTCCTCTGGATTGCCACGAAATTTTTTACGCTACTCACCACAAGCATTGATGAGTTTGCGGAGATCAAGAAAAACAATCAGGCCGTTGCGATCGTCCTTGCGGTGTTCATAATATCCATGGCCCTCATCCTCAAACCCGGGGTTGGCAAACTCTTGAAGGGAATAATCCCATTCCCCGAAGTTTCAAGTTCCCCCAGAATCGGGTTGGTCCTTAAAACAGACAACGGACTTAAAAATTATACCATGCCGCACAAATGTCCTGAAAAAACAATGGCATGACCACGTAAGGGAGTGATGACATGAAACCTTACATCCCGCTTGTCGCTATTTCAATAATCGCATCTTTGTGGGGATGTATCAAGATAGAAATAACTTCCGCAGGGAAGAAACCTGAAGACGTAAAACCCCTGACAACAATGAAGGACGACGCGGCGGAAGGAATTCCGCGTTACTTCACTTTTAGCACCGACAGGCCCTATCGTCTTGAATGCAGAATACTCCAATCGGACTTCGAGGCCGCCGAGGCCCTGCTGAAAGAAATAGACCGGGAAGGACTCCAGAACAGAGAAGGCCATGCTTTCGGACTCGACCGCGGCGATGGAAACTTTCTTTTTTCGTACTGGAAGTGCATCTATCATGCTATGCAGAAGACCAGCAGGCCGGTCATATCGCGCCTCGCGGACGTGTTTAGAAGGCTAAAGAGCGAGAACGGATTAAACGACCTGCAGACCGCGTATGCGGTAGTGCGGTTCGTGCAATTTATGCAGTATTATATTCCCCCGGGAATCGGCATCTATTCCCCCGGGCGGGTGCTCCTTGAGCGGGGCAAAGGAGGCCCCGGCGAACCGCCACCTGGGAGCGCCTCGGGCTGGCACGGGGCCGGAGACTGCGATACAAAGTCCCTGCTCCTGGTGCTCCTCCTTCAGGAGTTGGGATACGACGCCGTGGTCTTCGATTCCTACAGGTACCATCATGCAATGGCGGGCGTGAATGTTCCCGGTGCGGAAGGTGCCGCGATAGAACATAGAGGGAAAAGCTACTATGTGATTGAAAGTACCTACCCCAACTGGAACATCGGCCAGATGCCCCCCCAGTACACGGACCTTTCCTTTTTTCTGCCTATCAACCCCGGGGAAAGGATTCCTCCCGTCGATGGGACTCTTTCAAAAATATCCGTTGAACTCCCCGGAGCCAGGGACGGAGAAGGCCCGGGAGAGCGTGAACCGAACAATGACCGCGAAAATGCCGACAGAACTATGCTTTTAACCCTTGACGGCTTCCTTTCCGACACGGACACGGAAGACTGGTTTCGCCTGGGCGGACAGGAAGGCTATTTTTCCGCATTTACCATAGTCCACAATGACGACTGCAACTTCGATTTCCAGGTGTTCAGCGGACCGTCCGTCGCTGCTACGGCCCAGGGGACTGGTCAGGCTGATACCGTATCCGGCAACATACCCGGGCAATGCCATGTAAGGGTGTTCCGAGTGAGCGGCGCCGGACCGTACTCAGTCATCATCTCCCCCGGGGGGGCCATTGAGAAGGAGCCCAACGACGATGAGGGTGACGCGACCGGGGTGTCTGAATTCACGATTTTCGGCCAGATAGACAGGAACGGCGATGTCGACTACTATTCCCTCGCCGGGCAGGAAGGATACAATGCGACGTACACGATCTACCATGGCCCCGGATGCGATTTCGATATCGAGGTAATAAATGACGGCTCCTCCGTGGGGGCCGCCACCGGGAGCGCCCCGGTTGACTCTTTGACGGCGGAACACGGGGGTCGTGTCCTTGTAAAGGTCACTGGCAAGAGAGGTACGGGGTGGTACCTGGTTCGGATCGGCAGAAACAGATGAGGCGGGAGATGGCCTCAGCCGAGGATGGCAGTGAGGCCCTTCACATGCCCCCCCAGGCCCGTGGAGAGTTTCTGGAGTTCCCGGGACATGTCGGACAGGCGTGTATAAAATTCCTCGATTTTTAATATCATTTCCTGGGATTTTTTCAGCTCCAGGGCGTTCTTCTCCGCGAGCTCGTCGATGGACTGCGCGAAACCCACGGCGTCCTCAAGATGGTCGATGAGGATCTCCATGTCCTGGTCCTCAGACTTTACCATCCGGGAAAACCTGTCCAGAAAATCTTTGTTCTTTTCTATATACCCTATAATCGCGCTTAAAGAGAGTGACGTCTCGTGAATTTCCCCTGAAGCTGAGCCTATCCTCTCCACGGAACGCCCAATTATGCCGCCTATCTCCTTTGCCGCGGAAATGCTCTTTTCAGCAAGCTTGGATATTTCATCGGCAACAACGGCAAAGCCCCTCCCATGCTCGCCCGCCCTGGCGGACTCTATTGAAGCATTGAGAGAAAGAAGATTGGTCTGGTCGGCAATCTCATTGATGGTGTTCGATATGTCGGCGATGATGGCGGATTCCTCCTTTAGCTTCTCTATCACCGCCCTCGCGCTGGAGAGTTTCTCGCCGCAGTCGCCAGAGAGGGACATGGCGGTCGTAGAATCCGCCATTGCCTCGGCACCCGATGACTCCGTTTGTTTCAGGTCCGATCTGACGCTTTTAGCAAGGTACTTGCTCTGGAAGCTGTGCTCCAGGTGGCGGGCCGTATCGGCCTTCAGGCTGTCAAGGGACGCGAGGAGCTCCCTGCCCCGCTGTTCGCTTTCCCTGAAAGTTAGAGATTGGCCGGCGATAGCACCTGATATTTCCGACGAAACCGTGCCTAAAATTCCCGAGACCTCGGATACATGGGCCATAACCATCTTGGTTTCCTGGATAAGTGCGTCGGTTTTCTCCTTGTCCGCCTCAATCTGGCGCTTCTGGGCCTCTATGTTTTTCGACGTCACCCAGTTCCTGTATCGCGTTCTATCAAGAATATGGGTAAAAACATATGTGAACACCGCGACGGAAAAGAGGTCGTTAAATTTGTATTTGTCAAGCGCCGTCTCGTAGCTCATGCCTTTCATGAAGCCAATGATGAAAAAGGAAACAAGGGACAAGGTTATCATTGCCCAGGTAAGATTTCGCTTAATCGGGGCTATGACTGGAATTACCAGTATGAAAAGATATCCTCCCATGTAGACAGGTTCCGCACCGGTGAGGGCCGTGAGGACCCCGGTGGCAAGTAGAAGATAAACTCCAAGAGCGAAGAGGAGGTACATGCTCTTTTGCTTGATGGCCGGCACGAATTGAATAAGGAATATAACAATAGATACGAACGATAAGCCATATCGAAGTGTTGCGATGAGAGGCTCGCCGGGAAAGATCTGCGCATCGACATAGATATAGTTTAACCAGGCAAATATGCAGATGAACGACGCGGGGAAAATAATCCTTCCGCATTGGAAATGGAGCTCTTCAATAAAGGTATCTGGATACGCGGTCCTGTCCTGTATTATGATTCGTTTCAGCCGTTTCAGCATAATACCTTTCTCCTGATGTGGTTGAATGCCGTTAAGGGAACTTAAACTTCAATTTTTTAAGATTCCCGAATATTGTAATTGCTGGAGTAATTGGCGCTTTATTTTTTCACAATTATTCTCCTTGTCAATACTTTAAGGACGCCTATGTAAAAATTACGGGCACCTCAAAATTAAAGGGATTCCTGTTACAACTCAGACAAAAAAATAGCTTACAGTGATAAAAAAGGGCTTTTGAATTGATGATTGACATTTCATTGGACCCGGGAGAAAAATATAAACAAGCACGCTCAAACGGTATACACTCAGCCGGGAGGAGTAATGAAGTCATTTATGAACAAAACAGCCTATATCACAGGCGGTTCGAGCGGAATAGGCCTTTCTGCGGCCCTGGAACTCTCTAAAGCCGGCGCGAACGTGATTATCTTCGCGAGGCAAAAACCCCGGTTGAAAGAAGCAATCCTGGCCGTCCAGGCTGTTCAATCCGTGGTTGGACAAAAATTTTCCTGGTACCGGATGGATGTTGCAGACCCGTCCGCGGTGAAAAAGACTATAGCGAAAGCAGTTAAGGAATTCGGCCCACCCGACCTCCTCATCAACTGCGCAGGCAGGGCGCTTCCGGGAGAGTTTGAAGAAATTACTGCCGCCCGGCTTGATGAGACGATGAAAATCAACCTCTACGGAATATGGCATACCGTTAGCGCCATCCTGCCTCATATTAAAAAAAATGGCGGGCATATAGTCAATGTTTCTTCAGTCACGGGATTTCTCGGCATCTACGGATATACCGATTACAGCGCCTCGAAATTCGCCGTCCTCGGCCTTTCCGAAGCCATGCGAAGTGAGTTTCGCAAATATAAAATTTCAGTCTCTGTCCTCTGCCCTCCCGATACAGACACACCGGGCTTCGCAACGGAAAACCTCACAAAGCCTGAAGCGACGAGGGTGCTTTCAGGGAACGCGAAGCTCATGTCCCCGGAGTCTGTGGCCAGGGCGCTTATTAAAGGAATCCGGAAAAACCGTAAGATGATAATCGCCGGGGCCGATACAAAATTCATCTACTACGCGAAACGATTCGCACCCTGGCTCGTCGATTTCATAATAAACCGGCAGGTGGACCGCGTGACGGCGCGCCAGGTGCGGTGAGATGGGAGCGAGTGATATCGACATCACCACCCTTCCTGTATATCCGCATCTGGACGCAATCGCGGAACAATTCTTTACTGAAAGAGAGCTTCTAATTACGGCCGGGGCCGGGGCAGGAAAAACGACCCTGGTACCCCTTCATCTTCTTCGGCACCCCAAATCCGGAAAAGGGAAAATTGCCCTGCTTCAACCCAGGCGCATCGCCGCAAGGGCCGCCGCGGACCGAATCGCTTCACTTCTGGGAGAGCAAAGGGGCGATACTGTAGGTCTACACACAAAGTTTGAAAAAGCGACGGGGCCCCGCACTACCCTCGAGGTGATGACAGAGGGGATCCTCGTGAGGATGCTCCAGGATGATCCTGCCCTCTCCAGTTTTGACACGGTCATCTTTGACGAATGTCACGAGCGAAACATCCAGGGCGACCTCGCCCTGGCCATGGTCCTGGACGTAAAAAGAGGAATTCGACCGGACCTCGGAATTCTCTTCATGTCCGCCACGCCTTCAATGGAAGACCTTTCCATCATTTTCCCGGGCTTGCGACGTATCGATATTCCAGGAAAGACTTTCCCGGTGAGTCTGTCATATCATCCTCCTGAAACTGGCGAAAAAATATGGGACGGAGCCGTAAGGCTCGTTAGCCACGCCTTGAAAAACAATGCAGCCCCGGGTGACATACTCGTGTTCCTCCCCGGCTTCAGGGAGATAGTGAAGGCCCGCGAAAAGATAGAAGCCGCGGCAGAGAAGATGGGAGGAAACATAAATGTGGAAATATTGCACGGCAGTCTCTCCCCCGAAGACCAGCAGCGGGTCCTCCAGCCTGACGCAAAGGCAAGGAGGGTGATACTCTCCACAAACATCGCCGAAACGAGCCTGACCATTCCAGGCGTGGGCACCGTAATCGATTGCGGCTTCGAACGGCGGGTGCGCTTTTCACCCCGGACAGGCATGGGCCACTGGGAAACTGTTAGAATCAGCGCTGCTTCCGCGGAACAGAGAAAAGGCCGCGCCGGGAGGACCGGCCCCGGGACGTGTTTCCGATGGTGGCGAAACGATGAGGCCCTCGAAGAAACCGCTCCGCCGGAAATAATGACCGCGGATTTAGCGCCCCTTGCCCTCGAAATTGCCGTCTGGGGAACTCCCGACCTGGCTTCCCTCACCTTCCTCTCTCCTCCTCCGCCTACGCACTACCGCCGGGCCCGTGAACTCCTCGCCCGCCTTGGGCTTATCGACGCTGATGGCGTAATCACTGAAAGGGGACGCCGTGCGGCCTCCCTGGGAATACATCCCCGCCTGGGCCGCATGGTGGTTGAAGCGGAGGAAAAGGGCCAGGGGAAGACCGCCGCGCTCATCCCCGCAATACTCGAAGAGGGCGATGCCTCCCCTACTTCGGATTTCCGGGACAGGATAGAATCATGGATGGGTGGAAAACCTGGCAACAGGCGGGTTACGGAAGAAGCTTCCCGCATTGCGAGGAAGGCCGGGTGCGGCGCGTCCATCAATGCCTCTGATGCCGTCCCGGAACTTGCGGGACCTCTCCTTCTCCTTGCCTTTCCCGACAGGAGCGCAGTCAGGGCCGAAAGCCATGGCCAAATGTCGCGCTGGATTCTGGCTGGCGGGCGAAGGGCCCTATGCAGGGAACGCTTTTCCGGATATGATTTTCTCGTGGTAACCGACATCGACGGAGGAGTATCTGACGGACGCATTATGCTCGCAGCCCCTTTACAAAAGGACGACATACTTGAGGCAAGCGGGACAGCAGCGGAAAATGTACGGATAGACTGGAAAGGATGGAAGCCTGAGATATATGTTGAAATATGGGCCGGGGCCCTTCTCCTGGAAACGAAACGCCACTCCGCTATTCGCCAAGAACACCTCAAAGCGGAGACAATGCAACGCCTCCATCAATTGGGCATCGAATCACTGCCATGGGACGAGGCCTCTCGGCGTTTTATAGCCCGGGCCCGTTTCATTCTTAGAAACAATCCCGAATGCGGATTTCCGGACATGTCGGACCAGTCTCTGCAACAAAGTGCGGACACATGGCTCTTACCCTTCGCCGCCCTCAATGGAGGCGAATTGTGGAATGAATCGTCCCTTCTGAAAGGCCTGGAATACCGCCTCGGGTATGCAAATCTTCAAAAGCTGAATGACCTCGCTCCGGAATACGTTCTTTTGCCCTCGGGAAAGAAACAAAAAATCGACTACGAACAGGGTGAGGTCCCGGTCATCGCCGCCCGGTTGCAGGAATTTTTCGGATGCGCCGGGACTCCTGAGGTGGGAGGCCACCCCGCCCTCCTTCATCTTTTGAGCCCCGCAGGACGGCCGGTGCAAATAACGAGGGACCTCAGGGGATTTTGGAAAGGGAGCTATCATGAAGTGCGAAAAGAACTCCAGGGGCGGTATCCCCGGCATTATTGGCCCCTGGACCCTATGGCAGCAGAGCCGACTTCCCGGGCAAAGCCCAGGAAGAATTGAGGTTGCCTTAAAAGAAATACTTGATTTTAATGCGTACCGATGGAATATACGAAAGCATATCAAGGAGATCCCGGCTATGACGGATTATTCGCGAGCTTCAACCGCCGCTATCGATAAAGTGGAAAACTATAGCTTCGACACCATTCCCGCCAGGGGGGCCAATATTGTGGTAACCTGGGTGTACCCTGAATTCCAGAGCCTCTGCCCCCTCTCCGAAAGGCATGACCAGGGCACCCTGACAATCAGTTACGCCCCCAAAGAAACGCTTCTTGAAAGCAAATCCGTCCGCGAATATCTCAGGCTCTGGCGCAATATGAAAATCTGGCAGGAATATGTCACCGACGAAATTGCCAATGCTTTATTTTCATCCATCGAACCCGCATGGCTCGATGTGGAAATAAAATGGACTTCACGTGGCGGAATATATGCCGTCACCTCCGCAAAGCGTGGAAACAGACCCATTCATGATTAACGTCTACATGCCGACGGCATTTAACACTGATTAATATCTAGCAAAGAGAGGACCTGTATGAAATTAAGAAAATACGCCTATCTTGCCATATTCCTCTTAGCAGTCCTTTTTCTCGTAGGAGAATCCGATCTCCTGGCCCGCGCCGGCGGAGCAGGAGATTTCAGCGGGGGCGACGGCGGAGGAAGCGGGGAGGGATTAGGATATCTAATCTACATACTCATCCGGATTATAATTGAACTGCCCTTCCCTGCCAACATAATCGTTGCGGGGATTGTCATCGCCGGCTTCACAATCCTCTCCCGCATGACGCAAAAAAAGATAAAGGCCCAGACCATCTTAAACCAGCTTCCCACGGGGGAGCCGGTGAAAAGGATTAAGGGATACGACGGCCTGATGGCCGGAAACCCGGATTTCAATGAAGACGCTTTCAAGAACAATGTTCGGGACGCCTTCGTTAAAATCCAAAAGGCCTGGGAAGCCCGTGACCTTTCAGGCGTACGCCGTTTTATTTCGGACGGAGTGTATCAGCGCTTCAACACCCAGTTTAAAATGATGGAGCTTTTGCAGCAAAAAAACACCATCAGCGACATCGACGTTAAGAACGTCTATATCGACCGCATAGACAGGGACGGGCTGTACGATATCATCCATACGGCGATACACGCCTCCCTGACCGACAGCTTTACAAGCGAGCTCGACCCGTCCCTGAACACCGGCGGACATGAGGAATTCGTCGAATACTGGTCTTTTTTAAAAAAACGCGGAAAACCCCGCAGGGATATCTACCAGACCGACGACTGCCCCAACTGCGGTTCCCCCCTGCCTCAGGATATGGGGGATGTGAGCAAATGCGCCTCCTGCGGCACCCTGACCAACTCCGGGGAATACGACTGGGTCCTCGCCGAGATCACCCAGGCTGATGATTACATAACAGCGAATCCGAAACTCGCAAAAACCCAGGGCCTCAACGAGAAGGTGAAAAACCTAATACAAGAAAACGACGATTTCTCCGTACAGCTCGTGGAGGACAAGGCGAGTAACGGCTATCTGCAAATCATAACCGCCCGGGCCCTGAACGACCCGTCCATCATGCGCCGCTTCGTGAGCGACGAGGCTTTCGCGAAAATCAAAATGCCCGATGAGGGCGCAAGGGTGGCTTATAACAGGATTTATCTTAACGACGTTACCCTCATCGGCGCCGCCGAGGAGGGTAACACGAACATCCTTTCCATCTCGGTGAAGTCGTCATTCCAGAGGGTAAAACTGGAAAACGGCAGGGCCAGGAAGGTGGACCACGCGGTAATTTCCATGACCGAAGTCCTCCTCATGAGCCGGGACAAAAACGCGGCGGCGTCGAAAGGCTCCCTCTACGCCCACATCTGCCCGAGCTGCGGGGCCCCGATCGAAAATTCCCTGGACATAACCTGCGCCTACTGCGGTTCGGTGCTGAATAGCACTTCCGGTGAATGGATCATCACCGATATTATGTCGGTGGAACAGTACGAAGATTTCCTTCGGGAGCGCGGCGCCGCTTTCGCATACAGCGTCAGGCCCTCGCTCGTCGACAAACTCATGGATGTGAGGGACTTCGCCTTCAACAATGTGATGGTGGTGATGGCCGCCGACGGACAATTTCAGGAGGAGGAGCGTAGTTTCGCCCTCGAACTTGCGGCGAAATGGGGCTATGATTCCACCAAACTCGATCCTTTCTTTCAGATGGCGATGAGCGGGCGCCTCGTGGTCCGGATGCCTGATGATCCCGGGAAGAGGATAAAAATTTATAAGCTCATGGAAAAAGCGGCCCTTGCTGATAATACGATCACCCCGGATGAGCAGGCCCTCCTCGACAGCATTCGAGAGCAATACGGGATTGACACCGGCAATGCTTGAGTTTTTTTAAATAAGCAATATCTCCACTTCATGAGGGATGTACCATGGAAAAATTTTTCTATCCCGAGAGCCTCGTCGTTATCGGCGTGTCGCTAAAGCGCATAAACCTCGGCCATATCATCTTATCGTCGAACGCGGACCTCGGGTTTAAAGGAAGGCTCTACGGCGTAGGAAAAGAGACCGGTGAACTGCGGGGCATGCCCGTCTACCCCGACGTGAAAAGCCTGCCTGAGACGCCTGATGTCGCCATCATAATCACCCGGGCGAAGACGGTCCCCGGTTTCATGAAGGACTGCGGGGAAAAAGGCATCAGGCGCGTTGTAATCGAATCCGGCGGATTTTCGGAATATTCCCGGGATAACCGTTCCCTTGAGGAAGAGGTCCTTGAGATCGCGCGACACTATGGTATCCGTATCATCGGCCCAAACTGCATAGGCACCATCAATACGGAAAACCAGCTTTTCATGCCTTTCGCGGTGCTCAAAACACCCTTAAAAACGGGACCGGTCTCCATCGTCTCCCAGAGCGGAGGTGTCGGTGACACATTTATGCGCATCACAAATGAAAACCATATATTTTTCAATAAATTCATTGCCGTAGGCAATAAGCTCGACATCGACGAAGTCGATTCTCTCGAGTACCTTATCGAAGACAAAGGCACCGGTGCTATTCTTATGTATCTGGAGGGGTTTTCCAGGGGGCGCGATTTCTTCGACGCCGCAATGAAATCGGAGAAACCGATAGTGGTGCAAAAATCCAACCGCTCGCCCATGAGCGCGAAAATAGCCCAGTCCCATACGGCGGCCCTTTCTGCCAGCGACGATGTCGTCAGCGCGGCTTTTCATCAGGCCGCGGTAATCCGTGTAAACAGCGAGGACGAGCTGGTGATCGCCGCAAAAACCCTGATGCTTCCCGCCATGAAGGGGAACCGTGTAGCCGTCCTGTCCAGATCCGGGGGACATGCCGTCATAACCGTGGACGCCTGCGCTAAATACGGCTTTGAGCTTATAGAGTTCCCGGAAGAATTCATCGAAAAAATAAAGTCGCTCTATGATACCAATATTATAGCCCACCAGAATCCGCTTGATCTGGGGGAAATCTTCGATTACACCATCTTCACAAAAATTTTAGAGGTGACCCTTGAGCTCCCGAACGTGGACGGGGTAATTTTCAACCATCTCTACCAGTCAAGCTATGAGGCGGAGATGTCCCGTATCTTCCTGAACGGCGTAAGCGAGCTTTCGAAGAAACACGGAAAACCGATAGCGATGACGCTTATTTCCGACGCTGCGGAGATATTAGACATATCGATGAACCATCACTACCCCACCTTCACCACCCCCATGCAGTCCGCCACGGCCCTGTGGGGGTCGAGGCATTACCATCTCCGAAAAGAAGCCAGAAACAACAGGGGGCAACTTGAAAAATTCAATCTGGACAGAAAACGCATTGAATCCATACAAGCCCTTTGCGTCAGAGAGGGGCGCATACCACTCACCGACGAAGCGCTTGACATCTGCGCCGCAGCGGGAATTCGTCCGGTCCCGGCGGTGCGGATTGGAGATGCCGGGGAATTGTCCGGCCTTGTAATCGCTTATCCCGCTGCGGTGAAGCTCCTTTCCCGGGACGCTTCCCACAAGTCAGATATAGGAGGAGTGAAAATCGGCCTGCCCGACAGGGAGGCCGTCGCTCGTGCAATAAACGAAATGGCTGATGCTGTTACACGCTCCCCGAAGCCGCCGAGAATCGAAGGCTTTCTCGTCCAGGAAATGGCGCCGAAGGGGCATGAGTTCTTCGTAGGGGGAAGGCGCGACCCTGTCTTCGGCCCCATCGTCATGGCGGGCCTGGGAGGCGTGTACATAGAACTTTTCAATGACAGGGCCATCCGTCTGGCGCCGGTGACGCGCAATGAAGCGATGGACATGCTTCGACAGCTCAAAGCCTACCGCATCATCGAGGGATACCGGGGAGGCGGGCCCCTGGATACTGAGGCCCTGGCCGATATAATTTTAAGGGTAGGACATCTTCTCGGCGAAGTCCGGGAAATTACCGAGATTGACCTTAATCCTGTAATAGTCCATGAAAGAGGCAGCGGCGTCTCCATCGTGGACTCAAGGGTTTTCTTTAATTGACAGGTACGACCGCGAACATCACATTTTGGAAAAATTTTCCATCACCTGCCCGAGAAGCTCCTTCGTGTCCTTCATGATTTTCGTGCGCCATGCCGGCGATGAGGGATTATACATCTCAATGAATTCTTTTTTCACCCTGGCCTCGTTTTCCGGAGAGGCATATCCATGATGAAACCCCTGGTTTTCAAGCGCTGTGACATGAAGGGACTTGATTGATCCCAGGGTCGTCTGGCTGTTAAGGGTACCGTATTCAAATACCATGGGAAGATAGACGCCCCCGGTTTTGAGTGATCCGAGGAAACCGGTAAAATCTCCCGTGACGGTGTAAAAATCGTCGCTGTCTCCCCAGTCAATTTTTCGTCCCTTGAACACATTCTGGACCATTGCCCGAATATTTTTGTCCTCGATGGGATTTGGGAAAAGATGCAGGACCCCGCGTTCGCCGTATCCCGTGTGCAGGTCAATATTCAAAACCAGGGGATAGTCGTTGAGCGTCTTTTTCACTTCTTTTGCGATTGCTTTGATCTGGGGTTCGAAATCTCCGCCGCCATAGTACAGGCCTTTCGGATAAGAATACTGCCCCTGGAGTATCGCCTGGCGCAGGGTTTTCATCGAGGCGCTAAGGATGTTCGATAACGCTTTCACATGGAAGAAGACATTTCCCATGGAGCGGGTGTTGACCTTTGTTTCGGGATTAATTAGATGAGACAACTTGGGATATCCCTCGTTTACGGTTGCATAGAGGGCTTTGTCCGTAGAACTGTTCCTGTTCAGGTCCACATTGTTCTCCGTGACCCGACGGACATTTTTAAACCCGTAAGGATTCATCGAGTGGATTATTAGAATGCCTGTGGAATCGAGAAGCGCCGGCGTCAGCATCTCTTTAAGAAACATCCTTTGAATAGCGCTGCCCACGAAACCTTCGACCCCGTGGACTCCCGAGGAAAGCACAAGGAGCCTTTTTTTTACATTCAGGGCGGGAATGTATAGCACGTCGACAGAAAGGTCGGTGTCCGATTTCGTCGGCACCGGTATGGTTGTAAGAACAGCTTTCAGACCGTACTTTCCGTCAGTGTATTCCCGCGCCACGGTCCTGAATGCCTTTCTCGACGCATCATAGGAATCCAGATAGTATCCAAACAACCCCGGATCAGGCGTAATTTCAGGATCTGAAGCATTAAAAAAATTGAAGCTCCAGGTGGACCAGAGAAGAATGAGGAAAAAGACCACTGCGATTACATAAAGCCCGATACGAAGTTTCTTTTTCATGAACGTTACCTCCAGGCAGAGTACCGGCAAATCTGATAATACGTATGTTTCTTTAAGTGACTGAAAACAAAAATATATCGTACCCTTGGTTCGTAATCCTGTCAAGACATTGCGTGAAATGACAGAAGTTTTACCGCCAGTCTTCATTGGACCGGGCAACTTGGTAATTAGAGCGTGCCATAGTCCAACTAACGTTTTTTCTGCGATGGCACAAAAATTTATCGATACAATTAGATATATTTGTACAAAAAAGCCACCCGTAGGACGGGGCTTTCGTAGATGTAAAAATTAAAAGTTTAAACAAAAATGCATCTTTATTTTTTATTGACGAACCCATGACGATGATTGTAAAATGCAACATTTCCGGTGACAACGGCGGCAGGCGAAATCGCAATGAATATCGCAGTTCATGAAAAAAAGGGCTTCAAGATCATTACCCTGGAAGGAGAATTTGATCTCTACAATATCAAAGCCTTGAAGGATACGATCTTCAACTGCATCGCCGATACTGCATATAACACAGTCATAGATTTGGGCGGTGTCCACTACATGGATTCAAACGCTATAGGCGTACTATACGCCGCCCAGAATAAACTTGCAGACTTCAACAAGGAGCTTTATATTTCCAGGATGACCCCGGAGCTTGCGGAAGTGATGAGGATAGTGGGGCTTGCTTTCCGCGAGATAGACCTCGAAGCCGAAAAATAAAAAAAACGCGGCCCGGAGGCCGCGTCGGATTTGGGGATTCTTCTCTCAATAGGGTGGTGCTACTGCATCGGCTTTCGCCGTTTCGGTTTTCAGCGGTTTGCTGCCGAAATCGAAGTGCTCAAGTATTACGCTTACCTCGCTTCTATTTCCTCCGTTCTGGTCTTTCCAGGTATTGTAGTCCAGACGGCCGGATATAAATATTTCGTGGCCTGTTTTGAAATACTGCGCAATCACGTTGGCATGGTTTCCCCATGCGGTAATGTTGTAAAAACCGGTTTTCTTGTTTTCGCCGAAGCGAATGTCGTTTGCGATCCTGAAGGCGCACAGGGACTTGCCGTTCACCGTAGTTTTCAGTTCCGGGTCTTTGACCAGCCTTCCGTTTAAACATACTTTGTTCATAGTTAACTCCTTTACTTGTAATAGTTGATGTGAATCGATTCATCATGAGTGAAAATTAATATGGTACCTATGACAGATAGCGTCATGGTTAAAAAAAATGGAACCTCCAAAAAAAAAATTAAGGATATTCACAAAAATCAGGTTTACCAGCCCGCCGAGGACAGGCGGGTAAACCTGATTTTTTGAGGTTGCCAAATGTCAAAATTTAAACCGCAATACGCCCGACTGGTCTTCATTGACCGGAAAATCAGAGAAGGCAAATACCCCAACAGTACTACCCTTGCTAGGGAGTACGAAGTGAGTCCAAGATCGATAGCCAGGGACATCGCCTATCTGAAAGACATGCTTGGGGCCCCGGTGGAGTACGACCCGGCCAGAAAAGGCTATTTTTATTCAGAGGATGACTACCGCCTGCCGGATATACAGATACGTGAAAGCGATTTTTTCGCCCTCATGATAGCGGACAGGGCCCTATCAATGTATGAAAACACTCCAATGTACAATAAACTGCGACAAATTTTCGGCAGACTACTCTCTCTCCTACCCGATACCATTACTGTGAATTCTGCATGGATTAACGAAAAATACTCCTTTTTAGGCGAAAGCATCCCTGATATTGACTCATCAGTATGGGAAAACCTTAACAATGCTCTTCGGGCCCAGATTACGCTCAGGATAGTCCATCGCTCCCCGGGAAAGCAAGAAAGCTCACGTCTCGTTGACCCCTATCATATGGCCAGTTATCGCGGAGAATGGTACCTCGTGGGACGCTGCCACACCAGGAAGGATGTGCTAAAATTTGCCGTTTCAAGAATCAAAGCGGCCGAATGTACAGATAAACCATTTGATATTCCGCACGGTTTCGATTTCAGCACCTATCTGGGGCCAAGCTTCGGAATCATGACCGAAACGGAAGAATATGATATCGCGATCCGCTTCAATGCCGCCACTGCCCCCTACATCCGAGAAAGAAGCTGGCACCGCGACCAAACGATTACGGAAGAAGACAATGGCGAAATCACCCTTTCGTTTAAAACGAATTCGCTGATAGAAGTAAAAAGATGGGTCCTTTCCTGGGGGGACGGCGCAAAGGTAACTAAACCCGTGTCACTGGCGAGGATCATCTCCGGGGAAATCGCTCGGATGGCAGGCCAGTATGGAGTTGAATTTACGGAAAAGTGAATCTGGGCCCACCCACAAACCCTCCCTTGGTACTTTCTTTTGCCATCTGCATTACTAAAAAGTCAGTCAAGATGAGTATATAAAACAAATACCGCGTTCTTTTCAATCTTTGAGATTTTTCTCGTAAAGACACCAGCGTTTGTGTGGGTTTATCCTTGGTGGGGGGCACTTACTGTCTTCATTACCGTATATATCCCCTTCTTCGTGTTTTTTCTGTACTGTTACGACTGGAAGCCACGGACACAGCAGGCCGTGATTGGGGGCCTTTTCGGCATCAACACTGCAGCAATGATCCTGTTTGCGGGCTTTCTTGGCTGGATATAAACTGGTGGAGCGCCGACATACGCATCCATGCTTCGTGGATTAAAATATTGACTTTTTTACCACAATTTTACATTATAATAGTAAGTTGCCGGTATGCGTGTATTTAGGGGTTCTGAAAAAGCCGCGTTTTTGTGCGACGCGAAAATTTTAAGGCCCCTGTCATGGGGCTTTTTCCCGGGAGGGGGGAGGTTTCATGATCGCCGAAGCGCTGCTGGTATGCGGTGTAAACAAAAGCTATGACCTTGGCATCTACCTGCCAGACCCTTGAAGCATAGGGCTTCGTTTTGTTTGGCAAACTTGCCCGGTCTGGCCGGCCTCATGCGATTCCTGTTCGTCGTGCCAGGACTTTGCCGCCGTCCTCCTTCAGATTTAACCTCGCGATGGTTACCCTTGCCTTGATCTAATTATTGGTGCTATCAACCCCCCTTAGTGGACTTTCACCACCAAGCGTGCGCCCGTGTCGGGCGCACGAAAAAAAAACAAGGGCATCCTTTATTTAGGATGCCCTTGTTTTTCGGCACTGTACAGCCAGGGGTGGCTGACGGGAATTGAACCCGCGACAACAGGAGCCACAATCCTGGGCTCTGCCAACTGAGCTACAGCCACCATGGATGAATCAGAAAACATTTATAATGTGGGGTGAAAATTGTCAATATAATATTTTCGGCGCCAATCGGCAACCGGCCTGTTGAAACATAAAAACATGTGCGGCAGCCTCAATGATTAGATTAGAGATACTCTAATGAATTATAACTACTGGCATATTCAAGATTAAGGTTTTTCCGCCCGCCGAAGGCGGGCTGAAAAACGAAGTTTTTGTGACTGCCGTTAATTTTTTTGATTCCCATAAACTGGCACTGCTGGCAAAATCAGAATTCGGGATTCCCCACCAGGTGAAGACCGGCTGGAAATCCTGAGCTCTGATTCAGTGAAACATAATGAAACCCAAAAACAAGGACATAAAAAATGGAGATGGAAGCCCGGCGGACGGTCCGAGGCCTTACGTACTCCTCGGCATCGGCAACCGGCTTCGGGGTGACGACGGCGCCGGGGGCGTTCTGGCCGAAAGGTTCTCCGCCCCTGGATGGGTTTCTATGGACTGCGGCAGCATGCCTGAAAACTTCACGGGCCCGGTGCGAAAGATTAATCCGCGGTTCCTGGTAATTGTCGACGCCTGTGACATGGAACTGGCCCCCGGTGAATTCAGACGGCTGGACCCGGCCGGCATAGAAAGACATCAGGGGTTTAACACGCATCGCCCTCCCATGGCCATGCTTCTTGAAAGGCTCCGGGAAAGCGCCGGGGAAATCGTCTGGATTGGCATACAGCCCCTGAGTTTGGAATTCGGTGAAGGATTGAGCGCCCCGGTGGAGGAAGCAATCGGGGCCCTGGGGAAATTGCTCGCAAGGGACAATTGGGAAAGCATCCTCCCCTTTCATTCCTGAGGCGTATCCGGCTTCTCCTCAGGGGCCACCTCGTTTTTCCTGCGCTCCTCAAGGCCTACCACCAGGGAGGGGCTATTGCGGTCGTAATCGGCCATCATGAAATCGCCGCTCATGGTGATGGCGTCGCGGGGGCACACCTTCACGCACTCCGAGCAGAAGGTGCAACGGGCGAGATAGATGACTATCCGCTTCGTCCGCTTTTCCTTTTCAATAACCGGGTACATTTCGATTGCCCGGGCGGGGCACACCTTCTCGCACATGGCGCATCCAATGCATGCCTGATAATCGAAGGCCAGGCGCCCCCGATAGTCCGGCGGCGTGGGAACCGGCGCTATTAGAGGCTTTCGGGCGAGGAATTCCGACACGGACGCGGGCTTGCGTTTCGCCGGAAAGAGGTTCGTCGATTTTTCCGTGAAGAACTGCTCAATTATTTTGTACACGCTCGCAAGCATGGCGTTCTCCTTTCGCGCAGGCTTAAAGCCCCGAAATCCTCGGATCGAGATAGATAAGCAGGTATCCTGCAATGCTGAGCATCGACAGGGTGATGAGAAAAAGCTTTGCCGCCTGCGAAATTTTAAGCCGCGCCATTGCGACGCGCACCGCGGTAATCGCCACAGTATATACTATAATCACTTTTACGATAAAAAGCAGAATATCCAGGGCAAATGTGTAATCGCCCCCCGCGATGACGATACGAAACCCCGTGAGGTCCGTAAAACCATGTGGGAAAAATAAAACCACAAAAAGCGCCGTAAAGGCCAGGGACTTCACCGCGTCGGCGAGACCGTAGAGGGCCAGATATTTTCCCGAATATTCAGCAAGAAGGCCTTCGGCAATTTCCGTTTCAGCCTCGGCCTGGTCGAATGGGACCTTCCCGGTTTCAGCGGGGACTACCGCCATGAGGGTCAGGACCAGGAGCCCCCCGCCCAGGATTCCCATTGGGCCCATTCCGGTCCAGATTGGATTAGACGCCACGGTGAGCAGGGAGAATGGATGCGCCCCTCCGGCTGCCTGGGACATCTTCCAGGCCACTGCGATTACGACGATGGCCAGGGGGACCTCGACGCTCATCAGGATGACCACTTCGCGCTGGGCCCCCACGGTGGCGTAAGGCGACCCCGAGGCGAACCCTCCGGCAATGAGGGAGATGGCGGGTATCATGAGCAGGTACAGGATGACGATAAGGTCCCCGGCGGTGAGGAAGGGCCCGGAAGACCCATGGAGATAATAGAGATATGGCAGAACGACGTATATCAGGAGGACCGATGTTGACGCCAGGGCAAGCACCGGCGCTCCCCGGAAAATCCAGCTTACGGAATTTTCGGGGATGATGGTCTGTTTGATCATAAGCTTTTCCAGGTCGTAGAAGGGCTGGAGAAGGGGCGGCCCCACCCGGGATTGGAAATAGGCCGCGAATTTCCTGTCGATGCCCCTGATAAAAAGGCCCAGGAAAATGCCAAGGACCAGGAGGCCCAGGGAAAAGGCGATGACGATCAGGAGTTCCCGCATGTCGCTTTGATCCTTTTCTGTTTTTCCACGGAAAGGCGGTGAAGCTCCTCTGCCGTGAACGATAATCCACCGCAGCCGTTTTTTATTACCGTCATCCGGTCCGCGCAGGCGATGCACGGGTCAATTGAGGCGGCTATAATCGGAATGTCGGCGATTTCCGCTCCATTGAACATGACGGCCCAGGCCGCCGCGTTTGAATACGTGGGGGCCTTCACTTTAATCTGGGCGGGCCCTTCCCTCTCATCCAGGATGTCGAAATGGGCCACCTCTCCGCGGGGGGCCTCGTATCGGCCAAGGCCATCGCCCTTCACTTTCTTCAATTGGTTGATGAGCTTTATCGCCTTAGACTCCACCACGATTTCGCCATCGGGCATATTGTCCAGGCAGAAGCCGACTATTTCGACCGACTGCTTCATTTCAAGGACGCGCACTATCATCCTGTCGAACACATCACCCCGGGGTTCCTTCCCGATGTCCCGGGGGCTCGCGGGACGGAGCCACTCGATGTCGGGATAGGCGTTACAGGGATAGTCAATCCGCACATCTTTTGGAAGCCCCGAGGCCCGGGCCGTTGGCCCCACGGCGCAGAGCGCCACTGCGTCTTCGTAGGTGAGGACGCCGATGTCCCGGCAGCGCATCTGGACGGTCAGGTCCTCCAGAAGAATTTCCCTTGTGCGGTTATACAGTTCGCGGTAATAATCCAGCGTCTCCTCTAAAATTCCGTAATGCTCCGGGGCGATATCGCGGCGGACGCCGCCGATGGTTAGCATGGCGTAGTTGACGCGGTTTCCTGTAAGAAGCTCCAGGCAGTCCATCACCTTCTCCCGGATGTCCCAGGTGTGGAGGAAGAGCGTATCGAATCCAATCTCGTGGGCGGCCACGCCCGTCCAGAGGAGGTGGGAGTGGAGCCGCTCAAGCTCGCCTATAATGGTGCGGACGTACTTCGCCCGGGGCGGCACCTCTATCCCCGCGGCGTTTTCCACGGCGAGGCAGTATGCCATGGGATGGGAAACAGAGCAGATGCCGCAGATCCTTTCCAGAAGGTAAATCACCTGGATGAAGTTCCGCTCCCGCGCGACATGTTCAATCCCCCGGTGCGTGTACCCGAAATCCATGTCGGTGCGCACGATCTTTTCCCCATCCACCTCGAAGGAGAATTTCACCGGCTCTTTGAAAGCCGGATGCGTGGGGCCGATGCTCAGGGGAAAGGTGCTTGTGCTTTTGCTCATCGCCCGCCTCCCCTTCCCGCTCCCCTGTACGTTTCGAGCATGGGCTTCATCTCAGGCGGGAGATTGCCCGGGGTGAAGAGTCGCCTTTCGTCGGGGATATCTTCGATGTCAATGCCTAACATCTCCCGGGTTTCCCTTTCCATAAAGAGGATGCCGGGGACGATATCAGTCACGGTGCGGATTCTAAGGTCGTCCCTGGGCACCTGCGCCGTTATGATGACGGGAAGTTCCATATAGTTTCCCGTCCCCCCATAGATGGTGAAAGGATAGATGAGGTCAATGCGGTCCTCATATTCCCGGGAAGCCATGGGACATGAGATATGAGGAGCGCCGAACCGGCTTAAGAATGTTACGGCCATATGAAAATGCCGCCGGTGAAAGGTGAGCCAGAGGGAGCGCTGGTCCCTGGGGCGCTTCACCCCTTCGGGGCGGTTCCTTATCTCGCAATGCAGGAGGTCTTCGCCGAATTCGGACTTGAATTGTTCTACAAGTATATCATGAAGCGGCAGCATTGTCCTTCTCCAGGGATTCGATTTTCAGCCAGGCCTTCACCACGCCGTAAATTATCGCCTCGGGGCGCGGGGGGCATCCGGGAATGTACACGTCCACTGGTATGCAGGTATCCACCGGCCCCGCCATGGCGTAGGACTCCTGGAAGACCCCCTTCGTGGAGCCGCAGCCGCCCACAACGACCACAAGCTTCGGGTCCGGGACCTGGTGGTACACGCGAAGCACATTTTCGCGGATCTTCTCCGTAAGGGTCCCAGTTACCAGCAGGATATCGGCATGGCGCGGCGTCCCGACGAGCTTTATGCCGAACCTCTCGGCGTCGTAGCGCGGCGTCAGGGTCGCCAGGATTTCAATATCGCAGGCATTGCAGGAGCCAGCATTGATGTGGAATGCCCAGAGGGACCGGGACATCTTTTTCAGCATCTTTGCGGTGTTCACAGTAGGCCACCTCCAATAAGGAGAAGACAGATGGAAACAGTGAAGGCAAGCCATTTCATGTAATCGTTCAGGTCGCCGTTGTGGAGGGAGTCGACTCCCCTGTAGTAAAAATCCAGGGCCTTTCTGAAACCCCAGTAAAGATTGGACGATTTAACATTGTAATCGATCTCGTCGAGATTTCCGGAGTTGAATGGTTTAACCTGGTCGGTGCCTTTATGGTAGTCGGCGCGGAAAAAGAGCTTCCCGGCAAACGCGATGAGAAGGGCAATGATGATAAAAAGCGCCAGAAGGACCAGGGGATTCCAGTGAATGCCCGGCATGGTTTTCCATATATACTCATGGGCCGTCATAACCCGCCTCCTACCTTCCCGGCACCAGGCCCGCCACGGCGGGTTCAACCAGGTATTTCAGCACTTCCCCGGGGAAGAGGCCCATGGCCAGCACGAGGAAGCAGAATACTCCCATGGCCGCCGTCACGGTGGCAGGGAGTGGCTCGTCAATGACGATAATATCTTCATTACGGGGCCCCAGAAACGCGCCGTAGAACACTTTTAAAAACGACGCCAGGGTGAGGACCGACACGAACATGGCGATGATGGCCAGGATAGGGCTGAACCGATACACCGATTCATAAATCAGGATTTTTGAGGCAAAACCATTGAAAGGGGGTACCCCCGATATCGCCAGCGCGCCGGCTATGAAGCAGAGGGTCGTGAATGTGTCCCGGTGGGCCATCCCCATCATTTTATTCAGGTCCCTGGTGCCGAAGCGCAACACCATGACCCCCGAAGTGAGAAAGAGGAGCCCTTTATAGAAGGCGTGGTTCATGATGTGGAATATTCCTCCCATCATGGCGTCGCGCCCGAAGGCCGCGTATGCGGCACCGCCCGGGTCCATGTAGACCACGACCCCAACGCCAACACCGAGGAGCATGTAGCCGGTCTGGGAAATAGCGTGATACGCCATGAGGCGCTTCACATCGTGCTGGACCAGCGCCATGGTGACGCCCACGAACATCGAAAGCACTCCCAGGACGATGATGATCCACCCCAGGGTATGGTAGTTCAGGGTCACATCCGAAACGGGGTTCCCGAAGAGGGAGAAGGAGAGCCGGAAAACACCGTAGAGGCTCGCCTGGCTCGCGGAAACGAGGGCGGCGGTAACTGGGGCCGGGGCTTCGGAGTAGGCGTCGGGCACCCACATATGCATGGGAATGGCGCCGGCCTTCATCGCCAGGGGGACCACCATGAATATCAGGGCTATCTTGTCGAGGAGAGTAAAGCGTATCACCCCGTGGAGATACTCGATATTGAAAGAGCCGTACTGGGAGTAGAAAAACGCTATCCCTATCAGAAGAAAGCTGGTGGCGACGGCGCTTATCATCATGTACTTGTATCCCGCGTAGGGGGAAAATTTCCTGTTATAGCTGTAAGATACAAGGGCCGAGGACGAAATCGAGAGTATCTCGAGAAACACGAAGAAGTTGAAAAGGTCATTGGTGAATTCGAGGCCGAGCATGCCCACGAGCATGAGCATGAGAAGGATAGTGTAGTAATTTTTTCTCGGGTCCTCGGGGACATATTTCATGGAATACACATACGAAACCAGGACCACCACCGCCGAAGTCAGCGCCATGAAGATTGAAAAGCCGTCTATCTTCAGCATGATTCTGATGGGGAAATCAAGCCCCTGGGGCAAAATCTGGGCTGGAGATTGGGCGCCGAGGACGTAGACCAGGGGGGCGCCCTCTCTTGAGAGGCGCAGGGCAAGAAGGACGACCATTACGTTCACTGAAAGGATGGCAAGCAAGGCCGCGGCATTGCGGGCACGAAAGTGCGCTTTTTCTATGATAGGCAGAAGGAAGGCCGCGAAAAGCGGCACTGTGATGGCCAGTATGGGAAGGTGTTCAATCATTGCTTTCAACACCCCTGAGATTGCGGATGTCCATGGTATCGTTATGGCGATGGGTCAGCACCGCGAAGGTCAGCATGAGGGCCGTAGTGGCGAACCCGATGACGATATTGGTGAGAATTAAAGCCTGGGGCGTCGGAAGGACCATGGAAAGGCCTTCCAGCTCCGGGGCCATGGTGAAGATCGGGGCCGTGCCGCCGGGGCGATACCCCAGGGTGATAAAAAGGAGGTTCACTCCGGCTTCGAGAATATTCAGGGCTATTACGATCTTGATGAGATTGCGCTTATAAAGGATGGCCGCAAGGCCCGCCATTATAAGTAGAATCGACGTGAGATAGAGAAAAAAATTACTCATGGTTCAAATATCCCTGCCGCCCCCGGCCCTGGAGGCGTACCTTGTGAAATGGTAAAGCTGGATAAGGATTATACTTATGCCGAAAAAGACCTCAACGCCCACAGCAAGGCTCAGGAGCGGTAAAATCCCGGCCGAATTGAGAAACCCCGGGTTAGGGCCGAAAGGAATGGTCCTGCCGAGAAACAGCGGCGATCCATTGGCCAGGAAGTTATAAAGAAACGACGCCGTGATCCCCGCAAATCCCAGGCTGATGAACACCGTGAGCCCCAGGGACTCGAAAAAAGAAAAAATGACCTTGGTCCTCTGTACATGGCGGGTGATGAGGAGGCTTATAAGGAGGAGCGCCGTCCCGGAGGCCATGACGGCGCCTCCCTGAAAACCTCCGCCGGGCGATATATGGCCGTGAAGCACCAGATAGATTCCGAAGGAGATGATAAGCGGGAAAAGCATAAAAGAGCCGAAGGATATTATCCTTGAGACGTTCCGGGGAAACTCATCCGGGCCCCTGAAGTTCGCCTCCATGACATAGTTCTGGTTATAGAGAAACGACATGAGCATCGAAATGGCGCACACAACGATAAAAAGCACTGTAGCCTCTCCCAGGGTGTCGAAGCCGCGATAATCGAACACGACGCTCGCTACGATATTATTGGAGCCTGTTTCCCTCTGCCCATTTCTCAGGAAATAATCGTCCATTGTATCGACGTTCCGCATATCGGTAACTGTGTCACCGCGGAAGCGAAAAACATCGCGGTTCCCCAGGGGTTCCCCCACGGGGTGGAGGCGCATAACGGCCACCAGAAGAAAACCGGCGATGAACACCACGGAAAGCAGGCTAATAAGTCTCATTCTTCCCTCCTCCTGGTGAGCTTTACAGCGATGACGAAGATGCAGGTGGTCAGGGCCGCCCCTATCCCGGCTTCGGCGATGGCCACATCCGGAGCGTCCAGATGGAAGTAAATGACCGTGAGAACCAGGCTTAAAACAGAAAAGCTCACTACACATGCAAGAAGGTCGCGGAAGTAAAGGCTCAGGAACGCCGCGATGATGATAACTATGGAGAGTATTATGAATATGATGGGAGATATCATTCAGCGGCCTCCCTTTGCTTTTTGTCCCGGTCCCGAAGTTCGTCGATCTTCACCCCATAGGGCTTGATGCCGTGGATGAGGGCCGCCCGGGCGATGGCGTGTGCGCTTATTGGATTGGTAAATATAATAACCAGAAGCGCTATCGCCGAATGCACTATGATAGTGATATTTGGAGTCTGGTCGAAAAAGAAAGTTTTCAAAATGACCCCGGCCACGATGAAAATACTGCCGAAGGTGGTGGTCTTCGTGGCGGCGTGGAGCCTGGTATAGATGTCCGGAAAACGGAAGAGCCCCACAATGCAGATGGCGTTGATGAAAAGCCCAATACCGAAGAAGGTAAATATCACATAAAGCATGTCATTTTTTCTCCTCGAGGAAGTACCGGGCGATGTAAACCGTGCCGATGAAGGAGATGATGCCATACACGATCCCGATGTCAATATAGAGAGCCTTGTCATGATAGGCCCCCAGGACGATCATGAGGACGATGATGAGGGTGTTAATGGTGTCCAGGACCACTATGCGTTCGGGTACATTGCGGCTGAATGCAATTCGAATGGTCATAAGGAGGATGTAGACGCTTATGAGGAGCGCTGACACCAGAAAGAGCGTATTCAATGATCCGGCGATGTTACCCATAGATAAGTTTCATCCAGAAATACACAAAATCCGAGACGTCCCCGGGAAGGGCCTTCTCGCCCGGGGCTTTTGTCCAATTGAGGGAGTGAACATAGAGGACGCCGGTTTCCGGCTCCATATTTACAGTGAGGGTCCCCGGCGAAAGTGTGATGGAATTCGCGAAAAAGTAGACTCCCGCCTCGCTTTTAAGCCCCGTTTCCACCCGCACGATGGCAGGGTTTATTCTGCCGGAGATAATTCGATACAGCACTTCGATGTTGGCCACAAGCAAGGAAAGGAAGAAAGGCCCCACCATGTAAAAAGCCGCGAGGACCCATTTCAGGGGATTCACCAGGTCACCGAGGACATAGGAAGGTACAATTCTGTAACTCACCATGGCAAAAATGAGGCTCACCACGGCGCCCGCCACAAGTTCCTCACCGGACCAGAAATAAAATACCGTCCCCGTTCCCGCCGTAAGTGCAAGGTAAGCCGCAAAACTCACGCTAAAATAAAAGAAAAGCGCCATAGTTTCACCTTCCGAAGCGGCATTTCCAACCGGCACCGCCGCTTGTAAGTTCATTCAATACCCCAACTACGATAAAAAGATCAAGCAAGAAAAAGAAATATTCCCAATAATATGGGGACCTCAAAAATTTAATTTTTTAAGGTTCCTTATTGTTATTCAAAGACAAAAGTACCGTAGATATGCACAGAAACGATATTTAATAGCCTTTTTTTCAACCTGTTTCCCCAAACCCCCGGAAAAGATGTTAAGAAAACACCCCCATAAAAACATATTTATCAGCCTGCCAAAGACTAATTGAAAAACCAGTTAAAAAAGCTTGCCTTAATTATAGCCGAATATGGAATATTTTCCAAAAGAAAATATTATGCTTTACTCCTAACCCAAAAAAGGTTGATGGTATACAGGTGTCGGTTTGGACGCCTCAATAGCCCAACCGACGCACTATTACTACTGGAGATGCCCATGAAACCCTATAACGACGCCCTCGCCTCATTTATGGAGAAGAAGGCGGAGTGGATGAACAATGAGCTGTCCATCCCGAACGACATGTACTTCACCCCCGAAGACAGGGCGGAGATCATGACATGGGAAGAAGATGAGGCCAGGGATATCTGGCTAAAAATTAAGGAAAATGTCGACAACCTCTGTGCGGGGCTCCGCTATGAGCTTTGCCCCTTCTGCCACAAAAACGGCTACACCCATCAAGACCTCGGCACATCCGCCGTAAATCAGAGTTGTGAATTGTGCGGGTACGGATTTCGCCATGGTATTTGCACGGACCAGAAAAGCGGCCTCAGCCAGTACCGGATAATTCTCAAAACCTTCGAGGACCAGAGGGTTGACGTGTACCGGTTCTTTTCCGCCGGTTTCTATCAGGACCTCATCCAGGAGATTGAAACAAAAATCCTCGGGGCCGCGGCCACATAATGAGTAAGCTACAGAGGAAGGGCCTTTCCGGAGGCTGAAACCCTGTGTAAGTTGCCTGCGGCCCTTTGATTGTAATTTACGCTATTAGTATCTATCCGGGGGACGCCATGACTATCTCTTTCGTAGCGTTTTTTCTGCTCTTCCCCGCCCTTGCCATTTATCTATGTTACCGTTATCCGGCGGTCAACAAAATCGGTACGGTGATACTCTGCTATCTCACGGGAATAACAGTAGGAAACCTCGGCATTCTCCCTGAAGGTTTCGATGCGGTCCAGAAAAACCTCTCGGAGGTGTCAGTGGTTTTGGCCCTTCCCCTGCTACTGTACTCCATGGACATCAGGAAATGGTCCCGCCTGGCGGGAAAGACCATCCTCTCCTTCGCCCTGGCCACTGCGGCCATCATCGTAATTGCAGTAGCAGGGTTTTTTATCATTCGGGGGGCCCGTCTCGAGGCGTGGAAATTGGCCGGTATGGCCGTCGGACTTTACACCGGAGGCACGCCAAACCTCGCCGCCATCAAGGCCGCCCTGGAGGTGGACGCGACGACTTTCATCATCTTCCACACCTATGACACGGTGATATCGCTCATCTACATCGTTTTTTGCGCCACCGTCGCACAGCGTTTCTTTCTCCTCTTCCTCCCGGCCTTCAAAAAAACGAATGATGGCGCAGGCTCCGACGCGGACGGCCTGGAGGCCGAGGACATCCACAGCTATGGCGGGATGCTAACCAAAAACCACCTCCTTCCCCTCGGTCTCTCTCTCCTTGTAACTATCGCCGTCGTCGGGATATCCGTGGGGACGGGGGCGCTTGTGCACGAGAATTATGCCACCACAGTCATCATTCTCCTCATCACTTCTTTTGGAATAGGCCTTTCCTTCGTGCCCGCTCTGAGGTCCGTTAAAAAAACCTTTCAGTTGGGCATGTATATCATCTACGTGTTTTGCATCACCGTGGGGTCCATGGCGAACTTTTCCATGATCATCGACATCGATTGGATGCTGCTTTTCTATGTGACCTTCTGCATCATGGGCAGTATGGCGCTCCACGCGGTCCTTTGCAAAATATTCAGAGTCGACACGGACACCTTCATCATCACCTCCGTGTCCGCCATCTGTTCGCCCCCCTTTGTCCCGGTGGTTGCCTACGGTTTGAAAAACCGGGAAGTGATCATCTCCGGCATTACCACGGGCATCATCGGATATGCCATCGGAAATTACTTCGGTATCAGCCTGGCGTATTTAATCCGCTGATTTTGAAAAAACTGGAGAACGTAATGGCCGCAAACGATATCACAATTCCCAAAAAAGGCATTGCAAAGACGAAAGTCCTTTCAAAGCTCAAGGAATTCGCGAAGGACGACCCTGATTACAAAAAGCTCAAGACCTGGAGCCTGGTGTACTTCCTGGGCGACGACCACTCCGATTTTCTGATGAAGGCCTATGGCCAATACCTGTCCGCAAATGGGCTCAACCCCATGGCCTTTAAAAGCCTCAAACGGCTTGAGACTGAAGTGGTGCGAATGACAGCAAACCTCCTTAACGGGGGCCCCGATGCCGCCGGGGTAATGACCTCGGGCGGGACGGAAAGCTGTCTGCTGGCCGTGAAAACATATCGAGACATGGGCCGCGCCGAGAAACGCATCCGCCGCCCGGAGATGGTGGTTCCCGAGACTGCCCATGTGGCCTGGGAGAAGGGCGCGGAGTACTTCGGCGTGAAGGCTGTCCACGCCCCTCTCCGCAAAGACATGGGGGTGGACGTGGAGGCTGTGCGAAAGCTCCTCACGCGAAACACCGTAATGGTCCTCGGCTCCGCTCCGGAGTATCCCCATGGCATAATAGACCCCATTCCGGAGTTAGCGGCCATTGCGTATAGCCGGAAAATTCCCCTCCACGTGGACGCATGCCTGGGCGGCTTCCTCCTCCCCTTTATGGAAAAGCTCGGTTACGAGCTTCCACTGTGGGATTTCCGCGTTCCCGGCGTCACCTCGATTTCGGCGGACGTCCATAAATACGCGTTCAGCGCCAAGGGCGCCTCGTTGATTCTCTACCGAAACCTGGAGATTTTAAAGCACCAGTTCTTCATCTATGAAAACTGGCCCGGCGGGGTTTTCGCCTCACCCGCCCTACTGGGGACAAGGCCCGGCGGGGCCTATGCCGCCGCCTGGGCGTCGATCATGGCCCTGGGCGAAGAAGGCTTCCTCGCCAACACGCGAGAGATAATGAAGGCCGCTGAAAAATTAAAAGAAGACATCCGGGCCATTCCGGGCCTGGCTGTCATGGGCGACCCGAAAACCGCGATTTTCTCCTACTCGTCGGCCGCAAAGGAGGTGAACATCTTCGCCGTGGCCGACCAGATGGAAAAGCGCGGATGGCATATCGACCGCCTCCAGCGCCCTGATGCCCTTCATATCATGGTGACCCCCCTCCACCTGAAGGTAACAACACAGTATCTCATGGACCTGAAGCTCTCCGTGGACCATGTGAGACGCCACCCTGAGCTCGCCACCAGGGGAGGCGCCGCCATGTATGGCATGATCTCCCACATCCCCCTTAGGGGCATGGTGAAGAAGACCGTCCTCAAAATGTTCACCGATATGTACGGCCCCGACGCGAAGATGATTGACCCCGGGGAAACAACGCTTGAAGGTGAAGGCCCTGTTGAGCAACCGGACCTGGCGACACGGGCAGCGATGTGGTATTTAAAGCTTCGGGAAAGGTTCAAAAAATGAAGGGAGAAAAGTGAATAATTTAATTTCAGCCTATTCGGGATGAAAAAATTGTTGCATTTCTCAAATTTTATAATTATATTAATAAATGGGAATCTCTAAAATTAATTTTTAAAGTTATCATCACTTGTTATTATTAGCATACTCAAGGCTTGGGTTTTTCCGCCCGCCGAATGCGGGCGGAAAAAACCAATTATTAGAGGTTGCCAACTGTTATTCTTTAACTGCTGACACACTCTGGACACTGTTTTTCCCGCCAGCCTTCGGCAGGCTGGAAAACTTACGAATTAGAAGTTGTCTATAAATAATCCTGTTGGAGTACCGTCCCCGGGGCGTTTTTTGCAAATCAATGTAAACCCACGGGAGCTTCCTGGAGGCTGGATCATGAAAAAAGCACTGTACCTGATGATTACGTTAATGGCAGCGCTTGCCCTTACCTGCGGCAAGCAGACCGACGCACCCCTAACAGGACGCATAACTTTCATGAGCGGCGATGTGACCATAAACGGCAAGGACGGGGCCTTCGGCGCCGCAGTCACGGTGGGCGACACGATCGCAACTGGCGCAAAGTCCCTCGCCGTGGTCCAGTTCGGTGAAACGGCGGTGGTAAACCTGAAAGAAAATACACAATTGAAAATCGACGCGCTTATGGCCGAAAAGCATGGTGACACCATCACCATCCATCAGAAGATCGGTTCCACCTTCAATAAAATTGCCAGGAAAGGCTCCAAATACAGCGTCCACACCCCCACTTCCGTTGCCGCCGTCCGAGGTACCAACTTCCTTTGCTCCGTGACGGAAAAGGGCTCCTCCATTAAGCTTTCCACGGGCCGAGTGAAGATCATCCCCGTCATCAAGGGTGAGCCGGAAGAAGCCGCTGCGGTGGTCCTCGACCCGGGCAAAAAAATCGATACGGCGGAATCCGGGGTCGCGGCGCCATCGGACCTTTCGGAGCGCGAAATACGGGACATGAAGGCCATGGACGCCATCGCCCTCATCCCCAATATCGACAGGGAAGAAACGGTTGAAGAAATCAAGAAACAGCCCGAAGGGGAGCGCCCCGTCGTAGTGCCCGTTGAGATCATCAACATGGTCCAGTCGGACACCGCAGAAGAGGTCCGGGAGAAGCGGGCCCCCATCACCCTCAAAAACATCCTCGACCGATATGGGTCACTTTCGGTCATAACCACAACGGAGGGGGCCGTTTACACAGGGGCCTTCGCCCAGGAAGGCGACCAGATGAAGATCTTCACAACTGAAGGGACCGTGAAAGTCCCTGCCTCGAAGATTTCGAACGTAACCCGCTACAAGGGCGAAGTGAAATAAAAACCCCCCATGCGCATCCTGACCTCAGCGCTCTGCGCCCTTATGATA
This sequence comes from Spirochaetota bacterium, assembly GCA_029974015.1. Lineage (GTDB taxonomy): Bacteria > Spirochaetota > UBA4802 > UBA4802 > JAGODF01 > JAGODF01. The sequence continues at coordinate 110,886 of JARKUF010000014.1, forward strand.
TTGCTTCTGCCGGCCATTTCCGCCTGGCCCGCTGAAGAGGCACAGCTTGCCGATGTGCTCACCCTTCCCTTTATCAATGACACGGGGAAAAAACAGTACGACTGGCTCTCGAAAAATGTCCCCAATGCCATCATTGATTCGATGAAGGAGAAGTTCCTCTTTAATCTGGTGCCGAAAGAGCGGATTGACACGGAGCTTGCAAAATCAAAGAAAATAAAAAGCCTCGACTTTGGAAGGCTCATCACCGAGAAGGAGGCCGCGGAAGTCTGTAAAACCGTTAAGGCCGATATACTCATCTATGGCAACTACGCCTATGACGCCGCCGACAGGACCCTGGGCATCAACGCCTTCATCTTCCATCGCTCCCGTGGTAAAACCACGGGAAACATCGACATGGTCACCCCCGTCACGAGCGAGATGTTCAAGATGGTTGACAAAGTTGCCGATGCCGCGATAGCCCACATTGCCGAGGTGGCCCGCCAGGACTCGCTTGGGGCCACAGGGAAACAGATAAAAAGCGACGAACCCGGCGCGAAGAAGGAGGACGACAGGATAGCCCTGGTAAAAAGGGAAACCCCCGCGGCAAAAAGCTGGTACTTTTCGGCGGGCCTCGCCTTCTCACTCCCCCTGACGTACTTTGACAGCGGCCTTTCCGGAGGGTTTGGAATTACCGGCGGCGTCATGAACTCCTGCTCATCCTTCTGGCACTACGGCGCCACGGCAACTTTCCTTTACCACTTCGGAAACAAAGATGAAAGCTTCAATATGATAGAGGGGATGATGTTTGTCCCCGTTACGGCGACCTGGGGGGTGAACCACAGCATTGCCCGATGGGCCATCCTTCAGCCATTTCTTGGCGCGGGCCTGAGCTTCGAGGCGATGAAAACGGGTGATGACAAAGTGCTCTTCAACGGGACCCCCGTCCGCAAGGGCAATACATGGAATACCTACATAGACCCCTGCTTTACCGCCGGCGTCAGGTTTCCCATAATTTTGAATGAATACCTCATTGCCCCCTTCGCGCAGGTTTATCTGTACATGGGAAAAGGGGACGGCGAAAACATAGACCTCGGGACCCTGCTTCTCCTGGGCGTCCAGGGGTACATGTAGGAAGGAGGAGGCGATGCGGGCATCCCTGTTTGTAATAATCTTCGCCCTTGCCGGGGCGCTCTCCTGCGGCATGATGGAGGATTTTTACGAATACTCCGGAAAGAATTTCAAGACCTCTGTCTACATTGGAGACATCAATTCATTGCATTATTCTCACGATGGAGGCACCACTTTCCAGCAATACATTCACACTTTCGGTCCTCCAGGATCGTATTATGTGAACTCCAGAAGGGAAATCATGGTAGTTGAGAACTCCTCTCCTTCTCCTGATTTCTATGTATTCGTCCAGAAACCAGACGGTTCCAGACGGCAGGTAGGGCTATTTGACACTAATGGTATGGTCAGGGCAGCGGCAAATGGTGACTTTTACTACTACATCTCTACGGGGAGCGAAAACAGACTATACCGCCTTCCCGATGGCGGCAATACTTTACAACTTATTGAAAGATCATCAGCTGAGCCCGCAGAACAAATTAACGGCTTTTGGGTAATTGACATACAGGGTTCAACAAGTTTGTTTGTGTTTACAGACAACGCAGGCTATAGCAATCTTTATCGCTCAATTGATGGAGGAGTTAATTTCACATTCGTTAAATCTTTTACCAGCACAATCTATGACATCGTTTCAAGAAAATGGCAAATATTCCTGCTTGCAGATGATGCAGCTATGAGTAAGTTGTATGAATCACGAGATGGCGGAGCAAGCTTTTCGGATGACTCTTTGTATACTTTTGGTTTAAACTTCAACAGACTTGCTGTCAATAACAACGGCTGGATATATGTTGCTGGAAACAGCAATTACATTTACTATAGCGATGATGGGAACAACTGGCCACAATTTAACCCTTATCCCATGGAAAACGTTGTTGATCTTGCTGCGGACCATAGTAATAGACTCTATATTTTATATTCTGGTGGGCTCTTTTTTTCTGACGACCTGGGGTTCACCGCCTATAAAGTTAATTCTATTTACGGGACCTCCCTTCAAGTTGTAGAATACCACGACTGAAAGCCTTTTCCGCACGACAAACGCACGCCAGAAGGGAGTCGAACCCCTGACCCACAGCTTAGAAGGCTGTTGCTCTATCCAACTGAGCTACTGGCGCATACTACATTTCGGGGCGAGAGGATTCGAACCTCCGGCCCTCTGGTCCCAAACCAGATGCGCTACCGGACTGCGCTACGCCCCGTTTATCCACTGGCAATGTAGTGAAAAAAGGCCCCGGGTGTCAATAAAAATTGGGGACCTGAAAAAATTAAATTTTTGAGGTCCCCATAAATTGTAACTGTTGGAATACTCAGGACTTAGTATTTCCGCCCGCCGAAGGCGGGCGGAAATACTAAATATTAGAGGTTGTCAATTGTTGTAAGCGAGCTCTAATAAACTCTTGCCAGGCCTTTAAGCCTGCCGCCTTAGTTCATCGTAGAGCTGGCGGGCCAATCCAAGGTTGGAGGTCCGGGAAAGCTGGAGGGCATACTGGTCGTAGAGCATGTCGGTGAAGATCTCCTCAGCCTGCCCTCCGTGGATGAGGCGGTCTTCCCGGTTCAGGGTGTTCCGCATCTCTTTTAGCATGCGCCCCACGAAAATCGACTCCATCTCGATACAGGCGTCCATCAGGCGGCGGTCCGCCGGCACAGTCCGGTCGTAGACCCGGTCGCTTCGCCCCGCAGAAACTATCGTCTCGCGTAGCTGTCCGGCGAAGCTTCCCCCGGGAGCGCCATCACCACTAAGGGCCCTTCCCGGGACACGCCCCCGTATGATATTGGCTTCGTTCGCGATGCCGATTATATCGTTCATCATGTTCCTCACTTCACTATGAGTTCCGCGTGGAGGGCCCCCGCGTCTTTTAACGCTTTTATGATAGCGATGGTGTCCTTCGTCGATGCGCCGATATGGTTCAGAGTGTCCACCAGGTCCTTTACGTTCGCAGATTCCCGCATGTGGACCGCCGTTCCTGTTTTCCCGCCGGTCTCTGCCTGCCCCCGGGACACTCCTTCTATCTTCACGGTGATTCCCTCACGGCTCACCATCACCTCAGAGAGCTTCACCTCCCCACCCATGACGATGGTACCGTCCCGTTCGTTAATCACCACCCGGGCGCCATAGTTCGGCGCTACCTCCAGCTCTTCTATTTTCGTAATAAATTCGGTGAGGGCCACGTTTTCGGGTACCCGCAGCAGAATTTTACCGCCCGTTTCCAGGGATGGCGCCGACGCCGGAAAGATTTCCTTTACCGATTTTATCACCTGGTTCGCCACGGGAAAGTCCCAGGTCTTCAGGACAAGGCGGATGTACTTCTCCCGGTCCTTCGTCTGCTCTTTCTCTTTCTGATATACGTACTCCGGCTCCACTGTGCGCTCCACGAGGGCGCCGCCAACGATGCGCCCCACGGTTTTAACCGCACCCGCGCCCTTTACTGTCTTCCCCGGCGTGGAGAGGGGCCCCTGTGCCACGGCGTAAATTCGATTGTCGGCCCCCCTGAGGGGCGACTGTACGAGAATACCTCCCTCAAGGGACTTCGCGTTGTTGATAGAAGACACCGTCACGTCCACCCTGTCCCCGGGACGCGCGAATGGCGGAAGGCTTGCCGTCAGGAGAACCGCCGCGGCGTTTTTGGAGCGAAAGCTCTCATCGGAATCGAGCCCCAGGTTTTTCAGCAAATTGTTAAGCGAAGAATGCGTGAGCTCGCTCTTCGTGTCGCCCGTCCCGGCGAGGCCAACTACCAGGCCATAACCCAGAATCTGGTTCTCCCGAAACCCGTCGATGTAGGCAAGGTCCCGAAGCTTCACCGTCACCTCACCGCCTCCGGGGACCGTGAGGGCGATGGCAATTAAGCAGACGAGTGCCGAAAAAAGCCTTCTCACCGCCCTACCCCTTTGCGATGAGGCAGTAGGCCCGGCTTTGCCCTTTACGCTTCGAATTATTTTGCTATTGAGTGAGCTCATTTATCACCTTGGTGAGATAATCCACGATTATCTTCTGCTTCTCTTCCTCGGTCAGGGTGGCCCCCGCAGCCTCCTTCTCCTTAAGCGCCCCGCGTTTTATCTGAATTCCCGCTCCCTCCTTGAATCCCCGAAGTCCAAATCGGAAATCTCCCAGGTCCGTCGAGTCAATGGCCCTTCCCCGCAAAAGCGCCGGGTCTACTATGCCCGCCACCTGGAACCTGTTCACCACTCCATGAAGGGCATACTCCTTTGTGCCCGCTATTTCATAGAGATTGTTTGGGAGCTTTTTTGTCACCGCCGCAGGTATTGAAAAATACATTTTCCCCGCTCCGCTAACGGCTGTCTTTCCCTTGTTCACCGAGCTCTTGTTCCCCGCGGCTTTCGGGAGAAATTGTGTGATGACGCCGTCCGGATTCGACGTGAATGTGAAAGAATTGTCGCTGTTTACCGTTAGATTGAACTTCATCTGGGACACATCGTTCACATGGACCAGCAGGATATCCCCCACTTTAAGCGCCTCGCCAGCGCTGTATATGTTCCGGTCCACCCAGAGGCTGGCGGTAAATCCTGGAACCGCGGAAAAGACCGCGTACAGACAAAGGAGAAAGGGGCCGTTCCATTTTCTCAAAACTCCACCTCCACAAGCCCACGTCCGGCGATAACGCCGCGGATGCGTCGGGAATTGTCTGTCCGTATAAAAACGCGGTCTCCCAGCTTCCCGTCCGCCAGGGCCGTCCCCGGGGCCTGGATAACTATCCCCCTTCTTCTGATGAGGACATCCACCCTTTCGCCATTGTGTACGGCAGGACCGGCGAACTCAGTTGCGGCGGGCCCCTCTTCGGGACTTTGCCCAGGGGCCCTCACCCGCACCGCTGTGCCGAAGATGCGCAGAATTCCTGCCGTCCTCCCCGACAGGAAGGCCCGGACCTCTCCTGCGTCGATGAAACCGTCGGCGTAAATTGACGGGTCAAGGGGAAGCGCGGAAAGCGAATCGGCCTCATCGGCCTCGAGGCGGGCCACGTCTCCAAGCGAAAGGGCCTCGGACGTGGTTACCGAAGGGTACAGATACACGCGGACCTCATCGGCCCCCCACACTAAGGCCCCCGGGAGCAAAAAGAAGATTACGAAAGCGTACCGTTTCATTTCCTCTATCGCTTGAGGCCGATGGCCGTGGCTAACATTGAATCGGAAGTCTGTATAGCCTTGGAATTTATCTCATAAGCCCGCTGGGCAACGATCATGTTCACCATCTCCTCGACGACCTTCACATTCGACATCTCGAGGAACCCCTGGTGTGTCTTTGCCATGCCGTTTAGGCCGGGCTGTCCCGGTATTTCCTCTCCCGAGGCCGGAGTGGTTTTAAAAAGGTTTCCGCCTATGGCCTGGAGGCCCGCCGGGTTTACGAAGCGATATATTTCCATTTGCCCCACCTCGGTGGGTTCATCCTCTCCGACGAGCTTCACGGTAATACGCCCGTCCTGGCTTATTGCCAGTGAATCGGCGATGAAGTTTTCCGGGAGCACAACCGGTGGCTCAAGTAGATATCCATTGGATGTGACGATCTGGCGGTTGGAGTCGATCTTGAATGACCCGTCCCGGGTGTAGGCGAAGGTCCCGTCGTAGAGCTGGATTTTGAAAAAACCCTCCCCCTCGAGGGCGATATCTGTCCTGTTTTCCGTTGACTGGAGGCTCCCCTGGGAGAACATCCGCTGGGTAGCCGAGGTGCGCACACCGTGGCCCACCTGGATACCCGTTGGCACTTCGCTGACCTCAGTTGCCGGGGTCCCCGCCATGAGCACGGTCTGGTAGATGAGGTCCTCAAATTCGGCCCGTGTCTTTTTGTACCCGGCCGTATTTACATTGGAAAGATTGTTTGAAATCGTATCGATGTTGAATTGCTGTCCTATCATGCCGGACGCTGCGGTCCAGAGCGATCGCATCATGACCTTCACCTCTGAAAATAGCGTTTCACGGGCCCGGATGAAACCGTTAACCGTGCCATCATACCGCCCCAAAAGGCCCCTGGGCGGAGATGGTAATCTAACCGGCAAACTCTACAAATTTGTTTTCCCCGCCCGTTGAAGGCTGGCGTAAAAACCAAATTGTTTAATTTGCCTGTAGTTATAATTTCGGGGAATCTTAAAATTGAATTCTTAGAGGTTCCCTTACCGTTATTGTCGGAATAAGCTATATGTCTCTAAAGAGGAAAAAGCCGTCTCAATATTTCCACAGCATGGGGAACAATTATCGCAGTACATATTTTGTCATACCTGGTAAAATGGAAAAATTATATTGACATTATCAGCTATACATTCCATTCTAAGGCAACCTCTGATTATTTGGTTTTTTACCCGCCGAGGGTGAGCGGAAAAACCCGGGTACTGAGTTTGCCGCTTGTAACTATTTATGCGAACCTTAAAAATTTTTAATTTTTAAGGTTCCCCAAAGCTATCGTTTGGAGAGTTGTCATGAAGAAATCCTTAATCCTTTTAATGGCCGCATTCATGGCCGTAACACTTTCATGTAAAAGCACCGACACAGGAAGCAAAACGGGGCCCAAAAAGGTTGAGAAAATAAAAGACGGCCCCGGAAAAATATTCTGGGATGGCGACGGCTCCCTCAAAGGATCGGGTAATTTCAAAAATTTCAAAAAAGAAGGCGAATGGACCCTTTACCATCGTCACTCCGGCGAAAAGCTTGCCGTGGGCAATTACCAGGACGACAAGCAGAGCGGTAAATGGACTTTTTTTTATAAGGGCGGCCAGAAGATGACTGAGGGCGAATTCATCGAAGACCAGCGCACGGGCCCCTGGGTGGAATTCCACGAGAAGGGCGAGAAGAAAGCTGAAATGAGCTATATAATTATTACCAAAGTAATTCCAGAATTCGATATGGTTGAACGCCTCGGCGTTCTCCATGGCCCAAAGACTTCGTATTATCCTTCAGGCAAAGTGCATAAGGAAGAAACCTATAGAGAAGGAAATCTTACTGGAGCTTCAAAAGAATATTACGAGGACGGCCGCCCCAAGGAAATATCCCAGTACGCCGCGGGAGAACACGACGGTATGTCCAACACATGGTGGCCATCCGGGAAGCACAAAGAAAAGGGGAATTTTTCACGGGGCAAGCGCAACGGCATCTGGCACTTCTATCATGGAAACGGTGCCCTTCACATGAAAGGCCAGTTCCAGGAGAACAACCAGGTAGGCCCCTGGAACTACCAGTCGGCCCTGGGACAGCCCATGAAAGAAGGGCGTTTCAAACTTGAAACAGTGACTGTCCAGAAAAAAACTTCAACACGGAGCAATGAGGACGGCTACTGGACCTTCTACAAAGTCGTCGGTAACAGAAGCGAGAAGGCCATGGATATAATGCTCGCCAATGGAATGATAGACGGCACGAAGAATGCGAAGCTGTACGAAGGGGGAAAGCTCAGCGGCGAAGGGGCCTTCCAGATGGGCCTTGTCAGGGCGATCTTCGAAATTGTCCAAAACGGTTCGGCCAAGGGCACCATGACCAGCACCACAGTGCCCCCCGATGAGTTTGAGAAAAAAATCACTTATCGCTGGACCGGCGAATGGGAGATGCCCAAGAAGAACGGCAAATGGACTTTCTACTATCCGAACGGAAAAGTCAAGGCGGAAGGCGAATATCAGATAAACAAGATGAACGGAGAATGGAAGTTTTATACTCCCCGGGGCGACCTTGATGCGGAAAAATCAGGGATGTACCGGTTCGACAAGAAGAGTAAATTTTAGCGTCAAAATCAGTTTGGCCGTAAAGACGCCCTGACAGATGAAAGCATAAAATAATCCCCGGCCCCGGAGACCGATCCGGAGCCGGAGCTTTGGCTAAAAAATAATGAAACTTGTGCTCATAGGGCCGCCTGGTTGCGGCAAGGGGACCCAGTCCGGGCTTCTCTGCAAGAAGTTCGGACTCCCACATATTTCATCGGGCAACATCCTCCGCGCCGAGGTACAGGCGGGGACCCCTTTCGGCAAAAAGATCAAGAAATATATGGACAGGGGTGAAATCGGCCCCCAGGAGCTCATCACCAAAGCGGTGCTGGAACATATTGACAAGAACTGTCCTTCGGGGTTTGTCCTTGACGGTTTTCCCAGGACCCTCTACCAGGCTGAAACCCTGCACGGAACGCACAATATCGTTGCCGCCATCTACCTCAATGTGGCGGAGAAGGAAATCCTAAAGCGCATCACCGGAAGGCGCACCTGTTCGAAGTGCGGGAGGGTTTTCCACCTGGACTACAGCCCCCCGAAAAAAAACGGCATCTGCGACTCTTGCGAAGGTGAACTGGTCCAGCGCGACGACGACACCGCGGAAACGGTGAAAAACAGGGTCCAAATTTACAAAAAAGAAACCATGCCGGTCCTCGACTTTTATCGCACGCTCGGGGTACTCAAAGAGATAAATGCCAACGTCGCCCCGGACGTGATCTTTCAGGAAATACTCAACATCGTGTAAAACACCCCGGTTCCGGGCACATTATGAATAAAACCTTTTTTGGCATATTATTTCTTTTTGTCGCCGCGTTGACATCGCAAGCAACCGAAATCTCCGGTGCGGTAAGGAGCCATGCCGTCATCCCCCTTCAGGGAACGGTAAACCCCGTAGTGGCGGAACACATCGTATCGTCCATCAAAAAAGCCGCCGACGAAGGCGCCGACTTCATCATCATCCCCATGAACACTCCAGGCGGCCTCATGACGTCCATGCAGGAAATCATCCAGGGAATTATGGAATCGAAGATACCCGTGGTTGTTTTCACCAGCCCCCGGGGGTCCCAGGCCGCTTCGGCGGGAGGTTACATTATGCTCTCGGCCCATGTGGCGGCCATGGCGCCCGGTACCCGCGTGGGCGCCATGAGCCCCATGAACATTATGGAGATGTTCTCATCGAAAAAAAACCCAGAAACGAAAAGACCGGGGAAGCAATTTGAAACGAAAGGGCTCGAAACGGGCGATGAGGTGATGAAGCGCAAGCTCTTGAACGATTCCATGGCCTACGCCCGAAGCCTGGCACAGCTCCGGGGACGCAATGTCGACTGGGCCGAGCGGGCCGTCCGGGACGCGGTATCCAGCACAAACAATGAAGCCCTGCGCCTTGGCGTCATCGACCTGGTGGCCAGGGACATGCCCGACCTTTTACGTCGGCTGGAGGGCCGCCGCATCGCCATCGACGGGAGGACCATAACACTTGTAACGGAAGGATCGGCCCCCCGTGAATATCTCATGAACTGGAAACAGCGCTTCCTCAATTTCTTTTCCGATCCCCAGGTTGTCTTCTTCCTGCTTATCATCGCCGTCGTGGGGATAGGCATGGAGTTTAAAAACCCCGGGATGGTCGTACCGGGCGTTGCGGGAGTCACCGCCTTCTTTATATTCCTCATGGCGGTCCGGGTCCTCCCGGTGAACATCGCCGGCATCGTCCTTATTGTCCTCGCCGTGGTGCTCTTTATTCTCGATCTTAAATTCGCAAGTTACGGCCTGCTGACCGCTGGCGGCATCATATCTTTTGTGGTGGGATCCATGATACTCTTCGACAATCCTCTTCCCGGGTTTTCCGTGCCCTGGGCAACTATTATTGGCGTGGGTCTTTTTGTGCTTGGCTTCGTCTTCATTCTCATACGGCTGGGGCTCCTGGCCCACAAGGGAAAAGTGGTCACCGGCGCCGAGGGGATGGTAGGCGAAAAAGGAACGGTAATTCGTGGCTTCGAGGAAAGAGGACAGGTCCAAATCCATGGTGAGATATGGTCCGCCCAAAGCGACGTTCCTCTTAAAAGGGGGGACCGCATCGCCGTGGAAAAGCTTGAGGGGATGGTCCTCATAGTAAAAAAAATCGACGAATAACGGAGGTTTCCATGGACAACATGATTCTGACGCTCCTGGCACTGCTGGTTTTACTCATTGCATCATCGGTAAAAATAATCCGCGAATACGAGCGGGCAGTCATTTTCCGGCTGGGCCGTCTCCTCCAGCCCCCGCGGGGGCCAAAGGGCCCCGGAATCGTCCTTATCATTCCCGTCATCGACAAATGGGTGCGTGTGGGAATGCGCACCATCGCCCTGGATGTGCCTCCACAGGACGTCATCACCAGGGACAACGTTTCCATCAAGGTGAACGCCGTCGTGTATTTCCGCGTCATCGAACCGAACAAGGCCGTCACGGAAGTGGAGGACTACCTCTACGCCACCTCCCAGTTGGCCCAGACGACGCTCCGGAGCATCCTTGGAATGGCCGAGCTCGACGACCTTCTGAGCGACCGTGAGCGCATAAATGCGGAGATCCAGAACATCCTCGACACCCAGACGGACCCATGGGGAATCAAGGTGTCCCTTGTGGAGGTGAAGCATGTGGACCTTCCCCAGGAAATGCAACGCGCTATGGCGAAACAGGCAGAGGCGGAACGTGAACGCCGCTCCAAAATTATCAACGCCGAGGGCGAGTTCCAGGCCGCCACAAAATTGGTGGAAGCGGCCCAGCTAATGGAAGAGCATCCCGTGGCGGTTCAGCTCAGATATTTCCAGACGCTCCGTGAAATAGCCACGGAGAACAACTCCACGACGCTTTTCCCCGTACCCATCGATCTTCTAAAGCCATTCGTCAAGTGATGTACGCGGCGTAATGTTTTGCGGAAACCCCGGGGATATTCCGTCCCCGGGTGATACTCTCCGCCTTTTTATGTCTCCATTTTCGGCCAAGGCCGGATGCGGTTACTCGATAATGGCTCGAAACCATACAGGAATCGCATTATTAAAAAGCCATATCTTCCATGAAATGATAGAAAAGTTCTTGCTATTCGGTCGGTGGTATGATGTAATGCATAGTGTGCAACACTAACTACATAATTGCCAGGGATACTTTATGAGACGTTTACTGGAAAGCGTCCTGGGGAAGAAAATAAACAATACGCGCGTCTTCCCCGTCACGACAAAAATCATCCTTATCTTCACCCTCATCATCCTGGTTTCCAATCTAACCTCCAACTACATCAACCTCGTGTACAACAGAACGGAACAGCTTAATCTTCTGAAACAGCTCATGGCGAAGGACCTCATGGATATTTACGGCTTCGCCAACACCCAGCACGAAATCTACCAATACAACAGGAACCTGGAGCTTTCGATCTCGGGAATCCGGGACAGAGGGAACCATCTGATAAAGGGCGACAAATCCTTGGTACTGGGCGTGAAACCCGACGGGAAGCTGCTGTTTCAATCGTCGAAGATCCGAGCTTTAGATTCATTCAGCGACCGCGAATCCCTCAAGAGCATGTCGCAAAGCCACGGTCTCAACAAGGACGACGGCTTTATTGACTTCGAATTCAACAAAGAAAAGTACATCGCAATATACAAGTATAACAAAAAATGGGACGTCTACCTGGTGCGGGGCGAAGAGGAAAACGAATTTTACCGGAGCACGAGGACCATATTCCGCGACATAAGCGTCATCATCATCATCCTGACCCTCATTAGCGCACTGGTGGGAATCATCTTTCTGAAGTTCATCGTGCGTTACCTGGAGATCATCACGGCGAGCATCATGAAGATGGTGCAAAACCAACAGCTCGACCTGATAGACCTCAAAGGCGCCCCCAACGACGACATCACCTACATGGGCGTAGCTTTCAACTCTCTTTCGAATACCATCAATAATCTGGTGAACATCTTCCGAAAATTCGCAAACAAAGATATTGCCGTCAAAGCGTACCGGGACCGTCAGGTGATGCTGGAGGGCACCCAGAAACAGCTCACGGTCCTTTTCTCCGATATTAAAAGCTTCACCTACATCACCGAAACCCTGGGGCACGACATTATAAAACTGCTGAACCTCCACTATGACCGGGCCATCCGGGAGGTGATCAAGTACGACGGGGTCATTGGCTCCATCATAGGCGACGCACTCCTCGCGGTGTACGGCGTCTTCGATGAATCGTCGGCCAACAAATCCCTCCAGGCGGTCATTTCCGCTTACAGGATACATGAAGTTGCGGAGTCCCTTCGCAAAAAAATGGAGCTTCGAAAGGAACGCATTATCGCGGAGCGGGGCCGTCTCCTTCCCGAAGAAGAGAACGTCTACAGGGCGGTCCTTCTGGAGGTTGGTGTGGGAATCGACGGCGGCGAGGTCTTCTGGGGGACCATCGGCTCCTACGTCCGCATGACCAGCACGGTCATCGGGGACAATGTGAATTCGGCCTCCCGCCTCGAAGGCCTCACAAGAATATACAAAGTGCCGGTAATCTGCTCTGAATACGTGAAAGATGATATTACCAACAATGTTGAAAACAGCGGCCTGATTTTCGTCGAAATAGATACGGTCCAGGTAAAAGGGAAGACCACGGGGAAAAAAATCTTCTGGCCCATCCCCGAGGGGGATTATACCAGGAAAATAAAAACCGATGTCTCATATTTCTCCCAGGGTCTGGAGCTTTACTACGCCGGAGACTGGAAAAAAGCCTACCGCCTTTTCGCCAGGTGCAAGCTCCCCCTGACGGAAGTGTTCAAAGACCGCACGCATAACCATGATTGTCCCAGGAAATGGAACGGCATATGGGAAATGAAAACAAAATAAACGAGATAGTACAACGCAGCAAGGAACTTTTCCTTCCCGACGAGCTTAAGCCCGACGAACAGCAGCACGTATACTCTCTAAACGAAGAGTTTGCCAGGTCCCGGAAAAACAGGAGCTTCTTTTTCGTCGTCAAGGTCCTCCTGTTTCTGGTCCTCATTGCGGGGATTACCTACCTTCTCTCGATCGGCATCGAGCGGTTCAGAGGCGAGGCGCAGGTTGAGTTCACAGAATTCGAAGACCTTCGTCTCCGGGACCTCTTCGATAACGCCGGCCGGTACCAAACAGAGCTTGGGAACGCGAGAGAAGAGCTTAACGATCTTCGCATCAGAATGCAGGACGACATTCTTAATGTGAAGAACGCCTCTTCCCGTGACCGTGAAGCGGTGCTTGCCCGGCACCTCCCCCAGAACGAGACCGATGCGAAAATAGCGAAAATCCTTGAGCGTGAAGAAGCCCGGATCAAGGAAGTGAAGGCTGAATACCAGCGCAAAATTGTCTCCAGGGAAGCCAAGATACGCGAGTTGAACGGAAAAATCGAGGAATTAAACAAGGACATGAAGGTGAATGTCCAGAAGGCCGAATCCATCATGGGCAATTATCAGCAGCTCCATACGATCAAAATGGAGCGTCAGAAAGCCGCCTACGAACGAGAGATCACAGAGCTCAAGGAATACCACAGGCGTTATGTAGAGTCTCTTGTCCTCAAGTATAACCCTGTGTTCAAATCCACGAAAATACAGGAGATTTTAGGGACAGGGGGCGATGGCGCCGTCATTCCCTTTCTCGCTCCCTATAACGAAATGCTCGAGAAGGAACGCGCCTTTACCAGGTCCGACTTCGACCGCCTGCGGAAGAATTTCGAAAACTACACCATTCTCATGGAGAGGATGCTCCAAATACCCTACGAAAACTCGGTGCCTCCTACGCTTGGCAAACTAAATTTCCTCACCAGAAAACTCGCAGACAGCTACGAGAAGCTCTGGGTACGACTTGTTTCCGTGATTGACCGTAAAAACGGGATCATTCAAAACTACCGCCATGCCTTCGAATACTATGGGTCGCTACATCCAGAAAACGGCTTTATCATTGATCCCCGCCGGAAAGACGCGGTTCGTGTACAGCTTGCCAAAATCCATGCCGTCAAAACCGGCGACACAGGACTTGTTTTCAGGGACGACGATGAATACATAGGCAAGATCGAATTCACTGTATCGGAAACCGACATCACCGCGAAGGTGGTGGAACTCGCGGAAAGCAAAAAGCTGCAGCCGTTCGATAAAATCCTTATCTCGTATAAGAAGGAGCAGCCATGAAAAAAATCCTCATTCTGAGCATAATCCTCGCCGGAAGCGCCCTCTACGGGTATGACTGGTCACAGGATGGCATCTTCGTGGTAGAAAAGGCGGAAGCCGACGGAAAGACGGAGCTCACGCTGAAGGACGACAGGGAAAATATTTTTTCACTGTCGTATATGACAGAACCCGGGGATGAAATTCTAAAGAGCGTGGTAAAGCTCAAAGGGGATTTTTACGGCTGGAAAACCATGAAGGTAGATTCCCTGAAATTCATGTACGAACAGGGAGGACTTGAAGTTTCCCTCATTCCTAAATCCTTCGAATGTGACGGCAAAGACCTGAACAAGTATCTCCCCTCGGGAATGCAGTTCACTTTCTCATACCTGCTCCAGTACAACTTTCGAATCACAGTAAACAGGCTTTTCATACGCATTGCAGGCGATTTTGAAACCGAAGAGCGGGTCTGCAAAAAAATCATGGATGCTGTAGAAAACCCCGGAGAATATGTTAAAAAGCGCGATCCTGAATACCTCTTGACCAGGATAGAACAGCTTGAGGAAAGGACCGAGAAGCTCCGCACGGCCATGCTGATGCTCCACAACGCGGGGTTCTTTTCAAGCCCCAGGCCAATTGGTAAAAACCTCATTGAGCGGGTGGTTAATTTACGTATCGAAGATCCCGCCATATCAAGGGAGAAGATCGCCGAGACCCTGGAGAAGGAGAATGTGAAGGCATCTAGCCGGGAAATTAACCTGATCCTGAACGTCTTCTTCAACGATTTTAAAGACTGAAATTACGGCCTCTCTCCTTCGTTTTCTTCATCCGGCTCATCCATGAACTCGGAATGGATCCTCACGAAGAGGTCGTACATGTTGTCGGTTTCGAAGCTGTACAGGGGAAGCACCCTGCCGTCACGGAAGGTAATTATCACCCCCTTCTCGTTGTCGATGCTCGCTGTGAACCCTTCCAGGATTGAACCGTTCCCCTCGGTGATGTCTTGTATTTCAACTTTGTTTTTACCAACTTCCCCGTAGTCTGTCAGGCTATCGTATGTGGCCCTGTCAATCTCGGACCTCACGAGTTCCATGAGGTAGGTTATGTTCTCAAGCTTTTTAATGATGGAATCGTTCCGGTCCACGGGAGGTTCTCCTGTTTATTTACTGGGTACTTCAAAAAAACACGTTTAATAGTTCTCATTAACTTATAAGTGATAATGAACTTGGGACTTAGGTTTTTTCGCCCGCTTTCGACAGGCGGAAAATATCAATCATTAACCAATTATAGAAAAATGCCTATTTATATACATATGCTTTAATCGTATTTATAGCTAAAGTTTGACCTCCCAAGGCCAAAGTGTTAGTTGGACTAGATGCTGTTATCGTTACAATGTTATTGGCATCTATTTCACTAAAATTCAGAGTTATACTATTATCACTATCATCTATTTCATTATAGCTTGTAGCACCGCTTTTTGCTTTAACAATGAATCCATTAATTCCCTTTGTTAATGTGATTGTCGTTTCAGTTGGGATAGTTGATGATTCGTAATATAATTTGAGATTAAACCCAGAGGAATCTCCCGGTTTACCATCAGTATCCAAAGATAATCCAATGTAATTAACCGTTCCAGCTTTTCCTTTAAATAATACGGCATAGAAATTAGCGCCAGTGTAATTGGAACCGGCAAAGTCGACATCGAACTCCTGGTTAAATGTCGTTGGTGTTAAACTCCCGGGCTTGAGTTTGTAATCGGCGTCTCTGCTGGTGCTCTCTCCCCCACCACAGGAGAGCGATACTATTAAGAATCCCGCCACGGTAAGAATTTTTTTCATCCGATTTCCCCGTATACTACGTAGTATTGCAACAATTCCAATACTACTTTCAATCCTAAACGAGATTATTGTCAATTGATTTATGGCAAGTATAATAATCATGTTCCCCGCCCGCCGAAGGCGGGCGGGGAACATGATTATTGGCGGGGTAACTGTTTATGTGACTAAGCTTGTGTTATTCCGCCCCTTCCCTGTTTTCTTCTTCGCGTTCACGGTCCAGTGAACAGGAATCCGACATTCAGGTAGGTATTCCCATTTTTGGGAGAATCCATCTGTTCAAGATAAACCAGAAGGAAAAAACCAGCAGTAGAAGTAGAAAGGAGTCCATAGCGCCTCCCTCAGCACGAAAAGCCGGTATCGATGAAAAAACCCGAACCGTATTTTCCTGTCTGATAATCTATCGTAATGGGCCTTCCCCGCTTTAGATACTGCGTGATTTCTCCGTCGAGAAGTACGTCAATTTCGTTTTCCCTCACCAGCGTGTCTTTCGTGTTTTCCGACTCATCCAGAGCCAGCCCCAGACGGGGGCCTCCTCATCCAACACCGTGAAATACGAGCCTGAGGGCCGGTTTTGTAAATTCGCTCTCTTTCATTATCACGTCAAGCTGTTCTTTCGCCGCGTCCGAGATGTTGATCTGCATTAAAATACCTCCCTGTTGATATTGTAGACATTATTAAAATACTAAAATACTTTATATTTGTCAACTTATTTTTTAAAAATGCTGGTATTTGCACGGCCCCCGGGAATATTACCTGTAGACCGCTTCCAGAACGTCCTCGAAGTAATTGACGAACCTCGCGTCAAGGCCCTTTCGGATGTGGGCCGGAAGCTCATCATAATCTTTCTTGTTTTCCAGAGGAAAGATGATGGTCTTCACCTTCGCACGCTTCGCCGCCAGGGTCTTTTCCTTCACTCCGCCGATGGGGAGCACTTTTCCGGTGATGGTGAGCTCCCCGGTCATGGCGACGTTCTTCTTCACTGCCTTCCCAGTTGCCAGGGAATAGAGCGACAGGGCCATGGTGATTCCCGCCGAGGGGCCGTCCTTGGGGGTGGCGCCGGCAGGGACATGGAGATGCACGTAATGCGTCTCGAAGAGGTCTTCCGGAAAACCGAATTCCCGGGACCGGGAGCTCACATAGGTGTAGGCGATTTCCGACGATTCCTTCATGACGTCTCCTAACTGCCCCGTCTGTTTGAAGCCCCTGACCTTGGCGGGCTTCATGGTGGATTCTATGTAGAGGGTCACCCCGCCCATACTGGTCCATGCGAGGCCCAGGACCACGCCGGGGATTTTCTTCAAATATTGAGATTCGTCCTGGAAGCGGGGTTTCCCCAAGAATTCCTCCAGGTTCGCCGGAGTCACGGATACTGCTTTCGTGTCGCCCTCGGCATGGCGTCTCGTCGCCTTGCGCATGATCTTCCTGATGCTGTTTTCAAGGCTCCGTACACCCGCTTCCCTGGCATAGCCGTCTACGATTTTTTTAAGCGCCGGAGCAGTGACATTCAACATGCCCCTTTTAAATCCGTGCTCTTTTAGTTGTTTCGGGATTAGGTATTTCCGGGCAATCTGGAGCTTTTCCTCGAGGATGTATCCTGAAAGTTTCATCACCTCCATGCGGTCCAGGAGGGGAAGCGGAATGGTGTCCATCTGGTTCGCCGTGGCGATAAAAAGTATATTTGAAAGATTGAACGGCACATCAAGGTAATGGTCGAGAAAGCTATTGTTCTGTTCCGGGTCCAGGACCTCAAGGAGGGCCGACGCGGGATCGCCCTGGAAGCTCGCCCCTATTTTGTCAATCTCGTCGAGCATGATTACCGGGTTTGCAGTTTCCACCTGTTTCAGGCTCTGTATGATCTTCCCCGGCATGGCGCCGATATATGTCCGCCGGTGCCCCTTGATTTCCGCCTCATCGCGCATTCCTCCCAGGGAGAAGCGGAAGAATTTCCTGCCCAGGGCCTCGGCTACTGACTTCCCGATTGAGGTCTTCCCAACGCCGGGAGGGCCAACAAAGCAGATGATGGACCCCGTGAGTTTGCCCTTCATCTTGCCGGTACTGATGAACTCGAGTATGCGCTCCTTGATGTCGGCAAGGCCGTAGTGGTCCCGGTCTAAAACCCGGGACGCTTTCCGTATGTCGTAGTTGTCTTCGGAATATACGCCCCATGGAAGTGATGTGAGCCAGTCTAAATAATTTCGGCTCACGCCGTATTCGGCGGAATGGGGCTCCAGGATTCGGAGCTTTTCAAGCTC
Source organism: Spirochaetota bacterium (assembly GCA_029974015.1). Taxonomy (GTDB): domain Bacteria; phylum Spirochaetota; class UBA4802; order UBA4802; family JAGODF01; genus JAGODF01. The sequence continues at coordinate 128,909 of JARKUF010000014.1, forward strand.
TTCGTCAAAGCGGCGTTGGGCTTCGGGAGAGAAAGAGAGCCTGGCCGCCCTCTCCTGGAATTTTTCCACCTCCGAAGTTTTTTCGTCCTTCTCAAGTCCCAGCTCCTTTTTTATTTCCTTGAGCTGTTGTTTCAGAAAAAATTCCTTCTGGTTTTTTGCGATGTTCTCTTCAATCTGTTTGGTGATCTTCTTTTGCAGTTTGGAAAGCTCCACCTCCTTTTTCAGAAGCTGGAGGACTTTTTCTACGCGTTTTTTAGCGTTGAAAGTCTCAAGAATCTCCTGAAGCTGATGGGGTTCCGCCGAGGTCATGGCGGCGACAAAATCGGCAAGGCGACCAGTATCTTCCGCGGTAAAGCGGTTCAAAAACAGCTTTAGCTCTTCCTGGAAGAGGCTGTTTGATTTGATGAGCTCCTTGACCATGGAGATTATGGCCATGGAATAGGCCTTTGTTTCAAAGTCCGGCATGGGCTCCTCGTCATGGTGGGCCACCTGCCAGCGGATTATCGGCTCGTCGTGGAGGGCCTTTACGAAGGTGAACCTCTTAAGCGCGCTCACCATCACCTGGATGGTGCCGTCATCAATTGGGGCAATTTTCAGGACTTTAATGGACACTCCCACATGGTACAGCGCCTCGGTAGTGTTGGGATTGTCCCCAGGAGATTTAATGAGGACCACCCCCCCCATTTTGGAATTGGAATCGAGGATGTCTTTAACGGTGTTGAGCATTTTGTCCCCGGAAAGCACAAGTGGAATCATCATGCCCGGAAAGAGAGGCCTGTGGGAAATAGGCACAATCGGCAAGAATTCAGGAATCTGTTCCTGGGGGACGATGAGGGTATTGGCCTGAGGGTCCTGCCCATTTTCCATGATGTAGGTCTCCGTTTTTTGTCGTGTTGACCCGCCCGGGGGGCGGGGAAAGCATTCTTTCCGACAAATATAGTTTCGCCGCGGACTTTTTACAATAAAAATTCGCTTACCTTTCCGCGTCAACCGGCGTTGTTTTCATATTTACTTGACTTTTTTTGAAAAATATCATTCAGTGATTTTACGGGAATGGCCCGCGAACATGGCTTCACCCCATCGGAGGGCAATGTGAAAAAAATAATGCTCGCGTTATTTGCTGCGCTTCTCGTCCCAACCGCATCCTTTGCCATCAACATATACGCCGACCTAAACGGCGCGTACACACAGGCGGGCGATCTTGAAAATCAACTCGGATTTGGCGGGACCGTCGCCGTTTCAATCATTGAGAACGTAAACGCCTTTGGGCGTATCATTTATGGAAGCTGCTTAAAGGATGCCAATACACCCGAGGAAACCGAATACACTTATCTCATGATGCTTGGAGGCTTCCAGCATCTTTTGCGCATAAAGGACAGCCCCGTGTTCTGGACCGCCTCCGTCGCCCTCGGTTTAGCGGACGGCAGTATGAACCCGTCCCACGATAGGTCTGACGAGGATATTGGCCTCTGCGCCGCCTTCTGGACGGGTTTCATAGTGGACGCGACCCAGTATGTGAGCGCATATATTGAGGCTGGATATCACTACTCAAATTATGATTCAGCCTTCGCAAACGCAGACATCAAGGGCTTCCAGGTCTTATTTGGGGTCCGTATAAGCGTCTGGGGGAAAAACCGGTCCATATTCGAGAGATACTGAGTGGCCTTCAGCCCAGCCCCAGGACCGTGCCCATGGTATAGCACAGAAAACATATCGACCATGTAAGCGCCACATTGTACACCACCGAGAAAGCGGCCCATCGCCAACCTATCTCCCTACCGATGGCAATAATTGTGGCAATGCAGGGAATATAGAGCAGGACAAAAAGCATGTAGACATATGCCGAAAGAGAAGAAATTCGATGTTCAGGCCTCACCAGGGCCTCTTCGAGACCACCATCCACGTTCTCCACATCGGCGGCATAGAGGACCCCCATTGTGCTGATGACGATCTCCTTTGCCACAACCCCCGTAAGGAGGGAGATGCCCATCTGCCAGTTAAAACCCAGGGGTTCGAAGGCCGGGGCGATGAAGCTTCCCAAACGCCCTATGACCGTGTGACCAATCCTCTCCCTCTCGTGAGCAATCTTTTTGGACAGAATGACCTTCTCCGCCGCCCTGCCTTTGGTGTCGACCGATGATGTTACATCCCGGTATTTCGCCTCGATTTCCGGCGACTTGGGATATTCCCCTAAGACCCAGATGATCACGGAAAAGATGAGAATGAGCCCCCCCATCTTTTTCAGATATTCCGAGGACCTGCTCCACATGTGAAGAAGAATGCCCCGGACCGTGGGAATGCGATACGGCGGCAGTTCCATCACGAAGGGGGCGGACTCTCCTCGGAAAAACAGCCTCTTAAAAAGGCGGGAGGAAATAAAGGCCAGGAGGATTCCTGTCAGGTAAAGCGATATTATCACCGTCCCCGCGTGGTTCGTGAAAAATACCCCGGCGAAGAGTACGTACACCGGGAGGCGCGCCGAACAGCTCATAAATGGGTTGATGAGGACTGTGATTATCCGGTCCCGTGGGTTCTCCAGAGTGCGGCTCGCCATGATGGCCGGGACATTGCATCCGAAGCCCATCACCAGGGGGATGAAGGATTTGCCATGTATCCCCAGGCGGTGCATTATCTTGTCCATGATGAAGGCGGCCCTGGCCATATACCCCGTGTCCTCCATGAGGCTCACCCCTAAAAAGAGAATCAGGATATTCGGCAGGAAAACGATGACACCCCCCACTCCGGCCAGGACGCCATCGGTGATTAGGCGCCTGAAAAGGCCGTCGGGGAAAAGTTGCGACACATTACGGGAAAGCCAGTGGACACACTCTTCGATCAATGTTTGCGGATATGCTCCAAGAGTGTAGGTGGATTGGAAAAGCAGCCAGAGAAAAAAAAGGAGGATCGGATACCCGAGATATCTGTTCATAAGTATGCGGTCCACCCTGTCGGAGAAAAGCGGCCTGGCGGGCTTACCATGCGAAACCACCTCTTGCAATAATCCGGTAATGAATCCCTGGCGGCGCTCCGCCAGGACCACCGAGGCCTCATCACGGAACCGTTTCTCAATTATCTCCCTCGATCTGTCCGCCTGGGACGCGATATCGCCATAGTTGGGATATTCGACGAGCTTACCCAGAACATCGCGGTCGTTCTCAAGGAGTCGCAGGGCGAGCCATCTCGTGGAATAGGCCTGTCGGATGCGCGTTTCCTTCCAGATTATGTCCTGGATGGACCGTATCTCTTTTTCTATGTCTGCTCCGTAATCGATATGGATGTGCCGGACCGTTTCCTCGTCCGATCTCGCCACCGAGATAATGGCGGACAGGAGGTCGCGGATGCCCCGTTTTTTCACACCCACCGTGGTAATGACCGGCATTCCCAAGAGGGTCCCCATGGCTGCGGTGTCCACGGTGATGCCCTTCACCTCGGCCTCATCGTACATATTGAGGACAAGGATGACTTTTACGCCAATATTGATAAGCTGTGTGGTGAGATATAGATTGCGCTCCAGGTTTCCGGCGTCTACTACATTGACGATAACATCGGGCTGCTCGTGGATGATATAGTTACGGGCGATGATCTCCTCTAAGGAATAGGCGGAAAGGCTGTAAATTCCCGGGAGGTCCACAATTTTTATGGTATGGTCCGAGAAGCGTACCGCTCCTTCCCGCTTTTCAATGGTGACGCCGCTCCAGTTGGCGGTTTTCTGCCGCGCCCCCGTCAAAGCGTTGAAGATAGTGGTTTTACCGCAATTCGGGTTTCCCAGAAGCCCCACACGGACTTCAGCGGGGCTACTTTTAACGTCTTTCATTCTTCACCGTCCTGACAATGACCGTCCCGGCCTCCTCGACGCGCAGGCTGATATCGTATCCTTTGATTCTCACCTGGAGGGGATCTTGTAGAGGGGCGTAGCGGACCAGCTTCAATGTTTCACCCTTTCGGAAACCGAGTTCCATGAGCCTTTTTTTTAAAATCCCCTGGGCGTCGAGCCTTACGATCACGACATGCGAGCCTTCCGAGGCGTCGCTTAAAGGTATCTCTTCCATCATGGCAATGAATTTATCCTTCCATGGGCCTTCGGATTCACGGGAACCCATATACTGCACGAGGCGATGAATTTTTCGGCACGCTTCGGGAGATAGATGGTGCTCCACCCGGCATGCCTCTTCTTCCGCAGTCTTAGCATCGATGCGAAGAATATTGTGAAAAAAATCGGTCAGGCAGGCATGTCGGCTGTAGACCTTGTCCGCGATTTTTTTCCCTTCTTCGGTGAGGTCGACATATCCGTATTTCTCGTAGATGATAAGCCCCTTTTCGCTCAGCTTTTGCAATGCCGCCGAGACGCTGGGCATCTTCACCTTCAGGGACTTCGCGATATCCTTCACACGCACAACGCGGTTTTCCCTTAGGAGGATGGAAATAGTCTCCAGGTAATCCTCCATGTTTGCCGTGAGGTCCGTGCCGTCGAAACGCATTGCTTCGCTGTCATCATTAAAATACATGGATTACGGTCCGGGTTTCGATAATATTTTAGCACAATAATTATGTTAGCCTTATCTAATGCAAGAAAAAAACGGGTTACATTACCCGGGAACCTCTAAAAATTAAAGGCAATCATAAAAAATGCGTTTTCCCGCCCGCCGGAAGCGGGCGGGAAAACCTGATTATTAGAGATTGCCATCTATTAAAGCTGACATTCTTCCGAGGCCCCGGAGTGCTTATTCGATTTTTTTTGCACGGCGCTTCTGAAGGGGATATACGGCATCATTCAATTCTATGAGATTCAACTCCGCAGCGTTGACCGGTGTAACCGCCGCAACGAGGGTATCGGCCTCGGAGACTTTCAGGAGTATCTTCGATTGAACGGGAAGAGCACCGGACTTTTTTCTGAAGATGGCCAGCAGATCGCCCTGACTTACGCCGTCAAAAAGGCCCAGGTTAACCACCGCGTCTTCTTCGCCGATTTTGAGCACACGCCCTTTATAGGGAAGGAAATCGTAGATACGGCGGGCCGCCCGCAGTACGAGCTTCGACAGATTGTCGTGCCCCGTCTCGGAGACGTTGAAATCGCCGATAACCACGCCGCTGTGGAAGTTCATGATCTTGAAGTTCGTGGAAAGATATTGGTTTCCTTCACGGTATGTGCCGTAGACAAGATAGTCGACAGCAGGAAGTTTCTCCTCACCGATGAGGTCGGTAATTTTTTCTATGTTCCTGTCAAGATAGTCGTCCCCGGCGTACACGAAACCCGCCACGGCGCTTCTTTCCCGGGGGCCCGCCACGGTCATGCGGCCGTACTGTCCCATGGCGAAGGAGAGATGGTTTGCCACGACACGCCCGGCGTCGAAGTGGGTCGATACGGCCTCCTCTGGATTGAAATCGAGGACCAGAACTCGCGGAACATCTCGAGGAGGGTCTTCCGGTGAAAATCCGGCCCTGTAATAAAGCCTTTCACGGCGCTTAATCAGGGCGATATTCAATTTTTCACGATATCCTTCTTCTGGAAAGATCCGCGCAAGATCTTTCAACTCATTGACATAGAATCGGTAATAATCCTGGGTAAGAAAGTAGTCTTTAAGCAGGTTCCGCGCTTCCATTCGCAGGGGATTGAGCAGGATGGACCTCCTGAGATGGAATATGGCCTGGTCGGAGAGGTTCCCTTTCATGCGGTTCCCGGCCTTCTCGAAATGTTTCTCGCTCAACATGACGCGGGAGGGGTTCCCTGTCTTGATTTCGTTTTCCACTAAGAAATCCTCGAAGCGGGCCTGGAGCAGGCTGTCGTAGGGATACTTCTTAAAGGCCCCGGCGAAAGACCGAAAGGAAGCGTCGTGATCCCCACCCTTCTCGAAAGCCACAGCGAGGTTGTACATAGGCACGAGGCTACCGGGAAATGAATTCCGCGCCCGTGTGAAATAATCCACCGCCGAGGTATGGTCATTCTTTAAAAGGCTGATAAAACCGAGATACCGGCCTGCTGAAAAATTGTTCTCCTGTTTCCCCAGGGCGTTGTTGAATTCGGTCACAGCGTCAGCAAGGAGATCTGGGTCGCCTGTTTTCATATGGCGCGCGAGGAGGATCTTTCCGTACCTCACATACCCTTCGGGCTTTTCAGGGTCGGCGTGAATCGCCTTCTCAATGAATTCTTTCGCCTCATCGGGGCGACGTTCTCTTTCTTTGATCTCCGCCATCAGGAGAAGGGAATCGTAATGGAAGGGATTAACCCTGAATACGGATTCGAGTTTTCTGCGCGCCCAAAGGTCCTTCCCCAAACCGTGGTAGATTGTCGCAATTCCGTAGTAGGCGTCGACGCCGCTGCCTGCGATGTCCGCGGCCTTTTCGAAAAGGGCCAATGCATCGGTATATCGCCCGGACCCCGCCAGGGCAAACCCAAGCCCCGTCATTGCCTCGGCGTTTTTACGGTCAAGACGCAGGGCGTCCTCGAAGAGTTTCGACGCCTCGTCGTAGGCTTCGGTCTGAAGATACGCATTTCCAAGGCCAATGAGGGCCTCCCGATACCTGGGGTTGCGCTGGAGGGCCTGTTTGAAGTTTATAATCGCTTTAAGGGTATCGTTTTTCCCGAGGTGTTCCCAGCCCGTCTTGTTGTAGTACACGGCGTTCTTCCCCGCGCTTTCGGGCTCCCCGTGGGAGACGACGGTGGTGCCTGCAAGGAAAATTGTGAGAAATATAACACCGGTTTTTCTGTAATGGGCCATCATCGGCATAACAAGAACCTCACCGACCCGGGGAGCCGGGTACTATGATATGGCACGGAGCTTTTTGATTTGTAACGCCTTCGCCGCCGCTGTCAAGAATAATAATCAAACCGGCAATGACTACGGCAAACTGTTATCTGCGACGAAAGGAGGTGATGAGCTGCTGGATATACGACGCGGCGCGGTCCAGGTGGAGGGAGATTATCCTGCGATATTCCGCTGCTGCCATGCGGCCTATTTCAAGCCATCGCTCCTTGAACTTGCACGGAGGGCCATGGCCCTCCCCCGGGTCGACAGCGAGTTGAATGGCACCATCCTTTGGATTTTCAGCCGTAACTACGACGGGGGGCATCTTTCCCTGGAGAAGTCGGTATACTGCATCGGCCTGAGGAAATATATCTATGGCCGTTTCAGGTAGTTCCCGGTCGCCGCCTTCGGTACGCGGTATATAGTGGGCGTCTTTACGCGGCGGTCCCTTTTTGCGCGTACCATTGGCGTTACGCGATTTCCTCGTTAATGGGACCTTCTCACCGGGGCCATCTTCGTAACGGCCCTGGTGGGCGGGGATATTTTCCATGGCTAATACGCTTTTTTTCTTCGCGGGTCTTCCCTTAGCCTTACCCGGCGTCTTTTCCCGGAGGACGGTCTTTGGAGAATCGGCGGCGGTGAATGTCCCGCTACCACGTTGTGAAAGTCGGATGATATGGTTCAGGCTCCCCTGATAGAGCTGGCGCGTAAGCATGTAGCGGGGCAGCCGCATGAGGTCGGGATTTTTTACCAGGGGCGTTTTCACAGGATTGTTGACGATGGTGAAAGCGACTTTATATCCGGCGCTGCGGAGGGCCTTTTCGCCCACTTGTGAATTCAACCCGAAGGGATATGCAAAGCTTGTAACGGAGATTCCAAGCTTTTCTTCAAGTACCTTTTTTGAGGTCGATATTTCCCTGTTGAAATCCGCCCTTTGCGTGTCGTACAATTTTTGGTTTATTTTCAGGTGGTAATAACCGTGTGCGGCGATGTCGCATCCTTCCGCCGAAAGCCGCTTCAGTTGTTCCCAGGTGAGCGCATAATCCTTTTTCCCAATAATGTTCGGATAAATGGCCAGAAGGGGCCGTATTCCCATGGGTTTGAAGACGTCAAAGTAAGCCTTATACACGCTGTGATTGCCGTCGTCGATGGTCACAAGGATGTTCTTCGGTCCGGTAACATTTCCTGAGTAGAGGTCTCCGAGGGAAACGAACCGGAACCCCCTTCCCCGCAGAAGCTCCAGTTGGGATTTCAGCTCTTCAAGGGAAAAATCGTAGGAGACCCGGGGCCTACCCAGGAAAGAATGGTAACATAGCACATACACTTCCGCACCTGCGGATGCGTATATCAAAAGAAGGAAAACGAGACTAAGAAAAAAGCGCATTATCGGGCTCCAGTCATTATCCTCTATACTGCTTCATTATTGATTCTCGGCCACACATTGCCCCTTCTTCGATAAAAAAGGCGTATGCGAATTATATTTATACCCGCCCTGAGACTGGCGATCACGCAAAAAGGTATTGACATCCAAGGGAGCTGCATTGTATTCATTAATATTGAAGTGGGGCAACATCCCCGGAGGCCCGTTTCGGAGCGAGCGCCAATGAAAAAAAGAACGAACTATCTCATCGACAAAAAATTCCAGCTCAAGCACACCTTCTCAATCATCGGCCTGAAGTTCGTGGTCATAGCGCTCATCACCGGCGCCATAGCTTTCAACGCCGTTTATAACAACGGACAGCTCAGCAGGAACAACACCCAGCTCCAGAATATCATCAACGACCAGTCCAACATCATCATCATCCAGGACAACAATGTCGAAGCCTTACTCACCTACTCCCAGGCTGTCAAGGACAAAACCAGAATCAAGGCAATACATGATGTGGCCCTTATCCACGGCAGAAACATGAAAACTCTGGAACAAAACAACAGCACAATTGGCGATATCATAACCCATACGGACAATGTAATAAGGCACAATACCGTTCTCCTCGTTACAGTGTGCGTGTTCGTGATTCTTCAGGGAATCGCCCTGTATTTTATGCTAATTCGAAGAACTCACCGCATTTCCGGGCCGATTTTCGTGATGTCTAACTACATGAAGCAGATCATCCGGGGAGACTTCCCGGAAAATATGCGGCAGCTCCGAAAACACGACGACCTGAAGGAGTTTTACGACATTTTTCTGGAAATGGTGCAGAGCTTAAAAAAATCCCGTGATGCGTAAAAAAGGTGCTTGATCGTACCGGGGTGACTTTATATAGAGGTACAACCACGCGGGTGTAATTCAGTGGTAGAATGTCAGCTTCCCAAGCTGAACGTCGCGAGTTCGAGTCTCGTCACCCGCTCAGAAAACGCTCTCCAGTCGAAAAACAGGGCTCTATATGGCGATGCATCGCCATCTAAGTTTTTTTTATGCCCGAAGTCGCCCCTTTTTCGGGGCTTTCGCTGGTCTCCGAACCGTTCTATCTCCATGAAGCCCGATTCCCCTATATCACAGGCCATATTTGAGGTCGATCCGTCTCGTAAACGCGGGAAAGCTCCACGGCGAGTTATCATCGCCATGACGCAGGCTGCCCGGACATATATGGTGAACACACATGATCCCCCTGCGTGGAAGATGCCACTGGGTGAATGCGATTAAAAAAGTGGCGTGATGATCCAGGCATCGTCCCGCACGAGGAGACGTCCGGGATGTCGTTCGAATCCCGAATGTGGCAGATGTCAGGCGTACGCCCTCGCAGTCGTGACGCACCATTCTCTTATGGGTGGATCCGGTGAAAGGTACGGATGAACTGTGCCAAGAACTGCCGCGCGAGGTATCGCGGGGATATACCGGCCTACACAGCGTTTTAGATAATCGTTTACAACCGGTCGCGAGAGGTTTCAGCCAAGATTCGAGTTTGCGAGGAGTTAAACGAGGTTCTTCAATTCATCAATTGTAATGCCGACTTTTTTTATAATGCTGTTCAGTGTGCCCTTTTTAATCTCTTTATGATTGGGCACAATGACAGATGTGTTTTTTCCCAGATTGTGCATGAATATATGGCTACCATGTTGATGATCAACAACATATCCGATTCTTCGAAGGGCTTTTACGATCTGGGTGCCGGAGAATGTTTTGCTCACAGGCTGATCTCGACTTCTTTCATGATTGCCGTGGGTGCTGATTTAATCTGGTTTACCTTTTCAAGGCCTTGAAGGTAACAAAGAATTGCTTCCCTGGCGTTTTCGAGCGCCTCCTTTTCGGTGTCACCCTGGGTATAGCATCTGTCAAGCGCGGGTACAGAGACATTGAAGCCCCCTTCTTCAGCCGGTTCAAGAATAATATTAAATTTCATGGTACACCTCTTAACTTGCCGTTGTTGCCAGCTCTTCCACTTTGTTTCTGGTTATTGCCGAGTCAATCATATGTTTTATCATTTTCCAATCTTTTTCCGGCAGTGTGCTGTTCTAGGATATTATTTCAAGCAATTCAGCATCACCATTTTGGTTGACCGGACGTTTGAGGATACGGTCTAAAAGAAGCTATATGAAATGAGCCACAACGTCAACACAAAAAATACACATTCTTAAAATGTCGATGTAAAGGTTTCTGATGTGAACTGGCTACCCTGGTCTGTATTGAATATCGACGGCACGCCATATATCTCAATTGCCTCCTCAAGAGCCAACACGCAAAACTCCGTGACCACCTCATTCAAAGTTCAAAGTTAGAATAGGCCATTGTCAACAAGGGGCTACAGCCCCTTGCTCTGTTTGAAGGGGATTTTTCGTGGGATAAGACTAATATCTCCAGAGAACAAGGGGTTGTAACCCCTTGTTGTTTCACACGTGCACTTATTCATTGTAAGCGTCAATTCTTTTCCGGATGTCATCTCCAATCTCATAAGGACCCGGATAATATCTATGAATGATTGCGCAGTAGAGCCTGGCGAGGCCTTCATCGCATTTTGGGTGGAATGGCCATGTCGCCATGGCCAAGCCCCCGTTACGTCCGTACAAGCAGTTTTCCCGCATACGGCCGTCCCGTAGATTTCCCTTCACAGGGAACGTCAAAACAACGAGAGTTGAAGCTCATTTGGCTTTAT
>JARKUF010000016.1 GCA_029974015.1 Spirochaetota bacterium
GATAAAGCCAAATGAGCTTCAACTCTCGTTGTTTTGACGTTCCCTGTGAAGGGAAATCTACGGGACGGCCGTATGCGGGAAAACTGCTTGTACGGACGTAACGGGGGCTTGGCCATGGCGACATGGCCATTCCACCCAAAAAGGGTCCCATTTGTTTTTCCTGGCCGATGTATGATAGTTACAGTACCGTCTTATGGCAAATCACATTATTTTTTTCCCCGCCATCGAGGGGAGTGGATTTTATGGCTACAATTAAATTTACATGGTTCTCATAAAAGTTACAGAACGTGTGAAAAGAGCGATGAAGTTATTTTCTCATATACGATAGCATGAAAGATGTGATGCCCTAAATCATTTAAATACCGATCGTCTTCGCAGAGGATGTCTGATAAGGCGAGGCCCGCGTTATCGAGTTCATGGGCGAGAAGATAATGGGCCGGGATGAGATGACAATCCAGGTCAAGGGACACTTCCCGGATGGCACGGTAGTATATCAGGGCGGCCTGCATCTCATGTTCGTTATTGAAATAATGTGATGTGAGAAGAAAAATCTCGGGATTGAAACGGACACGGCTGAGTCGAACAATCTGGACAAGGTTTTCTTTAAATTCAGAACGATACACGGGCCTGTAAATATCGTCGATGGCGAAGTGGAGGAGAATTATTTCCGGGTTAAAAGGATCGATGTCTTCGTAAAAAGTCCAGGTCCCTTCGAAGGTCGTATCGCGGTCCCGGGAGCGGTTTATGACCTCAACGCCAAATGTAAGTAACGATTCTGTCAAAAGATCACCATAGGATATCCTGGCCCCTTTCCCGGCCGCGATCCCACCGCCCCTTATTAAAAGTTTCAAATGCCGCCCCCCCTAATTGAACCGTGCACTTTACGCGACTCTCTTTTAATTACGGCATAACGTCGGGGGAAGATGTCGGGGGTTGAAGTCGTTTTTTGCAGAAATATACCCTCCCGGGAGACGCCCAAATTCTCACGGTGAAAAGAAGTGGTAGGTGAAAGGCCAAGAAGTCCCATATGCGCATCCAGATCTTTATTGGCCGGTGCTGAAGGGGACGAGTCGCCGGAGTAGATGTAGAGAAAACCTCCAATGGAAAGGAGCGGTGCGCAAATTTCAGAAACAGCGTACAGGGAGGAGAAAGCTCTGGAAAAACACATGCTGTATTTTTCGCGGTGGGTCATGTCCCTTCCCATCTCTTCTCCGCGAACATTCAGGACCGTGGCATTACTAAGGCGAAGGGCCTCTATTGCCGAAGCGATGAAAGAGGACTTCTTCCCGCTGGAATCCACCATGGTACCGAAGAGGTCCTCATTGAAAATACACAATGGGACGCCCGGGATGCCGGCACCCGACCCCATGTCAACGAAGGATGTTCCACGTGGAACCTTAAGGTGAAGAAATGGCACAAGGCTTGAAAGGACAAGATTTTCGGTAATTTCCTGCTGAGTGGAAAACCCGGTGATGTTGAATTTCTTGTTGGCATGGTATATAGCGATTATGAGTTTCTCAAGAGAGTGTATTAGTTTAGAAGACGTGGGGATGGCTCGTGCACTGAACCAATCATCCAGAAATTGTTCCACGTGGAACATTAGTAATCTTTCCTCTGTCTTTTTTTTGATTCCAGATGTATTAGAAGTATTGAGATATCGGAGGGGTCAACTCCGGAAATTCTTAAGGCCTGGCCCGCTGTGGCTGGTCGTATCTTTGAGAGCTTGTTTCGGGCTTCGTTTTTGAGCCCCGGAATGTTGCTATAGTCGAAATTATCGGGAATAGATGTATCTTCGAGCTTTCCCAGCTTTTTTATTCGCTCAAGGTCCTTGCGGATGTATCCTTCATATTTTATCTCCATTTCAATGACGGGGGCAATGTCGTCGGGAATTTTAATGTCGGCAGCCTTTGCAATCTGGCCGATGGTAATGCCAGGTCTTTTTAGGAGTTTTCCGGCAAGATGTTTTTCCCCTGATTTCAGGGCGGCAGCGCTTCCCGGCTTTGTATTGGAGATGAATTCTCCAGAGATTATCACCTGGGCATTTTCTATCCGGCTTTTTAAGGCGTAGATATGCCGGTATTTTGCCATTGTTGCTTCATAGAACGGTTTTTCAATGAGGCCGTTCTCAAGGCCGTACTTCACAAGGCGTTCGTCGGCATTGTCCTGGCGCAGAAGTAGTCGGTGCTCGGCCCTGGATGTAAACATTCGGTATGGTTCGATGACTCCCTTGGTGACGAGGTCGTCAATAAGAACGCCTATATATGCTTCTGACCTTTTTAGTATGAGAGGTTCTTTTCCCTGTAGCGAGCGGCAGGCGTTGATGGCGGCTATGAGGCCCTGGGCTGCCGCTTCCTCGTATCCCGAGGTGCCGTTGATTTGCCCTGCATGGTAGAGGCCCGAAATTTTTTTTGTTTCGAGGGAAGGCTTCAGTTCCGTAGGTGGTACGAAATCGTATTCTACGGCATAGGCCGGGCGCATCACCTGAACGTTCTCGAGACCCGGAATGGTTCGGACCATGGTAAGCTGGACATCCTCGGGAAGGGAGGTTGAAAATCCGTTTATGTAATATTCATTCGTAGTAATACCTTCGGGCTCCAGGAAAATCTGGTGCCGGTTCCTATCAGAGAAACGGACAACCTTGTCCTCTATGGAGGGGCAGTAAAGGGGGCCCACGCCTTTTATTTTACCACCGTACAGCGGAGATCGGTGAATATTGTCGCGGATCATTCCATGGGTTGTTTCGGAAGTATGGGTGATCCAACAGGGAACTTGGGGAAGTTCAATGTCCTCGGAACGGTAGGAGAAGGGGAGGGGCTTTCTGTCCGGCAATTGTATTTCGCATTTTGTAAAATCGATGGAGTCGCCATTTACACGCTGGGGGGTGCCTGTTTTAAGGCGCAGGACAGGAAAACCGATTTCACGAAGGGAATCGGAAAGAAATTCTGCTGAAAAATCCCCGAGGCGGCCGCAACTCTCGTTATACTCGCCGATATGAATCAGCCCTTTAAGGAATGTTCCAGTGCAGAGTATCAGCGCCTGGGAGCGATATTCGCGCCCCCTCTCCGTAATAACCCCCTGTATATTACCTGATTCTACGACAAGACTGCGTGCTATATCCTGAATAAGGTTGAGGTTTCTCTGCTGCTCCATCACCTGCTTCATCCGGAACTGGTATGCCTTCTTGTCGGCCTGGGCCCTGAGGCCCCATACGGCAGGGCCTTTGCTCTTGTTAAGCATCTTGAAATGGATGCCGGTTTTATCGATAGTGCGAGCCATCTCGCCGCCAAGGGCGTCGATCTCTCTTACAAGATGTCCTTTTGCAAGGCCGCCTATGGCGGGGTTGCAGCTCAACTGGCATATTGTATCGAGGTTCCCTGTGATCATTGCCGTGGAGAACCCCATACGGGCGGCTGCAAGGGCCGCCTCTGCCCCGGCGTGGCCGGCTCCAATTACTATTATGTCGTATTGTCTTTGCATTGAGTTCTTTGAGGGGGCCTCACCACCGTGGTTCGTCCTCACTGGCTTTTAAGCCGGTCGAGAATTACGACGGTGCTTTCAAGATGCCGTCTCATACCAGGTTCACCGGTATGCGAAGCAGTCATGATCAGAATGTCACGAAAGTTTGATGAGAGGCTTTTGATACGGGTAATTTCCTTACTTAGCGAAGAAGGGGGCGAATTAAAAAGATGTTCAAGTTCAGGATGTTTTTTTTTGGCTTCGATATACTCGCCGTAACTCTTCGACATTTTTTCATTGAATTGGCGTAGTTCAAAAACCGTTTTTTCCGGCGAATTGGAGTTCATAATGCCGTGAATAGTCGCTTCAATGATATGGATTTGGCCTGTGAGCACAAGCTTCATATCGCTGTAATCTTTTTCGCAGGCGCTTAGGACTATTACAAGCAGTGTAAACGGGGTAATTAGCTTTAACAATTGTTTCATGATTGTAGTATACCGCGATGAAAAGTATTTTCATTCTTTTCCGCAATTTTGAATTCTTCAGAGGTTGCTTTTTACCTGTCGTTGATTTTAATTACCTTAATCACTTCAATGATAGCAGGGAATCCAGGACCGGCGGCAGGGGCGATTATTTTCCCCCGGATGATGACATGCTTCTGCTGATGCTGTTTAAGACCAGCGCTCAGGGACCCCGAGAGTTGATACGTTTTTCCATCCAGGGCTTCGAGGACCAAAATCGTGCAGGGTTCATTTCCCTGTAAGATGAGGTTTCCTTCGTAATTATTAGCGTCACAATGCTGGGAACCCGCAGCCATGAGAATAACAAAAATTGCGTTGGACAAGTTCTTCATTGTGCGTGACATAATATTATTGTATCACTACCGTTAGTTGGACTTTATTTTCCATCTTGATTTTATGAATGAGTGTGCCTGTGAGGCCTTCACCCACCTTATAGTAGAGGTTGGAAGCTTTGGCTTGCTTGCCTGTGGGCATGGTAGTATAGATTTTTGGGCCATTAACATAGTTGTTAAGATTAATAGAGCCTATTTCGTATTTCAATGAACCGATGTACGATGTAAACCAGTTGCCGCTATTGTACTGGTAGTACCCTGGCGGAGGTTCTGTCAGATGAGATAACAGGTTGGCAGCACCCCATTTTCTCATGACAGATGAAAAATTTTCCTGTATTCCACATTCCTTTAGCGCAAATTCGATTGCTTGATAGTCGGTATATTTGTTTTGGAGTAATTTTTGGTAAAAACTGGCGCCTCCAAAATTTCTCGCGAGGTAGGCGCCAAATGCATAAGTTATGGAATAATTTCTTAATACTTGAGGATAGGTATCATACCAGTTAATGACGGATTCATAGTTATACAGATTATACGTTGGTAATATGCCATCCTTATTTCCCTGGGCGCCTGCAGTTGGTTCTGTACCTGCCACGCCGCGTGGCCCCTCAATGCCCAGTTTTGATGCAACGAAATCTTCAGCGACAACAGAGCACATCTCATTCAGCCAGGTTTCAGAAATTTTTCCGAAGGGATACGAATACTGTATTTTTTGGTAAAAATGTATCATGTGCTGGAGTTCATGGGCAAGGGTTGAATATATGGTAGTCATGTCTTTTTTTACAAAATTTGAATTCAAGTAAAACATCACCTTCCTGTTGGAAGGATGCTCTTTTCCATTGTAGACTACGGTGTTTTCGAAGTTGTCTTTATTCCAGAAATACCCTATTATGCTATTATTATGGTTTTGAGAATCCACTATTTCAGCAATGAGAATATGGATTGAATTGTCCGGGGCGATCAATCCATTATAGTTGTGGGGCCCCCACTCGTTTCCAAAAATAGCGCTCACCCACTCGTAAACGTCATTATCTTCTCCTTCGCGTAAAAATTTTTCAGCAATACCGTCTATCATCCCCTGGTTAACATAATTTTCACGGAATACGTTTTTATCTACCCAAACATAGAGGCTTTTGGAATGAACGTTTTCAACCTTTGCCTGGCACAGGGCATTTATCGTGTCTGTTTCTTGTGTGTATTCACTGTGAAGGTAGAAGTCGTTTTCACTGCCAACTTCATAAGCCATGGTTTTTCCAAGGATGGAGTTATATTGCTTCGGGCCTTTTTCACCTTTACGTACAATGCACCCTTGCAACGCTTTTTCATTAAACTCGCTTATGAAGGGCGTCCCCGAAACAGGAAAATTGTGAGCAGGGTCAGGCGTTTCTATTTCGTTGCGTTCAAAATTTTTTGATGAACCAGCGTTGGAGGTGGCGGATTCCTTTCGATCAATATTCTGTACTGTGGGGTACGATTCAGCGTCACCCATGGTTGTATTAGTAAAAATAAAATATACGGATTTTGGTGTATTTCCGATCTTTAGGGAATACGTAAGGTTTACGTTTCCTGTAGTGTCTACATGGAATACGGCAGGTCCATTGCCGCTGTAAGAATTTGAACGAGAGATGTTGGACCAATCTTTTGACGTATGCTCATCGACGCCGCAGGTTAAGACGATTAGGAGTGAAGGCAATATTAGAAAGAAGGAATATCTTTTTCTGGAAAAATTTTTCATATTGTCCAAGAGGTCTAGCGATTTTTTAAAAGTATACTTGAATATACCATATACCATGGCGCCGTTGCAATAAAAAAAGTAGCATTATATTTTCCGCCCGCCTTCGGCGGGCGGAAAATATAATAATTGGGCAACCTCAAAAATTAGTTTTTTACTGCCTGCCAAAGGCTGGCGGGGAAAGCCGATTTTTGTGATTGTTCTTAATTTTTAGAGGTTACCAATAGAGATTTCCATTAAGAATTGACATTAGGGCATCATTCCTGGTATGTTTTCAGAGCGTATTTGAAGGCCTGTGCTTGAGAGCAGGCAGGCACCGTCAATTTTCGTCGGTATTCTTTAATCGGGCGCCGTGGTAATGGAGATCGTGGCATGATCGATTCGAAAGAACTTATTGGACGCCTTTTTGTCCAGCAGGGGGACATAACGCAGATGGAAGTGGACGCCATCGTAAACGCCGCAAATCCGAGCCTTATGGGGGGAGGCGGCGTTGATGGGGCCATTCATCGAGCGGCCGGGCCGAAGCTTTTGGAGGAGTGCCGAACATTAGGCGGGTGCGCCCACGGCGAGGCACGAATCACGAAGGGGTATCGACTGAAGGCGAAATATATCATCCACACCCCCGGGCCGGTGTATAAAAACGGAACAAGCGGGGAGCGGGAAGTGCTTGGTAATTCCTACTTGAATTCCATGAGACTTGCCCTGGAATACAAACTCACATCAATAGCTTTTCCCGCTATCTCCACTGGGGTGTACGGTTATCCCAGAGGGGAGGCCTGCGAAGTCGCTGTCACTACGGTCCTTGGTTTCATGAAGGAAATGGAATACATGATGTCTGTGGTTTTCGTGCTCTTTGACAATGAGAACTTCCGTATATATTCCGACTTTATCACCGGGTTGAAATAACCGAGGAATGATGAACTATCTTGAGAAGCTCAAATTTTCCGCCGATTCTTTTGGGAGCATCGTTTGCATGGGAATGGACCCTGTACTCGAGGACATCCCCCTCGACAGAGGGCCCGCAGGCCAGCGCATTTTTGATTTTTACGCAGCAATCCTCGAAAGAATGCATAAGGAGAAGGTCTATCCTGCGGCGGTGAAACCGAACTATGCTTTTTACGCACAGTATGGTTTCGAAGGCCTCGATGCCCTGTACCGATTGGTACGGATATATCACGCCGCGGGTTTTCCCGTTATTCTCGATGTGAAGCGCGGAGATATTGGTAAGACAGCGGAAGCCTATGCCCGGGAATCCTTTGAGTTTTTTGACGCCGACGCGGTGACGCTGTCCCCCTATATGGGGCTCGATTCCATATCGCCCTTTATGAAAAACTATCCGGACCGGGGTTATTATATCCTAAACAAGACTTCCAACAAAAGTTCAGGGGACATACAGGACGTTGATGCCGGAGGAGAGCCGCTATTTCTCCATGTTTCAAAAAAAATCGTGGAATGGCACCGGCCGGGTTTGGGGGCGGTTGTGGGAGCGACGTATCCCGCCCAGCTTGATGCTGTGAGCCGCATTTTTGTAGATTCCGGAAAAGAAGTACCTCTCCTAATACCCGGCGTGGGGACCCAGGGCGGCGATGTCGCGGATGTTGTGAAAGTCCTGGCGTTGGGAGGCGATGTTCGCTTACACCGGATCAACTCCTCAAGCGCAATAAATTTCGCCTACAAAAAATATCCGGGTATGAACTTTGCCGAAGCCGCCGTGATGGCAATCGGTGAGCTCAATGATGTAATTGAGAAGTGCATAAGTCATGAAACAAACAAATAAAGGTAAGCATACCGTCCTCGTGGTTGCCGGAACTTGTGAGGATTCCGGCGCCATTATCAACGCCCTTTCCGCCGATGAATATGATTTCATCACGGCGCAAAACGTGCCGGAAGCATTGAGCAACATCACATATAAACTTCCGAATATTATTATCAGCGAGGTGGACCTTCCGGAAATCCATGGATTTGAGCTTCTGGAGAAAATACGGCGCGGAGTGAAGACGAGGCTCATCCCCTTCATTTTTATTTCGAACTCCCAGGATGTATGCGACAGAGTCCATGCCTATCAGACCGGCGCCGACGCCATTTTGATGAAACCCGTCGCCTCGGAGGAAATCCGCGCCCTCACCCAGGCAAAACTCAAACATATCGACGACTTTTATCGACTTTCCGGGACCGATGAATTGACGAGGCTGTTTACCCGCAGGGAGTTTTTAAAAAAATTCAACGAAGAGCTGAAAAGTAAAAAAAACAGGGTGATATCCCTGGCCCTCATGGACCTTGACCATTTTAAAAAAGTCAACGATACACACGGCCACCAGATGGGGGACAATGTGCTGATGACTTTCGCGGACGTCCTCATGTCATCAGCGGGTGAACGCTTTTTCCCGGCAAGGTTTGGAGGTGAGGAGTTCGTGATGCTGTTTCCGGGGCTTGCCGCTGCTGCGGTGAAGGGACATGTGGACGAAATTCGAAACGCCTTCACGGCCATTTCGTTTCAGGGAGATAAGAAACAAATTTTTCATGTATCTTTTAGCGCAGGAATTGCCGAATACCCTGCCATGGCGTCAAACCTGTCCCACCTTCTTTCTAGGGCGGACCACGCCCTCTACGCTGCAAAAAACGATGGGCGAGGGAAGACAAAGGTGTACAGCCCCGTTATGGCCCGGAATGATCGTTTGTGGGAGCACCTGAAACAGAAGCGGGAAGTGTTTATTGATAGAGAAAACCGCGACCTGGTGAGTGGCCTGTACTATCTCCCCAATGTCGTAGAAAGCGTTGTGAATCTGGATTACGAGATCCAAAGTATAGGCGCCATGGTCATCAGGCTCCAGGAGTTGAAGAGTATTTCCTCAATGCGTGGCGAGAAAAACCTACAGTTCGACATAGGTAATTTTGTGAGACTTATTGCCTCTGCTTGTGAAAACCACTTTCCCTCGGATACCTTCTTTGGTATTGGAAGTTTTTACATGTATGAATTCGTGGTCCTCTTCCCGAGCATTGTGGATTTCTCCATCAATGTAAATAAATTTAAAGAGCTATGCAACGAGATTTTCATCGAAATAGAGGGCAGTGTGTTGTGCCAAAATTACGAACTTGGTTTTGCCAGTAACGTGATCTACTACGACCGGAAACGTCCATGGGGACTCGTGGAGGATATCTGCGCAATTTCAGCGCGGGTAGAATTGACTGGGACCGGGGAAAAAAGGCGCTCGGGGGTAATAAAAAAAATCGGAAAGGTGGCAAAGGGGGAAATGTCGGGGGCGGAGGTATTTTCAATTGAGCATTTTTTCAATGTTTTCAATCTGCACAGGGAATTTCACTTCTTCGCGGAAAAGGGGAGAAAATTCTGCGACACCAATTTTGACATTTTACTCTCTGGATTGGGGAAAAAGGTCTTTGCGGGGGAGATTCTAAGAAGCCTGGCAAAATCGTATAAAAAGAAACTTGCCCTGCCGATACTTATCCCCTGGGACGGGCGCACGGACCTCATCCGCTATGCACGGATGTTAGGGGAATTCTTCCAGGGTAAAGATACGGTTCTCATGATCAACGAGGCGCTGATCGACGGTCTTCCAGGCGCCTTAGAATCGGTGGTTCGGGAGTTTCCGGAGGGAGTTTCTCTTGGCCTGGACAATTGTTATGTTGGAAACGATATCCTAAATATCCTTTCAGCCGTCGAAATCAGGGCACTTTGCTTTTCTGAAAATATCACCAGGAACATCCATATCTTCAAAGAGAGGATCAAAATCATCAACGGCATTAAGATATTTGCCGACCAGGTGGGAATACAGGTTTTGGTGAGAAATATCGTTTCAGAGGAAGAGTACAATGTCGTCAAGGACCTGAAAATATTTTACGCAACGGGGCCCTATATGCATATGTTTCTGAAAAAAGGAGTAAACATTTGTTGATATCTTTAAGGTAGCCTTTAATAATCAGGTTTTCCCGCCCGCCTACGGCGGGCGGGAAAACCTGATTCCTGAGTATGCCAGTAGTTACAATTTAATTTACTTTGGTAAAGTCAGTCGAAGGCATGGGGCTCAGTGATGGGATAAAAACCTGTTTCTACTGCAAGGGCGTTGAATTGTTCCTGGGATGAGTAGTTAAACCCGTACCGCGTTGCGACAATTACTTCTACGGCGCAGCCAGGTATCCAGTGAGACTTGAACGAAGGGAGTTTTGGAATGAAACGCACCCCTTTAATCCCCACAACGGCCTTAAAGACCGAGCCCCGCTTATCTTCGTAGATACTCTGAACGAACTCCCTGGGAAGTTGTGGATGAGCATCGTCCAACACAACGGCCCCCTCTTTTATATATTTCAGGACTTCGGCAGCTTCATCGCCTCTCCCGGTAAGTATGACAATGATGTCACAAGTGCTCAAATGTTCCCGGCTGTCGGTATAGGTGACATTGTCCGGCCACACTGCAGCGGTATCAATGTGTTTTTCGATCGCAACAACCCGGCGGTAGAGGCCGGAGAAATACTGTGTAAGGGCCTTGCCAATGAACCCAATGCCGATAATGCCGACGGAAATGTTGTTAGGTCCGAGATTTCTATCAGCAACGATTTTTTTTACAATCGCATCGAGAATGAAAACGGTACCAAATACACTTCTGACAAAAGGTGGATTTAATTCAAATCCGTTGCGCTCAATGAAACTTGGAATTTGGCCCCCAAGGGCGATGGCCTTGGCGCCGGTTTTTTTCCCCCATTTCTCCATGGTGGTAATTGTTTTTTGGATGACTTGAGGGTCATTGAATAATTTTATGCTCATGGCGGTCCCAAGCATGATGCCCCTTCCAACGCCGTCTTTCTTTTTCAGATATCCCACGGGAATGATCGACGGAAAAAACCTGGCCAGAAAAGCAGGCCCGTATTCCCGGATGTCTTTTATTCCCCCCGCATAGGTAAAGAAGATGTAATTAAATTTTACTAAGAGGCGGACCAAGGGGTTAAAAACAATAAAAAAGAATAATAGGATCGTTTTAACAAGGGAGCGGAGTTTTGTTCGCATTTTTTCTTTATCCTTTTCAGGGGCGGTATTTCTTGACAATGGGGATCCTGCGTCCGGTCCCAAAGGCTTTGGAGGTTATTTTTAATCCCGGGGCAGCTTGAATCCTCTTGAATTCGCTGATATTCACTTTGTGAAGAATATCTTCAACCACGTCGGAAGCAAATCCGAGCTGGATAATTTCCTCCGCGGACATGCGTTTTTCCAAATAGCATTCAAGAATTCCATCCAGGAGATCATAGGGAGGAAGGCTGTCCTGATCTTTCTGGTTATACCGCAGTTCAGCCGAGGGAACTTTTTCTATTGTGGCGACAGGAATAATTTCCTTTTCCCGGTTGATGTGTTTGGAAAGGGAATAAACCAGGGTCTTTGGGAGGTCCGATAGCACGGCAAGACCACCAGCCATGTCTCCGTACAGAGTGCAGTATCCCGTTGCTATTTCAGACTTGTTCCCCGTCGTCAGAAGTATATTGCCGAACTTATTGCTTATGGACATGAGAAGGGTCCCGCGGATCCTCGCCTGTATGTTTTCTTCTGTAACGTCCTCAGGCTGGCCTTCGAAAATATCGGCGAGAGTTTTTTTAAAATCGTCGAAAAGGCCGGATATTGGAATCGTATGGATCCGAATGCCGAGGCTCCGCGCAAGGTCTATGGAATCGTCGACGCTTCCGGGAGATGAATAGAGTGACGGCATGGTGATGCCAAGTACATGTTCCGGCCCCAGGGCTTCCACCGCAAGGGCCGCCGTAAGGGCCGAATCGATGCCGCCGCTCAGGCCGATAACAGCGTCTGTAAAGCCGCATTTGTTGAGATAATCCCTGATGCCGAGGACAAGGGCGCGGCGGATGTCTTCCAGGGTGTTTTCACAGGGAGTAATGGGCGTTTCCGGGGAATCGGTATTCACGAGGAGCAAGTCCTCCTCGAAGGATTTTGCCATGGATATGAATTCTCCGCGTTTATTCAACAGAAAACTGCCCCCATCGAAAATTAGGCTGTCATTGCCTCCCACCTGGTTTACGTAGAGCAATGGAACACTGTTTTTTTTGGCAATGGAGGACATCATCCTCCACTTTACCGTGTTTCCCCCCTTGCAATATGGTTCGGCCGATAAATTGACCAAAATATCGATACCTTTATTCACCAGAGTTGCAACCGGATCGATGGGGATGCGTCTTTTGGGGATATAAAAATATTCTTCGGGCTGATCGTCCCAGATATCTCCACCGATTGTGATTCCTATGTTAGTGCCTTTCAATTTTACAGTTTTCAGGGATGTGGCGGGGGTAAAGAATCTGGGTTCATCGAACACATCGTAGGAAGGAAGATTGTATGCATGGTGGGATGATACAATTTTACCCTCGGCTATGAAAGCCGCTGAATTGAAAATCTCCAGGCCGTTCTCGCTAACATGGTCGACATATCCTATTATGGCGGCAATGTCTTGGCAATGTGCTGCGATCTTTTCGATAGATAGCAGGTTGTCCGCTATGAGTTTCCTGTTTTCAAGGAGGTCCATTGGGGGATATCCAATAGTAGCCATTTTTGGGAAAACGATGAGATCAGCGTCGAGTTTCCTGGCCTCATCAATGCTGCCGATGATTTTGGCGCGATTTCCATCGACGTCGGCTATGATCGGATTTATCTGTGCAATAGCGACAATCATATCCCCTACTTCCTGGCGTTTTGTATAAAAAGACAGTTGAAAATGCAATTATTTTACTTCGAAGTTAAAATACAATTTTAAGATTTCCAAAATTATAATTTCTGGAAAAACCTCAATAGAGGTTGCTCAGGTTTTTCGTTTCAGAGAGTTCTCCGAAGATGCAGCCTAAATAAATTGGGTTATCATTTCCGCGACGGTCAAACGAAGCAATTCTCTGAAAATGCCGTCTTTTTCTTCAGTGAAAGCGTTGAAAAGAGGGAGAAGGCTGTTTCGCATCTTGATTGTTTTCAAAGAATAGAGGGCGGCAGTTCTGACGTAAAGGTCGGTATCGTCGTGTATCACTTCCATAAGGCTTTGTAAAACACGGTTTTCTTTGAAGTACCGAAGAGAGCCGCACACTTCCGCCTTGACTCTGGGGTCCCCATCCTTCAGGGCAGAAATAAGGTACGGCAGTCCTTGAAGGTTTTTTATGGCACCGATCGAATAGGCCGCCTGTGTTCTCAGGGCCGGGTTGGAATCTTTGAGGAGAACATTAGAAAGGCCCTTGTAGCCGCCGCCGTCTTTAAAATCGATCAACGTGTCCATTAAGAGTACCTTGATGTCCTCTTCCGTTTCCCTAAAAAGCTGGTTAGAAAGGAGGTTTGACGTTGTTGAGTATTTCTTTTTCTGGATGGCTCTGACGGTTGCGAATCTGATGTCCCTTTGTTCGTCGGCTACGCACTGAAGAAACACCGGAAGGGGGTTTCCGGCCTTGCCGGAGCCCAGTATTTCTATCGCTTTGACACGTACTTCCGTGCTTTTATCGTTCAGGGCAAGTCGGTGTATATGGTTAATTGACTTGGCGAATTCGTTCTTTTCCAGGCACAGAAGAGCGTAATAACGTATAGATTTATTGTCGTCTTTGAGCTGATCAATGAGGAAATTATAAAGACGGCTGTCGTAGAGATGGTAGATTGCCTCCAAGGAGTAGACTTTGTACACAGGGTCCTCGCTTGCGGCTAGATTCAGGATGTAGGCGTACACACGGTCATCCCTGAATTTTTTAAGGGAGAGGATTGCGGCATTCCGCAGGGTATGGAAGGGGCTCTTAATTTGTTCCATCAGGGGGGGGACAATCTCCCTGCTTCCCTGTCCGGCTAAAAAAGCTATCGCATCCTTCTTAACAAGAAAGGAGGGGGTATCATTCAGAATTGAAATCCAGGCATCAAGGGTAAGCGATGCCGGATACTTTCCAAGGGCCTCTTTAGCTGCTTTGTGGAGGCCTTTTTTGTCTTTGGCTGAAAGAATTTCACGTAATTTGGGTATAAAATTAGCGGGGCGGTTTGCCGATATAAAATCCAATCCCTTGGCAACCCTTTTACTGTCCCCGCTTATTATATTGTCAAACGCGGAATCCTCCTGCGATGTTTCGCTGAATACCCGGTCGTATGAACAGAGCGCCATAAGTGATAATATTGTTATAATTATTCGCTTGATCATGGCAGTAAGAATTCTCCGGGCTGGCCCGGTAATATAGTAGGCGCCGAGGAAGGGCGCACACAAAAAAGAACCCGGTTTTGCCGGGTTCTGTCAATACTGTTTTTTACATGGTGATTATTTCAGGACACCGAAAATGTAGTTGCCCACAACAGCTTCAAGGATGTCCTTTTCCAGGACGCTCTTCTCCTTGCGGAGGAATTCGTACACGATGAATTGGACGCCCCCGATGAGCATGAGGGCGGTGACTTCGGAGTTGATGTTCTTTTTGTAAAAACCTCTTTTCTTGACTTCCTCTATGTCCCTGGCCAGAAGCTTTAATATGTACTCCAAAAATTTATTTACTCGGGATACCACTTCCTCGTCGATGCCGATGATGTCCTTGTAAATGAGCTTGATGACGATCGGTTCCTCCAGGAGGGTCTGGATGATGGAACCCAGGCGATCCGACACGTATTTCGAGATCGTTTTGGGATTGGGATTGGACTTATAGAAATCACGGAGGTCGTCTATGTCGAGAATGTCGTCGATTTTTTCTTCGACCTTTTCAAGGACGGCGTAGAGAATTTCACGTTTGTTCCCGAAATACTGGTAGACTGTTCCACGGGCAATATTAAGCTTTTCGCATACCTGCCCGATATGGGTACTCTGGAACCCGTGCAGGATGAACATGTCTTTCGCCGTTTCAATAATCTGCTGTTTTCGCTTTTGGCCTTTTGCGGGCATGGGATACCTCTTTTCCAAAATTACGGTCTTATTCGCTTTTTATATCATTGCGCTTAAGCTTCCTGATTTCCTCGCTGATCGGTATAAGATAATCCTTCAGTTCTTTGATCATCTTGTCCGATTTTTCTTGAAGGTCTTTACTCATAAGAAAACTATTTTCAATAATTATTTCCGCGCACTGCATAAGACATAATATTGCATAGTAAAATTAAATCTGTTTGTATAATTGCAGAAAAGGTTTTTTAAGTCAACAAATATTTTTTTTCTTGTATTTATTCAAGGCAATCTCTAATAATTAGATTTTCCGCCCGCCTAAGGCGGGCGGAAAATCGCAATTTTTGTGACTGCCCTTAAATTATAACTACAGGCAAACTCGGCTCTTGTGTTTTCCCGCCAAACTTTGAAGGTCAAGAAAACCTACAATATTTAGGAGTCTGCCTTGGGAGATAGCTCAGGTACAATTCCAGTTTTTGTATAGTTATTAGTATCAATAAAAATCTGAGGTTTTAATATGTCAATATTATTATAATGAAAATAAAATTTTTATGCAAATTTATTTATTATTCTGCCGATTTTGTTCTCTCCCGATTCGACCGTAACGGCCCCTCCCCGTATCATCATGAAAAGAAAATTTTTCATTTCTTCCAGGTCCATTGTTATGCTTTCATATCTCATTTCTCCGCCGGTACCGGCAGGCTGTAACGCAGCGGTGTCATCTGAATCATGGAAAGATGTGGAAACCCGGTTCAAAAATAGGTTACTGGGGAGCGTTGTCAATCCATTGACTTCCATGATGGTACCTCCTTCCTTGGAGTATTTCCAATGATATTTTCGACTGGTTTAAAAGAATAAATAACAAAAAAATTGATATTTTTACCTATGTAATTTGAGCAGAAAATTCACAAATAATGTGGACCTTGGAAAATTTGTTTTCTCCGCCAGACTTCGGTGGGAGGAAAATACTAAAACCGGCATTTGTCAGTAATTACAGTATATGGGAACGTCAAAAAATTTAATTTTTTAGGTTCTCATATTTCGTTTTTTCAAGTTGCACAAAATATAAAAAAATCGCTATTGTGTATTAGCGCCGCCATTATTAAAAATACTGGCATACTCAGGAATTGGGTTTTCCCGCCTGCCGAAGGCGGGCGGAAAAACACAATTGTTAGAGATTGACCCTATCTATTATCGACATGATTCGAATGATTGATGTTTATGATTGGTTCAATGGTGAAAGAACCGGAAAGAATAACAATCGGATTGGTCCCGAGTATTACTATGGTTTTTATTGATCAGGGAAATGAAATGCTTGAGGAATGGGACTGGGAGGCGGCGCGCCCTACGGGCAGGGCCGTACGCCGCCGCGATGCCCACCGAGACGGAATACCCCATGAGGGGGTTCACCTCTGGGTGGTGCGTACAGCCGGTGGTTTGCCCGAGGTCCTTTTCCAACGCAGGGCCCATGGGAAGGAGATGTATCCGGATTGTTTAGACATCACAGTGGGGGGACATGTGCCCTTCGGCGTTCATGAGAACAAGATTCAAAAGGAATCCATGGAAGAAATTGGCTTAAACCCCACGCTTCACTGTTGAGGGTTATAATGGAGATGTTTTGGTTTCCAAGGAAATATCTCGGGAGGATTTTCACCCCCTCCTCTTTGCACCTTCAATGAAGAAGTACATGGAGGTCGTCGTAGAGGCGGTACGACAGCTTACCGGAAAGGGAAGGGTCACGGCGAAAATGCCGCAACTCCTTTATAAAATTTCTTGAGTATCACACTGAAATGATTTTATCCAGGACAGCATCTTTCTGTAAAGACTCCTTATCCGGAGCATGGGGAAAACGAAGATATTATGTCCCCGGCATGGCGCTCTTCGTCCTCCTTTTCCTTGTGGGCAATGCGATGAACTTTTCCCTCTCCTACATGGGGAACACCAACGAAGAGGTCGCGGCCCAGATAATTAAAACCTTCTGGTGGAAAATTCTCTACCAGCTTATAAAAATTTTTCTTGCGTACCTTTTCATAGGAGGGGCGCTCGGCGCTCTTTATTATGCGGCCCTGGAAAAGACGGTGGGGGGGATGAAAGCCCCTTGGAGAAGGGGTGCCATTTCAATAGCCTCAGTGGCCCTTCTAATGGTGCATGTTTTTCTTCTCATTACGAACAAGCTCATTGTACAGCCGCAACTGTATATTGACAGCTTCGCGGTACATTTCAAGGCCTTTGCCTGTTACCAGGATTTCCTGACGGGGCACGTACATCCCCTGGCTCCGACCATTCCACTTGTGATAATGACGGCGGCGGCCCTGGGGATAGTCCTCCTCGCCCCTCCGACTCCTCGGAAATATTTTGAAGCACTCCAAACCCTGGTGAAATCAAGATACCGAGTTCTCGCAGCCCTCGTGGCGGCGGTCTTGCTCCTCGCGTTATTTCTGTACCGGTTGAAGGATTCTTTCAGCGCCGCTGGGACGGTCTTTCCGAATATTTTGGTCCTCTCCTCCGACGCGGTACGGCCCGACCACCTCGGGGGGAACGGATACGGGAGGGACACGACGCCCAATATCGACCTCCTGATGGAGAAGTCGATACAGTTCAGGGGAGTCATCACAGCCCTTCCAAGGACTTTCCCTGCATGGGTGAGCCTCCTGACATCCCGCTATCCCCTTACCCACGATATCCGGCACATGTTTCCACGCTCCCGTGAGCGCAATGTCCCCCTGGAATCGGCCGGGGCTGTGCTGAAAACCCTGGGTTACAGGACCGCCGTCATATCGGACTACGCCGGTGATATTTTCCCGCGAATTGACCTGGGGTTCGACAGGGTCAGGGCATTGACCTTCAGTTTTGATACCCTCCTGGTACAGATGTTGCTTGAGAAACAGACATTTCTTATGCCTTTCATTTCCAACAGGATAGGCGATATGTATTTTCCCGAGCTTCGGGGCATTGCGAAGTATTCCCATCATGAAACGGTGACGAGGGAAACCATCAACGAGATCAACGCGTCGCGAGGCGCTCCTTTTTTTATCACGGTATTTTATTCGGCGACCCACTTCCCGTACTCGGTGCCGTTTCCTTACTATAAAAAATTTGCCGACCCTAAATACAGAGGCCCCTACCGTTATTACAAGCAGGTGGTTATCAGCATGGACGGAGCAGGGGGAGCTGTCCAGGAAGACAGTGACGCAGACCGACGGCAGGTGATTGCCCTCTACGATGGCTCCCTGAACCTTCTGGACCGGGAAATAGGGAAGGTGCTGGAACATCTCAGGGAGAATGGCCTCCTGGACAACACAATCATCGTATTTACTTCTGACCATGGCGAAAACCTCTACGATCGTGACCTGGGTATGGGGCACGGGGAACATCTAAGAGGTCTTCCCGCTCTGGAGGTCCCGTTTGTCCTCTATTACCCCGGAATAGGAGACAGGGCAGGCTCCACGGTGTACCGGTTTTCCAGCCAGATTGATATCATGCCCACGGTATTCGACGCTGCGGGGATTCCACGGCCCGGTTTTTTCGAGGGCGTGTCCCTTCTCCGCAAAAAGGAATGGCGCGACGGCGAAAGGGTGGACGCTTACTGCGAGACCGGACTCTGGTTCGATTACAACAGGCTTTCGCCGCTTTTTTTCCATCATAACAGGATAAGCTATCCCGATGTCACCGGGCTTATGGAACTCGACACCTCGTACCACAATGAGCTTGTCATTCTTCAAAAGTATCAGAATATCACAAATGCGGCTAAATACCGTTCGATAATCTCCGGACGATACAAGCTGATTTATCTTCCCCTTCCCGGAGGGGCCAGATACGAACTGTACGACCAGGCGGCAGACCCTTATAATGAGAAAGATATTGCAAAAGCGAACCCGTTTGTTTTGAAAAGAATGAAAAAGCTCTTCTTCGATTTTATAGATGAGAAGAGCTCAGGGAATTTTATTCGAGTGGGGGATTTTCTCTACCCGGTATTTTCCGATCCAATTATGTAATGGAACCGGACTGGGATGGATGCATGAAATTTGTTAAATTAACATTAATAACGATCGCCGGAATCCTCGTTGCGGGGGCGATTTTCTCCTATGTTTTCTGGGCGGTCTTTTTCTTTCCCGATGATTTTGAGGTCACGAGGGAGGAAGCCCTCATGGCCGGTCCTGATGCTCCTGGCCAGCGCATTGACCTGTCCCTCCTGGAAGCTCTGGATGGGGCGTTGCTTTCCGGCGATTTTTCCGGGGCGCGAATTGACGGGATAATTGCCAGGATACGGAAAAAAAATCTTCTGGTGAAGCACGAGGCTTATTCCCGTTCAAAAAGGGCCTTTCTCAATGTACGAATGGGAACCGGGCATGCGGGCGTCTGGGTCGATGAGCGCTCATCTCTCATTTTGCCCTCCCATTCAAAAATAAGTTTTCCGGTACATCTGAAAAAAAATTCGCTGCTTGCCTTCTCGGCCCTGGCGCCCCTCTCCGGCGGGACCCTCAAGGTGAATGTTTGCGCGCCGGGAGTGAAGTCCCGGGAGCGGATATTTCGCCTTGAACCTCACATACAGAAATTCACCTCTTCGGATGCGGCGATACGATGGAACAATCGGGGATTTCCCAGGGCCCGGGACAATGCAGGATGGAGGAATATAGAAATACCGTTCACCGACCTGCCGTCTGCCAGGGGGACTGTTTCTTTCTCCTTCTCCGGGGACGAGGGGGGTGATTCTGCCGCAGTTATAGCCCATCCGGCGGTTTTTGCCCCCACGGAGGAGCGGAGATATAATGTCATCTATGTCATATTTGATGGCGTATCGACGCGCCTCTGGAGTTTTTACAATGATAAATCGGGGCTCACTCCCTTCATGCGTGAAGCGGCTGAAAAAGACTTCATTGTTTTCGATAACATGTTCGCCCTGGGAGATAAAACCCGCATCTCCACCGTGGGGCTGTTTTGTTCCATTATGCCTTTTCTTTCACGCCATGGCATCAACAGGAACTTCATACCGGAAAATGAGATTGAGCTTTTTTACGATGCCGTGCGTCGCGGGACTTTCCAGCCCCTACCTGACCTTTTCAGCAGGCGGGGGTACATTTCCAGGCAGTTTGGAAACAGCGGCTTCACGGTCCAGCTTTTGAGCACCGGCGTCGATTATGGTTTCGACGGATCTTACGAATTTTCGTACAATCCTTACGACAGCTACGGCTTATCACATCGCTTTTTCGAATTTTTGAGAGAAAATCGAAACCGGGAATTTTTCGTGTATTTACATTACAATACGCCCCACAAACCTTTCTACGCGCCGCCCAGATATTTTCTAAAAGGGGTACTTCGCTCTCCGGTAGAGAGCCTCTGGCGTCCTGATTTCATGGGCTGTATTAGCTATACCGACGATGTGTTCCGAAATCTTTATGATTCATTCAAAACCCGGGGGCTTTTGGATAACTCCATCATAGTGATTGCCACGGACCACGGCTCCGGTTTCGATCTCAGCAAATATGATGCGGGGTTCCAGTACGCCGATTACACGCGCATGACATTCATGCTCCACCTTCCACCGGAGCTTAAAAAACGCATGGGACCCGTCCAGCGGCGAGTGAAAACTTATATCTCGCAGATAAACATCGCCCCGACCCTGGCGGACCTGGCGGGTTTGGGGAGCGTCGAAGCCTTCGCAGGTAAAAGCTTCGCGCCTCTCCTGAAAGACGGGAGCGATCTGAAAATGTTCGATAGGGAGATATGGACGTTCGGCAGAAAGACCTTCTCCATTATAAACCGGGATTTGATGAAATATATCCTTACTCTTCCTGATGATCGGCGTTTTGTAAACAGGGAGTATACGGTGATGGGGACAGAGAGGGAGGTGCCTTATGAGCATATATACGATCTGGCGAAGGACCCCCATGAAAAAGAAAACCTCACCGGGAAACGTCGTGATCTTCTTTGGGAGTTCAGGAAAAGGGTTTTGGAGCGCGATATACATCATCCTGAGCGGAATATACTGTCTTTTTTCCCGGGAGAAAAGGCTGAAAAAACCCGGATTACTATTCGCGTGGATTCGCCTTCATCTCTTATCCAGGCCGGAATCTTTGGGGCGAACTTTGGACTTAGGGAAGGCCTTACGGTTCGCCGGGTCGGGACGACAGGCTTCCTGGAATTCGTTATCGACAAAGAGCCTTTGAACTGTTTCTTTGAGCTTGCCGATGATAGAGCGCCCCTTTCCATCCATATTTCCGCCGGAGGAAAGGGATTGAAAAAATCCGATATTTTTGCCACACCCCTGTACGTGAACCTTTTTGATAATCCCGTGCGCTTGAAGAGCCTCGATGAATTCTTACTCCTGTCTGTTACGAGGATTCCGGACCCGCCGCGGGCCGAGGCAGGGAAATCACCCGGACTTAAGGTCGTCCTTTCCCGCATGGACCTCCACCGCTGGATTGACGCGGGACAGTTCGAACAGTCCTCTATCTCGGCGGGCATGAAGCAGACTCTCAAGTCCTGGGGATATATCCAATGAAAAGACCATGGAGATAACATACCAGGAAGCGCGTGTCCTTGACGGTCTGCAATTTGTGGACGTACGGGCCCCCGTAGAGTTCAATGTGGACCATATCCCAGGGGCGATAAACATACCCCTCTTTGACGATGTTGAACGCGCTGTCATTGGCACTTTGTACAAGGACCGGGGGGAGGCTGTGGCCTTTGAAAAAGGCCAGGAATTCGTCCGGGGGAAGATTGATACAATTGTCGAGAGCATTCGAAACATTGTCCTGAAGGGAGATGTGGTTCTCTATTGCTTCAGGGGCGGGATGCGTTCACAATCGATCGCTGCACTCCTTAAGTCTTTGGGAATTCCGGTGAAAAAACTTTCAGGTGGTTATAAGGCATATCGCAGGGCCGTTTTGGAATTTTTCAGTAATCTTGACATTGACCAGCCGATGTTTGTTCTCCATGGCCTCACCGGGACCGGTAAAACGGAGATACTCAGAAGAATTCCCGAAGCGATTGATCTCGAAGGGATGGCGGAACACAGGAGTTCCGTCTTCGGAGCCATCGGGCTTCAACCGGCTTCGCAGAAGCTGTTCGAAAGCCGATTGAAGTTCACCCTGGAAATGCGACGAACGGGAGATTTCCTTGTAATTGAGGGCGAGTCCAGAAAAATTGGGGACCTTCACATACCGGAGCGCCTTTTCACCGTTATGAACTGTTCCCCCGGAATCCTTGTACGGGCGGACATGGAAAGAAGGGTTGATATTCTCATTAAAGAGTATGCACTGGCTGAAGATAGGAGGGAGATCATCAACATCACCGAGACACTTGAAACCAGGATAGGCAAAAGGAACGTTGCGGTACTTCGCGGTTTCATCGAAAAAGACAAACTTAGGGACTTCGCGGAATTTCTTCTTGAAAAATATTATGATCCCTTCTATCTTCATACATTGAAAAAGATGAAATACCTTGCCGTCATAGAC
The DNA here is from genome assembly GCA_029974015.1 of Spirochaetota bacterium. Lineage (GTDB taxonomy): Bacteria > Spirochaetota > UBA4802 > UBA4802 > JAGODF01 > JAGODF01. The sequence continues at coordinate 22,369 of JARKUF010000016.1, forward strand.
AACAGGGACAGCGGGGAAGCGGCTGGAGCGGTAGTCTCGGCGATTCGCGGATATTTGAACAGCCCTATGGGGCACGGATACATCGTGGGAGGCGGTTCCTTGCTTTTTTAGGGTAGTCGCAATAACTATGTTTTCCCGTCCGCCTTCGGCGGGCGGGAAAGCCTAATTGCTGAATTTGTCAGAAGTTACATTTTATTGGAAACTAAAAATCTTAATTTTTTGGACTTCCTTTAAGGTTTTTTATTTCCGGAAAAATACAAACTCAGGGAGCCGATTTGTTCTATACTGAAATAGCCATTGCCTCTGCGGCGCTGATTATCGTCCTTTACTATGCAGTTACAAATCTGGCGGGAAAAGGCAGGTCCGGGATAAATATGCTTTTCTCCGTGACCTGCCTCATCGCCGCTGCTTTTTTTGCTTCGTCGATTTTCATAAACGCCCCTGTCCCCATTCCCTATGGTTATTTTGGCATGAAAGTCTTTATCGGCCTTGGGCTTTTCTTTGTACAGATGACCTTTCATCTTACCCAGTTTTTTCCCCGCTGGGAATCCAGGCCCGGACTCTGGTTTTTTCTACTTTCCTTTGTTCCAGGCTTTCTTGTCGCAGTGGCGACTATCGGAACGGATTATATTTTTTCCGGGGTGGTAGAAGGAAACACGGTAACTCTGGGGCTTACCCGTTTTTCCTCTGTGTATTTTTTTGAAATCGCCTTGTACGGCGCCGGTTTCGCAATAGTGACGGCCATCAAGGCGAGGCGTCTAGTTAACCCTTCGTTCAAATTCCAGATGAATTATCTTATAGCAGGGTATTGCGTATGTTTAATTATTGCGGCGGCTTCCTGGTTAGCTCTTCCAGCATTTTCGGGTGTAGAGATTGCGAAAAGTGCGGGTGCGGTTCTTTCGGGAGTTTTGTTTTTAGTCATTTTTAATTACGCGATTTCCGCTGACAGAACCATTGACCTCGTACAGCATTATCGGAAAATAATCGGCGGAGCGGTTCTTTTCCTTCTCCTATCAGTGCCGGTTTTCTTTATCATCCACTACAGCGAGGTTCTTGAAAGAGGAGGAAATCCGATTCCCACGGTGGGCGTTGCGTTCTTATCTTTCCTGTATCTTTTCATCTTTTACCGTTTCGGAAAGCCCGCGGTTGAACGCTTTTTTAAAGGGGAATCCATCGGTTTTGAAGCCAAGGTGGGTGAGTTCTTCCAGGAGATGTCACAAATTTCACACACAGGAGATTGGGAAAGGTTCTGGGGTATTTTCTTCGAAAAGTCGATTTTCCCCTTGGAGACCCGCTTCGCCATTACCAGGGCCTCTTTTCATAGTTACGATCAGTCGGCGGACCGGTATTTCTACAGCTTCGGTTTCGGGGAAAAACTAAGCGTTGGAGATATGGGAAAAAAAAGTGAACTGGTTGAATGTTTAACGGAATACGGGGGCCTCATCGACATATCGTTTTTCTTTACCGATGAGCGCCTCGCTTCCAGGAGGGAGAGCGTATATGATGTTTTAAGGACAAATGGGGTATCGGTTGTCCTTCCTTTTTTCAATTTTTCCAGGGAGCTTATCGGCATCATGTTCCTTGGGGAGTTGAAGACCGGGAAACCTTATACGGTTGAGCTTTTACACACTCTGGAGGTGTATCGCATCCAATTCGAACTCGCCCTTGTAAACGCCATCATGCTTGAGGATATCAAACACACCCAGGTGTCTGAACATGATAAGTTGGTGCTGAAGAACATTAAAGGAAAAATCATCCCCAGGGAACTGGCCACCATTGAGGGTATACGGCTCAGCACTCTCTATGTCGACAACTCCGAATTCGGCGGGGATTATTTTGATTCCGTGATGACGGGAAGCGACAGCATCGGCATTTTTATCTGCAATACCGCCGACGCCGGAGTGGAGTCCGGACTACTTTCCCTTGAGTTGTACTCCGTGCTCCATAACGATCCTCAGAAGTTAGATACTCCGGACAAGATGCTCAATGCGATGAACTGGGTGGTTTCGACGTCCCGTTTTTCAGAGAAATATGTCCAGGCGTTTTACATGATCTATAACAGGTTATCCAGAAATTTGATGTATTCATCCGCCGCCTTCAATCCTTGTGTGTTGTTCGATATGTCAAGGGACGTCTTCTCCGAACTTGATACGAAAGGCATACCCCTCGGCGTGGACAAAAATTTTGTGTACGAAATGCGCAGCATAAAAATCGTTTCCGGCGGTTTTGGGTTCATCCATTCCGACGGTTTGATTTCAGCAATGAACAAGGACGGTTCGGCCTACTCATCCGGAAGGATCAAGGACATGCTTCGGTTGAACATCGGGGATTCTCCGGCGGTTTTAGCGCGAAAGCTTCACCGGGATTTTACCAGTTTCACTGAAGGGCAAGAAATGATGGCGGATGTCAGTGTGGTGCTTTTCCGAATCGACTGATTGCGCCCCGGGGTTTGTTGTATGGAACAAAACGAATTTATTACTACGGTGCGTCGGGGAGCAGTACTCGTTGTCGGGGCCTTCCTCTTCGGTATTGCAGCTAACTATTTTAATCCCGGAGGTTACCGTTTTCTTTCTCCGGAAGCCATTAGCGAATCGCGTATAGTGGAAATAGGCGTCGATGAGGCGAAAATCAAATTCGACCACTCTTCCGCATTGTTTATCGATACAAGGGACGGTGACGACTATTTCGATGCGAGAATCGAAGGCGCCATAAACGTTCCGGGTTTTCCGGAATCACTGTCCGAAAAGACAATCAAGGAACAGTTTAGAATTATTTCACGTCCCCTTGAGGCGGTTCTGTATTGCGATGAAGGATGCGATTCTGCCGCAGTTATCGGACGCCGGCTTCTGGAAATGGGGTATCCGAGAAAAGTGTACATACTTCAAGGGGGATTTGGGGCCTGGGCTAAAAAAAAGCATCCCCTGGAAAAAAGCCCGGATGCGGGAGGGCGATGAAGGGATGGATATTGTACGTGGAATAAAAGGATTTCTGGCGGGGAACTTTTTCCTTTCCGCAATTAGAATGCTCCTGGGCCTGATGTTTTTATACTCCGGCTTTTTCAAAGTGCTAGATCCGGTATCTTTCGGAAGGGTCATATCGGCGTATGGCCTGCTTCCCGGTCCTATGGTTCCTTACGCGGCACTGACGGTCTCCATGCTTGAAATGGTTCTCGGGGTTCTTCTCCTGACGGGAACATGGATACGGCCCGCCGCGGCTGTTTCAATTCTGTTGATGCTCGCATTTTCCGCGGCGATTTCCATAAATCTTATACGTGGAAATGAGTTCGACTGCGGATGTTTTGAGCTTTCGAGGTTCGGTATTAACGAAAGAATCAGCATCTGGCTTGTGCTCAGGGACCTTGCCATGGCGGCCGGTTTTCTCATCGTCCACAATGCCCGGCGGCATCCGATTTCACTGGAAAGCTTTATCGAGAAAAGAAGGCTCCGGGAACTCTAATTTTACCAGACTGATTTAGTGAAAGCAGGCGGCAAATATCCGTTGACGGATTATCATGATGCAAATTCCTTTTCATAGAGCGCATATCACCGATGATGAAATCAACGGCGTGGTCGATTCCCTGAGAAAGGGCTGGATCACCATGGGAGAGAAAACCGTTGAGTTTGAAAAGGAGTTCGCCGCCTACACGGGGGGCAAACATGCAGTGGCGATGAATTCCTGCACCGCGTCCCTGCACCTGGCCCTGAAGGTCATAGGAATAAAGGAGGGCGATGAGGTGATAGTGCCCGCCATGACCTTTGCTGCCACGTCTGAAACAGTCCTCTATTTCAACGCAAAGCCCGTCTTCGCGGACGTATGCCCGGATACTCACCTGATTCTCCCGGAAGAAATCGAAAAGAAAAAAACCTCAAAAACACGGGCTATAATGCCGGTCCATTACGCCGGACAGCCAGCCGATTTGGAGGAGATACGAAGCGTCTCCGGAGGTTCAATCCCCATCATTGAGGACGCGGCCCATGCCCTGCCTTCGTACTACCGGGGGAAGATTATCGGGAGCGAGGGTGACATAATCTGTTTCAGCTTTTACGCCACCAAGACCGTCACCACCGGCGAGGGGGGCATGGCGGTTACAGCCAATGAGGACTGGGCCGAGAGGATGAGGCGGCTTCGCCTGCATGGGATATCAAGCGACGCCTGGAAGCGCTATACAGGGGCCGGTACATGGAAGTACGATGTGACTGAGGTCGGTTATAAATACAATACGACGGACCTGAACGCCGCATTGGGACTTGCCCAGCTTATGAAAGCTGACGATATGCGCTGGGCACGGGAAAGAATAGCGGATCGATATAATAGGGCCTTCAAAGAATTTGACGGCATTCTACCGTACCGGATCAAGGATGACAGGGTAACGTCCTGGCATCTGTATCCGTTAAGACTTGATATAGATAACCTGACCATCAGCCGAGATGAATTTATCGAAGAGATGAAAAGCCGGGGCATTGCGACAAGCGTGCATTTTATCCCTCTGCATCATTTCACGTATTACAGGAATTTCGGGATGCGGGCAGAGGATTTTCCTAATGCGGAATGGATATTCGACAGAGTAGTTTCCCTGCCCATATATCCTGATATGAATGAGGCGGAAGCAGACTATGTTATTGAGAATGTAATTGACATAGTAAAAAAGCGCAGGAGATAAAGGTAACCACCAAGGCCGGGCCTCTCACGGAAAAGGGCCCACTCGGTGACGGGAGAGCGGCAATGGATATAGACCACACAGGTTCGGGTTTTTTGCTGACGAAAGTATCGAAATTAATCGTCGTTTTTGCTGGTATCATTGTCGGATTATTGCTGATTAGGATTTGTATCGTTCCTTTTACGGTAAGCGACTCCACCATGCTGCCGAATTTCAACCCGGGAGAGAGAACGTACTTCTTGAAGTTGGGACCTGTTAGAAAGGGAGATGTGGTCCTCATCGATAGCCCCATAGAAGAAGGCCGGGTGGTACTCAAGCGCATCCTCGCCGTGGAGGGAGAAGTCGTTGAGGTCAAAAACCGTGAAATTTTGGTAAATGGTAAATCGGCGGAGTTCTCTTGGAAGACAGTCCGGAAGGACACGCGGATTTTTCCCATGAGCTTTTCCGGAAGGGACAATTTCCCGGCGCTGAAGCTGAAACGCGGTGAGTATTTTGTCATTGGTGATAATTTGGATTACGCAATGGACAGCCGATTTTTCGGTGCCGTACGCGCGGACGCCATAATCGGCAAGCATCTATATACCTTGCCTTTTCAGGGGCCATAAACGGTTTCAGGATACGGAAGTTATTTAGCTGATTTGGATCTCGCGTATTCGAGATTCGCCTTTATGACGCCGCTTTCAGGGTTGATCAAGCTCGCTTTCTCGAAGTACTTCACAGATACGTCGTATTTTCCCATGGACATGAGACTGTAGCCCACATTGTTCATTATCTCCGCTGATGAGGGATTCATGGCCAGTGCGGCAGTGAAGGCCGTGTTGGCTTCTGAAACCCGATCGAGCTTCATGAGCACCAGGCCCAGGCTGTTGTACGCCGGGTACAGCTCAGGGTTGATGGATATGGCCTTTTCCAGAAGTTCCTTTGCCTTCCAGTTATTATCGAAATGCATGGCGAGTCTGCCGTATACGAAGTACAGCATCGCTTCCTTTTTTATTTCGAGCCCCTTTTTGACATAATTCTCAGCGTCCTTATATTTTTTTAGGTCCGAAAGCATAAGGGCGGCATCGATATACGGATCGATACTGTCAGGGCGAATTTGCATGCATTTTTGAAAATGCTGGAGTGAAAAATCGTGGTTGCCGAGCTTCCAGTGATTATGGGCGGCGAGATAACGTTGTTTATAGTTAGGAGACGTAGGGTCGCCGTCCTTCTTAACGTCAAGCTCGTCGGCGATCATTTTCAAGGATTCTCGATTTTTATTCTCGTCGAAGAGCCGGAGGGCCTCCTCGTAGGATGCGAATGCGGCGGCAGAGCTAATTATGAGAATGGAAATAATCGTTAAGGGAAGCCTCATCTTCTGTCTCCATCGGTATGGTTGTTCTCCCGGGAGGCCATGGGCCTCCCGGGAGAAGTATTTAGCTGTTTTTAAGGACCGCCTGGGCGGCGGCAAGGCGGGCTATTGGGACGCGAAAGGGAGAACAGCTCACATAATCCAGCCCCACCATGTGGCAGAACTCTACCGAGCCTGGATCGCCTCCGTGTTCTCCGCATATTCCAAGCTTTAAGCCGGACTTGACGCTTCTGCCTTTTTCTACCGCCATCTTCACAAGCTTGCCCACACCGTCCCGGTCCAGGGTCCTGAATGGATCGCCGGGAAGGATTTTTTTATCGATGTACTCAGGAAGGAATTTGCCGGCATCGTCACGGCTGTAGCCGAATGTCATCTGGGTAAGGTCGTTTGTCCCGAAGGAGAAGAACTGAGCTTCGCGTGCAATTTCGTCGGCAGTTACGGCGGCCCTGGGCACTTCTATCATGGTCCCCACAAGGTATTGTACGGTGATCCCCTTTTCCTTCATAACCTTCTCAGCGGTATTGACGATGATTTGCTTTTGCATTTTTAGCTCATTCACATGGCCAACTAAAGGCACCATGATTTCGGGTTTTACATCGACACCTTCTTTTTTAAGCTGACAGGCAGCTTCAAATATTGAGCGCGCCTGCATCTCGGTAATCTCCGGATAAGTAATCCCTAATCGGCATCCACGGTGCCCTAACATGGGATTGAACTCATGGAGTGATTCGACCTTTGTCTTGATGACAGACACGGGGACCTGGAGGTCTTTTGCTATCTCCTTTTGCTCCCGGTCTTCATGGGGTACGAACTCATGTAGGGGCGGATCCAGGAGGCGGATGGTGACGCCGAAGCCGTGCATGGCCTTGAGTATCCCGTAGAAATCCTTCCTCTGCATCTTCAGCAATTTGGACAAGGCCTTCTTTCGCCCAGCGACATCTTCGGCTAAGATCATTTCGCGCATGGCCTTGATGCGGTCACCTTCAAAGAACATGTGTTCCGTGCGGCAGAGGCCGATGCCTTCGGCGCCGAATTTCCTGGCGACAGTGGCATCATGTGGTGTGTCGGCATTGGTGCGCACGCCGAGCTTGCGTATCTCGTCGGCCCATTTCATGATGGTGCCAAAATTGCCGGATAAGCGGGCCTCAATGGTTTTCACTTCGCCAAGCATCACTTCGCCTGATGAACCGTCAAGGGAAATGTAATCTCCCTGCTTGACGGTGGCTGGCCCCACCTTGAAGAGCTTTTTTTTGTAGTCGATTTCGAGCTGGCCGCAGCCGGATACACAGCATTTGCCCATTCCTCTTGCTACGACGGCAGCGTGGGAAGTCATTCCCCCCCGGGCTGTTAGAATACCCTGGGCCGCAGACATGCCTTTGAGGTCTTCAGGGGAGGTTTCGACCCTCACGAGGATCACTTTTTCACCACGGCCGCTCCACTCTTCGGCATCATCCGCGTTGAAAACCACTTTACCCACCCCCGCGCCGGGCGAAGCAGGCAGGCCCTTGGTAAGGACCGTGCGTTTTGCCTTGGGATCGATGGTGGGGTGTAGAAGCTGATCAAGGGAGGCGGGGTCTATTCTAAGAAGGGCCTGTTCTTTTGTTATGAGCCCTTCATTGACCATGTCTACTGCGATCTTAACCGCGGCCGCCGCGGTGCGCTTCCCATTGCGGGTTTGTAGCATCCAGAGCTTCTGGTTCTGGATGGTGAACTCGATGTCCTGCATGTCCTTATAATGGTGCTCGAGCTTATTATAGATTTCCTTGAGCTGGCCATAGGCGGCGGGCATGTATTCTTCAAGGGAAAGAAAATTTTTCTTTCGCTCAGTTTCTTTTATCTTGTTTTCTCTGGCCCATTTCTGCGAACCGAGGACCGTAACTTGCTGGGGAGTTCGAATGCCGGCAACTACGTCCTCCCCCTGGGCGTTGATAAGATACTCGCCGTAAAAATGGTTGTCTCCCGTGGAGGGGTCCCGTGTGAAGGCAACCCCTGTGGCGCAATCATCGCCCATATTGCCGAAAACCATGGCCTGTACGTTAACGGCCGTTCCCCAGCTGTCTTCGATGGCGTTCATCTTGCGGTAAAGGATGGCACGCTCGTTCATCCAGGAACCGAAGACGGCGCCGATGGACCCCCAGAGTTGTTCGTGCGGATCGGTGGGGAAGTCTTTCTTTAATCTTTTCTTGATGAGGTCTTTGAACATGGCGACGAGTTCTTTGAGGTCGTCCACGGTCAGTTCAAGGTCCATTTTTACTTTACGTTTCTTTTTCAAGGCGTCCATGGCCTCTTCAAAGGGGTCGTGCTCGTCTTTTGATTCGGGTTTCAGGCCCATGACGACGTCGCCGTACATCTGAATGAAGCGCCGATAGGAATCCCAGCCAAAACGTTCGCTGCCGGATTTTTGAATGATGCCCTGGACGGTTTTGTCATTCAGCCCGAGGTTCAGGACCGTGTCCATCATACCAGGCATGGAGGCACGGGCGCCGGAACGGACCGAAACCAGTAGGGGGTTCGCGGGATCTCCGAAATTTGCGCCCATGTGTTTTTCAACTTTTTTCATGGCGGCGTCAACTTCTTCCCTGAGCCCCTCCGGGTATTTTCTGTCGTTCCTGTAGAATTCCGTGCACACTTCGGTAGTGATTGTAAAGCCCGCTGGAACTGGGATTCCGAGGTTGGACATTTCAGCTAAATTTGCCCCCTTGCCCCCCAGGAGGTTTTTCATGTCAGCTTTGCCTTCCGATGCTCCTCCGCCGAAGAAATAGACCCTTTTTACTGTTGCCATCCCGATATCTCCTTGCTATCAATGATTGATAATCAGTGCGGGATTGTATATACCGAAATGACTGTATAAGGTCAAGTCGATTTATCGGAGCAAAAAGAAAAAAGTGTCGTCATTTATGAATAGCGGTTATATTATTCACATCGATTTTTTTGAAGAATACTTTGCCGCAGATAGCAGTACACGGTAAGGGGTTTTGAATATGAAAATATTTAAGGGAATTGGGGCCTTGCTCTGTGCCGCGTCAATGGGCGGCAGTGTCATCGCTCAGGGTCTATCCTCGTCAATGGGTGGCATTACGACAGTTGTAAACGACGGACCAATGGATGCAATACGTAATCCGGCCCTCCTTGTCCGCGAAAAGAAGACAGCGGGAATTGGCCTGTCTTTGATGTACCGACCTTATGTATCTCAATCTCTGTCCGCGGATATGGATGTGCAATCTCCCTGGTTATCATTCGAGGACAAGGAGCTCTCTTTCGTTGATCCGGAATTATTTATGGCCCTTGGAGGCTGTGCGGCTTATTATAAAACAGACCGTCATTCAGTGGCGTTTTCTTTTTCCCAATCCCGGGAATCCGAAAGCGGGGGTTCTTTAATTAGATATGATGTCTCTCCCGCCTTTACTACTATAAGATTTTTCTCGGACAAAGAGAGTACAACCTGGAAATCCGAGGGTTTCGTTAGTTATGGTTTTCGCGTAGGGGACGGGTTTTCAGTAGGAATTATGTTTCAACTGCAAAGAAAGGTTGAAAAATCCGGCGAAACGATTAAAAGCTATTTTGATACAACCTATGTCACATTTGAGAACAGGGGAAGGACGTCATTTATTCACTCGTCTACCGTAAAGGCGGGCGCCCTCTATGTCGCGGGCAGATTTCAGGCAGGGCTCATTGCATCAGCCGGAGAGTACTCTTTTATGTTGACGGATTATCGTGACATAAAAATCGATTACAGCGGGTCAGATAGTTATTACATTTCAGATACAACGTCGCTGACGAGGGCGTACAGTGCCGGCCCGGGAGGCCTTGCGGGAATTTCCTATGACCTGACGGGCGCTATCACGATTGCCGCTGAAGCGGGGGGAGTTTTCCCGGTTACCTATTCACGGTCAATGTTGTCGCCTTCAACGGCGGGGTATTTCAAATTTGAAGAAGAGACGGAAAACTGTGGCGGTTTCTTTTTTGCCGCAGGCATGAAGTATACGGTGGACCACAGCCTTGCATTGGCATGGGGCGCCCATGGGATGTTTTTCTCTTTCAAAACTAATGGGGAAACAAACACTTCTAAGGACGTATCCAATATGTCGATTAGTTATTTCAGTTTCAGGTTTGGTATTGAAAAAAGGATCGTAACGAATGGATATATTGCGCTTTTTACGGCCGCCGAATGCACCAGCATCGAGGTAAATTCTCACCAGGCCCATGGGGGAGGGCTAGAAATGAGATTTTCTTTAGCCCAGGCCCGGACGTATATTCTGGGCGGGTTGTCTTACATCCATTATTACTAATTGGGACATGACTGTTTAGAGGTATTTGTTCACCCGCCGAAGAAAACATGCGTCGAAATTTTCGCACCTGGCGCAGTATTCGTCGTCTTCATTAAAATCCGCTTCTTCACAGATGCCATGTATATTGCCCTCTGTCATGATGCGGATGTAGTTTATGTACTGCACCTCATCGTCGTTAAGTGCGTCGGCGCCGTGCCTTTCAAGTTTTTTAAGTATTGCGATCTTGTATTCCGTGTTCTTGTCGAAGTGTGTATTAGATTTTTCCTGGAGGGTCCTTTTGTGTTCATCGAGGTTTTTCATCAGCCTGTTTTGCATAATCTTTGTCTTGAACGAAATTGTATGTTTTCGGAAAATCAGGAAATAAACGAGGCCGAAAAAAAGCCCTCCTAAGTGTCCCAGATGGGAAATATTGCTAACGCCGCCCTGGAGCTCCAGGAAAAGCTCAAGGAGACCGTAAAGGACCACAAGATACTTTGCCTTAATGGGGAGGAAGAAAAACAGCAGAAGCTCCGCATTGGGATACAATATGCCGAAGGCGAGCAGAAGGCCGAATACGGCCCCGGATGCGCCAATGGTTGGGATAAGCAAAAAAGGACTTTCCGGCCCATGGATTATCAGGCTGAAAACAAAGATGGTGATGCCGGCGCCTATGCCGGTGAAAAAATAGTAAAAGAGAAAGCGCCTGCTACCCCATTCCTGTTCGATGGGGATGCCGAAAATAAGGACGGCATACATATTAAAAAGGATATGGGGAAAGTTCGCATGAAGGAACATATAGGACGCAAACTGCCACAGATAATGCTTTTCGATAATGGTATAAGGTTTTAAAGCGAAGTATTCAAGTATTATATCCATGCTTCCCATTGTTTGGAAGATGAAGATGATGATATTTACGACTATCAGTTTCATTACAAGCCCCTGATAGCCCCGCTGGTTTTCCATTTTCATTTTAGGCAACCTCTAATTAGGTTTTCCCGCCAGCCTTAGGCGGGCGGGAAAATTCAATACCGGCAACCTGTAATTATGAGGTTTTTCCGCCCGTCTTCGGGGGGGGACCTCAGTGCATAGTGTGCCGGTAGTTGTAATTTATGGGAACCTTAAAATAATATTTTTTGATGTTCCCTTTAGCCTATTCCATCATTGTTGATGAGTATTCCGAAACTACAGTTCGAAGGGGTAGCGTAAAGTCATTTTTTCCACAGTGGACATATTTCGGACGACCCCGGCATGAATCGCCTGCATACCATGGGACGGGTTTCGTATATCTCGCAGGAGTAGCGGCCTTCCTCCCATACGAGAAAAGGACAGCCGCTGATTGTCCTTCCGGTCTTTGAGGAAACGAGATGGTCTCCAACCCAGAGGGGGCTTTCATTTTCGAGGATATGGAAAATGTCGTCCCTTAGCTCCCTCCTCCATCTCTCGTGGTCTTCTGTTTCTATAAGGTCAACCAGGGCCGCCATGTTGGCCAGGCAGCATTTGCCGCATCGGATACATTCGATATTTTTTATCTTTTTGTTTTTCATGACCCTGGGGTAAAGTGTCCCGCTCCTCGTCCGGGGCCGAGGACGTCAAAAATATTTGACATTGTAAATATTACGGCTATCGTTATTATTTGGCAACTTTTATTAGTTTTCCTGTGAATTTGTGCGGAGGGCCGCCTTTCCCCGAAATATGCCCTGTCATTTCCTGCGGGAAATGATTTATATTTAAAGGATGGTTTTGAATAGTGTGTATGATGAACTATATTTGTCGAATGTCGCAGATTATTGCCTTCATTTTGGCGCTCACGCCGCTCTATGCCGCCGAGTTTCGCCTGGAGGCGACGCCTTCAGCTCTGGAAATTCCTGCGGGCGGAGAGGGCCTTGTCAGTCTGGTGTTCGACATCCCCGGGGGAAGCCATATTTACGGAAATCCCCTTGGACCCGGCACGGGGAAACCTACCACCGTGTCGGTCCAAAATACCCATAGGGGCATCGTCTTCAAAGCTCCCCGATTTTCCGAGGCGAAGATTCATTTTTCCCAGGGCGACAGAGGTTATGTCAGGATATACGAGAAAAAAGCATATATATTTCTTCCCGTCACGGTAAGAAAAGATGTTGTTCCGGGTAAAAAGAGGGTCGTTCTTACGGTCGATTCTCTCTTGTGCAGTCAGAACAGTTGTGTTCCCAAAATAATGAATCTGGATTATGTGGTGAAGGTCCTGCCCGAAGGGAGTCGGACCTCATCAGCAGACCCACTCCTTCTCGAAATGTCACGGCGTGCGAAGGAAGCAGGGAGCGCGCTGGATCCAATTTCGGGTAAAGCCGGAAGTGAGACTGAACAGGTTGATATACCTTACGATTTCCAGCCGAGGTATCTTGCCGGGGAGAATGTCACAAATATCATCCAGGCGATTTTATTCGGCATCATTGCCGGACTCATACTGAACTTCATGCCCTGTGTTCTTCCCGTTGTGAGCCTCAAAGTAGTCGGCTTCATCACCATGGGGCATGACGACAGGAAGAAAGTGCTGAAGATGGGGATTCTTTTTTCTTTAGGCATCCTCACGGTGTTTCTTGTCCTTGCAACCCTGGCGGCATTCCTGGGGTTTGGCTGGGGGGAACTTTTCAAGAAACAGGGTTTTTTGCTGGTGATGATCGGCATTGTCTTCGCGATGGGATTGTCAATGTTTGAGGTTTTTACTCTGTCTCCGCCTTCGTTTTCGGGAAAGGCCCCAGGGGAAGGTCTCCATCCTTTGTTGGAGTCGTACGGTAAGGGGCTCCTGGCGACGCTCCTCGCCACGCCCTGCAGCGGCCCCTTTCTCGGAGGCACCCTGGCCTGGGCGCTTTTACAGCCTCCCGTCATCGTCTTCGTCATCTTTACGAGCGTCGGCCTGGGGATGGCCGTCCCTTATCTTGTCCTCTCCGCGAAACCATCCCTTCTTAAGTTTATTCCAAAACCGGGGGAATGGACAATCACTCTGGAAAGGTTCATGGGCTTCTTGCTGATGGGGACCACGGTCTATCTACTGGGAATTTTAGAACAGGGGCTCCTGTTGCCGGCACTCTGGTTTCTTCTTCTCGTTTTCATGGCATTCTGGCAGTATGGAAAATACGGTTCTCCGGTAAACCCGCCGCTAACGAGGGCATTGTCGGCGGCCGCTCTTCTCATCATTCTCGTCGGAGGATACTGGTCCATATTCCATTCCCAGGGCGGCGCGGGTAGCGAAGGAACGGAAATACACTCCGGAGACTTCAGCTTGCGGAAACTCGCGGAGAACAACGGTTTGGGGAAGATAACTGTCGTAAAGTTCACCGCGGACTGGTGTCCCAATTGCAGGCTCGTTGAGAGCACGTCCCTATACACCGAAAAAGTGGGCAGGCTTATCAGGGAAAACGGGATTGATCTCGTGACGGCGGACATTACCCGCCACAATGCCGAGGCTGAGGGTGTGATGAAAAAACTTGGCACCCGTTCCATCCCCTTTCTCGCGGTCTTTCCTCCCGGCGAAGGTTTTACGAGGCCCTGGTGCCTTCGTGATATGTATTCAGAAGACGATGTGGTGGGCGCCCTTATGAAGGCGCTGAAGGAAGTCCCCGAAATAAGCGTGGACGATATAATTTTTGGAAAGTGAAGATAATGCAGGAAATTAAAACATCGGGAAACGGTTTTACCGGGGACTACTACCGGGAACTCCTGGAAAACTTAAACGAATACATTTACTGCTTCATGTACGAAGACGGTGTTCAGGTCTCGTCCTTCCATTCCTCCCGTTGCCGGAAGGTCACAGGGTACGATGCGGAAGAATTGGAAAAAATCCCGGATCTATGGTTTTCAATGATACATGCAGATGACCGTAAGGAAGTGGATGCATTTCTAAGTACTTTTGGCATGGAGAAGCGGGAGGGTTCGATTGAGCACAGAATAACCCACAGGGACGGATCGGTCCGATGGGTGTCGAATGCAGTGTCGGTGGAATTGGACGAGGGCGGTGGAATCATTCGGATGAACGGTCTCATCCATGACATAACCCGGCGCAAATCCGTGGAAGGGGAGCTGGTGAAGCTGTACAGGGCGGTGGAGCAGAGTCCCGCGACCGTGGTGATCACTGACGTTCAGGGCGCTATCGAATATGTCAATCCCAAGTTTACGAGCCTCACAGGGTACAGCTTCGATGAGGCAATTGGCCAGAATCCGCGGGTCCTGAAATCCGGCGAACAGGGGAGGGATTTTTACGCGAAACTCTGGAAAACGATCCTATCCGGTGAGGAGTGGCGCGGGGAGTTCCATAACAAAAAAAAGAACGGGGAGTTATACTGGGAGCAGGCATCTATTTCCCCCATCCGGGACCGTGACGGAAAGGTGACCCATTTTGTTGCTGTGAAGGAAGACGTGACGGCGCGAAAGGCCGCCGAGGAGGCCCTCAGGGAAAGCGAAGAAAAGCTTCGCCAGCGCAATGAGGCCATGGAGAAAGACCTCAGCCTAGCGCAGTTGATCCAGAGGTCATTTCTGCCGGACAAGCCCCCGGTCCATGAAGGGCTTACGATCGATTATCGATATCTCCCTCTGGAGAAGGTGGGGGGCGATTACTTCACGTTCAAAGACAATGAAGACGGTTCCTTCGGTGTGTTTTTAGGAGATGTGGCGGGCCATGGAGTGGCTGCTGCGCTCTTTCTTGCGTTGGTGAAATCGGTGGCGGACCGTATTTCCTCGGAATACGGAAGCGCTCCGTCCCAGTATCTCGGAGAGCTGAACAGATTGCTTGTCAAAGAAATGGTCCAGAACTTTATCACCGCGGTATATTGCCTTTTCAGGATGGAGGAAGGCCGGGTTACTCTGACCATTGCAAACGGCGGCCATCCCTATCCGCTGATTTACAGGGCCGGAGAAAGGACCGTTGCACCCGTTAAAACTGCGGGGACGGTAATCGGTATGGTCGAAACCGCCTTGTACAGGACTGAAACGCTGGAGTTGAGTCCAGGTGACAGAGTTTTCATATATACCGACGGCATACCTGAAACGGAAAACGACGGAAAAGAGATCATCGGTTTCGATAAGGAACTGGAGGAACTTTTTAAACGGTCCCAGCGCGAGGACCTCGGTGAGACCCTCGACTCGATTATTGAAGAAGTGAGGCGCTTCGCAGGCGGCAATATGCTCGATGATGATATCGCTATCATTGGAGTTGAAGTGAAACCATGGGGACCTCGATGAATTACAAGGGTTTGCTGGAGAAAATGATGGCCGTACTCGAGGGTTTCCAGACGGTCCTCATTTACATTAAGGGTTCGCCGGACCCTGACGCAATCGCCTCGTCCTTTGCCGTGAAAAAATTATGCGACCGTCTTGGAGTGAAATCGGACATCGTGGCGTCCCAGGGGCCGTCACTTCCCCAGAACAAGGCGATGCTAAAAAAGTTCGGCATCCCGGTGAAGTATGAGAAAAAGCCCGAGAAGCTCCAGCATTATGACGCTTATGTGATTGTCGATTACCAGTCGGCCAGGGTGAAGGGCCTTCCTTTCAAAATGAAATGCGCCCTCCACATCGACCATCACGAGGAGATTCAGGAAGATGTTGAAGTGGCCCTGAAAATTACGAACAAGAAAGCCGGATCGACGAGCACCATTATGGCCCTGGCCTTCCAGGATTCAGGGACTGTCGGATTGGGAGAGATAATGGGAGCCATTGCCACCCCACTTGTCTTCGGCATAAGGACCGATACCGACAATTATCTACACGCCGGAGACGACGATTTCCGCGCCATGACGTTCCTCTCAAAATATGCGGACCAAAAAGCGATCAATGAGATATCTGGAATAGCCTTTTCCGAGGATACACTGGCCATCCTCGAGAAGGCCATGAAAAACAGGACCATTTTCAAAGACTGGCTGATCACAGGTGTCGGTTTTATCGACGAAAAGGAACGTGACAGCATTGCCGTGATCGCCGATTTTCTCTTGAATGCCGAGGCGATAAAGACGGCGGTGGTGTATGCGGTTGTGGAGAGAAATGGAGGGAAAAACCTGGTCCTTGACGCGTCCCTCAGGACGAGGGACAAGGACCTGGACCTCGACTTTTTTATCAAACAAATTACCCAGGAAGGAGGGGGCAGGCGGTTCAAAGGGGCGTTCCAGGTGGACCTGGACTACTTCATCAACAGCCCTGACATGGACCTTCTCTGGGACCTGGTGAACCGGACGACTCTAAATGTTATCATGGTGAAGAGAAGCGAAATCCATTTCATCGAACTTAAAGGGTTCTATTACCGCATGAAGAAAAAACTAGGGTCCTTCTTTTATCGGATGGTACCGGCGCTTATTCTTGCGTCGCTCGTGGCATGGGGAGGTACGGCGTGCGGCCGGAAGTACGGCATGGGCAGGGCCGTGCGGCCCGAAGCGAAGGCGGAAGTGGAGATTCTCTCAAAACACGGTTGTGCTCTGATGAGGTTCCGCGACTTCGACATTGCCGTACAGGAGATTGGAACTGAGGACTGGAAAAAAATTCTTGAGTTCGAAACATTCAGGAGCAAAAAAAACGTATCGCAGACGAGGCTTCCCCGGTTGCTTTTTTTCCACGTTGTCGTCGCGAATGTGGGAAAGAAGCCTGTTTCCCTTGGAGATATTATGCTTATGTTCGGGGAAACGGTGAAAAAACCACTATCAGTCGCGGAAGCGGAGGAGCGGTGCAAATCCCCGGTCTATGCGGCCATCGATTACAAGAGGCTCCTGGGGGTCCGACGGTATCTTGGGGAAGCTTGGTGCTTTAGGGAAATCAACTACGAACATGAAGTGATCGATTATCATTTTACTGCTATTGCTCCGGGTGATTCCATTATCCGCATCGTAGCATTCGATTGGGTGCCTGTCCAGGAGAGGGAGATGCAACTCCTTTCGATGATAAAAGTTGAAAATGGGGAGGAAAAAGCAGCGCGTTTTCATTTTAAAAGGCTTGAATTTAGAACGAAGGGAAAATATTTCGTGAATACGCATAAAACAGAGAAGTAGCGGCGAGGTAGCGATGAAGATGGAAAGGGACGCGATAACGAGGCTTGCCGAAATCGCGAAACTTGAACTTTCCAGCGAGGAAAAGGTTGAGTTTTCCAGCCAACTTTCCGGAATAGTGGATTATTTGGGAATAATCAACGAGCTCGATACTTCAGGGGTGGAACCTGCCGGGCATATTCTGGAATTGAAAAACGTACTGCGCCCGGATTTTGTCACCGATTCGCTCCCAGTGGAAAAAATCAGGAGCTTTTCACCGGAGTTCGAAGATGGACATGTGGTGGTCCCCCTCATCATAGAGGATTATTGAGCGTAGGTAAATCCTATTGGGATTCCCCAAAGAGAATTATTCAAAGCGGTAATAGCGATAATGAGGCTTTTCATCGCCCTGGAAATCGAGAGAAGCGTCCTCCAAGGGCTAACTCCGGTTTTCGACATGCTTTCACGGCACCCTCTCTTTTTAAAGGCCGTGCCAATTGATAATTGTCATGTAACGCTCAAATTCTTCGGTGAGTGCAGGGCCGGGCCTTCTTCCGATATTGTACGCGAATTCACCTCTATCAAACTTCCGGAGGGACCAATTCCTTACCGGCTTCGGGGGCTTGGTGCTTACCCAAATCTTGCCCGGGCCTCGGTTCTATGGTGCGGCGTCGAAACGGACGGAAATGCCCTGAGGGACCTCAACGAGGCAGTGGAATTATTCGCCGGCAGATTCGGCTTTCCCAGGGAAACGAGAAGCTTTAAGCCCCACCTGACCCTCGCCAGAGTACGAAAGGGCATGAAGCTGACGTCCCAGGTGGCTGGATATTTCAGAGATAGCCAAGAAAAGGAATTTGCTTTATCATCATTTACCCGCCTTTCGCTTTTCTCATCTTCTCTTACGTCTCGGGGGCCCATATATCAGGTTCTGGCGCAATCATCACTAATATTTCACCTCACGCCGGAAATGTAATGATTAGGGTTTGTCTAAGAATGAAAAACCCGCTCTTTCGAGCGGGTTTGCGGTTGGACCACGGTATTCCCTACTAAACTGATAAAGTATCTTTTTAGGTGCCGAGAAGCTGTAAAATCGTCCTCGACTTCATGTTCGCCTGAGCCAGCATTGCAGTACCACTCTGCGTCAGAATCTGGTCTTTGGTCAGATCAACGAGAGTTTCGGCCATATCAGCGTCCCTTATGCGGCTTTCAGAAGCCTGGAGGTTCTCGTAGGCGTTCATAAGTCCGCGGGCTGCGTGTTCAAGCCTGTTGTAGTAAGCACCAAGGTCCGCTCTTTGCTTGCTGATCTTGTGCAGCGCGTCGTCAACGATCCCTATGGACCTATTGGACAGTTCCGCGGTGCTGAGATTGGCAAGGAACCTGCCAGTCCTTTCCTTGAGGCCAAGCCCCAGTGAAGTCATCGTCTGGATGTATACGCGCTCCCTCTGGTGCATGTTGGGCCCCATATGGAACCACATACTTGCGGTAGCGTTGGTCCTTGCAAAGTCGCCGAGGAGGAGCCTGAATTTGTTAAACTCCGCCTGGGAGGCGATGCGGTCAACTTCGTCGATCAGAGCTGATACTTCCACCTGAATGAGCTGTCTGTCACCCTGGGTGTATATCCCGTTCGACGACTGCACCGCGAGAACCCTGATTCTCTGCAGAATGGCCGCGGTCTGGTTGAGATATCCTTCGGCCGTCTGCACGAAAGACATGCCGTCTTCCGTATTCCTTTCCGCCTGCCTGAGGCCTTGAATCTGGGCCCTCATTTTTTCGGAAACGGCCAGTCCTGAAGCGTCGTCACCGGCGCGGTTGATCCGCATACCCGATGCAAGCTGCTCCATTGACCGGTTTACGTCCCAGTGCTTGAACTTGAGCGCTCTGTTTGCGTTTATAGCGCTCATGTTGTGGTTGATAATCATGGTTAAACACTCCTTTGTTTGTTTACGCCTGATCTCCCTATCAGGCTTTAATACCAGGTTGCGCTTTTTATTTCAGGGAATACCCTTGAAATGCTGCAACCGTTCATTCCCGCACATATCACGCCGGATAGAATGGTTCCAGCATCGTTTGATAAAGTTTTCAAAGATCCTTTCGCGAGTCCTTCGTTTCGCTCGGGTCTCGGCCCTTACGATGAAATTATCGTATAAATATTATGCGAAATTAAAGGTGAATATCAGTAATAATCCATGTTTTAAGTCGTTTATTGATGGTAATGGTTCTTTTTCGGCATGATTTAGCTATTTTTCAGAATTTTTTGCAAATTTGTCCTTAATCTTTATTTCGGCATATGAAATTTTTCCATGAGGAGTTTTTTTTAAAAAATCCATCAAACTCTGGACTTATGTTTTCATGCCGTCTAAGGCGGGCGGGAAAACATAAGTCCAGAGAAATTGTCCGTGAATGCGTTTTTTTAAACTGTGTTGTACTCAAAAGGTCTCTCGGTGAGAAATTTTCTTGACTATGACGTTTCCAGACAGGTTCCTAAGGTAATCGTTTTCAAGGACGCACAGTGTAATGGCAAGGTCTAATATAAAAACCCGGGCAGCGGGATTGCACCTGCTCAAGCTTGCGCTTATCGCCGTTCTCCTTTCCGCAATGCCCCTCCCGGGAAAAGCCGGGAATTCAGTGAAAGTTGTTTTTTGGAATTCCCGGGAATACGTTTCGCTTTACGACTTTATCAATACGACAAACATCGACAACTCCTTCGATATCATCACCCAGAGGGGAAAATTATATCGTAAAGCGGCCATAGCGGTTTACCAGGTCGGTTTTCCTGTCGCTCTGGTGAACGGGAAGGTCGCCAGGGCGGATTATCCCGTGGCCAGGAATAAGGGTGAGGTTTTAATGCCCCTTCCTTTATTTTTCCCGCTTGCGCGTTCCCTCTACCATGATATGCAGGTGGTTCGGACAGGGAACACCATATCCATCGGCGCCGAACAACAGGAGAAGGAGCAGGAGATAGCGCAGCAGGAAAGGCCCCCCTCCACAGGGACGGAAGAAAGAATATCTTTCATTATCATTGATCCGGGGCACGGAGGCCGGGACCCCGGGGCCATCGGCCACGGTTCCCGGGAAAAGGACATCACTCTGTGGATAGCGCGGTATCTTGCCAGAGAGCTGAAGGAGAAGGCTGGAAATGTGCGGATAAAGTTCACCCGCTCAAATGACCGATTTGTGGAACTTTCGAGGCGTACGGAGATCGCCAATGGCATGCTGACGGGCTCCGGGAACGGGATCTTTATCAGCATTCATGCCAATGCATCTTTGTCGCCGAAAATCTCGGGATATGAAACATATTTTTTGTCCCCAAATCCGACAAATGAAGAGGCTCGGACAACGGCGACGATTGAAAACAATGTCATTGTCATGGAGAACACGGCTTCGAAGAAAAAATACGATGATGTGGAATATTTAGAGGCCCTCATGCTGACCACCCAGATACAGAGGGAGAGCTCCACCTTAGCAGGGGAGATACAGAAAAGCCTTGCGAGGGAAGTGAAGGAGTTCAAGTCCCGGGGAGTGAAAAAAGCCGATTTTTATGTACTCAGGGGGGCCCTCATGCCCGCCGTACTGGTAGAGGTGGGATATATTTCCAATTCCAAGGAGTCTCGTTATCTTAAGAAAGACGCTTACCGGCGAAAACTGGCCCGCGGAATAGCCAGGGGGGTGATAGGGTTCATCACCAGGTATAATGACGGGATACATGATCTTTCAAAACCTTAAACCGGGGTGGCGGCAGAACTCGGGCGGTAAAAAACAGATATGTAGCTAAAAAATAAGTGACAGTTGGAGGCTCTCTTTATATGGTGCGGAACGATATTATTTAGATCAAAATGGCAAAATAAGCAATTATGTTTTCCCGCCCGCCTTAGGAGGGAGTGAAAACATAAATTTTCAAGGTAGCCTTATGAAACTCATCAAGTGGTTAAATGCGAAAGCGGCCGGATATGCAGAAAGGTACCGAGGGCTTGACAGGATTGGAAGGACCCGCTTCCTTGTTCTTCTGATTTCACTCATGCTCATCGCCGATTACCTGATGTTCTGCTTTCATACTGATAAAAATATTTTTAATATTTTTCCGGCCCTGCCAAGACTCGATTTCCAAAGCGATATTGTAATTCATGTTCCTGATCTGGACGCGAAAACCATTCTCAGGGAAGGGCGCAGGGTCCTCGTCCCTGAGAAAAAGGAAAATTACGCCGCCCTTATCTATAAGATGGTGGTGAAGGGATCAAAGTTTGAGAATACGGCGCACATCGTTCCGGTGATTACCTATGTCCGCAATATATGGGTGAGCGGGGACAATTGCGTCATTGACGTGGACTACGAAGCGGGTAAAGAGAGGATTGAAGCTGTACAGGGTTCCGACGATGCATTCAGTCTGTCCCTGGAAAAATCGATCATGGATAATATTCCGGGGATAAAAAAAGTCCACCTTCTCCTCAACGGATTTCCCCGAAAGCTGTGGTAGCTTCGCTTTTCTTCTCCCCATCTGAGTCCCGTCCATTACATCTTTCAGAGTGTTTGCATGGATTCTATCCTGTCTCCTGATGATTTTGGCTTTATGGTAAAGCTCCTGGGCGCAGCCGGGGGTATGGGCATGTCTATTCAAGAGGGAGGCGCAGCAGTGCGCCGCAAGGATGACAATTCCATAGTGACCCAGGCCGATATAGAAATCCAGGAGTTCCTCATCCGGGAGCTTTCCTGCAGGTTCCCCACCATGAAATTTATCCACGAGGAGGACCGGGAAGAGAGCTTTGGAGAAGTGGATGAAACGACGTTGCTTGCGGTCATAGACCCCATCGACGGGACCGCCGTTTTTTCCATGGGTTTGCCTACCTGGAGCGTGTCCGTCGGCATATTTAAAGGATTCACCCCCCTCTATGGATTCGTCTATAGTCCAGGGTGCCGCATGATGTTCCATAACGATGACAAAGCGGCCTATTTAAACGGCGTTCCCGTGAGAGTGGACCGGGACATGCCCGTGGAGGCGGAAACCAATATTTTCGTAACAGCAGAATTATTCAAAAATTACACGCTGACTTTTCCCGGCAAGGTGCGCAATCTCGGTTCAACGGCCCTCCATGGCTGCCTTGTTGCGGACAATGTTAGGAACAGGACCCTGGCTTTCATCGGCAGATCTTACCTGTGGGACTGGGGGGGCCTTATGCCCATAGTCCTGAAGGCCGGGGGCTCTCTGAGATACATGAGCGGAAAAGAGCCCGACATAAGGGAAATTATCGCAAATTCATTCCTTCTAACGGAATATTGTATTGCCTATTCTTCGGCAAAATTTGATTATATCACGGATTTGTTCGGAAGCTTAGGGCGTACAAAATGACGCGGTTCCGGGCACATCATATTTTACCAACTGCGAAAACCGAATAGGGGTTGACGGCAGTTAGTTAGTAATCGGGTAAGGTGCATAATCGATTATGAAACTCGCGCTGGTGTCGGAAAAGGTCAGGGCAATGATCCCCTCCTTCCCGGATTCGGAGGAGGTTATCGCCGTTGCGTCCGACGCATCTGAACATCTTGCCGACATTCTGGAACGGGCCGAAGAAAAGCCGGTCCTGGCCCTGGTTTTCCTGGAAGCCGAAGATTTTTCTAATTTCGTTGACTGCTTCCGTCAGATAAATTATCGGGATCTTGTGTACAGAATCGTCCTCTTCGATCCCGGTGGGGCCCACGACTCAGTTTGCGATGAGGACCTGGGAATAATTTACGATATGCGCACATCACCCCTCTCCGCAGTGGAATTTCATTTCCTCCTGCGCAGGGGATTCGCGTTTCTTCGGGAGTACTACGACTTCCGGGCTGACAAGGACGAAAAATATCTCCAGCTTCTTGACACGAAGCAGGACCAGGAAGACCTCATCAACATCGGAAAATCGCTCTCTGTGGAGAAGGACCCCGACACACTTCTCAGGGTGATACTTTTTCTCAGTAAAAAAATTACCGGGGCCGACGCCGGGAGTATCTATCTTATTGAGAAGAATGAAAAAGGTGAAAACCAGCTTCGGTTTAAATATTCACACACTTTTTCCAAGGACATCCCAATTGAGGAATTCGTGATGCCAATGGACATGAAGTCCATTGCCGGGTATGTGGCGATCACCGGGAAGGTCCTGAACCTGGAGGACATGTACAATCTCCCCGCTGGCTCCCCCTTCTCTTTCAATACGTCGATAGATGCACAGCACCGTTATCGCTCGAAGACCATGCTCGCCGTTCCTATGCGCAACCATATCGACGAAATCATCGGAGTCATACAGCTTCTCAACAGCAAAGAAAACCTCCAGGACACACAGTTGGTAACGGGTAACGAAGCATTCGAAATACGGCTTGAAACGCCTGAAGATTTTGACACCAAGGTATTGCCTTTCGATCCACGCTATGAAGGTCTAATGGAGGCGGTTGCGAGCCAGGCCGCCATAGCGATGGAAAACAACAGGATGATAAAACAGATTGAGACGCAGTTCGAGGAGTTTGTCAGGGCATCGGTCAACGCGATTGAATCGCGGGACAAGGCCACGTCCGGACATTCCTTCCGGGTCGCCGAGATCTGCAAGGAAATGGCGCGGGCTGTAAATGAAGAGACCGAAGGGGTCTTTGGGGACGTCTCTTTCTCCGCCACGGAAATAAAAGAACTTGAATACGCCGCCCTGCTCCATGATTTTGGTAAAGTTTATATCGACCTTGCGATCTTCATGAAAGGTAAAAAGCTTTTCCCCAAGGACTATGAAAACCTGATAATGAAGATCAACTATCTGTACCGCGTCATCGAGCTCCAGTATCTGATCTGTGATGCCGGCTGTGCCGAGGCAACTTTTTCCGAGGAGGCCCGAAAACAGGTGGAATCGTTTAAAATTGGCCGAAAGGAGAAACTGGAGGCTATCCGAAAAGCGAAGGAAACGATCGCTTCACTGAATGAACCGACGGTGACCGAAAGGGACCCTGGGGAGATACTTGATTCCGTGATGCTGGAAATCGGCCAGATCCTCTGCCGAGATATTGAGGGGAATTCCATAGAGATTCTGGACGGTCCCACTCGTGCCAACCTTTCCATCAGAAGGGGCAGTCTGAACGAGGAGGAAAGGAAGGAGATAGAAAGCCACGTACTACATACTTACAATTTCGTCAGCAGGATACCGTGGCCACCGGAGTTCAAAAACATCCCGGAAATTACTTTGAAACACCATGAAAAGCTTGATGGCACAGGGTATCCCCAGGGGTTAAAGGGAAAAGACCAGATTCCCGTTCAGGCGAGGATGATGGCCATTGCAGACATATACGATGCCCTGACCGCATCTGATAGGCCTTACAAGCGGGCCATCTCAAAGGATGTAGCAATCCGCATCCTTACCGAAGAGGCGAAAAACAATAAGATAGATACCGATCTTCTGGATATCTTCGTGCGGTATAAAATCCATGACAAGGTCGACAAGGATTCCTTCAGAATGGCCGACTGAGGTATCGGCATCGTTATTTCACCCGCCGGTTGCTTGCGGGGAGGTGCGAGATGATGAGGTGACATGATGGCAGACCTGAAAAAACTATTGGATGCATACGAACTGGACGGAAAATCAATCTGCGCGATCGAATTACAAACCTACCGGAAGTACTGGGACCGCACGTCTTTTCTGACAAAAGAAAAGGGCGGTCTTCCGACTAGAAATTTTATCCCGGTGAAATCGAGCGAATTTATTGAACAACAGCTTTTAGTCGCCGCAGGCATGCTCGAAATAGGCGTTAGGAAAGGCGATTTTGTCGCCGTTTTTTCGCCGAACTCGCTCCGCCATGCCGTGGAAATCTACGCGATTATGTCGATCGGTGCGGTGTACGTTCCGATATATCCTTCTCTCCATGAAGACCTGGCGTGGAATCTCCTGACCCATTCCGGCGCCCGTGTAGTTTTTACCGGTTCTCTTGGGCAGTATCAGAAGGCGCTCCCCATGCTTAACCGCGTGAAAACTCCACTACGCAAACTTATTGTGGACTTTCCGGTGAATACGGAAGATCAAAATGTTCTCACCTACGAGGTGTTGATGCGGATGGGAGAGACTTCGAACAGAATTGAAGAAGTGCTAAAATCTGTTCAGAGTTTGAAGGAGAACGATTTGGCTGCCCTGGTGTACACGGCCGGAACCATGGGAATCGCAAAGGCGGTCATGTTGACTCACGGAAACTTCCTGGCCCAATCGCCTCTGGAGGACCTTTTCGACATAACCGCCGACGATACAAGACAGTCCCATCTTCCTTTTAGCCATGTCTTTGGGCTCTCTTCGGACCTCTTCGCTTCGGCGCTAATCGGTTCGAAAATGGCCATATCCCACACTTTCGACACTGAGGAAATTGTGAGCGATATATCTGAAATCAAACCCACGGTCATGTGTTCCGTCCCGAGAATGTACGAGAAACTGTACGTACATGTCCTCCAGGTGATTGAACAGTACGGCTCGTTTAAAAAGCTGCGCTACACCTTTGCCCTTAACGTAGCGAAAGAGTATTTTATGAGGAAGGTTTTCGGAAAACGAATACCTTTGTTTCTCCGCGCTATGAAGCTCCTTATGGCCCCCTTCTATTCGAAGGTGAGAAAAATCATCAGCATGGACAAGATGCGGATACTATTCTCTGGCGGAGGGCCGCTTTCCGTGGAGGTTGCTTATTTTTTCGGGGGCATAGGTCTGGAGATTCTTGAGGGATACGGCCTGACCGAAACCTCCCCGGTAATTAACGTCAATCTTCCGGGGAAAAGCAAGCCAGGCACCGTCGGCCCCCCCCTAAAGGGGGCCGAGGAAAAGATATCGGACGAGGGGGAAATACTTGTTAAAGGGCCCATGGTATGCCGGGGATACTACAATTACTCGGGGGAGGACGCCAACGACTGTTTTACCAGCGACGGATTTTTCCGCACCGGCGATGTGGGGGTTTTCACCTCCGATGGTAATCTTATGATCACGGGCCGACTGAAGGACCTCATCATTACCTCGGGAGGGAAGAACATAGCCCCCCTCCCCATTGAATCTTTGTTTACCGCGGATGAATTCATAGAAAACTTCTGCATTGTTGGAGACAAACGGAAATATCTTTCCGCCCTCGTGGTGCCAAATTTCGACAGACTTCGAGAATACGCCAGACAAAAAAACATAGAGTACGAAACGAACGAGGACCTCGTTACCAACATTGAAATAATTGCTTTTTATCGAAAACGCATCGAGGACATCTCGGATACCCTGGCCAGGTTCGAACAGATAAAGAAATTCACCCTTCTGCCCCATAGTTTCTCAGTCGAAACGGGAGAGTTGACCCTGACCTACAAGTTCAAAAGAAGCGTTATTCAGGACAAGTACAAGGATCTGATTGATAAAATGTATCCCGAAAGCAGTCTTATGGCAACCCCAAAAAATTAGGTTTTCCCGCCCCCCAAAGGCGGGTGGAAAAACCTAATTGCCGGGTTTGCCTGAGTAATAATTTATGCGAAACTAAAAAACTCAATTATGTGAGCTTCTCTTATAAATTAGTAGAGGTTTTCATGCGAAACATCATCTTTTTGTCCGTACTATTGGGGGTTCTTTCTTTGGGCTTCAGCCGTTGCGGCAGGGAGGAGGAACCTCGCCAGGTCGATTTAAAGAAAAACAAAGTTGTCGGCATGATACTACGAGAAAACTCGGTCATGAGGATCGATCCTATCGTATACGCGGCCAGGGTAATGCTTCTAAAAAGAGCGGAACTTGTCGAGATCCTCGACCGCTCAAAGGAACCGGCCACTGTGAGCGGGTCAACCGGGTATTGGTACAAGGTCAAGGCCAGCAACGGCATTTCCGGGTGGATATGGGGGAAAAACATCCAGTTTTTTAACAACAAGAACAAATCGAGTATCGACAGTTATGTTTCTTCCTTTTGGGAAGAGGAATCAAAGAGGGTGATGAAAACAATTTCGGGGAAATGGTGGAGCGTCGACCAGAGGGGAGATTTCACGAGGCACGCCCTTGAAATATCGCCCGATGGGAAATATAAATCGTACCTTCGGGGAGGAAACCCTATTTCGGGGGAGTACAATCTCAATTTCAAGGACAACGAAATCATCTTCCTCAAAGGAACCACCTTCAATACGAGCCTCCACATAATACATCGGGGGACAATGGTGTATCTGGAAAAAGATAATGATAAGGATTTCATCAAGTTTCAGAAAACATCCTCCAGCCTCGATGAAGACAAGCCGGTGCAGGAAGGAGGACCCAAAGAGGGGGAGGATGCGAATCAATAGGTTTTTAGCGCATGCCGGCGTTGGTTCTCGCAGGAATGTGGAAGAGCTTGTCAGGGAAGGGAGAGTGAAGGTCAACGGAAGGGCCGTGTACGACCTTTCCACCGATATCGATCAGGACAAGGATATCGTGGAATATGCTGGCAGGCGCGTCCGGATTGAAGGGTATCACTATCTGATCCTTAACAAGCCTAAGGGGTATCTCACCACTGTGGATGACGTGCAAAACCGCCTCAAGGTGATGGACCTTGTCCCTGAAAGGTACAAAAACGCCGGCGTAGTCCCGGTGGGGCGGCTCGACAGGGACACGGAGGGGCTTCTTCTGATGACCAACGATGGCGACGCTGCATACGTTCTGACTCATCCGAAATTTGAGATTGAAAAGGAATACCTGGTTGAGCTGGACAGGCCCTTGGAGGATGCGGTAAGGGATAAAATCTGTAAAGGGATCTTCATGTACGGCAGGAGGACCAGGCCCGCGGAAATCGTTTTTCTGGATGATTCCAAAAAGCGGGTATTGCTCAAAATCAAGGAAGGGAAGAAACGGCAGGTCCGGATCACCTTCGGAAATTTTTCTTACCGAGTAAAAAAACTTACACGAGTGTCCTTTGGCCCCCTCCAGGTGCGAGGAATCAATTCAGGATCCTATCGCCTCCTAAAGGAACGTGAAATCCAGGCTCTTAAAAAAATCGTCCGTCAGGCCCTCAAAGAAAGAGGGAAGCGGGGCGGATACCCACGCAGTAAGCCTACCCCTATAATATAGTCACCCCTAAGCCCCATATTTTTTCTAATTATTTACCGCCTCAGGGTCGAATATTTAATGTAGACCCATGCTATCCTCAGGCAACCTCTAATTACCAGGTTTACCCGCCAGCCGGAGGCGGGCGGAAAAAACCAATGTTGAGTTTGCCAGCAGTAACAATTTTTGGGAATCTTAAAAATTAAATTTTTTTGAGGTTCCCCTCAGTTTATTCTATATCGGGAACATGAATATTATGCAGAATATGGATTTTTATTCGGGCAGGGACGCCAGGGCGATGAATAATTCAATGGCCATCCATGACGCGGACAATGTTGCGCGCCTCGATGCGATGTACAGGAAGGAAGCCGACAGAAACAAAAAACGTGCATCCCGTATGATGTCCCTGATAATAGGACTGTGCATAGTATCTTTTACGGCCGGAATAGCGGTGGGAATCAAGTTCGCCGCCGGTTCCCAGGCCCAGTTAATAGATGACGATACCCGGGAAGCGATGTCCCAGATTGGGAGCAAGGTTTCGAACCTCATTCCGCATGCCGAGGCATCGGTGAAGGGCATTGCCCCGAAAACGGTGTTTCCGCGGTCGCATTATCCCTACGTGATTAAGCTTCAAAAGCTCTATGCTCATAAGGAGTCGCAGGAAATTGCCCGGTTCCTTTCCCAGAAGGGCCATACGGTAATACTGTCCCAGAATGCGGGAAAATACAAGCTGTACGTTGGACCCTACCGTGTTCAAAACGAGGCCGAACTGGCCCTCAAGCGTATTTCCGAGTATGATAAGGCAGGGTGGTTCGATAAGCTGCAGGTAGTAAAACGGTAGCCCGCAGATATTGGTCAATACTGCATGTTCTCGATAATCTCGAGGAGCGGCTTAGCGTACCGATCGTGGGCGCCCTCGTTGAAAATAATACGCACAATGCATCCGAGCCTTCCCTTCGCCAAATAGCCTTCATATCCCGAAAAAGCAGGATAGCCATGATGGTCGATCTTATTGATGACCCGGTATCTGTCGCGGAACAGTTCCTTTCTCTCGTAGATGTCATCAGTTAGGATGATGCGCCAGTGCCCGGTGAGCTCTTCTATTGATGATATGGTCGATTTAAATTTTTCACTGTCGACGGATAGCAGAGCGTCGAAGGAGTCCTTTTTCATTTTCCGCGATTTCTCTTCGGCTCCGAAACGAAGGCCCGCAAGGATTCCGTGGTACAGGTAATCATGACGTTTTCTAAGGCTTGTCCTGAGAATCACAGTGTCGAAAGGGGATTTGAGGCGGTAATGGGTGATACAGTTTTCAATGACAACCGCATTTTCGGTCCGATATACAAGCAAAGGGGCTTTTTCGATATGGCGCATGTACCGGGGGCCTTCCCTCTTTTTCAATTTTGCGACTGCATCGGAGGCTTTCCACTGCGCCCTGTAGATACGGTCGTTGCCTGCTGGCATTGCAAGGATTGACTGTAGAATGTTTAAGCCTTCGGTTATATGGTGGTTTTTTATTAAATCCAGACCGTGATTCAGATAAAAATCGATTCCGGAAAGGGAAACCGCCTTATATTTGTACTCCGGCTTGCCGGAAGTCCATATTTTACCCTGTTTGTCAATATGATAGGCGTTTCCGTCCAAATCCTTGATGAGGACCCATCCCGGGAGCTGGGCATACAAATATACACTGCAGTTCAAAATGATAAAAATAAATGATGAAATTTTTTTTGGTATTTCTGAAATCATAGGGTATACTTATAAAGAGCAATAGGCAATTTCTTATTATATAGTATTCATTATTGCTTTGTTTTTGTATTGAAATGAGTAGTGCATGCGATTAATCCTGCCGCAGGGTGCGAGATGGTAACGGATCAATGGTATTTGTATCGGCATTATTTTCAAGAGAATATTGTTTTTTTGAGGAGACGACATGTTAAACCAAAAGGAAAGGAGCACATCAATGAATGCCCATGCAAGAGGTAGGAAAAAATCGGTAAAACTCCCCGATGATTATGAAACCCTGGATATGGTCGTGGAGAGGGTTGAAAAAGAATATATTTTAAAGACACTTGAGCTGACCAACTGGAACCTCCAGAAGACGAGCCGCGTGCTTGATATCGCACGCAATACGCTCAAGGCGAAAATAAAGAAGTACGGCATTGAGTAACTGAAGAAATCGGACACCGAATGGTGTCAGACAAGCATAATGATCACGAGCAGGCCAATTAAAAGGGCTCCTATTAGGAGCGCTAGATAGAGAAGACTCTGGCTGTCCTTTCCTGCTTTCACTTCCGCTGTCTGGACGGTTTCCATTTCTATCTTGACGTTTTCCTCCTCTACGATTTTCGCGAGGATGTTTTTTGCGACTACGCCGTAAATAGCGAATCCCCCTTCCCTGAGGGGGATTTTCGCTTTGACACGGGCCTTGACGGGGAGCATCTCACCGTCAGAGGTTAATGCCTTCTGGGCCGTCGCCACCTTAACTGCGATATCGTCGTTCTCATTTGTCAGAAGGACCTTCATCCTATCGCCGGGCAGGATGTCGTTTATGTATTTTCCCTTCACGGGGGAAACGATGACGCGGCCGTCTACTATGTGCTCCGCCTCCTTCTCGATTTTGGCGATGAGTTTTTCCTCTTCCGATTCGGAAGACGTGTCCTCGTCGACAGGTTTCTCTCTGGAGATCGGCACTGTTTCTGCAGGTATCCCCAAAAGCTCAAGTTGAAGGGAGCTTGTTTTCTCGAAATTGAGCTGGCACTGTGTTTCGTCACGTTGGTAGTATTTTTCAATTATCTCAACAAGAATGTCGGTTACAATTTCAATGTTATTGTCAACGATGTACTCGAATATGTCGTACCCTCCAAGGGAATCCGCCAGGTGGCGGGTGAATTCGTAGGATCCTCCGCTTCCGGAGCCGGGTTTCAATTCACTGCCGACATAATCCTTGAATTTTGAATAGAAAAATTTCCAACCATCGTTGATGGAAACCTTGTCGTGAATGGACTTCGTATCCGTAAGAAGTGAATTAATATTCATAATATAGTTGTGCTCAATGTTGAAAAAGACGAGGAATACTCCGTAGGTGTGCCCTCCCGCAGAGAACCTGCCTTTGATGATGATGACGTCGTCAAGCTGGCCGTTGACCATCTGTTTTGCTTTTTCCACATCGCCTCCGGTGTATTTCATGGCGATGTTGATCTGTCTGGTTTTCTCCCCGAGAGAATCGTACTGGTTGGTTTCTGCCATGGTTATCCCTTTGGCGCTTCGGCTATGAATTTTTCCAGTATTTCGTATTTTTTCTGAGGCGGCAGGTTTATGAGACGCTTCAAGTTCTGGAACACCAGGGGCATGTATTTCAAAGACGTTTCCAGGATAAAATAACCGTCCTTATCCAGATTATTAATAAAGGTCACCTTGTTTGAAGGCAGTTTTAAGCCGAGGATGGGTCCGTAAAACATGATAATGTGCTGTGGAGACAGGTATTTGATGTTCAGACGGTTGACGCCTAATTCAAGGCGGCGAACCCGGACATAATTCTTATACTTTTCGAGGGGGATATTTTCCCAGCTTTTGGGGTTTCCGGCTATCAAAACGGCTATGCGATCGTTTTCTTTCGAAACTACCACCTGGAAATAGGTGTTATATATCTTGTAAGATGAAAGGAGCCCAAAAAGGCTGTCATCTCCGCTCTTAAGCATCTCTCGCGCTTTTTTTAAGGAATGCCGTGCTGCCATAGAATGCACCATTATGTTAGAGAAACCATTCCGTCATTATTACACTGCGATATCTTATAAATCAAGTACGATTTTTTACCGTCCAGTCCAGCGTGGGGTTATACCGGACAGTATATAACGGTGTTTCCTTCGAGGAGTTGCCGTATCGTTCTCATGGAATGCATGGAATGAAGAAGAGTTTCGGCCCTGGCGGTGTCAATTTCAAGAAAAGTTGCAATGTCCATGGGAATGGCCGTTTTATTGACCATGAGGTA
This sequence comes from Spirochaetota bacterium, assembly GCA_029974015.1. Lineage (GTDB taxonomy): Bacteria > Spirochaetota > UBA4802 > UBA4802 > JAGODF01 > JAGODF01. The sequence goes on from JARKUF010000016.1 coordinate 54,622, forward strand.
GTTGATGATGTCCCGTTCCTGTGGATGAAGGTCACCTATGAAAAAATTATTTTCGATGAGGCTTTCGGTTATGACGACGAGCCTGATATTGTTGACAGCGGTGTATGATTTGAAGACCGAGGCGATATTGATTGCAGCGATTTCCGATATTTGCGCCAGCTTGACGTAGAAATGGTTTTCATCGTCTCTGGATTTAAAAATAAGGCGAATGATGAATTCGTCGATAAAAGAAGGGTCCAGGACGCGGTATCCCTCGAAATCAAGGAGAAGCACCTCCCCTTTGTGGATATGCACAAGGTTTACCATGACCCGGGAGTAAAGTTCCTTCCCCACCGGTCTTGTGATAAGGTCGGGTATTGTTGGCTTTAATTCAGGGGCTATTTTATTAAGCTTGATTATCATTGATTGCCAGAAGTAGCGCTTTTATGTAGGTCCGGTGGAGAGTGCTGCCCTGGAATAAAGGGGCGCTTTTGGGCTGTTCACTCGATGTTATGCGTAGCTACCGGATGAAGCGACGTTCGAGGTACTATTCTTATCGGCCATTATTCTCCATGTATTTAGAACTTCCAGGGGTTATAGTCAACCCGTCAGGGAGATGGATATCTGGGTGCCGGGGAAAAGGCTGAGACCGTTTTTTCTGAATGAATGTGTGGCAGTCCCGGTTTTGCGGTTGTACATTACTGAGACCGAAGCATTTTCGGAACGGATAAATATACTTCCCCGGAGTTTTTCGATTATTGAGTTTACCTGGCTAAGACCGTAGCCGAATTCGCGCTTGCTTGATATCGTCGTAGTGAGGGCCATTTCAATAAGACTGGCCGGCGAATCGTAATTGATCCCCGATTTTAACGCGAAACTTTCCCGGATCCCTATTCCGGAATCCGAGATTACCAGGCGCACTATTTGTTGGGTGCCGTAGGAGTACGCCTGCATGGAAAGAAACCCGGAGTCGAGACTGTGTTCGTAAATGTTCTGGCATATCTCAGATATGACTGTGACAAAATAATCTACGTTGGTGTCGCTGATCCAGTTTTTGAGGAGATGTCTCGCTCTCTTGCGAAAAACCGCTATAGCTCCTGAAATTGCCCTGATACTATCCCTCTCCTTGTTAGGGATGTCTGTTATCTCCACGAGGCTCCTGCTCTGAGGGCTGCGCTTGAGGAAAAAACGTTCATCCAGACTCTCCCTCATATTGAATACACACTTTTTGAAGAAATCCATACGGTAGAGATACTGGTGAACGGCCAGGGGGATGTTGCTCAGGGAGAGTTTTTCACCGGTATTTCTCAGGTAGTTCCTGCCTAGTAGCAAAAGGCCGATCATTGAATACGGTTCAATGAATGTCAGCTTCGACAGGTCGAGGCATTCTACCTTGCCGGAGTAAAGCCTTGTTTGTAGGTTTAAAACCTCTTCGAAGGCGTATGAATCGTTGAAAGCGTCAGGTAACAGCAGTGAATTCCTGGATGGCACCGCAAGTATCCCTTGGGAGCAAAAAAAACCCGCCTTTTCCCATTACGGCACAGTGAATCCAAAGCGCTGAGTGGATTTTTTTCATTTTGTTGTTGACAAAAAAACCAATATTTTATTTTTTGGTTATTAGTCGTCCTCCTATTTTTTTTGACGAACCTCCAAATCAACTCTTCAAGGGGATTTTATATCCCCTTTTTTTTTTGAAAAGCTGTAATAATCACCCGGGATCACAAAAATTGTTGCAGTTGGTAACGTTTATTTATTATGTCAACCACCTCCGCCTGGCGGAAAACTTTAGTGCTGAGACTGCGAGTAGTTACAATTTATGGGAATCTTGAAAATTCAATTTTTAGAGGTTCCCAGCTATAGGGTATATACTGAAATACAGATATTCAAAAGTTGCAACTATTTTTGATATATCAGTGCCAAATTTTTTGAAATAAATTCATCGGGATGGAATGGGGAATGGTTTCCCGGACCACAATATAATTGTTGACGTAATATCTTTACATAAGGTATACTATGATAAATTGTGCCCTATGTGTTTCGCGGCACGGTTGTTCAGGGTTATGTGGGTAATGGCAACCTCTAATATTTAGATACTCCCGCCCGCCGAAGTCGGTCGGGAATATCTAACTGCTGAATTTGCCGGTAGGTACATTCTTTGGGAAACTTAAAAATTTTAATTTTTAGAGGTTCCCTATTGTTGGGTTAAAATGGCACGAGCGATAAAGCAAATCGAAGACAATATCGTCAACAGCATCATCGGGGAAGGGTCGGAGTTTAAGGGTGAATTCAATATTAATGGGCTCCTCAGGATTGACGGCAAGTTCAAAGGAACCATCCAGACTGACGGCAAGGTGCTAATTGGAAAGTCGGGAGAGGCAGTGACCGACATCAAGGCCCGTGTCGTGGTGGTGGGTGGATATGTGAAAGGAAATATTTTTGCCGGGGAGAGGGTTATCATGCTTTCCACGGGGAAGGTCACCGGCAATATTATCACCCCGAGCCTAATTATGGAAGACGGCGTCATTTTCGAAGGAAACTGCATCATCAACAAAAAGGAAGAAATCGCCTGACTGGAAGGCGGTACCCACATGATCGAGATATATTCCACCAGTACCAAAAAAGAAGAAAAGACCAGGGTCAAAGGGAAGAAAAAAACCAACGTGGCGGTGCGGCGCGAAGAAACGTTTTCGGGCTCCCTTGAAAGCTGCCTCCAATTCAGGATAGAAGGGAGCCTGGATGAGCTCATGGATGAGTTAAAGGACCAGGAGCAAAGCTTTCTTGAAAAGCAAAATCTTTTTGAGCTTTCAAAGTATAAGGCTATTATACGGCATATACTTAAAATGGCCCTCGATGACGGTTTTAGGACGACGGTGTTGAAACGGGCCCGGGCGGACAGGTCAGACTATCTCATAGTACAGAAGATAAACGAAAAGATAGATTATATTCAGAGTAAGATTACAGGCGCCGCGGCTTTCAACTTGCTCAAGGAAATCGAGGAGATCAGGGGGCTTCTTCTGGATTTGACGTTTTGATCCGGCCGTGGCGGCCCGCCCAAACAGACGAAACTCAGCCCCGTATTTTTCATGGCGCCCTCTAACATCCCGTCACTCCTGTGTAACACCTGGTCTCAAATCATGGTATGGAAGGACCGCGTGAGTTGAATAATGTGTACAAAGATATAGTTGGTCATGCTCGTCTGAAAGGCGCACTGGCGGGGCTTCTTGAGGCGGGAACGATGCCCGGGACCGTTCTTTTCTACGGACATGCCGGTGTGGGTAAATGCATGATGGCCCTGCGGACCGTCATGGCGCTCCATTGCCGGTCGGAGGCCCCCCCGTGTCTCATCTGCGGAGATTGCGTCAGATTGGAGGCCGGGGTCCATCCCGATTCAATTTTTGTTGCCCCCGGAGAGCGGGGGATCATACCCATCGGAAGCGAAGAGAAGAAGGAAGGCGGGTCCATCCGCTGGCTCCTCGAAAGACTCTCCCTCAGGTCGTTTTCCGGTGTCACCACCGCCGTTATCAATGGAGCAGATCGTATCAGGCCCGAGGGCCAGAACGCCCTTCTTAAAACGATAGAGGAACCGTCGCCGGGCACCTACCTTTTTTTAGTGGCGGCGGGGACTTCATCGCTTTTGCCGACTATCCTTTCTAGATGCATGAAAATGAAGTTCGGACCCCTCCGGGAAAGCGAGATATTGGGTATTCTTGAAAAAAAGAGGTTGCATGGCGAAAATTCTCCTGTAATAGCGGAAATCTGCGGCGGTTCCGCGGAATACGCCCTGCGTCTCGCCGGAGAATCGACCATCGAGGACTTCCGTGCGGCCGCGGAATGTGTGAGCTCCCTGGCAAGGGGAGGCATGCCTTCTCTCGCCGCCGTTTCGGTCCTGGAAAAAAAATTTGGAGGGGATTTTCTTCTCGAGATGCTTGTGAATATTTACAGAAGAAACCTTCTCGATCTCGTTAATCGTGAAGGAAAAGGCGGGATTGTCGGGGATTTTTTTGGAAATGCGTTTCTTGACGGGACGGAGGATGTGGTCCGTATACAAAAAATCCTCTTAGCGGCAAGGAAAAGTATTGTAAGGAACGTGGGGACCGTCAACGCCCTGAGGGGTGTTGCATATTCCGATGAATACGCCGTATAACGGCTGAAGGTAAACTTTATTTGGTTTTATAGGATGCCTTCGGCGGGAAAGGAAAATTTCCAGCAGGCAACCTCTAATATTTACGATTATCCGCCCGCCCAAGGCTGACGGAAAATGTTAAATGCTGAGTTTGTCAGTAGTTGCGATTTATGGGGACCTAAAAAATTTAATTTTTTGAGGTTTCTCCGAACGTTGAAAAGGACGGTGCGCCGTGGAAACACATGAAGTGACGAGCGTTAAACTAAGGAACAGTTACCAAACTTGTATTGCGGATGTAAACCATCTTTTCGTGAAGAAAGGATCGCTTTGCATCTTGGAAACTGAACATGGCGTTGATATCGGGAAAATTTGCAAGCGGGGTATGTTCAGGGAAAGGAAAGAAATCAGCGGGAAACTCCTCAGGGTGCCGAACGGTGAGGACTTGAACCAGATACCTGATATTGAGAACATCGAGCGGCGGGCCTTCGATGTGTGCCGAAACAAGGCGCGGGAAAAGAAACTGGATTTGAAACTGATCTCCGTGAAATGTCTCTTCGATAAAACGAAGATCATTTTCTATTTTGTGGCTGAAAACCGTATCGATTTCCGCGAACTTGTCCGCGAGCTTGCTTCGGTGTTCAGAACCAGAATAGAAATGCGGCAGATCGGCGTGCGCGACGAGGCGAGACTCGTCGGAGGTTTCGGCCCCTGCGGCAGACAACTCTGCTGTACCCACATGAAAGACGGTTTCGATCCCGTTTCGATCAAGATGGCGAAGGAGCAGAACCTGAACCTCAACTCCCTGAAAATTTCGGGGATGTGCGGCAGGCTTCTGTGCTGCCTAAGCCATGAATATGAGGTGTACAAGGAACTATTCAGGGATTTCCCGACGCCCGGTTCGCAGGTCGATGTGGGAGGAAAGATATTCGTGGTGGAATCGATAGAACCGTTGAAAAGTAAAATTAAGTTGAAGTTCCAGGACATGAGCATCGAAGTGTCTTCCAAGGACGTCATCAGGGAAAACAACAAAATTTCCGTAATGCCCAAGGTGGCCCAGCGTTTGCTCAACACCGCCGGAGACATTCAGGACGATGATTTTTGACATGATCCGCAGAGGCTGAGATGAAAAAGCTGTTTTATGTGACAACCCCGATTTACTACGTGAATTCCGAACCTCATATAGGGCATGCTTATACCACTATATTGGCGGACTTTCTGAAGCGTTTTTACATGATGATAGGTTATGACGCATATTTCCTTACCGGGACGGACGAACACGGAGACAAGATAGCAAAGGCGGCCCAGGAGAACGGCGCTTCCCCTCAGGAATACACCGACAGGATCAGTTCCTCCTTCAAACAGGTCTGGAAAGAAATGGATTTGCAGTACGATGATTTCATCAGGACCTCCGAGGGGCGCCACCGAAAGGCGGTCCAGTCCATACTTCAGAAGGTGTACGACGGCGGCGATATATATTTCGGCAGTTATGGGGGATACTACTGTTTCGGATGCGAGAGATATTTCACAGAGAAAGAAATGTCGGACGGCAAGTGCCCTGACCACGATACGAAGCTCGAATACATTGAAGAAAGCAACTACTTCTTCAAGATGAGCAAGTATCAGGGCTGGCTTATTAATCATATTAAGGCCAACCCGGATTTTATCCGTCCCGAACGGTACCGCAATGAGGTTATGTCGCTTCTCGAGGGGGAGGTTCTGGAAGACCTGTGCATCTCCCGTCCTAAGGCGAGGCTCAAGTGGGGCATACCCCTTCCCTTCGATGAAAACTACGTTACCTATGTCTGGTTCGATGCCCTGATAAATTATGTGAGCGCACTGGGGTATCCTGACGGAGATACATTCCGGAAGTACTGGCCGGCGGCACAACACATAATCGCGAAGGACATCGTGAAGCCCCACGGTGTTTTCTGGCCCACGATGCTTAAAGCGGCGGGTATTGAGCCCTATCGGCACCTGAACGTTCACGGGTACTGGAACATGGAAGAGGCGAAGATGTCTAAAAGCCTTGGCAACGTTGTGCGTCCTGTGGATTTGATGAAGAAGTTTGGCGATGATCAGATACGGTATTTCTTCCTCAGAGAAATGACTTTCGGCCTCGACGCAAAGTTTTCAGAGGAATCGGTCATAAACCGCATCAACTACGATCTGGCCAATGATCTCGGCAATATGGTGAAGAGGTCCTTCAATATGGCGGAGAGGTATTTCGGGGGGAAAGTGCCGCCGTATCCTCAGGAGGCGGTACATGAACGGGATATTCTGAAGGAAAAATTTATCCGCGCCCTGGATGAATATGTTGATAATACCATGGCGTTCAGGTTTAATTCCGGAATCCAACATCTCTGGGAATTTATAGGCTCTTTAAACAAGTACATCGACGAAACAAAACCCTGGGTTCTGGCCAAAGAGGGGAAAACCGGCCATCTTTCCGCTGTGATTAGAAACCTGCTGGAATCCTGCTTCGCCCTGGCCGTCGTTCTTTCGCCGGTCCTCAGGAACGCATCGGTTAAAATTCTTGAAGCCCTGGATATGGCAGGTTCGCAATTCGATAGGATGAAGATCATAAGCCTGGATTCACTTGAGGACGGAGGGGCCGTGCGTGACGTGGGAGTACTCTTCCCAAAGCTCGAGAAGGAAGGATTGGAAGGCGACGCATCGGTAAAAAAGGAGCAGAAAATGGCGGAGAACGATGGACTCATAGACATAAAAGAATTTGCAAAGGTTGATATCCGGGTGGCGGAAATCTTGAAGGCCGCCCGCATTGAAGGTTCTGACAAGCTCCTGGAGCTTGAAATCGATTCAGGCGGAGAAAGGCGCACACTGGTGGCCGGACTGGCGAAACAGTACGATGCGGAGTATCTGGTGGGGAAGAAAATCCTTCTGGTGGCCAACCTGAAGCCAGCCACTATCTTCAAAAGGACTTCGCAGGGTATGCTTCTCGCGGCAAAGAAAGAAAAAAACGATGCCCCGGTGCTCATCGAAATTGATCCATCGATACCGAACGGCGCCAGGCTTAGCTAAAAAAGAGCCCAAGTTCCACTCCTTTCAAAATTGGCTAACGGAGGCAGTACGGAGAGGACAGGGAACGAGATGAAAATAGGAATACTTTCCGACACACATAACAATCTCGGCATGACAAAAAAAGCCGTCGAGGTTTTTAAAGAAAAAAAGGTGGACTTGGTAATCCATGCCGGCGATCTGACGTCGCCGAAGGTTCTCGAACTTTTCGGCCACTTGAAATGCCGCTTTGTTCTGGGGAACGGTGATATAGATGTTGAGATGATCAACAATAAATCTGAAGAGTTGGGTTTCGGGAAGGTGGAAGAGTTCTGCGATATTGAAATCGAGGGGAAACGGATTTTTGTGTTCCATGGCAATAATGTGCCGCTTTTTCGGAAAACTGTGGCCTCGGGGAAATATCATTATATAATAAAAGGTCATACACATTTTTTTGAAAACTACGTGTCAAACAAATCCAGGATCATAAATCCAGGGACCCTCTATGGGAATGATGAATGCACTGTGGCCATACTTGATACCGATCTGGATAGGGTGGTAAAGATCCGTATTGAGGATTCCTGACCCGGTGCATTTAGAATTCTGGTCGGTATTCATCCGTAAAGCCGGGGGGCCTAAAAAAAATCCAAAAGATGGTATTATTATGTCGTATTTTGGTGGGCTGGCCCGGGTTTTTATTTCTTGACAGAATACCCCTCGTGCAGTAATTTAGGTTTTCTCAAAATTTCGGGGTGCGGATCACTGCGAACGTCGTGCAATTTTCGGAAAACGCATATGCCAAGGTCAATCTGCACCTTGAAATCCTCAACAGAAGACACGACGGGTATCATAACATTTTCAGCCTCATGATATCAGTGGAGGAGAGTGATCTTTTAAAACTGGAAACTCTGGACGTGTACGACCGAGAAGGCCCAATAGAAGTCGAAATAATTTCAGACGGGGGCAAGCACGAGTGGCTCCTGGCGACGATTCCAGTTTGGGACAACTTGATAACCCGGGCGGCAAGGGCGTATTTTAACAAGGCCGGAAAGTCGTGCAAAATTTCTCTTCACGTCGAGAAAAATATTCCCGCCGGGGGCGGCCTTGGCGGAGGCAGCAGCGATGCCGCAGCGATGCTCAGGCTCCTCAACTCTCAGCTCGATTATTACAGCAACGATGAGCTTATGAGACTGGCCGGAACTATCGGCGCCGATGTGCCGTACTGCCTGAGTGGAGGTTGCGCGATCTGCGAGGGCACGGGGAGCGAGGTTACGGTTCTCGACGGGGCCCTTGACTACTGGCTTCTCATTGCCAACAATAACGTGGCCGTCGATACCGGCGCCGCATACAGAGCTCTTGGCAGGAGCACCGAACACGACTCTGAGGCCGCGATGGCCGACCGGGCTGGTATAGACCAAAAGAAAATGCTTTTCGAGAAAGGTGTGGGCGCCAACGATCTCGGTGTTTTCAGGGCTGTCCTTAAAAATGATTTTGAACCTGTCATTTTTAAGGACCATCCTGAACTCGAAATGATAAAAAATTCGATGATTGAGTACGGCGCCGATTACGCTGCGATGACCGGATCAGGCTCGAGCATAATCGGCGTTTTCAGGGATTACGATGTCGTTCGAGGCGCGGAAGCGAAGCTTGCGCCGTCCGCGGCGCAGCTTATTCTTACTCGGATAATTTAAGGCAATCTCTAATAATTAGGTTTTTTCGTCCGCCGAAGCCGGGAGGAAAAACTTAAGCCCTGAGTATGCCAGCAGTTACAATTCATGAGAACTTCAAAAAATTATTTTTTAGAGGTTCCCTTAAATAATTTAAAGGAGAATATTGAGGCGTGGCCAAGTGGTAAGGCACCGGGTTTTGGTCCCGGGATTCCAAGGTTCGAATCCTTGCGCCTCAGATTCATGGTACCATGAAGGGCGATTCAGCGATTAAAGCCATTGTCCTCGCAGCAGGCAAAGGCGTCCGGATGCAGTCAGACCTTCCTAAGGTGCTGCATACCCTCGCAGGGAAACCCCTTGTTCTTCATGTCATAGAAAACTTGCGAATGGCGGGTGTAGAAAATATTGTAACCGTCGTTGGATACCGGGGGGAGCTTGTCGCTGAAGTTTTAGGGCCGTCGGTAAAGGTTGTTTGGCAACGCGAGCAGCTCGGAACGGGCCATGCGGTTATGCAGGCCGAGAAGGAATTCGGGGCGCATACGGGAAATGTAATCATCGCCTGCGGCGATGTACCGCTCCTGAGCGCCGAGTCATTTTCGAGGCTGCAAGAAGACATGTGCGATCCGAAAACGGGCGCCGCGGTGATCACGATGCTCCAGGATAATCCCCATGGATATGGCAGGATTATAAGGGACGCTGACGGTTCGCTACTGCGCATCGTTGAGGAAAAAGACGCAAGCGACGAAGAGCGTACAATCAGTGAAGTAAATACCGGCACCTATGCTTTCAAGACGTCACTGCTTTTCGAAGGATTGAAGACGATAGGTACAGACAACGCCCAGGGAGAATATTATCTTCCCGATGTTATTGGGCATGTCAGGCGGAGTGGTTTTCTTGTAAAGGCGCGCCTTCTCGAAAACGCCCTTGAAGGTTCGGGGATTAATTCGCAAGAGGAACTCCGAAGGCTTGAGGAAGAAGCAGCGTCCATCGTGGCGGGTAAATGAAAGGATTTAAAAGATTCAGATCGATCAGGGGTTGAATTACCAATGGAAGCAATGAAAATCTTTTCCGGAACCGCAAATCCGACCCTTGCGAAGGAAATAGCTGATTATCTGAGAATACGACTTTCCGAAGTAGAAATCATCAAATTCAAGGATAACGAGCTTTCAATCAAGATATGTGAAAATGTGCGGGGTGTTGACGTTTTCATCATCCAGCCCACTTCAAACCCGGCGAACGAACATTTAATGGAACTGCTCCTCATGATTGACGCGGCCCTGAGGGCCTCGGCGAAGAGGATCACGGTGGTAATTCCATATTTCGGTTATGCACGGCAGGACCGAAAGGTGGAACCAAGGGTACCCATTTCCGCCAAGGTGGTGGCGAACCTTCTCCAGGCAGTGGGGATAAACCGCATGCTGACCATGGACCTGCATTCTGAACAGATACAGGGTTTTTTCGATATCCCCGTGGACAATCTAATTGCAGCTCCCATTTTTGTTCAGTATTTAAAAGGTCTTTCAATCGGAGACTCTGTGGTGGTGTCACCTGACACCGGGGGCGTGGTGAGGGCCCGTTTTTTAGGGAAAAAGATCGATGCGGGGCTCGCCATTATAGACAAGAGGAGGCCAAAGCCGAACGATTCCAAAGTGATGAATGTGGTCGGTGAAGTGAAAGGTAAGAATTGCATACTCTTGGACGATATGGTCGATACTGGAGGCTCCATCTGTCAGGCGGCCAGAGCACTTAAAGAGAGCGGCGCCGACGATATTTACTGTGTTTCGACTCACGCCGTCCTTTCCGGTGAGGCCCCGGGAAAACTGAAGGCCGCAGATTTTAAAGAAATTATTTTTACCAACACGATTGAAATACCGATTGAGAAAAGGCCGGATAATATGACAGTCCTTTCCGTGGCGCCGCTTTTCGGTGAGGCGATAAAGAGAATCCATGAGGGGGAGTCGGTGAGCTCCTTGTTCCTTTGATCTCCTGACAAAAAAACGGTTCAGCCCGGGAATTAGGCGATAGCGCAGAATTAATTGTGCAGAATTTTTTTTACGGAGTAGAAAGATGCAAAAACATGTATTGAATGCGGAAGTTCGCAATGAATTTGGAAAGAACGCGAGCCACAGGCTTCGCAGGAGGGGATTTATTCCCACGGTCATGTATTCTCACGGAAAAACCGAGTCCCTCCAGGTGGCGCAGAAGGACATGTTCAAAATATTCAAGGGAAACATCTCTGAAAGCGTTCTACTTGACCTCTTCATCACGAATCGGTCCGACGATGTGAATCACCGGGTGTTTGTGAAAAGTTACCAAATAAATCCGATAACCGACGAGATCATCCATCTTGACCTTTTTAAAGTTACCGCGGGGGAAAAGATCCATACCAAGGTCCCGGTCGAGATCACGGGCACAGCGAAAGGCGTTCGCCTGGGAGGAATCCTCGATTTCATCGAGCGTGAGCTCGAAATCGAATGCCTCCCGGCAGATATTCCCGAGAAGATAGTTCTTGATGTAACAAATTTGGAGATTGGGAACTCAATACATATTAGAGATATTCCCGTCTCGGGTTCTCTGAAATTCAAGAGCGATGAGGAGAGGGTCGTAGTTACCGTACTGGCGCCCCATAAGGCTGAGGAAGCCGTGGTTGAGGAAGCCGTAGCCGCGGAAGGCGAGACGCCCGCTAAGGTGGAGCCGAAGAAAGAGGAATAAACTCCTGTCGCTCCCTTGTTCTCCCGAAAGGCGGGCCAGGAATTCCGCAGGGCGGGGAAATTATTCAAAGGAGGGCTGAAGGTATTTGAAATTAATCGTTGGTTTCGGAAATCCCGGCGAAAGATACAATAATAACCGACAGAATATCGGTTTTAAGGTCGTCGATATCCTCGGCAACAACGCGAATATCGAGATCAAGGTAAAAAAGAAGAAATCCATCATCGGCCGGGGTAAAATTGAAAAAACAGAAGTGGTGCTTCTGAAGCCCCAGACATTTGTTAATATAATTGGGGAATCTGTTCTTTACATTGCCTCGTTTCTAAGGATAAATGTGAAGGATATCATTTGCGTTCTTGAAGACACTTCCCTGGATATCGGTGAACTCAGGGTGGACCATGTAAGCTCGAAGATCAAACACGCCGGGATTGAGTCGATGACAAAGGCGCTCAAGTCCGACAGATATGCCAAGGTGCGTGTCGGAGTGGGCATGCCCGCGGGTAAAGCCAAATTGGAAGAATACCTTCTTCAAGACTTCACTGATGACGAGAACCTCATCCTCATCGACGTTCTCAACAAGGCCGAGGCTGCCGTGAGAATGCTCCTCACGCACACCATTGAGGATGTACAAAATAAGTACAATCCCGAAGGTGCTGTTAAGTTCGAAAAAAGAAAGGTCAGGAAAATCAGGATCCGACGCTGATTCCGGGAGCCGGGTTACCTTGCACCATCTTATACAAAAAAACCATACAAAAGCATGCGAAGATTTCCCCATGGAAAAGGGCGGGCGGAATATACCGCGCGTTCTTGCTTTGTTCCTATGTAATTTTGCAGTGATAGTTGCTTTGTATGAAATACCTGCGGGTTCCCAGGAACGTGAAATTGTCGTAGAGGATTTTCATGGATATTCGTCTACTATTTTTACCCGGTGGCTTATCCGTGACGCGGGGAAAAAGGAGGCTTCTTCTACATATAGGCTCCAGTCAGATGGAGGAAACTGGTATCTGGCCGCGGATTCGAAGCGGAATTCCATACAGATCGCCAGAAGGGTCACCTGGAACCTGAACACCCATCCAATTCTCACCTGGCGGTGGAGGGGCCGCCGTCTCCCCACGGGGGGCAATGAATCGGCGGGAAGCACCAATGACAGCGCCGCCTCGATTTATGTGATTTTTCAGAGGGCGAAGGTGCCCTTTCTCCCCTGGGACAAACAGCCGATTAACGTGATTAAGTATGTATGGAGCACCACTCTGCCTGTGGGGCGAGTCTTGCATAAAAGCAAAGAAAAACTCGGTGTGACAATATACGAAGGGAGATTTGTAGTACTGCAATCGGGTAATGGCAGGCTGGGTGAATGGATTTCCGAACGCAGAAATGTTCTAGAAGATTACCGACGCCTCTTCGGGAGCGCTCCTCCCGGGAATCCCATACTCATAGCAATACTCACCGACTCAAATGCGACGGAAAGCGCCGCTTCCGCCGATTACGACGATATCACGATTACAGCGCGCTGATCCGAACCCTTTAAGATTGGTATAACAGAGCGGATCTTCACCGGAGTCCTTTCAGGGCCGACTCCTTCAGCTTGGAAACGTTTTCATTGACGGCGCCATTATGAAAGGCGGCGTTTCCCGCTACCACGATACGGGCGCCCGCCCTTACTACCGCGGCGATGTTTTCCTGAGTAATGCCTCCATCCACTTGAATCATGACATTTTCTGAGAGACCCGCTTTAGAAATAAGTTCGCGCAGTTCCATTATCCTTCTCATGGAAATTTCGAGAAACTTCTGTCCGTAAAATCCCGGATCCACCGACATCAAAAGGACCATATCGAGGTATGGCAGAAGGTCGACGACGTTTGAGATGGGCGTGGCGGGATTAAACGAAAGGCCGGCCATTGTACCGGAACTTCGTATCTGGTCCAGGATTCTAATGGGGAATCGCGTGCTTTCGTAATGAATTGTAATGATTTTCGGAGTCAGTTCAATGTAGCGTGAGAGTGACGATTCCGGTGATGCAATCATCAGATGGACATCGAGAGGTATGTTCGTATGGCTTATAAGATTTTTGATATAACCGGGGCCGAAGGTCAGATTGGGGACGAAGCAACCGTCCATGACGTCGATATGAAGAAAGTCGACGACTCCGGGATCGAGTTTTGCCACGTCGTGCCCGAAAGTAGCGAGGTCAGCGGCTATTATGGACGGAGAGATGAGAACGGATCCAGTGTCATTCCACATTGAATTTGAATACCTTTATCACCCTCTTTTCCACTGCTATTCCGACCTTCGCGTTTCCGGTCCGGTGGAAAATAAAATTAACAGCCTGCCCGGGATTTCGCGGGGCCAAGTAACACAGACGCTTGGAGACATTGTCTTCAACGAAGGCCTCATAAAGTCCGGGTTTTTCGTCGGCGGGTATTGTGTAGTTGACCATCTCGTAGGACCGAAAGGGATGTTCTTCCATCCTGTAATAATTCACGTTAAGGGTGATTTGTTCGCCCTTGTTTATTTTCGCGCCCCTGGCGGGGACCTGTGACGTTACAATGCCTGCGGCTTCGAGCTGATGTACGTTCGAGATAGACTGTTGCACATACACGCCCTTGGCGGCAAGCATGGTGAAACAAAGGTCGATAGATTGCCCGGTAACATCGGGCATCTCCATCGTATTCTCGATTTTGCCCGCCGATAGAAGGAGGTTTACTTTTCGCTCGAGGGTTATCTTTTCTCCTGCTCGCGGCGATTGGTCTATAACTACATTTTCCGCGATTTTTTCGGAAGGGATGTATGAAATAACGCCTACCGGGAGAGAAACGGTCCTGTCATTAACATGCTGGTTTTTTAATTTGTTGAGGGCGAAGGGCAGTTCAAGGCCCACCACCCCCGGGACTTCAACGAAAAGATTGCTTCGGCTCAGGGTTAGATGAATGCGGCTTCCAGTGGTTACTATGGCGCCGGGTTCGGGATGCTGGTCGAGTATAACGCCGCTTTCCATTTCGTAGATATTGCGATAGCTCAACTGGGGACGCAGTTCTTTTCGAATAATGGTATTGCTCACATCGATGTAGCGCTTGCCCAGTACGTTGGGCACCTCGATTTCACCCTCGGGCTTAGTTAGAAAAATAAGTATGATGGTGGATATGAAAAGAAAAAGTGAGAACCCGAGGAAGAAAATGAACATAATTCTTCTGATGGTCCTGAAATAAAACGACTTTGGCAAATGCTCCTCACCCGTGTGAGGGGGTTTTTTTTCCTGATTCATATAGGATTTTACCAGCCAGGCAAGCGTTCCGCGCGGCGTGCCGCGCACAAGGTAGGAAACAGCGGAGTACAGGCTGTAGTCAAGCATAAATAGAGGTTGGTTCGGTTTTTCCGAGGGCAACGGCACGGAAAATAATGTTGACAATATAGAGAGGTGCTGACTAATGGGATTTACGGCTCTCTTCTCCTTGTTTTATGTTCATATTTCTAAATTTAGTAGTAAATTTATCATCTTCATGCACCTGGAGGTCTGGTTGTGAATATTGCGAAATTATACAGCGATACCTACAATGCCGAAGACATAACTCGGGAAAGCTTCTTTAACATAGGCGGCCCCCATGGGTTCATGCGCTGGGGGATTTATATTCTCCTGGTTATCTCTGCCAGCTATCTTGCCTACACCCTCATACGGCGTGTCATAATCTGGAGACAGGGGAAGGGCGAGCTCAGGACCGACTTTCCTGAAAAGAGAATTTGGGCAGTTTTTAAGTATGTTTTTCTCCAGCTTAAGATACTGCGGGAATCGTATGCCGGCATCATGCACGCCGCGTTTTTCTTCGGTTTTGCCGGTCTCTTTGGTGTAACGCTTCTCATCATGTTCCAGGACGACTTCACGGAGCTTTTCTTCCACACGAGAATTCTCTACGGAAATTTCTATCTTTACTGGTCCTTTTTCGCGGAGATCTTCGGAATCATTGTTCTGGTCGGTTGCATAATGGCGCTGTGGAGGCGCTACAAAGTGAAGCCTTCGAGGCTGGATACGAAACCCACCGACACGTTCGCTCTGGTGCTTATCACCATCATCACGGTAACCGGCTTTACCACTGAGGGAATCCGGATAGCACTTTCCGGCTTTCCAAAATTCGAAGTCTGGTCTTTCGTGGGATATATCACCGCCTTCGCCTTTAACTGGATGGGCATTACCGCTATGGAAGTTGTGCATTACATAAGCTGGTGGATACACGTCCTCGCGGCCTTTATCTTCATAGGCATCATAGCCAGCGACAAGCTGGGCCATGTCCTCATCTCGGCATTGAACGTGTACTTTATGAACCTGAAGAACGAGAGCAGCGCGACCAAATTCACCATGCCAATAATACCGCCCTCGGAATTTGAAACGGCGGAAAGTTTCGGCGTAGGCTCAATTGAGCAATTTACCTGGAAACAGCTTATGGACAGCGATGCCTGCACACGATGTGGAAGGTGCCAGGACAACTGCCCGGCCTGGCTCACCGAGAAACCTCTCTCGCCGAAAAAGATACAAATCGACACCAAGTCCGCGATGGACGAGCGTGTCCCCATGGTCATGGAAGCCAGAAAGGGAGCGGAAGACTTGGCTGCGGTCGATCTGACCGCCATCGAATCGAAGGCCCTTCTTGGCGACCATATTCTGGACGACGAAATCTGGTCCTGCACCAACTGCGCCGCATGTATGGAGGCGTGCCCCGTCAACATTGAACATGTCCCGAAGATCAACGATATGCGCCGTTACAAAGTTCTCATGGAGGCCTCGCTGGCCCCCGAACTTCAGACGACGTTCTCGAACCTTGAAACGAATTTCAACCCATATGGCTTTGCCTTCGCCAACAGAGGGGACTGGCTTCCCGCCGATCTCGGCGTGAAGACGATGGCGGAAGACCCGGAAGTTGATTTCCTCTACTTCGTCGGGTCCCCGGCGTCGTACGACAAGAAGACCCAAAAAATCGCAATCGCCTTCGTGAAGATCATGCAGAAGGCGGGATACAAGATCGGCATTCTCGGCGCCGAAGAAGCGGACTCCGGCGATGCGGCCCTGAGGGGAGGAAACGAGTACCTCTTCCACGCCCTGGCTACCCAGAACCTCAGCACCTTTAAAGCCTATGGCGTGAAAAAGATCGTCTGCACCTGCCCCCACGACTACAACGTGATTAAGAAAGAATACAGGGAATTTTCGAAGGTGGGTGTAGATGCAGAGGGGAACCCCCTGGAAGCGGGCTACGAAGTTTACCATCACAGCGAAATACTGGCCGACATCATCAAGAACGGGAAGATTAAGCTTGTGGAAGGCATCAATGCGAAGGTCACCTATCACGATTCCTGCTTTCTCGGCAGATACAACGAAATATACGACCAGCCCAGGAACATTATCAAGGCGGTCCCCGGTTCGGAATACGTAGAGATGAGTAGGCACCACGGCAAAAGCTTCTGCTGCGGCGCCGGCGGCGCGAGGATGTTCATCGAGGAGCACCTTGGGACGCGCATAAACCAGTTCAGGACCAGGGACGCACAGGCCACCGGGGCCCAGGTTATCTGCACGGCCTGCCCGTTCTGCTTCACCATGCTCTCCGACGGCCTTGACGAGCTCGGCATAGAAAACATGAAGACGATCGACATTGCCGAGCTTGTTTACAACGCGATGGAGAAGTGACGAAGATGGGCTGAAAAGGACCCCCGTTTCATTTTAGCGGGGGTTTTTTGTTTTATGGGGAGTGCCTGGTTTTTCCAGGAAAAGGCCCCATGTTGATTGTTGGTCACAAGGGAGACTTGAAAAGCGGTAAGGCGGGTCTCCTTAAAAAAAATATTATTTTTAGGAGTGGTCCGAATGGATAGTTTACTTTTTATCATTGCCCCCATCGGATCGGTTCTTGCGCTCATTTTCGCTTACATCTTTTACAAGTCCATGATGAAAGCGGATGAGGGCAACGATACGATGAAAGAGATTGCCCAGCACGTGAAGGATGGTGCTTACGCGTATCTCAAACAACAGTATAAAGTCGTTACGATCGTTTTTGTAGTTTTGGTGATTCTCCTGTCAATACTTGCGTACCTGGGAGTGCAGAACATCTTTGTGCCCTTTGCTTTCTTAACGGGCGGATTTTTCTCCGGCCTGTGCGGATTTCTCGGCATGAAGACCGCCACCAGCGCCTCCAACAGGACGGCGGAAGGGGCCCGCAATTCCCTTAACCGCGGACTCCAGGTGGCCTTCAGGTCCGGCGCGGTGATGGGACTTGTGGTAGTGGGTTTTGGCCTTATCGACATCTCGATTTGGTACCTGGCCCTCAATTGGATTTATGACACGAACGTGTGGAATTTGAGCCATGACCTGGCGGTCAAGGTAGGCATTTTAGCCGAGTCGGCCTCCTTTGATCCCAACATCGTTAATGGCGAAGCTTTCAAACACGCCAAGCTCGTTGAAATTACGACGACGATGATCACCTTTGGTATGGGTGCTTCGACGCAGGCCCTCTTCGCCAGGGTCGGAGGCGGTATTTACACCAAGGCGGCGGACGTGGGCGCCGACCTGGTCGGCAAGGTCGAGGCCGGCATTCCCGAGGACGACCCCCGGAACCCCGCCACCATCGCCGATAACGTGGGCGATAATGTGGGCGACGTGGCCGGCATGGGCGCCGACCTCTATGAGTCCTACTGCGGTTCTATTTTAGCCACAGCAGCTCTCGGAGCGGCCCTTCCTCTTACGGGCATTGCGAACGTGAACGCGGTTATAGCTCCGATGATCGTTTCCGGTCTCGGGATCCTTTTTTCCATAATTGGCATATTCCTGGTGCGCACAAAAGAAAACGCCAATATGAGGACCCTCCTCATCGCCCTCAACAAAGGGGTCTGGGGAAGTTCGCTCCTGCTCCTCATCGCCCTTGCGGTCATGGCGTATGTGGGCCTTATAAGCTGGGGGGTTTTCGGCGCGACGATTGCCGGACTTTTAGCCGGGCTCATTATCGGCCAGTCAACGGAGTACTTCACTGCCGATGAATATTCACCCACTCAGGGCATCGCGAAACAGCACACCATGGGGCCCGCGACGGGCATACTTGACGGTATTGCCACGGGGATGCTCTCCTCGACCATTCCCGTCGTGACTATAGTTGTTGGCATCCTTGTGGCTTTCGGAGTGTCCGGCGGATTCGGGACCGAGGCCGACTCGGTCTCCAGGGGACTTTACGGGATTGGCTTTGCAGCGGTGGGTATGCTCGCCACCCTCGGTATCACCCTGGCCACTGACGCGTACGGCCCCATCGCGGACAACGCGGGGGGCAATGCTGAAATGAGCCATCTGGGGCCGGAAGTGCGCCAGCGCACCGACGCCCTCGACATGCTTGGCAATACGACGGCGGCAACCGGTAAGGGTTTTGCCATTGGTTCCGCGGCCCTTACCGCCATGGCCCTCCTCTCGGCATACCTTGAGGAAATCAAGCTTTGGATAGGAAAATACGCGCTCACCTCCGGCACCGGATTTTTCCAGGTGGGTTCCATTAAGTTCTACAGCAGTGCGGAACAGGCGGCCATTGATCCAGCCGGAGTTGCGATTCAAGCTGCAAGGCTTGCGGACTTTGTTCGGGCCTACGATATTACGCTCATGAACCCCAAGGTACTCTGCGGTCTTTTCCTCGGCGCTATGATGGCTTTCGCCATAAGCGCCCTCACCATCAAGGCGGTTGGCCGCGCGGCCGGCGCAATGGTGGAGGAAGTGCGCAGGCAGTTCCGCGAACTGCCCGGAATCCTTAAAGGGGAACAGAAGCCGGATTACGCGCGCTGCGTTTCAATTTCCACGGAAGGCGCCCAGAGGATGATGGTGCTTCCTTCACTTTCGGCGATCATCGTTCCGATTGCCGCGGGCCTTTTGCTCGGCGTTGAAGGCACCATGGGGCTTTTGGCCGGAGTGCTTACCGGGGGATTCTCGGTTGCCTGCTTCCTCAACAACGCGGGCGGCGCATGGGACAACGCGAAGAAGTTCATCGAGAAGGGCAATTTCGGCGGCAAGGGCTCCGAGGCCCACAAGGCCGGCGTTATTGGAGATACGGTTGGCGATCCTTTCAAGGACACCTCCGGCCCTTCGCTGAACATTCTCATTAAGCTCATGACGATGGTCGCAGTGGTGTTCTCAGGGCTTGTCGTCAAGGCTTCGCCGATCATCGCAAAATGGCTCGGTTTCGGCCAGTAAGAGAATAGCGGCATTTTACACAAAAAAGGGAGGAATGATTTCCTCCCTTTTTTGTGCCCATTATTTGTTGGCAACCTCTAATTATGATTTTCCGCCCGCCTTTGGCGGCCGGAAAAAGCTAATTATTCGAGTTTGCCAAATCTTAGTTTTTAAGGCTTCACTGAAGTTGTAAAAATTTATTGCCGATTTCATTTTTTTTGATTATCATTATAGAAGGATTTTCGTAAAACTCATTTTAAGACTTATTCTTTTGAGGTTTCCATCTGCAAAAGGTTCTAATTTCAAATATTTTACGCGGCGCTTAAAATTGCGGGATTGTAAAATAAGCTCCGTCATAACATGGAGAGGACCGTGAAAAAAACTACCCTGGTTTTGATTATGTTGGTTTTTGCCGCAGTATCGTACTGCACCAGAAAGACAGAGCGGGAGGGAATAAACATTCACTCCGTAGTGGGAGACGTGAAACTCCTGACGGCAAAGGGGGAACTCTCGCCAAAGGCAGGCGACCCGGTTTCAATGGGAGACGGGATTGTCACGGCCGGGGCTTCGATGATTGATCTGGTTTATGCCGACAGGGGCATTATCAGAATAGGTGAAAACTCCAATGTTAAAGTAGAAGAGCTTTTTTCGGATGCCGAAAAGGACAATGCCCGTTTCGGCATGGAGAAAGGCGCTATGCTTGCGAGCATCTCACGTCTGAGTAAAAACTCAAGCTTCGAAGTGAAATCCTCTACTTCCGTGGCCGCTGTGCGCGGCACCACGTTTCGCGTAATAGCCGGAGATAAAAGTTCAAAAATAGACGTGGTCAAGGGAAGGGTCCGCGTGACGCCGGTCCATGCCGGTAAATTGCTTTTAGAGAGCGCCGCAGAGGTAGAAACGAACAGAGCTGTGGCCCTGGATGTGGAGGCCGTTACCGGTATCGCGGAGAAGAAAAAGGCGGTTGAGGTGACGGTCATCCCGAAGGAGGAAGTGAAGGCGATCCGGGAGGAGCTTAAGAGCTTGCCAGGGGATGCTGCGGTAGCTGATGAGGTGTTGCGGGAAACACGCGAAATAATTACCGCACCGGCGCAGGATGAAGCGGAAGCCGAAAAAGATAATGCTGTGAAAGAAGAAAAAAGGCGCCCGGAGCGCAAGGCGGCAGTCAAAAGAAAAGATGAGGTAAAACAGCAAGATGAAAAACAGGAAGTGACCGGCGTAAGGGACGAGAAAAAGAGCAAAATACCTCTGGCGCCGAATCTATAATGTAGATAAAAACCCATTTGTGGTTTTTTTCTTGCAATTTTTCTTCTATTACAAATTATAGCCAAAATTTGTATTTTTATCACTTTTCCCTGTCAGGCTTGACGGGGAGGGTGAAAAACACAATTTATTCAACCAGGAGGCTTTGATGAAGAAGCTACTCGTTCTCATGGCCATTCTTATGGCCGCATGTTTTGTAATGCCCGCCATGGCACAGCCCGCACTAGCTTCGGGTTCAGATTCCGGCGTGGCTAAACTCACTTATGGTCCCGACAAATGGATCGACCTGCACTTGCTGTTCCAGATGCAGTATACGAATAAGTATACGTGGAATCCAGAAAATGTTTTAGACAAAAGTGATCCTAAAAATCCACTACCAATACCAGGTACTGGTGAAACCGAAAGCGATGGTGTCTGGGCGAGCGACTTTGCACCTAAAAGGATGCGCGTAATGTTCAATGGGCAGGTTGCCGAGAATTTAACTTTCTTTGTAGAAACAGATATTTACAATGACAGTCTCGAACGATATTCGTTATTTCTGCAAGATGCCTATTTCAACTATAAGGTTGCCGATGAACTTCAAATTGCCTTCGGTATGATTCTCCTTCCCTTTATGCATCATAACAGGCAATCGGCCGTTTCCCTGCTCGGTGTTAACTACAACACAGCGGCCGTTAATATTGCCGAGTCGACAGTATGGCGCGACTACGGGGTAGAGTTCAGGGGCCTTCTGGCTAATAAGATGATCGATTACCGGATCGGCGTTTTTGACGGAATAGAAAGAAAAGTTGATAAAGCCGTTGGTTCCAGTGATGATATAAATCCAAAAGGCCTTCCGAGAGTTACCGGCCGCGTACAGGTCAACTTTATGGATGCGGAAGACGGATTCTTCTACAGCGGTAACTATCTTGGTAAAAAGAAGATCGTTTCTCTTGGCGGCGGTATCGATTACATGAGGGATGCTCGTGAAATTAGCGGTTCTGTTAAGGATTATCTTGGATGGACGGTCGATCTAACAGTGGATTATCCGATCAATCCTACAATGGTGCTTGCGTTCCAGGCCGCTTATGTTCAACTCTCAAACCGTCCCGGAAGCGTTTCAATATCAGGAGTTACTGGTCTTTCTATGCCTGAAGATGAGACAGGATATTTTGCTCAACTCGGCTTGTTAATCAACAATACTTTCCAGCCCGTGTTGAAATACTCCGCGTGGGTGTTTGAAGATGCTGCAGGCGGGGACGATGCTACACTGCGCTATCTCACCCTGGGGCTCAACTACTTCATCAATGGGCACAATGCTAATATCAAAATGGAATACCAGATGCCCATCGGTAATGTGGCGAGCGGTCTGAAACAGGCTGACATTCCCAACCAGCAGGTGTTCACAATTCAGGCCCAGCTTTTCATCTAATTTATTCAAGCCTGAAACGATTATTGGCAAAAAAAGGGGACGCCCCGCAGGGTGTCCCTTTTTTTTAATGCCGGTTCAGCGCCCTATCTTCTTTTGAACAAGCTGTTTGTGGTCGCGTATCCAGTTATAGTATTCCTTTCTTTGCAGCGCGGATGCCGCTTCCTCGTCGAGGACTACGGTAACGAAGGGGTGAAGCTGAAGCGCCGATGCGGTTACCTGGCTGGTTACGGGCCCCTCGATGAATTTGGCGCAGGCTTCGGCCTTTTTTTTGCCATTTGCGACGAGGAGTATTTTTCGAGCGTCGAGTATGGTCCCCACCCCCATGGTGATGACGAAGCGCGGTACTTGGTCGATGCTTTCGAAAAATCTCGAGTTGTCTTCAATGGTCTTCTGGGCAAGCGCCTTGACCCTGGTTCGGCTTGCGAGGGAGGAGCCGGGCTCGTTGAAGGCTATGTGCCCGTTGCGTCCAATTCCAAGCACCTGAAGGTCGATGCCGCCCGCTTCAAGTATTTTCTGTTCATACCAGGCGCAGAATTCCTCGGGGTCGTCGGTGTTGCCCTGGGGGACGAATTCGTTGGCGGGTACTGTATTTATATGCTTGAATAGGTTTTCCTGCATGAAATAATTATAGCTGTTGGGGTGAAGGGGCGCAAGCCCTATATATTCATCAAGATTAAAGGATTTAATTTTGGAAAAATCGAGCCCTTCTTCCTTATGAAGCCTCACAAGCTCCTTATATGTGCCGGAGGGAGTGTCCCCGGTGGCGAGGCCGAGTACGGAATCGTGTTTTTTCCTAATTTGCGCCGCAATGAGACCGGCGGAAATTTTGCTCATTTCTTCGTAGTCGTGCGCGATGACGATTTCCATGTTTATGCTCTCCTTTGGAGAAAAGATGGCTTCGGCGGAAGCCTGATTGATTAGGTAGTCGCGCCCTGGAAATGAAATAGTCAAGAAAAAAAAATTTTTAAGTCAGCGTGCGCCAGCGCAGTTTACCATTCCCCGGTTTTGAGGTATTCGTCCATTGATTGGGCGGCTTTGCGGCCTGCGCCCATGGCCAGGATTACGGTTGCGGCGCCGGAGACAATGTCACCGCCCGCAAAGACGCCTCTTTTGGAAGTGCGCATCGTCTCCTCTTGTACAACGATGGTGCCCCATTTCGACCGCTCCAGGCCGGGTGTCGTTTTTTGGATTATCGGGTTTGGAGAATTTCCAATGGCGATGATAGCCAAGTCGATGTCGATGGCGAATTCGGAGCCCTTCACGGGGACAGGGCGGGGACGGCCGGAAGAATCAGGCTCCCCGAGTTCCATGCGAAGGCACTCCACGGCCCTGAGTCGGCCCTTATCGTCCCCTATGAAGCGCGTTGGATTTGAGAGAAGCCTGAAGATTATCCCTTCCTCTTCGGCGTGGTGGACCTCCTCCGCTCTTGCGGGGAGTTCATTCCTCGTGCGGCGGTATATGATATAGACATTCTCTCCACCGAGGCGTCTGGCGGTGCGCGCGGCGTCCATGGCCACATTGCCTCCGCCGAAAACACCGACATTTTTCCCTTTGATTATGGGAGTGTCGTACAAGGGAAACATGTACGCCTTCATGAGGTTTGCACGGGTGAGATACTCATTGGCCGAATATACTCCAATCAGGTTTTCACCGGGGACTTCGAGGAAAAGGGGAAGGCCCGCGCCGGTGCCTATGAATATGGCATCGTATCCCTGGCTGAGGAGGTCGTCAATGGTTTCGGACATGCCCACAACGCGGTTAAGGGCAATTTGCACTCCGAGTTTTTTAAGGGCCTCAATTTCGTATTGCACAATCGCTTTAGGCAGGCGGAATTCGGGAATGCCATAGACGAGGACACCGCCGGGACTGTGTAGCGCCTCAAATATTGTTACATCATGGCCGAGTTTACGGAGCTCGCCCGCGGCGGTGAGCCCCGCGGGGCCGGAGCCCAGAATGGCGATTTTTTTGCCGGTTGGGGGCAGGGTTTTCTGCGCGGCAAGCTGTTCGCGCTCACGCTCGTAATCAGCGGCAAAGCGTTCCAGATGGCCTATCGCAACGGGCTGGAATTTTTTTGCGAGGATGCAGCGCTCCTCGCATTGGATTTCCTGGGGGCAGACGCGGCCGCATACGGCCGGAAGGGAGTTGGTCCTCTTGATTATTTCAATGCTGTCGAGGAAGCGCTCCTCGGATATTGCCTTGATGAAGGCAGGAATGTCAATGCGCACGGGACAGCCTTCGACGCATGTGGGCTTTTTGCATTGAATGCAGCGTTTTGCTTCAATTACGGCCTGTTCGTCGGTGAGGCCGAAGGGGACCTCATTGAAATTCCGGATTCGTTCGGCCGGGTCCTGCTCGTTCATTTTCTGCCTTGGGGTCCTATTTGCCATAGCCGGTAACTCCGTCTAACGCGCAGCGGTGTCCTTGTTCCATCGAAGTTTTCTCCTCGTCGCGGTACGAGCCGAGCCTCGTCAAGAGTTCATTGAAATCGACTTTGTGCCCGTCGAATTCGGGGCCGTCAACGCATGTGAACTTTTTTTCGCCGCCTACGGTCACGCGGCATCCGCCGCACATCCCTGTCCCGTCAACCATGATGGAGTTGAGGCTCACCAGTGTTGGAATCGCCTTTTCGCGAGTGAGGTCGGAGACCGCTTTCATCATGGGGAGCGGTCCAATGGCGACGACGAGGTCCACTTTTTCGCGGGCAATGATTTCACCAAGGGCTTCGGTGACGAAGGCTTTGCGTCCATAGGACCCATCGTCGGTGCAGACTATTGTTTCGTCGCCGGTCTCCCTCATCTCTTTTTCGAGGGCGATGAGGTCCTTTGTCCTTGCGCCGATGATGTTTATCACCCTGTTGCCTTCAGCTTTCATTGCCGTGGCGATGGGGTAAATGGGCGCGACGCCGATGCCGCCTCCGACGCACACCACAGTCCCGTATTTTTTGATTTCAGTGGGATGTCCCAGGGGCCCGGCGATGTCGAGTATGATGTCGCCTGCTTTCAGTTTGGAGAGGTCCGTTGTGGTTTTGCCCACAACCTGGTACATGAGGGTAATGGTGCCGGATTCACGGTCCGAATCCGCTATGGTAAGGGGTATGCGCTCTCCTTTTTCACCGATCCTGAGTATGATGAACTGGCCAGCCTTCCTGTGGGCTGCCACATACTCGGCCTTTACTATCATTTTCCCCGTATTGGGGCTTATCATTTCGTTGGAAACTATTGTATGCATTGGCCGTTCCGGTTGAATATATTAGCGCTAAAGCGTACAAGTTAAGGGCAACCTCCAATAATCAGGTTTTTCCTCCCGCCTTCCGCGGTCGTAAAAACCTGACTGATTAATTTAATTTTTAGAGGTTGCCTTAATATTAAACAGCGACAGTTTGGTACATTGACCCGGCACTGCAAGAACAATTCTCTGTCAAACTTATGGGGACCTTTTACTCAGGTTTTTCAGCCCGCCGGCGTCGGGCGGGAAAACCTGTGTGATTAATTTGCCACGAAAGGCCTTCGCCAATTTTGCTAAAAGAAATGCAAAAATAGGCGAGTAAGCTCCAATTCACACGGATGCATTCCGTATATATGATTGTGCTTCTTCAATAGCATTATAATCTGTCAAAACAAGGGGGTCGATGCCGTTTCTCATCAGGCGCACTCTGGTTTCCGCAATGTGGGATTGTCTTGCATGGCATTTTCCCTCATCGAACATAATTATCGTCTCAATCCCATAGGAGCCTGCAAGCCGGTAGAGAAGTTCAAATCTGTCTCGTGGGCTTCGGAGGCAGGGACAGAGGGGCCTGAAGGAAAATGCGCGGATAATTTCCTCATGGAGTTCGGCGGATTCCGTGTTGTGGGAGAGGTCAAAGCTCCTTCGGCCTCCGCAGATATCGTCCTCAAGTATGTAAAATCCAAGAGCCTCCAGGGCATCGAGGATATCGTGTCCGCTGGCGCAGCAACCCGAGATCATGGTGGGAAGTCCAAAGGGAGGCCTGTCAGTCGGGGCGTTGAGTAAGGCTTCTAATATTCCGGTGAGGAATGGGTAAACCACTTCGAATGGGAGAGAGAGGCCGCCTTGAAATATAGTAAATAATTGGGATTGGGCCATTGATTTAGGCTTTTCTGCCCGCAATGCCGCAATTCCTCGAATAACACGCCGCAGGGTATTGTACATTTCGGCGGCTTTACGAAGTGCTGTAGGGTCCGGAATTGACGAGATGGAGGCATTTTTTACGTTTTTCAGAAAGGATGCGAGTGTGGACTTCCATGCACCGATTGATGGTTCACCGGGTTCCGGTGGTATGTTTTCAACTGGCAAAGTTTTCACGCCGGGAAGGCAGTCTTTGAAATGGCGACACTGGGCAGGGAAGGCATATACATCGGCTGTATTTTCAATTTGGGAAGGGAAACCGGGGGAGCAATCTTTATTCAAAAAGTTCGGTACAATTAGAGGGGTGATTCCGTGGGCGGAAAGTATTTCAAAAGGAAGAAAATCACAGGGAAACGCTATAATTGTTCCGGAAAATTCTTGTTTGTTTTCAAGAGGCCCTTCCCAGAAGGAGTGGATTGCATTTGTGATTTCTCCGACGAGGCAAGATATGGTAAGCTCTGTTTCCATTGTTTTTCGTTTGGGGTTTCAGGTATTTAATCCTTGAGACATCATAATGTTGGCTTTGAATTGTGGCAACCTCTAATAATTAGGTTTTCCCGCCCGCCTTCGGCGGGCGGGAAAACCTAAGTCCTGAGTATGCCAGTAGTTACAATTTATGGGAACCTCAAAAATTTAATTTTTAGAGGTCCCCTTGTTCAAATAAAAAAAATGAGAGGTGGGGAACCTCTCAAGAAAGGGTAGTGTTTATGAAAGCGATAAATTTTTAATCGAGATAATCCTGTAGATGGGCGTACTTTTGTTTGATTTTGTTCATGGCCCTTGATTCAATCTGGCGCACAGTTTCAGCGGAGATGCCGAACTCATTGCCCACTTCTTTAAGAGTGACGGGCCTGTCGTCATCAAAACCGAATCTCATTCGAAGAATGCGTTTTTCGTTGTCCATAAGGGAATTCAAAGCTTCGTCGAGGGTTTTTTTGAGCTCGTCCCTGCCGAGGTTAAAATCAGGGGATTTTGTCGTTTCGTCCTCAACCACTTCCATAAGATTGAAATCGCCATCGTTAAGAGGGTATTCGAGGGACACGGTGGGCTGGAAGACTTCCTGTATTTCAAGGACTTCCTTTACATCGATTCCTAAGAGTTCGGCGATTTCATAGGTATTTGGTTCTCTTCCATTTTCGCTGATTAGTATCTCCCGGGCCTTTGTAATATTTTTAAAGAGATCCCCTTTTCTTATAGGGATGCGTATGGTCCTGCTCCTCTTGGCTATGAAGCGCGTAATGTAATGCTTGATCCAATACGAGGCGTAGGTGGAAAACCTGCATCCCATGCTGTAATCGAATTTTTCAGCGGCGCGTATGAGCCCGAGATTGCCTTCCTGGATTAGATCAATGATGGAGGGTTCAATGGAAGTATAGTTTTTCGCTATTTTTACGACAAGCCTGAGGTTTGAATTGATAAGCTTTTCTTTTGCGTTTTCGTCTCCCTCACATTTTGACTTTGCAAGGGTAGATTCCTCTTCATGGGTTAACAGATTAATCTTGTTTATAGATGAAAAATAATTGGAGAGGCACATTTCATCGCCAGAGAAATAACTTTTCATGGTTTTTATCCTTTTCTTCAGGCTATCATAATATAAAGCAAGAACCATGCCATGTATTGGCATATTATAATATTTTGCATTATTTTTATAAAATTATTAAATGCTGGATGGGGAGGGAAATCGCATTATTTGTAGGAGGGATTGGTACAAAAAAACAAGTATTACATTACTTGATTATACAATTTTTAGTATAACTGAGTAGAATATTTACGTATTGCTTATAATTGTCAAGGTTCTGCCAATTACACTTGGAATAATATCTAAACCTTAGCAAATGGTTTTGGGACGAATTGTATAGCGATAAGTGTATATTTATTACACATGTCAATTATTGATATGTGTATAATATTTACACGATTGAGAAGATATTACTAGCGCAATTCGTTATCAAGAGGGGAGGATAAAAGAAAACCATTGCAGGGTTGAAGTTTATTAGAATAGGCGCCATATTTATTAGGTTTTCCCGCCTTTTCAGAGGGTGGGAAAACCCAAGTACCGCGTTTGCCAGAAGTTCCAATTTATTGGAATCTTAATAATCTAATTCTTTGAGGTTCCAAAAAGCTGTTTAATGGAAAAATTTTACCTGGTTACTTAATATTGTACTTTTTCTTAAACTTATCCACGCGGCCAGCGCTGTCGACTATCTTCTGCTTCTTTGTATAGAATGGGTGGCAGTTGGAGCAAATCTCAACCCTCATGTTTGGCACGGTAGATCGGGTTTTGATCTCGTTCCCGCATGCGCATTTTATTACTGTTTCCTCGTAGTTGGGGTGTATTCCTTTCTTCATCACGATACCTCGTTTAAGTATTCATGGCCTTGAAAAACGCCTTGTTGTTCTTGGTTGCCCGCATCTTCTCCGTTAGAAGCTCCATTGCTTCCAGCGGACTCATTGCTGATATGACTTTTCTAAGTATCCATATTTTATTAAGTTCATCCCCGTCAAGCAGAAGTTCTTCTTTTCTTGTGCCGGATTTGTTAATATCGATTGCCGGGAAAATGCGCCTTTCCACAAGTTTTCTGTCGAGGTGAAGCTCGCAGTTGCCCGTTCCTTTAAATTCCTCGAAAATGACCTCGTCCATTCGGCTTCCAGTGTCAATTAGCGCTGTGGAGAGTATGGTAAGGCTGCCTCCTTCCTCAATGTTGCGGGCGGCGCCGAAAAACCTTTTCGGCTTGTGCAGTGCATTGGAGTCTACGCCGCCGGAAAGGATTTTGCCGCTCGTGGGAACCACCTGGTTATAGGCCCGGGCAAGGCGGGTGATGGAGTCGAGTAGAATAACGACGTCCCTTTTATGCTCCACGAGACGTTTTGCCTTTTCAAGGACCATCTCCGCCACCTGGACGTGACGGGAAGCAGGTTCGTCGAAGGTGGACGATATTACTTCTCCCCGAACGGAGCGGGACATGTCGGTAACCTCCTCCGGGCGTTCGTCAATAAGGAGTACTATAAGGACCACCTCGGGGTGGTTCGTCGTTATCGAGTTGGCTATCTTCTGAAGCAGAATAGTTTTTCCGGTCCGGGGAGGGGCGACTATGAGGGCGCGTTGGCCCTTTCCAATGGGTGTGACGATGTTCATAATTCTCATCTCGATGTTTTCCGTTTCAGTCTCGAGATTAATGCGTTCCATCGGGTATAATGGCGTCAGGTTATCGAAGAAAAACCGCCTCTGGAGGTTTTCAGGATTTTCATAGTTTACGGCTTCAACCCGCAGAAGGGCGTAGAAGCGTTCGTTGTCCTTTGGGGGGCGGATCTGGCCGGTGACTGTATCACCTGTTCTAAGGCCGAAAAGGCGGATTTGCGAGGGGGATACATAGATATCGTCCGGGCCGGGAAGATAATTGTAGTTGGGTGATCTGAGAAAGCCGTAGCCGTCGTTCAGTATTTCAAGCACTCCGCTTGAGAAAATCAGGCCGTTACGCTCGGTCTGGGCCTTGAGTATCTCAAAAATTAGGTCCTGTTTCTTTAGGCCGGACATGCCTTCAAGGGACATCCCCTTGGTAATGGAAAAAAGCTCGTTTATGGTCTTGGTTTTTAATTCCGCCAGGTCGAGCCTGTTTTCGTTTGGGGCCATTTTTTTCTGCCCATTGCCGTTTGGAGTAGGCTGGGCGGGGGGCGCCGGTGATTCGTTCTCGCCGTTCTTGGATTTAGCGCCCTGCCTCGGGGTTTCAGATAACCTTGCCATGTATCACCTTTAATGCGTTATTATTTTGATAGGGTGCGCGGTCCTTCAGGGGCCGACACAGTATCGTCAAGATTTGCCTCACCTGTGTAACCGGAGAAATCAGTTCACGGGGGTACGAACATCAAATAAAATTATCACGGATAAGAACCGTCTTAGCGGAGCTTGTTGACGTAAAAAAGTCGGCTATTCGGTCAAATCTTCTGTCCTGAGTTATTGTTAAGATAGTTTACAAGGGATAAATCATCGGGATTACGCGCGAAACAGTAAAAATAACCATGTATGAAATAAATCGAGGAAGAGGATAATTTAGAATTATATATCAATGATAGTAGGAGTTTTGTTTTAGTCAAGAAAAATATTCACTTTTTTTTCCTGGTCGGCTTTTCCTCGATTGAAATGCCGTGTTTCAATGCCCTGGTAGCCAGGGCCTGTTTGGTAAGTTTTAGGGCCGAGGCCGCGTTTGTTAGGCTGTTGCCGTGTTCTTTGAGTGTTTCCCCTATTATGATTTTTTCTATTGATTCAAGCCTATGGTCCAGGGATTGTTTCTTCAGATTTTTTTGAGAAGTAAGGGCGGCAACGGGGATATTTGATTCCCTGTCGCACATTATGAGGAACCCGATGGATTGCTTTTTATTATACATGGGCACCTTTTCATAATACAATCCAAGCTCCTGATTGTAGAAGAGTATCTCTTCGTTCTCATTATAATAGAAATCATTTTTCCCGGGGTCTCCCAGGGATTTCTCAACTGATGTTATGTCGTAGTCGTTTCCGAAATTTTGGACAAGTATCGCTTCAAAATGGCCGTTATAAAACATGGTTTTCCCGGCAGTATTCATGGCGTAGAGGGGCCGAGGGAGATGCTCCAGAATGAGATAGATGATCCAGTCCAGAATCTGGTCGTCCCTCTGTTTTTCGATCTGTCGAGGACAGGGCTGTTTTTTGGCGGTGTTTTCGCTGGCCTCTAACAGTTGAAGCCTCGACCATTTACCCTGGGCTTCCCCGAACAGGTTGATGACGGAAAATTCGCGGTGGCGGGTTACATGGGGCAGTAGGTCGTCAAGGGTCATTTTTCTTAGAAGCTTTTGGATAAACTGGTCGGTTTTTTGTTTTTTAACACGTTCAATATCGCTAAGCTCCGATATAAGGTCCTCTTTTCGCAAAATGCCCAGAAGATTTCCCGTCTTCGAAACTACCGGCAGTATGGGGATATCGTCCAAAAAAAAATGTCGCATCACATCTTCGGGGTCCATTTTACCGGGATCGTAAGGGTTCTCCTCGAATTCACGCGTCAATTCTTTTGTGTTTTCTTTATTTTTGTCCTGCATTTAAATCCCCAAAACATCGAACATGGAATACAGTCCGGGAGGCCTGCCGAGGAGAAACTCAAGGGCAAGGACCGCTCCCATGGCAAAGTTTTCGCGGTTCGTTGCGCGGTGGGTGAGCTCCAGCCGCTCACCTGAACCGATGAAAAACACAGTATGTTCACCGACAATATCGCCGCCTCGCATCGCCATCATGCCTATTTCCCCGTTTTTCCGCTCCCCGATCAATCCGCATCGGCCCGTTACTTCGTTGAGATTTGCTAGTTCGGGGGTCGAGGTCTTGATGACGTTGAGGAGCTTCATGGCTGTGCCGGAAGGGGCGTCCTTCTTGTGTCGGTGGTGAGATTCAATTATCTCGATATCATATCTGTCTCCAAGGGTTTTTGCGGCGAGCTCGGTCAGTTTGAATAGAAGATTCACCCCAACGGACATATTCGGGGAAAAAACAACGGGTATTCTTTGCGCAGCTTTTGATATTTGTTCAGCCTGGGTTGGGGTAAGTCCCGTGGTGCCAATGACCATTGGTTTGCCCGACGCGACTGCTTCGTTGAGAAGGGCGAGGGTTGCGGAGGGCGAGGTGAAGTCGATTATACCGTCGGCATTTGCGAGGGATGCGGCGTTGATGGGCTCGATGACTGTTTCCACATTGTCAAACTGTAGCAGTTTTCCGGCCTTCGATCCCAGGGCGGGCGATTCAGGGTGTTCAAATGCGGCGGCAAGAGTATGCCCACGTTCCAGGAGGAGTGCAAGAATAGACCGGGAAACCCTTCCCGCGGCGCCGTTCAGTGCAATACGGCTCACAGCGGTATCCCATATTCTTTCATGGCATTTATCAAAACCTCGGTATTTTCCGCCCTCATGGATGTGAGGGGAAGACGGATTTCACCGCTACAGAGTCCGAGTAGCTCCATGGCGCGTTTCACCGGTATAGGGTTGGTTTCAAGGAACATTGCCCTGCAGAGCGGAAGGAGGCGATAAAAGAGGGTGCGGGCATCATCGATTTTTCCATCATCGAAGAGGGTGATAATTTTTTTTACATCGGCCGGGAGAAGGTTTGAGAGGACCGATATGACACCGCGCCCACCGATGGAGAGGACCGGCAGAAGAAGATTGTCGTCGCCGGAAAGAAGCGTAAGCCTCTCTCCGCAAAGTTCTATCACCCTCATCATCTGGGATATGTCTCCAGTAGCTTCCTTTATGGCAACGACATTGTCGCAGGCTTCCACGAGGGTCTTGATGCTTTCAGGAAGGAAGTTAACACCGGTGCGGCCGGGAATATTATATAGCACTACGGGTATTTTCACCGATCGGGCTATTTCTGAGAAATGGCGGATGAGGCCCTCCTGGGTGGGACGGTTATAGTAGGGGTTCACCAAAAGCAGAGAGTCGACGCCGTTCTCCTGGGCGGACTGGGAGAGGCATACCGCTTCGGAGGTGGAGTTTGAGCCGGTGCCCGCCATGACCTTCACGCGCCCGGCGACAATCTCTACGACCTTACGAATAAACTCCTTGTGTTCTGCGAAGGATACCGTTGGCGATTCTCCGGTAGTTCCCATGGGTACTATTCCGTCGACACCGCCTTCGATTTGCCGTTCGATGAGTGTCCCGGCCGCATCGTAATCGATTTTTCCGTTTCGGAAAGGCGTGATAAGCGCGGTATAGAGTCCTGTACACATGTTGTTTCCTTTTTTCACTTAACGAGAGTGACGGAATCTCCGAGTTTTTCCATAAAAATTTTTTTGTCGAACCGGCCGTCCTTGAAATCGTTCTCGAAGAGATACAGCAAGAGGAGGCGATTGGACTTCAGGAATTCGATTTCTGCCGGATAAGCATACACTTTGATATTATCATCGCTGAGGAGGATGTGGAGCTTCACTTTCTGGCCCTTTTCCAGTCGATACTCGTCCCGGGCCGCCGCCTTTTGCATGATTCCCGAAGCCTTGTCGAGTTTCATTATGTCTTCTGCCTGATCGTCACGCATAAAAGTCGTGCAGGAAACGAAAAAAGACATGATGATGACGGCTGAAAGAACCCTGCTGTTTATACTGAAAGCTGACATTGGTTCTACCTGCTTTTTTGGTTGCACATGCTGAATTCCGCTTCGGGTCCGGCGGTTAGAAGCAAATATGGCGAATCCGGGGAGTGTCCCTCCCCCACGCCACACTTTACACGAGCGGCAAGGTTGCTGTCAATATTAATATCACCTGTGGTACGCAGTCCCCTGGCAGGAGGCGATGAGGCGTCCTCCATTGCCCCGTACCTCTATTTTCCAGACGCTTATTTTTCGGGTTGAGCTGACTGGCTCCGCCACCGCGGTAATTCGCTCCCCATCCTGCCCCCCGGCGATGTAGTTGATGTTCATCGACAGGGCCAGGGCCATAGTTCCGAGGGAATTGCATGCAACGGCGAAGGCCTGGTCGGCGACGGCGTATACTATGGCGCCGTGAGCGCGTTCAACTGCGTTAAGGTACTGTGGTCGTATGGTGATTGAGCAACGTGCGAACCCCTCCGCCGCTTCCTCCACTTCAATTCCGAGATGTGAGGCCATGGGGTCTTTCCCCACCACGGTTCGCGCATATTCCACCGGGTTTTTTATCGTGTCGTGCATCGATTTCGCCTCCTACAGGGTGTACATCTCGCGAATATCTTCTCCGGGCTGTATGAGGGTCCCGCTTTCATCAACACAGGTGTTCCGGTATTTCAGGACGGATATTACTTCTTGAGTTTCGATGTGGTGTACAGACTTGAGCTTTTTGATTTTCATGAGCAGGTTCTTGTATTTGCCGTAATCATCGGTTATTACCTCTGCAACAAAGGAGTTTTCCCCCTGTACGTGGAGATTGGAAAAAACAATAGGTTCCTGGCTAAGAAGCGCGATCAGTTTTTCATCATGGTGAGGATTGTCAATCTTCATAAAAAAATGGAATTTTTTCGTCATGGCGCGATAATCTCCCATGCCGAAATCCGATTTGGATTTAAGCACTTCGATGATTTTCTGTGTTTCCATGGCGATGAGGGCCGGAACCCCCGAAGAAAGGGTGATAGATTTGAGTTTTCCTATCCATGACCCCAACTGTGTTTTATCGTCAAAATTGACGTCCATAAGATAGCTGTGCCGGCCCATTATATGAAATAGTGATATTACGTGGGGGTTGTTTTTTAAATTATCAATGAAATCGGCCCCATTTCCCCAATTTTGTATGAAAACGATGGCATGGATGATGTTCATAGTGTCCTCCGGTATTTGCATGGCGGCCGGCGCAAATCGTCGCCGGAGCTGATTATTTAAAGGTTCCCTTAAGTTAATAACACAGAATGGCAGTCCTTTTCCTTTTTCAAGCACAATAAAGGGTTATTCGACTGGGCTGACAGGATGTAATTAGGGGTTCCTTTGTTGAAGGGTATGATAATGTAAAAAAAACTTGATTTTATTGAGGTGTTTTCTATTATTGTATTTTGATCTCTCTGGTATTGCTTGTTTTATTATCTATATGATCCTGCACGTTGAGGAGAGTGGCAAAGCCACTCTCCTTTTTGTAATAACATGTACTGGTCTTGATCATGGAAGCCGCGAGCGTTAAGGACAGGGTCATCGGAGCCGTAGAGGATACGGCGGATGATCTGGGGTATATGGTCTACGACATTTCTGTGCTCATTCGCGGGGAAAATTCAAAGCTGATCGTCAAAATCGACCATCTCCGTGGAATATCCCACCAGGACTGTGAACTTTTCAGCGTAGACCTCTCGCGCAGGTTGGATGGCATGGAATTGCTGCCGAATTATTCACTTGAGGTTTCTTCGCCCGGGCTCGACAGAAAGATCCGTACCATTGAAGAATACAGGAGATTTTCCGGGGCCCCCGCCAAGATAGTCTACGAAGAAGGGGACATGCGGAAGGCGGTACGCGGATTTATCGTAGATATAGGGGATGATGCAGTGACAGTTAAGTCGGAGGAAGGCGCCGTGACGATCGAGTTTTCGAGGATTGTTGGTGCGAATCTTGCGTATTGAATCCCGCGCCATGGCCGAGTATGCGCAATATATTTTCTTTAATTTCAAGCGGCCTATAAAAATTTGGTTTTCCCGCCCGCCTTCGGCGTACTGGAAAACTAAATTGCAGGGTCTGCCAGTAGTTACAATTTATGGGAACCATTAAAATTTAATTTTAAGAGGTTCCCTTCAAAGATTTAACCGGGAAGGGGTTGTCATGAGCAACAACTTTTTTGAAGCATTGCATCAAATTGCCACCGAGAAGAGCATCCCAAGAGAGGCGATCGAGGAAATCGTGGAATCCGCCATGCTTTCCGCCTACAAAAAGCAGTATGGGATCACCAATAACGTGCGCGTCGTTTTTGACAGGAACGACAACAGCGTCAAGATTGTGACACGAAAAATGGTGGTGAACAATCCCCGGAACTTCGCCGAGGAAATCGCCATGGAGAAGGCGAAACGATTGTTTGAAGGTGTGAAGTTAGGGGACGAAATCGATATAGAAGAAAACCCCTTCGATTCTTTCGGGCGAATCGCCGCCCAAACGGCGAAACAGGTCATAATACAGAAGATTAAAGAAGCGGAAAAGAACATTATTTACGACGACTTCAAGAGCAAAGAAGGGGAATTGATAAACGGTTATCTGCAGAGGAAGACGAAGGACAGGATGTTCATCGACTTAGGCAAGACCGAAGGCATACTTCCGGCGAAGGAACAGTCCCCACTTGAGCATTACAAGATAGGAGACCGCATCAAGGCGATTGTGCTTAGCGTTCTTAAGGATTCGAAGGGCCCCACCATCATACTTTCCAGGTCACACCCGACCTTTGTGAAGAAACTTTTTGAAATGGAAATACCGGAAGTTTACGACGGTATCGTCGGCATCGTCAATATTGTCAGATTTACGGGCGTCAGGGCAAAGGTGGCCGTGATGAGCGAGAGGGACGACATCGACAGCGTGGGAGCCTGTGTGGGGATGAAAGGGGTGCGGATACAGTCCATAGTCCGGGAGCTCGAGGGGGAGAAGGTCGATGTTGTGGAATACTCCCCTGACCGGGTGACCATGGCTTCGAACGCTCTGACGCCGGCCAGGGTGAAGGAAGTCATTGAAGCAGGGAGAGGCGGTGTCATTGCCGTGGTGGACAAAGACCAGTATAACCTCGCCGTGGGGAAGGGAGGCCACAACGCAAAGCTTGCCTCGCGACTCTGCGGCTTCGATATAGACATCAAGACCGATGAGCAGTACCGCGAATTCCTGAGCTCCAGCGAATCGAGGGCCCTGGTGGAACAGCTCTTTGCGAAGAAGGACGTGGATGAAACGCCACTGGAAGAGCTTGGTCTGGAACCCAGGATTATTAAACTTTTAGAGGATGGCGGCATCCTCTCTGTGGAAGACCTTGTTGAGCGTTCCTTTGACGACCTTATCCAGATAGATGGTATCGGGGAGAAGTCGGCCAAGAAGATACTTGATATAGTTTCGGAAGTGGTGGATTTTGACGACGACGAAGAAGAAGAGGATGAAGCCGGAGAGGAGAACAGCGGAGAAACCGCGGAAGAAACGTCCGGCGAATCTGAAAGAGGTGAGGGGGGGGAAGGATAACCCCCACCCCATGGGCCGGGATCTTCAGAAGTTTATACCAGTAACGTAAGGATATACATGAAAGCCATCGAGATTGCACAAAACAACCACGTTTCTTTTGACGACATCATGATCATCTGCAAGGAGTTGGACATATCCTGCGCCGATGAGGAATCGGAAATCAAGGGGAATGATATTTTTCTCGTGGAAAAGAGGATCGAAACAATCAAGACCCAGCGCGTGAAAGAGGCGCAGGAGATACTCCGGAAAAGCGCGGAAAGGCGCGATCAGAAAGGGAAAAAAATCAAGTTAAAGCGAAAAGTGCAAGTTTCGAAGGAATTGATCAAGGACAAACCCGAGGTAGAGGAAAAAAAAGCCGCGAACGAAGTAAAACCGCCTGCAGGCGAAGCGAAGCCAAGATCGAAGCCCGTCCATGAGGCGCGGCGCGGGGATGAAATTCGGGAACTCAGGCGTCCGGCGGACGGCGTTCCCTCCCGAGGCCAGGGGAAGCCGGCCGGGCAGAACAGGGACCTAAAAAACCTTTTTAAGCCGAAAGCGGCGCCTCCCGCCGGTGAGGGTGAGAAGAAGAAGGAGGGCGACGCCTTCGCGGGCAAGGAAGGGGCCGGGAAGCGCAA
Organism: Spirochaetota bacterium; assembly: GCA_029974015.1. GTDB lineage: Bacteria > Spirochaetota > UBA4802 > UBA4802 > JAGODF01 > JAGODF01. The sequence goes on from JARKUF010000016.1 coordinate 92,376, forward strand.
AAAAACGACCAAGGACAAAGAAAAGGACAAACGTTATAAAAAAGAAAGGGATCGTACCACTTCCGAGAAGAATATAGTCCTAAGGAAAAAGAAAGGCGGCCATCGCGAAGAGAGGGTTGTCGAAATGGCGACCCCGAAACAGATAGATATCACCGAAAGCATTAGCGTCGGTGACCTTGCGAAAAAAATGAACATCAAGGCGAGCGAGCTCATCGCAAAGCTGATGAAACTCGGGATGATGGCGGCCATAAACCAGGTTATTGATTCGGAAACGGCGGAGATTCTTGCGTCTGAATACGGCACGGCGGTGAACGTCGTGTCCCTTTTCCAGGAGACGGTGATAAAAAAGGAGGAGGAGGACAAGGCCGAAGACTGGAGGTCCCGGCCTCCAATTGTGACCGTCATGGGACATGTGGACCATGGAAAGACGAAGCTTCTGGACGCCATCCGCTCAACTAATGTGGTGGCCGGTGAGTTTGGTGGAATTACACAGCATATTGGGGCATACATGGTGAAAGTGAACGAACAGCCGATCACTTTCCTGGACACGCCGGGCCACGCGGCATTCACCACAATGCGCGCCAGAGGCGCTTCGGTGACCGACATCGTGGTCCTGGTTGTCGCCGCTGACGATGGAGTGAAGCCCCAGACTATCGAGGCGATCAACCACGCAAAAGATGCCGGTGTTCCCATCGTCGTGGCGATCAACAAGATCGATCTTGCAAACGCGAACCCGGAGAGGGTGCGGAGCGAACTGGCGAACTATGGTCTCATCCAGGAGGAATGGGGTGGGCAGACGCTATATGCGGAGATTAGCGCCAAAAACAAAATCAACATTGAAAAACTCCTGGAACAGGTGCTTCTCCAGGCGGAGATGCTCGACATCAGGGCCAATCCAAAAATCATGGCCCGGGGGAAAGTGATAGAATCGAAACTCGACGCGGGACGCGGCCCCGTAGCCACGGTCCTTGTTGAAAACGGCACGCTTCACGTCGGCGATTCCTTCGTGATAGGGGTGTATTCCGGAAAGGTGAGGGCGATGTTTGATGACCAGGGCAACGCCGTCGATGAGGCCGGCCCCTCAAAGCCTGTAGAGGTCCTGGGGATTTCCAGTGTGCCCTCCGCGGGGGACCCCGTAGAAGTCGTGGAATCCGACAAGTATGCGAAGCAGATCGCCCAGAAACGGCAGGAGCTTTACAGGCTCGAGTCGGCGAAAAAGATCCGCAAGGTGACCCTGGAGGACCTCAACGAACTCATTAAGGAAGGGGAGGTCCAGGAGCTCAGGATTATAATCAAGGCCGATGTGGACGGTTCCATGCAGGCGCTGAAAGAAGCCCTGGAAAAGTTGTCCACGGGGGAAGTCCGTGTGAAAGTGATTCACGCGGGCACCGGGGGGATCAACGAGTCTGACGTTATGCTCGCATCTGCGTCAAACGCGATCATCATCGGTTACCATGTGCGGCCCTCGTCCAGGGTCCTCGACCTTGCTGAGAAAGAAAATGTTTCGATCAAATTCTACAATATCATATTTGAAGTCACCGGCGATATCCGGGCTGCCATGGAGGGAATGCTCTCACCGGAGTTCAAGGAAGAGATTACCGGAGGAGGGGAAATAAGGCAGGTTTTCAAAATATCGAAGATCGGCGCCGTGGCCGGATGCCTGGCGACTGCGGGGAAGCTGGAAAAATCCAACAAGATCAGGGTGATAAGAGAAGGGGTCGTCATTTACGACGGCGGCATAAAGACCTTGAAGCGGTTCAAGGACGACGTGTCAATGGTGGAAGCCGGGCAGGACTGCGGAATTCTTCTGGAGAACTTCAATGACGTGAAGGATGGGGATTCCTTCGAGACCTACAGGATCGTCCAGATCGCAAAGAAGCTTGAATGATGTTTCCCGGGATTGCGGGGGCTTGCCATGGCGGGGTACAGAAAAGAAAAATTGGAAGCGGAGATACGGCGGGTGATCGCCGATACCTTCCTAAAGGAGATAAAAGACCCGAGGATAGGGTTTCTCACCGTTACAGGCGTCAAGCTGAGCAAAGATTACACTACGGCCAGAGTAGGGATTTCCGTAATTGGGGACGATCGTGAAAAGAAGCTTTCACTTGCGGGGGCCGAGTCGGCGGCGGGTTATATTCAGCACATTGTGGGCAAGGCGATCAGGATGAGAGTCGTCCCCAGGATTTTCTTTCAACTCGACTCATCAATAGAGGACGGGATGAGGGTGACGGGGCTCATCGACGGCCTTTCGAGCAAAAACGATGTTCCCGGCGATGAGGATGGAACACCTGAGTAACGCCGTAATCCTCATCGACAAGCCGGAGGGCGTCACCTCGAGCGACACCCTCAACATGGTAAAGAGAATCACGGGCCTGCGAAAGGCGGGACACTCTGGTACCCTGGATAAATTTGCTTCCGGTCTACTGGTGGTGTGCAGCGGTCCGGCGACAAAGCTCACCAGGTATTTTTTGGAACAGGAGAAGCGCTACTCCGCCGGCATAAGGCTGGGTGTTGTGACGGACACCCTCGATCCCGAAGGGGATGTCCTGGAGCGGAAGGAAGTACCGGAAATGACCGATGAGGTCCTGGATAAAGTGATGCAATCCTTCATCGGGAAACAGCTCCAGCTCCCTCCGGTATTTTCGGCGCTTAAAATGGGGGGAAAACGCGCATCGGACATCGCCAGAGCGGGCGAGGCGGTCGAGTTGAAGGGCCGAGAGGTGGAGATTACCCATCTTACCCTGAAGAAAGACAGGGACGATGCCGCCCTCCTTCATGCAGAAATAACCTGCTCCAAGGGAACCTATGTCCGTTCCCTGGCGAGGGATATAGGGGAGTTCCTTGGTACGGGAGCTTTTCTGGAAAGCCTCAGGAGGACCTGGTCGGGCGGTTTTTCAGTGCTCAATGCGGTGACCATTGAGGAGCTCAAATCCGGGTTGGCGCACCGGAACGAAAAAAAGTGGATTCTTGATCCTTTGAAAGCATTGGAGGGAATGGGAATTATTCGACTGAAACCGGGAATCGAGAGAAAGGCCCTCAACGGGGCCCCCTTTTCCCGGGAGGATGTGGAAAGCATTACCGCAGGGGCCGAAGGCCCCAGCCTGGTTTTGGATGCATGCAAAAAACTGATTGCAATAGTGGAGCCGGATTTCGTTAAATGGTCTATCCGCTATCTCAATGTGTTCAGCGATCGGGAGTAGAGACGCCCCCTGAAATGCGGGACGAGGGAAGCATGTACTCTGTGAAAATTTTTTTTGATACCCATAGGAGCCGGATTGCACGGCGATCATTGGCGCCCAATGGTAATAATATCAAAAGGGAACCTCTAAAAATTTAATTTTAAAGGTTCCCATAAGTTGTAACGACCGGCAAACTCGGTACTTGGGTTTTTCCGCCCTCCGAAGGCGGGCAAAAAAACCTAATTTTTGAAGGTTGCCAAAATTAACAATGTAGGGGGAGTTGTACCGTGTTACAGCAGAAAAGCGAATTGATCAGTAAATACAAAAGGCACGAAAATGACACCGGCTCACCGGAAGTCCAGATCGCCCTTTTAACGAACAGAATCAATCATTTGACCGAACATTTCAAGGTGCACAAGAAGGACTTCCATTCGAGAACGGGTCTGCTCAAGCTCGTTGGGCAGAGACGCAGGCTTCTCTCATACCTGAAGGACAAGGACCTCGGCAGGTACAGGGAAGTCATCCAGTCGCTCGGCCTGAGAAGATAGTACGTTAAGTGCTCCGGCTTTAGAGGTCCGCCGTCGTCGTGTGTGCGGACGCGGTAAATTAAGAACAGGTGGAATATATGAGCACTGAATTGAGCGTGAATATAGGGTCGAGGCCCCTCGGGTTTAATACGGGATACCTGGCCAAACAGGCTGATGGCGCCGTCCTAGTGTCAAGCGGGGAGGCGGTCGTTTTTGCGAGCGCGGTCGTTTCAAAAGAAGTTAGGGAAGGGCAGGATTTTTTCCCCCTCACCGTGGATTTCAGGGAAAAATGGTATGCTGCGGGCAAGTTTCCCGGCGGTTTCATCAAGAGGGAAGGAAGGCCCAGCGATAGGGAAATTCTAACAAGCCGCCTTACCGACAGGCCCATACGGCCTCTTTTTCCTAAAGATTTTATCAACGAAGTTCAAATTATCATTTATGTGTTTTCCTCAGATTCGGAAACACAGGTGGACATCCTGGCGATCAACGCAGCTTCGGCCGCGCTTTCTGTGTCTGGACTTCCCTTCAAGGGCCCTGTGGGGGCCGTGCGCATAGGAAGGGTGGAAGGCCGGTGGATCGTCAATCCGACCCATGCCGAGTGCGCCAGGAGCGACATAGACCTCGTGGTGGCAGGGACCGCCAGGGCAGTCACCATGATTGAGGGACAGTCGAGCAATGTGAGCGAAGAGGACATGATCGCCGCCGTGGAGCTCGCACATGAAAATATAAAGAAAATTTGCGCGACCCAGGAGAAACTCAAGGAAACGGCAGGAAAACAAGATTTCCAGTACACGCCCGCCTTTCGCGACTCCGCCCTTGAAACGCTGGTCAGGGAGAAATACATTTCTTCATTAAAAGCCTTGGATGAGATCCGAGAGAAAAAAGCCAGGGAAGACAGGTTTAACGCCCTGGTTGCCCAGATTGTAGAAGAGAACAGGGAACAGTTTCCCGACACCATCGGTCAGGTCCGCGGTATTGCCGACGATATCGATAAGGAGAACGTCAGGGCGAATATCCTTGATAAAAAATCGAGGCCTGACGGTAGGGGGCTTACGGAGATTCGTCCCATTGACATCATCCTCGGGATTCTTCCAAGAGCGCACGGTTCCGCCGTCTTCACCAGAGGGCAGACGCAGAGCCTCGGAGTAGTCACTCTGGGAAGCGTTTCCGACGCCCAGAAAGTTGATAATATCGACGGTGAAACTTCGAAAAGATTCATGCTTCATTACAATTTTCCGCCCTTTTCGGTGGGAGAAACGGGCAGGACCGGAGGCGCGGGACGGCGTGAGATAGGCCACGGAATGCTCGCCGAGCGTTCCCTCGAATACGCCCTCCCGAGTGCGGAAAAATTTCCCTACACCATCAGGGTGGTGTCCGAAATTCTCGAGTCGAACGGTTCGTCCTCCATGGCTTCGGTCTGTTCCGGCTCACTTTCGCTGTTCAACGCAGGGGTTCCCTTGAAAAGCGCCGTAGCGGGAATCGCAATGGGACTCATCATGGAAGGAGACCGCTACAGCATCCTGAGCGATATAATGGGGCTGGAGGACCACCTGGGGGACATGGACTTCAAGGTCGCCGGCACCGAAACGGGCATCACGGCCTTCCAGCTTGACATCAAAATCGAGGGTATTACCCCCGCCATCATGCGGGAAGCCCTTGCCCAGGCAAGGGAGGGGCGGCTCCACATACTTGCAAAGATGAAAGAAGCGATTCGGGAGCCTGAGAAGAACCTCTCCCCGCACGCTCCGCGCATCGTTACCTTGCAGGTCCCCGTTGACAAGATCGGGGACGTCATCGGCCCCGGCGGAAGGATTATAAAGGGCATTGTGGAGGAAACAAAGGCCGACGTTAACATAGACAACGACGGCACAGTGACGATATCGGGCCACAACCAGGAGTCCCTGGAAAAAGCCCTCGATATCATCCATTCCATCATCGCGGAAGTCGAGGTGGGGAAAATTTACCGGGGGACCGTGAAACGGGTCATGGAATACGGCGCCTTTGTTGAGATACTGAGGGGCAAGGAGGGCCTGGTCCACATTTCCAAGCTCGACCACAGGAAGGTCAACAACGTGAGCGATATCCTAAAGGAGGGTGATGTTATCAACGTGAAGGTCCTCGGTATCGACAAAATTGGCCGTATTGACCTGAGCAGGAAGGATGCCCTCGATTCCAGGAATTGACCGTTATCGGGCAGGCCCTTCACATCCCAATCCCGGGCGAAAGAGCTTGAACCGGGCCGCGACCCTCAATCAAAGAGCCTTTTCGGCGAATTCCGGGGAAGGTATTTGATGATTGAAAAATTCACTACGGCCGGTGGAATCACTGTCCTCCTTGAGCCGATCGAGGGGGTCGTGTCGATATCCGCTGGCCTCTGGGTGAAGACCGGTTCGCGCCACGAGGGGCCGGGAGAGCACGGATACGCCCACTTTATCGAGCACATGCTTTTCAAGGGCACGGAAAATTATTCCGCCCGGGATATTGCGCGTCTCGTTGACCGCGTGGGTGGACAGCATAACGCTGCAACCAACCGGGAATACACCTGCTACTACATCAACGTAATATCCGACCATCTGGCACTCACCGTGGAACTCCTGGCCGACATGTACTATCGGTCCCTTTTCGAGAAAGGGGAGATCGACAAAGAGAGGAATGTCATTATCGAGGAGATCCGCATGTACGAGGACACTCCCGATGAGCTGGTGCATGACCATTTCATTGAGGCGATTCTCGCGGACCACCCCCTGGGACATTCGATTATCGGGGATATCGACAGCATTACGAATGTGGACCGGAAAAAATTGGTTGATTTTTTTTCCGATTACTACCTGAATAAAAACTGCCTATTTGTCATTGCGGGAAAATTCGACATCGATGAGGCGAAACGACTCATAGAAAAAAGGTTTTCCGCGGGCCGTCCGGGGACCGAGAGGAAGACGGCGGGAAATGGCGCGGCTAAAAGACTCCTGAGACGACATGTTCAGCGGGACCTTGAGCAGGTCCACGTCTGCATCGGTGCTGAAGGAGTGAATAAAAACGACAAAGATCGGTGGGCCCTTTATGCCCTGAGCACCCTCCTTGGAGGGAGCATGTCCTCCAGACTCTTTCAGAACATCAGGGAAAAAGAAGGGCTCTGCTATTCGATCTATTCGTTCCATTCCTCGTATATGGACCGAGGGATTTTTGGCATTTATTGCGGAACGGCGCCGGAAAATTTTGAAAGGATAATCGACCTTGTCCTGAGGGAATGCGGGGAGATCGTGGAAAAGGGAGTGTCGGAGGAGGAGCTCCTCGACACAAAAGCCTACATCAAGGGCAATATCGCATTGAGCATGGAAAGCACCGAGGTGAGGATGGGCCAGCTTGCCAGAAACGAGATGAATTATGGCAGGTACGTCCCTTTCGAAGAAATTGTGGAAAACATAAATAAGGTGACCAGGGCGGATATCGACAGGATTACCCGGAGGCTTCTCACCGGTGGGGATCTCACCCTCGTTTCGATTGGGAACCTCGACGAGGCGGGCATAAAAAAGGAAATCAGGCTTTTATAAACGGTCCCGGGCGGTATGTGATTTTTTTGGCCCGCGCCCGGCATGGCGGCGTGTTTCGGCAGTTTATTTTTCAAGCATGAGGTAAACCAGATGGCAAGCAGAGGCGATGCGATCAACAGCACTATCGGGGAAGGGTCAGTCTTCGAGGGCAAGTTCTATATCAGCGGGTCTCTCCGAATCGATGGAAAATTCGAAGGTGAAATTAAAACCGACGAGGAGCTTGTCGTGGGTGAAACCGGCAAGGTGAAGACGAACATCAACGCGAAATCGGTCGTCATTGCTGGCACCGTCATAGGGAACATCTCCGCCGACGATGAAGTGAAACTGCTTGAAACCGGCAGGGTCCTGGGCGATATTGTGACCCCCACACTGACCATCCAAAGGGGCGTGATAGCCCAGGGTTCGATTACAATCACCGGGGGGCACAAAAAAGACGTCAAAAAACTCATTGAAGATTCTTACGGTGTAGAACCGAAGGGATGATTGTTTCACCTGAAAATATTCTTCATCAATGCGCCGGGCGGTTCCGATATATAAAAAAGGCGCGCCCGGAATTATTATCATGAAAAGTTTTTTTAGCAAACCATACAATGTGGGCAGGGTGACCGTATATTTTCTCGGCAAGGAACTTATCGCGCTTTACCGGGGTAAGAGGAAAACCCGCCTGAAGAAATTTCGGTATGCGGATTTTCCTTCAAGGAAAACCTTTGTGGTTGCGGCCTGCGCTGTTGCCCTCCTTGCCGCTGCGGTCCTGAGCGTGCCGCGGGTTAGAGATGCGCAGCCAATCCGGATTACCGATGATGAAGCTGAAAAGGCGAGGATTCTGTCGTCCAGCGAAACCGAGTATGTTGAGCCGACCGATGAAAAGAGGGTTGAAATCAAGATACACCGCGTGAAAAAGGGTGAAACCCTAAGCAAGATCGCCAAAACATACGGCGTTTCGATGGAAACCATCTGCGGCAGTAATAATCTTAACTCATATGACCTCGTGAATGTCGGGATGACGCTTAAAATTCCGACGCGGGACGGTATCATCCATACCCTGAAATCCGGCGAGCAGGTGGCGAGGGTGGTACAAAAATATCGGGTGCCGCTTGAAAAAGTACTGGCCGCCAACGAGATCAGAAACGTCGACTTCTACAGGCCAAATCAACAACTGTTCATTCCCGATGCGAAACCTCAGAATTTGATACGTGGGTTTTTGTGGCCTACGATAACGAAACGGGCAGTTACATGCGGGTACGGCTGGAGGAACCATCCAATATTCAATCATCGTCATTTTCACAAAGGGCTTGATATCTACTGCCAGTACGACTGGGTACGCTCCACCAAGTATGGGAAGGTGACTTATACGGGATGGCTCGGCGGGTACGGGCGGACCGTGGTTGTTTCCCATCCAGGGGGGTGGAAATCACTGTATGGACATCTATCCAGGATATCAGTGCGTAACGGTCAATACGTAAAACAGGGCCAGATTATTGGCAGGGGAGGCAACACAGGAAATTCTACGGGCCCTCATCTCCATTTCGAGCTTATCAACAACGGCGACTCCAAAAATCCCTACAGGCTCTTGAAATAACCGGGAAAAGACCTTGTGCCGTATAAAAAAAGCGGGAATGTTCCCGTTTTTTTTATGCTTTTCCCGGGTTACTTCAAAATTTAAGGTTTTCCCGCTCTTCGAAGGCGTGCGGGGAAACCTAAGTGGCGAGTTTGACAGAGGTTCCCTAAGGGTTAAATACCGGTTTTTTTTACGAATCCAAGAAATTAATTGCATTTGTCAGAAGAGGATTCAGTATGATTTTCATTACGTATATGAAACGGACTCATTTTTACTGAGTGCAATCTCCATTGGGTTTCCACGCCCTCCGAAGAAGGCTGGAAAATCTAATAGAGATTGCCATTCACAATGTATGGGAATCTTTAAAATTTTAATTTTGAAAAGGTTTTCTGAGATTAATTTGCGGAGGGACGTATGAAGAAGTATCTACCGTGCATTATGATTATGTTTTTTTCCGGGATGTTCTGTTCGGGTGTCCTAGAACAGCCCGATGAGTTTGCGACAATCACGTTTTTTGTCGGCGATGTGAAGAAAAATGCCGCGGAGGTCCAGATTGGGGAGATACTCAATGAGAATGACTTAATTCTCACCGGTACGGGCGCCTCGTGTGACTTAAAAATCGGTGATTCAATGATTCGAATTAAGGAAAACTCAAAGGTCCAGATGTCACAGATACTCCGCGGGAAAGACGCTGAAAGCGTCACCCTGAGCCTCAACGTGGGAAAGATACTATGTCGCCCGAAAAAACTCCTTAAAAACGAGAACTTTCTCGTTAGGACCCCGACGGCGGTTGCCGGCGTGAGGGGAACTATTTTCACTGTTGAGGCCGACAGCAAGAAGACAACGCGCATCAAGGTGTTTAATGGAAAGGTGAATGTTGTGCGGAGGGTGGACAAGCTTGAGGAAAAAATAGGAATTACAAAGATACTTGAAGAAACAGCACCGATTGCACAGAACGAAAAGGTGGTGATCACCGCCGAGGAAGTCCGGGCAGCCGAAGCCAAAGTGGAGAAAGCGCTTGTTGCAAAGAGCGGGGACGGACCGGTTGTGGACGATAAGGGTATCAGCCGGGCGGTGGCGGCGGTGGCCGTGGCTACAAGGGACGTTCATAGATTCAAAGTTGAAGAATTCCGCCAGGAAAAGGAGGAATTCATCTCCGTTGTCCAGCGCTCGCCTGAGGTCATCACAGCGGTTAAGCGGGTGATCAAGCGGGAAAGTAAAACTCCCATGCCCGATGGGAGCCTTCTGGTGACGAGACATGACATCTTCTTCATTAAAAACGGAAAGGTGGAAGGAGAGTGGAAGACCATCGGTGCGCCTGTGCGTAAGAACGAAAACATCTATATTGCCTCAAAGGACTATGTTTTCTGCGCTTCCATCGAGGGCCCCGTTATGTGGCGTAAGAAAATCTCAAACGACGGAAAGCTCGAAATTAAACAGGATGAACTTTTTGTGTACATAGGCGGCGGTGCTAGAAAACTGGATCTGAAAACAGGGGAAATTCTCGAATAACCGGGGCCAGCATACCGGCTTCAGGTTGATGCCAGGGACATTCATAGAAAAAAAGGCGGCGGTTTTTCTGCCGCCTTTTTGATGACCATTCATGTAATATTTATGGGCAGTCGTAAAAGCTTAAGCGCCATACTCAGGACTTATGTTTTCCAGCCAGCCTTAGGCCGGCGGGAAAACATGGTTTTGTGACTACCTTTAATTTCTGTGGTTCCCATAAGAAAATGGAACCATCCACCGTATAACATTTGACATCCCGCAGGCATGGTATCTTTTTAATTCCCGTGGAAATATCAATGAAGAAACGAACCATCACAGTGTATGACACCACGCTACGCGACGGGGCCCAGAGCGTGGGGATATCCTTTTCACTCCAGGACAAGCTGAGGATAGCCAGAGAGCTTGACAGGCTTAAAATCGACTATATTGAAGGGGGCTGGCCGGGGTCGAACCCCAAAGACGATTTATTTTTTTCGGAAATCCGCAAGCATAATCTGGAACATTCGAAAATAGTCGCTTTCGGGGCCACGCGCCGCCACAGCGTCTCCTGCGACGACGACGAGCTTCTTGCGGCCCTTGTGAAATCGGGCACGGGGATTGTCTCTATAGTAGCAAAGACCTGGGATTATCAAGTCACCAGGGCGCTGAACATAGGTCTGGAAGATAATTTACAGCTCATCTACAGCACCGTTGCGTATCTGAAAGACCGGGGCCTCGAGGTGTTCATCGATGCCGAACATTTTTTCGACGGCTACAAGTCTAATGCCGACTACGCGATGGAGTCCCTTGGCGCGGCGGTACGGGCCGGTGTGGATATGGTGGTGCTCTGTGATACCAACGGGGGTTCCCTCGTGGGAGACGTCGGAAGCATCACGGCCGCCGTTACGGAGCAGTTAAAGACGAAGGTGGGAGTTCACTTCCATAACGATTCCGGCGTCGCCACGGCGAATTCGATCATCGCCGTGGAGGCCGGGGCGATTTCCGTTCAGGGAACGGTGAACGGATTCGGTGAACGATGCGGCAACTGCGACCTTACCTCGCTTATACCGAATCTTGTCCTAAAACTCGGGTACGATTGTTCCGCCGGGTCTTCCTTAATGCACCTTACCGAGGCAAGCAGGCTCATCAGCGAAATAGCCAACATGGCCCACAATGACCGGGCCCCATTTGTTGGTGACAATGCTTTTGCCCACAAGGGAGGGTTGCATGTCTCCGCACTCTCGAAGGACACAAAGACCTACGAACATATTGACCCGGAGTTGGTGGGGAACCATCGCAAAGTGCTTATCTCCGAACTTGCGGGGCGAAGCAACGTGGAGCTTAAGGCCAGGGAAATGGGAATCCAGTTGCCCGCCGACGTTACGCTCTCAAAGGAAGTGCTAAAGAAAATCAAATGCCTTGAGGACAAAGGGTACCAGTTTGAAGCCGCCGAAGGGTCCTTTGAACTTATTTTACGGCGCTCCACGAAGGAGTACAGGCCTTTCTTTCTGCTCCGAGGGTTTCGGGTCATTACCGAGAAGACGGAGGAGGGCGAACTGGTCTGTGAGGCGACGATTAAGGTCGAAGTAGATGGCATTGTGGAGCACACCGCAGCAAACGGCAACGGACCAGTTGCTGCCCTGGATAATGCCCTCAGGAAGGCCCTGGAAAAATTTTATCCCGGCATCCGGGAAATCCAGCTTACGGACTATAAGGTACGAGTCCTCAATGAGAAACAGGGCACTGGCGCCGCAGTGCGCGTACTCATCGACCAGAAAAGTTCGGCCCGGCACTGGGGCACAGTGGGAGTTTCCGAGAACATCATAGAGGCGTCATGGCAGGCCCTGGTTGACGGTATAGAGTTCATGCTCCTCAAGGAAACGCTTGAAAGAAACGAAAAAGAGGGCGACGTCGGTGAACAGTAACCCCATCGGCATTTTTGATTCCGGGGTAGGCGGGCTCACGGTATGCAAGGCCATTCGGGAACTCATGCCTTCGGAACATCTGATATATTTCGGAGATACGGCGCGGTTTCCCTACGGCACCCGCTCCCTCGACACTATCATCCGCTATTCCCGGGAAATTGCGGATTTTCTTTTGTCCCGAAACGTCAAGATGATTGTCGTGGCGTGCAATACCGCTTCAGCGGTTGCCCTGAAAACGCTCCAGGGTGAAATAAAAGTCCCCGTGGTGGGCGTCATCGAGGCCGGCGCCAGAGCGGCGTGCAGGGCCCAGGACAACGGCATAGTCGGAGTGGTGGCGACCCGGGCCACGGTGAACAGCCTATCCTACGAGAAGGCCATCCTTGAAATCAATCCGAACATGAGGGTCATACAGCGCCATGCGACGATTTTTGTGTCCCTCACCGAGGAAGGCTGGGTTGACGACGATATTACCCGCCTTGCGGCGGATAAGTACCTCAGGGGGATGTACAACGAGGGAGTGCGGACCCTGATATTGGGATGCACCCATTTTCCGCTTCTGAAAAACGCGATACATAGCGTATTCCCGGAGATGGTGCTGGTTGATTCGGGTTATGAGATTGCACTTGAGATTAAGCGGATGTTAAAAGAAAAAAACCTTGAAAATTTGCGCAATGATGGTGTCGTTGAGCTTTACGCGTCGGACATCACCGACACACTCCAGCGGCTGAAGGACATGTTTTTCGGGGAAAACGGGTCCGGAATCCATAAAATGATAATCGACAGCAGGGTATGATGATAAAAAAAGCCTGTATTTTGATGATGGCTTTTCTGGCGACATTTTTCGCTTCGACGGCCCGTGCGTGGGAGGTTTTTGACCGGATCATCGCTGTGGTGAATGACAGGCCGATTGTGGAAAGCGAGGTTAATGCGAGGTTTGAGCAATATAAGAAGCTGAAAAAATTTCCTGCATCGAAAACTTCTTTTCACAGAAGCCGCATTCTTGACATGTTCATCGAAGAGTCGCTTTTCGTCCAGACCGCGGAGGAGGAATCGATCATAGTAGGCGAGAGGAAAGTAGATGACTTCATCGAAAAAATGATGAAACGGCTCTCCATTGATACTCTGGATGAATTCAAGGAAAAACTGGAAAGTAAGGACAAAATTTCCTATGAGGAATATCGTGAACAGGTGCGTAATTCCATGACAAAGGAAATGGTCATGTCCATAGCTGTCGGGGTGACTCCCCCTTCGGAGGAGCAGGCAAAAGAGTGGTACAGGAAAAATGCCGGGAAGGTCGGCTTCGAATTCAATATTAACCATATTTTTCTAAGGTTGAAGGGGAGATCGCTTGCCGAGGAAAGGCGGGTAAACAATGAGATGAAAAGCATTCATGCCAGGATCCGCGGTGGAATGTCATTTGATGAAGCGGCGAAAAAATATTCTGAGGATGGCTCCACGAAGGCGCGGGGGGGCGCAATGGGCTGGGTGCGGCTCTCCGATATGGACCGTTTTCTTGCCATGCAGATTTACGGGATGTCCAGGCCAGGGCAGGTTTCCGGTGTACTGAAATCGAGCGCGGGATACCATATCGTGAAATTCAACGGAAAGCGGACCGTGCAGTACGATTCGATTCGGGACCTCATATTCAATATCCTCTACAGTGAACGCCTGGGGGAACAAATGATGAAATGGTCCGAGCAGAAGCGGAAAGAATCGGAAGTGAAAATTTTTATGGAAGATTATGTGATGAATTGATGCGGGAAAATCCCAGGGAATATTCCTGGACGCCGCAGCCCACTCCTTCGTTGCCCGAGAGGTGTTATTTTGAAAGTTGCCGCCGTCCTCCATATCAGTGATTCACTTAAGCCCGATGACCTGGATTTCCGGGGACTTTTTCTTCCAAACGAGATTGCTTCGAGATTGAAATCTGTCAGAGGGCTGGATGCCGTGTTCATGGCGGCGCCAAGTGATTACAGGGGCAAACCTTTTTCGGAAGGGCCAACGGTGACGATCTCCCAGAACACCGACGTGGAATTCTGGAAGGGTTTCTTTAAGGAGACGGAATACGACCATGCGGTGAAAATAGGCGCGGATTCCCCTTTCTTAGATCCGGCCATCATCGGCGAGATGCTCAATGTCCACCTGAAATACATGCCGGAATACACTTATTCCGAAAATGTCCCATCGGGCTTTTGCGGGGAGATCATCTCCCGTGAGCTCATAGAAAGCGTTCCTGAAAGCAATCCCAACGATGAGAAAAAACCTCTCCCCCTTTCCCAGGTGATTAAAACGAACATCCACCAGTTTGACGTGGAGATTTACTATGCACATCCCGACGTAAGGGACCGGAGATTGTCGTTCAGGTCCGGGAGCCCGAGGGACCGTCGGGTCATGGAGAACATCTACGACGGGCTGGGTAAGTTTCCGGGGTACGCCGAAATTGCCGAAGTCCTTGCGGCGCGGCCCGAGGTAATTCATGTGGCCCCCTCATACGTGGAGGTGGAACTCACAGGCAGATGCGGCCTGGATTGCGTTTTCTGCTACAGGAAAACACTCCGCGCCCCCCATGGCGATATGGACATAGAAGTGTTTCGAAAAATTGTGCGGGACATGGATGATTTTACTTTGCCCTACGCTCTGTGTTTAGGAGGGTCAGGGGAGCCTCTGATGCATGGAAGTTTTTACGAGGCGATGGAAACCGCCTTCGACTCGGAACTTCTCACCACGGTGGTGGTGGAAACCAACGGACTCTTGGCCGACGCAAATTTTGCGGGCTTTATTGCCGGAAGGGGGGCGGGAAAAGGTAGGGTAATTGTCAATATAAACGGCAAAGACGGCGAGACTTACAGGGCCCTCCACGGGGAAGACCATTTCGAAAGGGTCGTCGCGAATGTGGAGCTTTTACGCAAAGAACTTCCCGGACCGGAACAGCTCTATGTCCAGATCATGAAAATCAACGAGACCGAAAAATACCTCGATGCCTTTTACGATTTTTGGGACAAAAAAGGCGTGCCGATAATTCTCCAGAAACAGAATACGTACATGGGAAGGACCCAGGACCGCCGGTATTCCGACCTTTCGCCCCTGGAGCGGATACCGTGCTGGCATCTCCAGCGCGACCTGTACATACTCCATGACGGGACCGTGGCTTTCTGCAAACAGGACGTGGATGGCCTTTCCGGTCGGGGTAACGTGAAGGACGCGCCCCTTGGGGAGCTCTTTGGCCGGGGACGCGCCGATTTCATCGACAACTACAGGGGAAAACTGTCCGCGGCCCCGGACTGCGCTTCCTGCGACGAGTGGTATACCTTCAACCTGTGAAGCGGCGCCGAGGAGGTCCCGATGCCATCACCTGCCGTCACCGCACTAATCCAGGCGCGCCTCACATCTACGCGGCTTCCCGGAAAAACGCTTCTTCCCCTTGCGGGGAAGCCGCTCCTTTCCCATGTAATCGAAAGGACCGCCGCGGCCCCTTTGGTGGGCCGGATTGTCCTCGCAATACCGGAGGGCCCGGAGAACATGCCCCTTGCCAGTCTTGCGGTTAAAGCCGGTATAGACTGGTACGCCGGTCCCGAGGATGATGTCCTGGCCCGCTTCCACGGGGCGGTGGAAAAATTCGGCGGTGATTTCATTGTAAGAGTCACAGCGGACAATCCTTTCACCGATACTTTCTTCGCGAATATGGCGGTGGAAAAGGCCATTGAATCGGGCTCCGATATATGCTCACCTGGAGACCTTCCATTGGGGACTGCCGTGGAAATTATTTCACGTCCGGCCCTTAACAGTGCTTTCAGGGAGGGGCTTCAGCCCCATCACAGGGAGCATGTATCTCCCTTTATCAAGGAACATCCGGAACGTTTTACCATTGTTAGGTTCAATACCGGCCTCGGGGCGAAGTATGGGGGCTTGCGCCTTACCGTAGATACACGCGAGGATTATATTTTAGCGGAAAGGCTTTACAGAGAGCTGTATGATGGGGCCCCTTTTGCGCTTTCCAGAGTGTTGGAATTTTTGGAAGCCCATCCCGAAGCTGGGGACATCAACAGGCATGTGACACAGAGGCCCATGACCCATTCCGCGGCAGGGGAAGGTGAAGATGGGCGCTGATATCGTCATCGTGACGGGAGCGTCTCAGGAACTTGGAAGGGGGCATCTTCAGAGGATGTCGTCGCTTTTGTGGCATCTCCGGGAGGTCCGCGGGATGGACGTGAGGATGATAGCCGCCCCAGGCGGTGATGAAGTCCCGCCGGAGCTGGCGCGCTTTCTCGCGGATGATATCGGCTCTCCGAAGCTTATCATCCGTGATATGCGCGATTCCGGTGACGATGAGATGGCGTCCCTGGAAAGGACCGCGCCGGTGTGCGTGATCGATGACCGGGGAGCGGGCAGGGAAAGGGCAGCATACGCGGTCGATATCATGCCCCATCCGGATGGGTTGGCCGGGGCGATTCAGGGGCCTTTTCTTTTCGGCCATACTTTCCTGCGATCGATCCAATCGCTTGATGAGCGGGTAGTAAAAACCCGGGCTGACTTTGTTGTTTACGCAGGAGCCCTGGATGATGAAGGGACCGCGAGGCTTCTGTCCAGGTTCCCGGCAAAAACGAGCTTATACGTCCTGGGTAATGGGCTCCCCATGTATTTTTCCGGGGACGGTTCAAAGAAATTAGCGGAAGAGAGTTATGCGGAAATGCTGCTTTCCTCCAGAGTGGCGGTTACCCACTTCGGCGTGTTTCTTTACGAAGCGGCGATTTCGGGGTGCGGCCTCGTTACCTTCAATCCATCGGCCTATCATTCAGCCCTGGCGTATTTGGCGCAAAGGGACATGCCCCTGATTAATGCCGGCGTATTTGGGGAGCTCGATGCTGAAGCGATTTCAATGGCCCTTGAATGTGCTCTCCGGAAAGCGGAGCGACGTGAGGTACGGAGCAACGAAGTCGAAGCCAGGGTGATGGAGGGCCTCGAACGCTTTGCGGACCTCATCATGAAAATGGTTTAGAAGAGAATTTTTATAGTTTGCCCTGGTTTCACAGGCAGTTTGAGGCGGGCGGAGAAACCTAATTGTTTTGACTACCCTTGATTTTGAGGAGCATATTCACATGGTTTTTGATCTCCCGTGAATTGGGCATAATGGAAAGGGCTTTTTTAAGATATTCGCGCGACATGTCCGCGTTTCCTTTTTTTAAATATACAAAACCAATTGTGTCAAGATAGGCGGGATTGTCAGGGGCGTTTTTCAACGCTGCCTTTACATGGTCCAGGGCCTCGTTCAGATCACCATCATTCAACGCGAGGGTGTAGGCGAGTGAGTTCCTCGCCGTGGCGTTTAAAGAATCGATTTCGAGTATTTTTCTGTAGAGGGAGATTGCTTCATCGGGCCGCCCCTCTTTTTCATGGCAATAGGCCGCGATATTCAAAAGGACCGTATCGTCCCCCATGAGGGCAAGCCCTTCTTCCGCATGCGCCAGGGCCTGGGCGAACATTTCGAGGCGGATGAGGGAGTAGGCGACAAGCTTTAGCACCGTGAGGATGTCCGTCGAGGACCGGGGGAGCCCAATGAGGCGGGTGAAGTAATCGATCGCTTCGACGTACTGTTCCTTCCGGCAGTGCGACACGCCGAGGTTGAAGAGCGTTTCCGGGTTTTGTGGATCGAGTATATCGGCAGATTTAAGATTTTCTATGGCAGCGCTGAAATTGCCGGCGTCGAAGTCCCGAAGGGCCGCGGTGTGCAACTTCCTTATCCGTAAATTTATGTCCTTTCCCTGCATGGCGGCCTCTATCTCAGACGTTTCAGGTATTCATAATCGGTGCAGTCAAGTGTGAGGGGGGTGATGGAAATATAGCCGCTGCGGAGCTCCTCTATGTCGGTTCCTTTGCCGGCTACGGAATCGATGGTTCCCATAAGCTGGAGGACCTGGGTCGTTTCATCGTTATGCACCACCCGGAAGGAATCGCTGTATTTTCTTCTTCCGAGCCTGGTGTATCGGACGCCTTTCACCTCGTCGGCGGTTATGTCGGGATAATTGATGTTGTAAAATGCGAGGACCGTACCGCTGCGGCGTCGGATATCGCCTATGAAGGAGAGGATGAAGCGGGAGGCATCGGCAAAGAAAGAAGAACTTTCAAGGCAGTCAAGTGAAACGGCTATGCCTGAGGTTCCGAAAATAAAGGCAGTCCTGGCGCCGGCCACTGTGCCGGAAAAAAAGACGTCATCGCCGAGGTTGGGGCCGTGATTGATGCCGGAAATCACCAGTTCGATGCCGGGTATGATGCCCGCGTTAAGGCCCACATTGACGCAATCGGCGGGAAAACCGTTTAGGGCGTATCGGCGGTCGTCGATTTTTTCAAGGGTAAGATTGTCGCGGATGGTGATGGCGTTGGAGCTCGCGCTCTTTTCCTCGAAAGGGGCCACAATATATACGTTGTGGTCGGAGGAAAGGGCTTCAAAAAGCGAATTTATCCCCTCGGCATTGATGCCGTCGTCATTGGTTAGCAGTATGTTCATCGGTTTTTTTTCACACCACGGTTGCTGAAGATGGCATTAGGCCGCGTATGGGGCACATACTCACACAGGACAGTCCTTTTGCAACCAAAATTGAAAAGCGGAAAAAAGAACCATTTTCAAATAATTTTATATGATGAAGATATATTGATGTTATTTATTAGGGCCCATGCAACTTGCCTTAATGTCAGTTCTCTCTGTTTTGAGGGGTTTTAATCTTCAAAAAAGGATAGTAACGTTTCAAATGTCTATCGGCAAAATTTTGAAGGTATTTTTACTTGACTAATAAAATATCATGAATAATATCTTTTCAGCATTACCCTTTACCGGGCCTCTTCGGGGAATGTCTGAAGGCATTCTCTAAAAATCAGGTTTCCCCGCCCGCCGAAGGCGGGCGGGGAAACCTGATTTTTGTGACTACCTTTAAATTTTTTAAGGTTCCCTGAAGGTGGTGTTGTGCGCCATTATTATGTGAACAAATTTTATCCAGGAGCAAGAAAATGACACGGATAGTCCAATTCATCGTCCTGTCCCTCATACTCACCCTCTGTTTTCAGGCAGGGGCCCAGCAGCAGGAAAGCCGGGTTGAGCCCCGAAAGGCGTTCAATGAGTTGTATCAGCCGCTTCCTGTAATCCTGCGTCTGAGTTACGAAAATTTCAAAAATATTAAACTCCTCAACGCGGCGGTGGTGAATTTTGGCGGCGGAGAGGATGAATTTGACAGGCTCGTAGAAGAATACGCTGAGGCGAGTTCCCTTTACTTTAGAAATGAATATATCCAATCAGCGAACAAATTTACGGAAAATGAAAAAAATATCGCAAAGACTGCCGATTCCATCGCCAGGAAATATAAAGAGATTACCGAGGACTTGAATCAAAAGACCATCAAGATGAAAGTCAGAGCTACGTTTCGACTTTCATTGAGCGGTAGAAAAATCGCGACACATGCCGCGGCGGACGAGGCCATCAGGAACGCAGGGTACAGCCTTTCCAGAGCCAACGACCTCCTTTCCCGTTCAAGGCCCATAGATTCGATTTATTATTATAGAAGGTCGAAGGAAAACAATTTTCTCGTGTATAAAATCCTTGCCGATCAGTTCGAGGAGAAGAAAAAAGACGCGGAGTACAGGAGTAAAAAATCGGATGCGGCTTTCTTCGACAATGAGGCGAAAAGATATGCCCTTCCCGACGGGTACAAGAAAGACCTTGTAGATAATAAAAACCGGGTGTACGAATCGGAAGAAAGAGAAAAGGTTAAGTGATAATTCGCCTCTTTATTTTTTTCGGGCCCTCTTCCTTGAAGAGGGCTTTTTTGGGACATCACTAATTTTTTCGTCGGCGACCAGGACACGATGTGCCGAGAGCCTTATTTCCATGTTCTGGTGGGTGAGAAATGTGATTACTTTCTCCCTTGTAGCGCCTTCAAGTTTGTAACCTATCAAGGCTTTCAGGATCGAATCGATGAACAAGTGCTGACTTGCCCCGGTGGAAAAAAGCATTTCGGAAAGTTTTATGTTAATTCTCTCATCCTTGATCCTTAGATTTCGAAGCGCCATTATTTTTACAGATGTCGATTCGTCGTCGAGGGCCTGAAGAATATACGGTACGGACAGGTATTGGATGGCATTATCGTCGATTTTTAAAAGTCCCCTGACCGCCTCCTCCCTCAAAAGCCAGTCCGGGTTTTTCAACTCCTTGACAAAAATAAGCGATGATGAAGGGTCTTTGTAAGCACCGAGAGTCCGCAGGGCGTGCCAGCGGATATTGGGGTCTTCTGCTTCCCGGGCAAGCTCCTTAACCCGGGCAAGGGCTGCCGGAGATGTGTGGCGGCGTATTCCTTTCAGCGCGTCGATCACCACGAGGGAATGACTGTCATGGGTCGCTCTAATTAAAAGTTCAGCGCTTTCAGGGGCATCGTATCGAGAAATCTTCATGACGGCGCTGCGCCTTGAGGTCCAGTCGTCGCTTTCATACATTGCGGTGTATTGGGCAATTTCGACGTTCTTCTTGAGAGAGCTGTCGCGCCCGGAACAAAGCGTGAGCAGAAGAAAAAGCGCAGGCAGGAGGGATACGGCTTGCCGCACATTCAACGGAAACGTCATCAGTAGATTCGTTTGCGCAGTAGTTCGTCAAGAAACCCGCCGCCTTTGGAATTTTTGTCGATTATCCTGTTCGATTCGTCAACGTCATATCGTTCGAACCACCCTTCGAGCATTTCCACGGGTACTACCCGGGGCCTGGTGGGAGCGCGGTCCTTCGCTATGTCCGATTCCTCGCGTTCTTTTAGTTGGTAGGACTTGAGAATGTTCTGGCTGGAGCTGGCGATATCAAGAGAACCCTCGAAAACGACGATTTTCGATTCTAGCAGGCTTGCTATGACGCCGAAATCCGTACCGCGGACGCCGGCTATGGCAGTGGGGGTTTTCAAAACTAGTGTGTGGCCTTTCCCCAGGGATTTTTTCAATGATACCCTGACCTTTCCGGTAAGAAGCCGCAGGCGGGTTGGCGGTTGGTCGGTGTCGGTTCTAAGGGACGATATATTGAGGACCGATATATCCTTGAGCAGGACACGAGTGCCGTTGTTGAGTAGAATCTCGGCATAAGAACGCTTTCCGGTCCTTATTTTGTGGTCGGTATGTACCTGGAAGCCGATTGCCGGGATTTCTTTACGTCCTGTCGTTAGGGAGGTCACATCCACGTCGTTGACCAACTGGATAATTTTTCCAACGGTCTGCTGTGCATAGAGAATGGCGGTGATAAAGAAAAAAATCATTATCGTTAATATCGCTCGTTTCATGATTGGACCTTCCTTATTGGCGGTGTTGAGATTCCCGGGATTATTTACAGGGCGCCATGCACTCCTGCTGATATACAATACTTAAAACTACGGGTAAAGTACAAAAATTTTCCTTAAAGTCAACTCCATATCTTTTCCAAGTATTTTTAAGGTCCGAGGATGATTTCCTCCTGGAGAAGGTGTTTCTTTGTCCTGAGCATGTAGTACCGGGTTTCATCGAAAGGGACCATTTCCGTAAAAAGGTGTATGTCATCGGTCCTAAACTGTTCCTGCCACTTGCGGACGTTTCCGGGGCCAGCGTTATACGCAGCCATCATTAGTTCTATTTTTCCCCCGTAGGCACGGTTTAGCCAGTTCAGGTGATGGGCGCCGAACCTCACAGAGGTACAGGGCAGTTTCAGGTTGAAATTGCCAAGTTTTAGCTCAGTGGCGATGGCGCGTGCGGTAGAAGGCATAAACTGCATGAGACCCACGGCGCCGGCGGAGGACACAGCCTCGTGATTGTAGAGCGATTCGGCCCTGATAACCGCGTAAAGTACAGGGACGGAGACATTGTATTGGCCTGCGTATTTTTTTACGCATCCCTGGAAAGCCCCGGGATAGAGGCGTCCTAAAGTGGCGGTTTTCATCAGCATGAAATTATTGTCTAACTTCAAAATGTTCATGAGCTGTATGGTGGACAGGGCGGCCAGATGGTAGTGGCGGTATTTGCCGGCGTAGTGGGCCAGGGCGGTATGGACGTCAGCCTTAGTCTCCTCGTTGTCGGGGAGGGAGGATATTTCGCGATGAACGGCGCTAATTTCGCCTACTGCAAAATATTTTTTCAAAGAGCGCAGCCTCCCGGCGCTGTCGCTTCGTAAAACGAGGCCGTCAATCTTGCTTTCAAGGTTTGCGAATCCGCGAATGTCGCCGTAGTTGTATTTTCGTAAACGTTCATCCCTTTTCCCCATGCTCTTTTCGCGAATGGTGAGAAGCGAATGCCGTAGTACCCTACATGCGTCGGTGTTGCATTTGTCGAGGTCCCGGGCGATATCGGAGGGATTTTCTTTCTTCGCGGTTTCGTCGAGGAGTATCCAGAAATAGGAGGAATCGGGGTTTTTCACGGCCATGTCCTCCATAATGGAGAGGGCCTCATTGCTTTTTCCTTCTGCTGAAAGTATCTTGTAAAGCCAGAAGCGCATGTGGTCGGAATATTTGCCGTCGGGGTTGAGGGCGATGGCGCGTTCCATGATGGGCCGCGCATTCTGAGGGCTGCAAGCGCGAATATGACTGCGGGCCAGGAGCCATGAGAACCGATCTGAATACGGGTCTTCCGGAAACCTTTCGATGAACCGGGCCAGAAGCTCCTGATACCCCGGGATCTTCCGCTCCTCGGCATGCAGGGTGATGCGCATAAGGGCGTGCCGCGCTGTATCTTTACTGCTCTCAGCGAGGAGCTGATATCTCTGAATAGCCATGGAAAAATTGCGGGAGTCCCAGAGTTCATCTGCTTCACAGAGCGCTAAAGTTTCGTACTCATCCTTGCCTTTCATGTCGGAGACGAGCCTGGCCGCAGAGTCGTATTTGCGTTCCCTCACATGTGACTTGACCAGGTATTCGGCGGCCTGGACCTTGTCGGAAGTCAGATCACTCGCTCCAAGGGCTTCAATGATTAGCTCTGAAGCACCTGTGTATTTTTTTGTATGGTACATCGCCTTTCCAAGGAGCAGTTTCCTGTCGGCAGTAAGGGGTTGGTTGCGGTTCTTGAGAAACACGAGTATTTGTCCCGCGGCGATGCCCGCATGCCAGCTTTCCGGAGCAAGCTCGATGACGCGGAAGTACTCCTCGACCGCCTTCTCGTCGTTGGGAAGTTGTCCGAGGGTCGAAGCGAAGCGGATGCGAAGAAGGGCCTGTGAGGACTTGTGGTCGTAGAGCGGTATTGTTTTGGTAAGGAATTCAATAGCTTTATCGAACTGTTTCAATTCGACGAGGGCGCGGGATTTTAGGATCGCAGCGTCGCGGTACAGTACTGTTGGTTCCCTTTCCATCATATCGACGAATTTAACCACATAGGCGTATTCCCTGAATTTATAAAAGAGGTCCGCTATTTCATGGAGCGCGTCGTCATAATAATCGGACTTAATGTGGAATTCGTCTAAAAACTGGTGTACTGGGCCGGGAAAAGGCCTGATAGTTTTGTTCCTCTGGTAGACGAAGGCGCTGTTGGCAAAATGATAGATTGCGTCGCTGTATTGTTTTTTTCTCTTGAAGGCGAGGCCTAACATGTAATGTTCCGCGTAGGCAGGGTTGTCGCTGTTGAGAACCTTGATGATGCGTTCCGGCGTTGAGTAAAATCCAAGTTTCGCAAGGTCCCTTCCGGAGGACTGACGGTTGAGGCACGAGACGGTAAGGAGAGTGACCGAGGCGACAATCAAGGCGTTTTTATTCATTCTTTTCCCCACTCCAGTTCATTTCAAGAAAAGAGATAACGGGCCTTTAATCAAGGCTGGTTTTATAATCCTGATAGTCCTCAAGGCTGTCCACGTCCGACTTTTCCCATACTTGGTCAAAGAAAGTTTTCCCTGTCCTGGGACGGAAATAGCTGTCATAGTGAATGGTGAGATACTTTTCCCTTTCTTCCCGTGGAGAGTGCATCAGAATCTTGTCTTTAATGGTGTTGAACGCGAGATTTCGGCGGTCGTACTCGTAGAGGGCGTCCCGGAGAGCGCCTGTGGCGGTTTCAAAAATTTTCATTGGGCCCCGGGAGCCGGAGAGGGACGACTTTGACTCGGCGACGGCTATCATGCCGAGAACGGCATACCTTGAACCATGTTTTGCGGTTTTCATGGCCTCCACATACTTGTAAAGACGCATGGAATAAAGCTTTTCCTTGATGTTGTCCCCCATGCCGAGATATGTTTTCGCCACGCTGAGGTCACGGTATCCGAGGCGAAGATAGAGGAGCGCGCCCCGGTCGTTTGAATCGAAGACCGAGGGGACAATTCCGTTCAGGAGGACGCGGGCATTTTCGATGTCGCGCATAAGGGTGCTGCGGTATATGTCGATAAGTAGCTTTTGCGATTTGCGTATTTCAATATACGAATCCCTGAATTGGAAGCGCATGTAGAGCATCTGGGACAGGATGTCCCGTAGTATGGCCTCCCGGAAGAGTTTTTTATCGTCATCGCTGCCGAAATTTGTGACCGATGTGTTGATAAAATAGAAATAGTACCGATTGTCCTTGAGGCCTTTTTCCGCTTTTACCTGCTCGCCGGCATTTGAGCTCGATTTTGTGCGCTGGGCCCGCAGGGGGCTTTCCGATGCGAGGAGAAGAATCACCGACACAAGGCCGGAAAGTAGGACCAGGGTTGACCGTTTCATGATACCTTTTCCAGTTTCTCTTTAGGGAATCTATAAAAATTAAATATTTGAAGTTCCAATAAATTGTGACTACTGGCATACTCAGAAACCCGGTTGTCCCGCCAGCAGAAGACGGGCTGGATAACCTGAGTTTTGAAGGACGCCTAAAATGCTATCCGCGGCACCCCTTTGGGTCGAGAGGATAACTCAATCGCCATTTTTACAGGGATTATGGCGTAATTTCAATTAGTTTTTCCGGGAGTCGTTAATAAGTCGAGCCCTGCCGTGTGGCCGAAATTTTAAGTGTGTTTTAGAATTCTTGACATTTTGAGGCTCTCCGAGCATAATAAGATTTACATTTAGGGGCCTCATCAGTATTTCATTCCAATGATTCCCAAACAGGGGGGGCATCATGAACACGAAAATGTTGACAGTAACTCTACTGGCATTAGTTGCAATGTCTTGCGCATCAACGAACAGCGAAGCATTACAGTTTTCCATTCCTCAGGGCGTTAAACAACCCGAAGTCAGCATTAAAGATTTTGATATAAAGAGAATAAGCCTCCGGGACATCGATTTTCAGTTCGATATTGAGATTTCCAATCCCTATCCGGTTGGATTGAAGCTGGCCAGGGTTGACTTTAAAGTGGATGTGGAAAACAAACAGCTCTTCTCCACGACCACCCCTTCCGGATTCACCGTGAAAGCCAGGGGAAAAGCGGTGAGCCCCCTGGTTTTGAACCTCGAATATTCCAAGATCATCGGGATAGTGAAGGATTATAAGGAAAAGGAATATTTAAATTGCGATATCTCCGGGGAACTGCATATTCCTCTGCCGAATATTCCTGGCATTCCAAAAACCTTCAAATTCCCTTTCAAGGTCAGCAAAAGGATACCGGCAATTAAGCCTTCCGTGGCAGTCCATAACTTCAAGGTGTCCGCCCCTTCGATGAGGGAAATACAGGATGCAATAAAGAAAAGCGGGAAAAACCTCAATCCCGATAGGATTTTCGGGGCGATTGGGGACATGCTGAATGGGAAAAAGGTCGATGCTAAATCCATCGGTTTGGCGGACCTCGATGTGAAATTGAAGGTGAACTTCGATCTGAAGATCAAAAACGAAAGCCGGGCCAAGCTCTTTTTCAACAAGCTTCAGTACGACTTTTCGATCAACAATGAGAAGGTCTTCCAGGGGGATTCGGGTAATACCCGGAGCGTGGGGGACACCCTCATCGTCACTGTGGCAAACGAACTCAGTTCGAAGTCCCTCGGGAAGGGGGTCCTCCGGGTGTTCGAGGAGAGGAAAGGCGCGTTCAAGGTGCGGGGGGAAACTCTTATCAACCTCCCGGCCGACATCAAGAAGGGGCCCCTTGGCCTTAACTTCGACGAGGGAGGGGAATTCGGCCTTTGATTTCGGCAAGGCGGTTGAGAAGGGAGGTCTGGCGGGCCTGATTAAAAAAACCTCTTGACAGGATATGTGAAAATTTCATAGTAAGTTCATAGAGTATTGTGCATATGTCAACGACAGGCTCAGCCACTTCAATTCTTAACTCGGAAGTGCTGGTGCTCAACTCAGCCTTCCTTCCCATCAGGATCTCTTCGGTAAAAGAGGCCATTTGCCTTGTTATGTCTGAGAGGGCGAAAACGGTCCTTGAAGGTGAGGAGGTTGTAAGGTCCCCACTGGTTTCGATTCGAATTCCCTCCATAGTTTCCGTTGTAGGATACAACCAGTTTCCCAGGAGAAAGGTCGCCTTTTCAAAGCTCAATGTCATATATCGTGACGACATGATTTGCCAGTATTGCGGGCATCGATACTCGATGCGCGACCTCACGGTGGACCATATCATCCCCAGGAGCAGATGGGAGACCGTTACCGGGAAGGACTTCAAAGAAGGCTTCTCAAGCTGGATGAACATGGTGTGCGCCTGCCGCTGGTGCAATGGACGAAAGGGGAACAGGCTGCTTCAGGAGATAAACTGGTTCCTCCTGAACCAGCCCCGGGAGCCGGAATATCTTCCCCATCTCATCATCTCCTTCGAAAAAGCGAAGCGGAAAGGCTGGCTTCCTTACTGCACCTTCAATGTCCGCCTCATCAATGTCCGTCCTTAGAAATTCTTCCTCGTATAGTTGAGAAGTCCGCCCTCCAGAAGTATTTTCCTCTGTCTGTCTGTCGCAAAAAGGGTGAACCGGTACTCCTCCCCTCGTATAGACACGACAATATCGGCGCCTCCTGCGATCTGTGTGTGGAGGTCCGGGGCGATGAAGAGGTCCCCCTGTGCTATGCTGTCGTAATCGGCGGGGTTGGTAAATACGAAGGGCAGTATCCCGAAGTTCACGAGATTGGTGGAGTGGATCCGCTCGAAGGACTTTACCATGACCAGCCGAACTCCGAGGTACATGGGGCAGATGGCCGCGTGCTCGCGGCTGGACCCCTGGCCGTAGCTTTCACCACCAACTACTGCGGTGTATATTCCATGTTCCTTTTCCTTGAGGGAGCGCGCGGCAAAGCCGGGGTCCGTGTGCTCGAAAACGTATTTCGCGTACTCAGGAATATTGGAGCGGTACTTGAGGCGCTGTCCGGCAGGCATGATGTGGTCCGTTGTGATTTTGTCGCCCACTTTGAGGCCCACTATGCCGCGAATTTCATCGGGAAGGGGGTCTGTAACGGGCGGCCCGCCGATATTGGGGCCACGCCGGATTTCCGATTTTTCGAACTCGGGTTTCAGTATCATGGAATCGTCGATAAGGAAGCTCTCCGGCTCCGCGATGCGGGGACATTCCGCCGAGGGCCGATCGAGGGGATCCACCAGGGCCCCCGCAACGGCTGAAAGGGCCGCCGTTTCCGGGCTCACCAGGTACACCTTAGCGTCGGCTGTGCCGGAACGCCCCTCGAAGTTGCGATTGTTAGTCCGGAGGGAGGCGCCTCCGCTTTTCGGCGAAAACCCGGAGCCTATGCAAAAGCCGCAGGCCGATTCCATGATTCTGGCCCCGGCGGAGATGAGGTCCGCCAGAGCGCCGTTGCGGGAGATCATCTCCAATACCTGGCGCGAGCCGGGGGCAACGCCGAGGCCCACCGATGGATGGGCCTTCTTTCCGCGGAGGACCGCCGCCACGGTCATGAGGTCGCGGTATGAAGAATTTGTACAACTCCCGATTGCCACCTGGTCGATTGGAAGCCCTTTGACTTCAGATATTTTTTTCACATTATCGGGGGAGTGGGGGAGGGCGATCATGGGCACCACGGCGGAAAGGTCGATTTCTATGACGCGGTCGTACACGGCCGCCTCCTCGGGCAGGAGCTCCTTCAAGGCCTCTTCCCGGCCCTGGGCTTTCAAAAAACGGCGAGTTACGGCGTCGCTGGGGAAAAGAGAAGTGGTGACGCCGAGTTCCGCCCCCATATTGGTGATGGTGGCCCGCTCGGGAACGGAGAGCGTTTCAACACCCGGGCCTCCGTACTCAACAACAGCGCCCACATTGCCCTTCGTGGTTAGAATGGAAAGCACGGTTAGTATTACGTCTTTCGCGGAGACCCAGGGCCTCAGGCTTCCGGTCAAGTTCACTTTTATCACCCTGGGGCAGGTGAGATAAAAGGGGCCGCCTCCCATGGCGACGGCCACATCCAGGCCTCCGGCACCGATTGCGATCATGCCGATGCCCCCACCTGTTGGGGTGTGGCTGTCGGAGCCGAGGAGGGTCGCTCCCGGGCGGGCGAAACGCTCCAGATGTACCTGATGGCAGATTCCGTTTCCGGCCCTCGAATAGAGTATCCCGTAGCGGCTGTTCATGGTTTGCAGATAGATATGATCGTCGGCGTTTTCGAAGCCTGTCTGCAGGGTGTTGTGGTCAACATACGATACCGAGAGCTCGGTCTTCACGCGGGGGACCCCCAGGGCCTCGAACTGGAGATAGGCCATGGTCCCCGTGGCGTCCTGAGTGAGGGTCTGGTCGATGCGGATTCCGATTTCGTTTCCGGGTACAAGTTCCCCCTCTACAAGATGGTCTTTCAGTATTTTGTAACAGACGGAACCAGTCATGGCTGACCTCTCAATGGTAGTGTCGATGCATGAGGCGCGGCAATTTGATAACTGCCTTTGATTAAAAAAGAACCGTCAACAAGAAATTGGGCTTTACAGGTTCATTTTTGACGCTCTATTCATTCACTATGGTGTTTCAGCATAAAGATTGCTTGCGCGTTCCATGACCGGGAAAATTCCATTCTACATCGCGGCCGTGTCGGCACTCCTCGCGCTCGGGGGAATTGCTGTCGGCATTTTCACCGCCTATGGGGACGAGACGGGGTTTCGGGACGGCCTCTTCGATTATGTCGAGCGGCATTCCGTGTCCCCTCCTTCAGGTGAAGTTCGCGTCGATGACGAAGGCGGGGAAGGGACGGAGGATGATGAGGGGCCGCTCCGCTATCGCGCCGGTGACTGGTCGAAGTATGTGATAGAGGAACGTTACAGCGGAGCTTTCTCCGACGGTGACGGGAAGCACTTTAAGGCCGGTGTCGGAGATGATGTGAACCTCGTTTCGTACGGTTCCATGAAGATGAACCTTCTCTACGGGCGTTCCGTATTCACCAGCAGTAAGTACCGCCAATTTGATGAGGACAGGCCGGTATCGAAGGTAATCACTTCGGGCTTCTATCCCGAGAGGGATCTCCAGCTCCATGTCGAAGGAAATGTGGGGAAACGCCTTACCCTATACATCGACCACGACAGCAGGAAGACCGACAACCATTATGTGATGAAGTACAAAGCTGTCGATGAAGATGAGGTTATCCGTGAAATAAACGCCGGTGAAGTCGACATAAAGCTGAGCAATACGAAGTACGTTGTTTTCGATGAGTCGATACAAAAGGGCCTTGGCATTGACATGACGGTGAAGAAAAACCGCCTTAAGGTGAAGGCCTTCGGAACCGTGGCCCGGGGAGAGGCCGTGGTGGAACGTTTCCGCGGAAATTCCTCCGGTGGTTACACGAGCCTCCAGGAATACCAGTTTGTTCGAGGGCGATACTACCAGTTGGAGCCGTTCAAGCGCTATGACAATCTGGATACGCCTCCTTCAGGCGCGGGTTCGTACAATCTCGTGACCTTCACCTCTGCCCCGGCAAACCCTTCAAACTACATGCCCTTCGCGGTGAACATTGACCCCGGTTCCTTCGAACTGTATATCGACGACATGGACCCCCACAACAATTTCAACGCGACGTCGATACCGATAGACGGCGGAAGTTATGTGCGAATGGCCTCCGGGGTGGATTATGTGGTCAATTACGCGACGGGCCTTATCACCCTCCTGAAAAACGTGCCTGGAAACGCGAGGATTTTCGCCGTCTATACCTTGAGGGGAGGGAACACCGCCACCTCGGACCCGGCCGCCAGGACAGATGTTTTTCCGGGTAAAATTTTTGTGTACATAAAATACGGGTATTCCATCGACGAGGACCAAAACCGGAACTTCGTTTTGGACCCAGGCGAGGACCGCAATGGCGATGGGAAGCTCAACCTGGACATCTATGAGGTGCGCTCTTTCTATTTAATTGGAGAGCGGCGCATTCTTGACGAAAACCTCCGCGTGGATTTTTACAGAGAGAACAGCCTCCTTACGAAGGACGAGGCGGCGAGTTCGGGACGGTACACGGTCGACACGTCCAGCGGGACGCTGGCTTTTAGACTCAGGGAGCCTTTCAGGGCCCTTTTGGGCGCGGCAGGAGCGACTATTTACGGTGAAAGGCAGTTAAGCGATGCCGCGCAGTCGTCACGGTACCGACTGCGCATTAACTATTATCGGGAAGCGAGGAGCTTTCAGCTCAAGAATACGAATATCGTCCCCGACAGCGTGAGGATAAGGATAAACGGGAGGGAGATATCGAAGTCCCTTTTTTCGGTGGACCACACTTCGGGATATCTTGAGTTCACGGACCCGAACAACCCCGTCATCGGCCCCGAGACCGATATCGAGATTCGGTACGAGTACCTTCCCTACGCGGGGGAGTCGCAATCCTTCATTGCGGGCGTGCGCGCTGATTATGATGTTGGGCGCAATCTCAACATAGGCGGCACTTTCGTTTTTTCAAGGGGGGCGGGGGACTCTGTGATTCCGAAGCTGGGAAGCGAGCCGGAACAGCTTATGATTTTTGAAGGCGACGCCAAACTATATCTGAATGAAAAGCGCCTGGAGGAGCTGGTGAACGCCCTTCCCGGGGTGAATAAGGCCTCGGTGCCTTTCGAAATCACCGCCTATGGGGAATACGCCCGAAGCTATCGAGACGTGAACACTTTCGGGAAGGGGCTCATCGACGATATGGAATCCGGTGACGAAGTGATTGGCGTTTCCCTGTCGGAGCGGGACTGGATTCTCTCTTCGCCGCCGGTACAGATGAGCCTTCCATTTACGCCTGCGCAGGCAAACCGTGGTATTCTAAATTATCTTTACTATAGGAGCCTGGGGAGCGCTGAGACCCTCCGGGGGCTTTCCTACACGCCGTTTGCAATAGACTATTCGGTGAAGCCCGGGCCCTATAATGTCGCAACGGGGCATCTGGCGGAGTCGGTCCAATCGCAGGATTCCCAGCGTTCACTGGCCCTGGATTTTGATTTTTCCGGCGGGGGAGAGTACGTCGCCGTGGTTACGCGGCGGCTCTCCAATCAGGCGGTGGATTTTTCCGGGCTCCAGTATGTCGAAATCTGGTACCGCTCCGGCGGCGGGACGGGCACGGCGAATTTATACCTGGATATTGGCCGCATCAATGAGGACTCCGATGGAGATGGTATTCTGGACACGGAAGACCTTAACAATAACGGGTTTCTCGACTCGGACCCTTCGGCAGATATTTTTGAAGACATCGGTTACGCCTTCAATCCCGCCGGGGGGACCGCTACCCGTGTTGGCTCGGGGCCCTGCCTCAACAGCTTTACCCGGGGCGACGGCGTCCTCAATTCCGAGGACCTGAACGGAAACGGGATCCTCGATACGGAGGAGAGCGCGGTGCGGCTTCCAGGTGAAATTTCCGGCCCGGCTCCGGGCACTTCGATAGAAGTGAACATGGCGGACACTTCCTGGCGCGTTGCGCGGATATATATAGACCGCAATTCTCCGGCCTATGCGGCACAGGCAAACCTCTTTCAAGACATTCTGAGCCGCGTGGAGGCGGTGAGGCTTCTGGTCGAAAAGGGGACTGCTTCGTCCGGGGTGATATATATCGACCGATTGAGCTTCGTTTCTTCCCGTTGGAGAAACATAAAGGTGGACGGGGTGCCCCTTGACGACCCGTCGATTCTGAAGGTCACCGTGGTGGACACTTTTAATGACGACGAATACCGCTCTGACGCTTTTATTTTCCGGGAAGCAGCTTTCTATAAATCCCTTCATGGTGAAAAAAGCGACAGTCAGCTTGAGCGTGAGAAGGAATCGGCCCTCGCCATTGAATACGATGTCTCGTCCCATGCGTCGGCATCGGTGACCCGCCGCTTTCAGGGGAATATCGACCTCAGGTTTTACAGGACGTTGAATATCTGGTTTAATTTCAAGGAATTCACCCCCGGCGATATGGTTTCCGTGACTGTGGGTTCATCCGAGCAGGATTATCTGGAGTTCGTTTTCCCTGTGGAGCATTCCGGAATATGGCGGGAGATGACATTCAGGCTCCAGGATGGCTCCCGGGGCTACATATCCCCGGCGGGTTCCTCTGGCAGTCCGGACATGAAGCGAATCAATTTCATTGAGATTGGGGTCCGGGGGGGGAGCGGGCGTTTCTGGGTAAATGACATTTACGCGAGCGATTCGGAAACTTTGAAAGACAGCGCCTATTGGTTTGAGGGCGAGATCAGGTCGAAGAGGGCGCTCGCCAGGACGGCTTCGGGAACGCCTATCATCTCGGACCTCCTGGTGAAGTATGTGGTAAAGGGGCACGGAAGTCAATTTGGAAGCATTGGGAAAACCGTGAGCGATATGAGTGAGCGCTACCATCAACTCTTCTCGTCAGTGAAGATCCTTCCTAACTGGCTCGCGAGCCTCGACTTCACCTCGGAAAAAAGTTCCACGGACAGCCTTAACGAGGAAGTCCATGAGAGCCGACGGGGGGACACGGGGAGGAAAAGCCTGTGCTTTGAAACCAGCTATGATTCCGACATTCCCCTTGTTCCCAGCGTGAAGCTGATGTATAAGCACGACCGCTACGATAATAGCCGGGACGAATTTATATCGGCCTGTGCATTTAAAGAGGATAAGGGGATCAGCAGCAAAGCGCCTATGATTTGGATAGAGGAAAATGTTAAGGACTTTCTCGGCGGGTCTTTTGTTGCGAATATCCAGTTGAACACGGTTTTCCGCGAAGAAGAGATACGGAGAAAATCGGCGCAGCTTTCGGATACCGACCTCGCACAGTATGTGTCCCCCCGGGAGTCTGAGAGGAGGCAGAAGGGTTCCATGCGGCTGTCTCTGGAATACCAGTCGAGAAAATTTTATTTTCAGCCCATCATCGACATCGGGTCGCAGGAGGTGGTGAGGCTCCAGGGACGAGAGGGCCTCGCGGACACTACAATACACGAAGACGTGGACGGGTGTTTCCATTTTCCTTTCCTGTACCGCGGCGATTATCGTTTTGTAGAGAGGAACAAGAACGCCGACATCAGGGTGGGTTTCCGTGACCTTGGCTTAGTGAATCCCTCAGCGGCCATGAGCATGTATTATCTGGAAAACAGGTTCCGGGATTATGGCGAAGCTGAAAGGCTGATATCAGGCGATTTCAGCCGGGCGAAGGACGCACGGAGTTACATCTCCACGAGGATCGATATACCCCTTGCCCTGGAGAGGACCGGATTGCCGCGCGTCTTGCGAAGCCTTGTACTCGGTTTCAGCAGGTCGGTCCTTTTTCAGGAGACGGAAATTCCCTATGAGGGCGAAGGGATTTCCGAATTTTCGGAGGAATACGGTATTCGGCGCGCCTACGGCGGCATATCGGAAGGGGCGCTCAATTTTTTTAAATACAGCCCGGTCCATTTCCTCTCGGGACGCGGGAATTTCGCCGGTGGGAGGGATTTCGCCTACGGTACTTTAAACGAAGGGCCCAGGTTTCAATCCGGGGAGGCCGCGGCAAATTATGGGAACAATCTTCGCCTCATCGATACAATTTCCCTTTCCGGCACGGCCAGCGCCGGACCTGTGGATATCACGCTGACATCGGGAATCAACAATCTCTGCGAACGGCAATCCGTGGAGGGGGCCCCCCAGCAGGTGGTGACTTTCACGGCGAATGTCGGGTGCTCCTTCGATATCATGAGGGCCGTCGATTTCGGGTTTTTCAGGCCCAACCGGCCAGGCATTCCTCATCATGCCGCCACTGTCGGCGCGGGATACGGGTTCAGCAGGAATATGATCATCACGGCGAACATCCGGGAGGACGTGCATTCGCCGAACCTCGGGATTACCTTTAAAAGGGACAGGGCAAGCCTTGGCGTAAAGGGGGCCGTGGATTTTCGGACAAGGCAGGACAGGGAGTACATTCCTGTTGACCCATTGGAAAGAAGCAGGAAGGACGATATCTACGCGGAAAACTTAAGCAACATGGTCCCCTTTCGGGAGGAAGACCGGGGATACCGTTTTACCGCCTTTTTCGAAACGGACGTGGAATGGGTCCACGGCCTTTTCTCACACCTGTATGAATTGACCGCGCTGCCGATTTTCGGCCTGGAGTACTCCCTCCTTTTCAACAGATATGATTATTCCATGACCGTGTCGCCGGAACCCTATGATCAGCACCTTATAACCGGGAAGCTCACTCTTGACCTCCACCGGAATGTCCAGGGGGGGATTTTAGGCCGCTGGGCCCTGGAGAAGTTCCGTAACAGGGAAACGAATGGGGTGTACAGGGAGATAATGTCCTACGAAGCGGGGCTGAATTTTACACTGCTTTTTTGAGGTTTTCCCCATGCCGCTGTCCGGCGTGGGAAAACTTTAGTGCCTGGTTGAGGAAAAAACTATTGATAAGAATTCGGTTTTCAGTGAACATTGCGCTTACTTCATATCAACCAACCATACTAAGGACTCAGGTTTTCCCGCCCACCGAAGGCGGGCGGGAAAACCTGATTATTAGAGGTTGCCTATAACTATCCGCTTACTGCGAAAAGGGGTAATACTATGTCAAAGGACGGACGATCAGCGGAAGAACTTTTTGGTTTACCGCAGGGCCTTGCATATAATGATTTTATCATCCTGCCGGGGTACATCGACTTCTCCCCGGATGAAGTGAACCTGGAGTCCAGGCTTACGAGGAACATCCGCCTGAAAAGGCCGCTTGTATCGAGCCCCATGGATACGGTGACGGAATCGGGCATGGCCATCGCCATGGCCCTCCTGGGCGGCATTGGCATCATCCATTACAACAACACCATTGAAGAACAGGTGAAGGAAGTCCGTAAGGTCAAACGGTTTGAAAATGGATTTATCAACGATCCCATCGTTCTTTCCCCGGACCACTCCATCCGGGACATTGACCAAATAAAACAGCAGTACGGTTTTTCCGGCATCCCCGTCACCGAGGACGGAAAGCTCTTTTCACGGCTCGTGGGAATAGTGACAAACCGGGACGTCGATTTCGAGACGAACAGGAGCAAAAAGATAAGGGAGGTGATGTCAACGGACCTCCAGACGGCCCGGGAGGGAATTACCCTCGTCGAAGCGAACGAGATTCTGAAAAAATCGAAGAAGGGGAAACTTCCCATCGTGGACGAACGGGGAAACCTCGTTTCGCTCATGTGCCGGAACGACCTGGTGAAAAACCGGGAGTTTCCTTTCTCGTCGAAGGACGAAAAGAAACAGCTCATGGTTGGGGCCTGCATCGGCACCCAGGATGAAGACCGGGACAGGCTTGACGAACTCGTGAAGGCGGGTATTGACGTCGTGGTAATCGATTCGGCCCAGGGGAATTCATTGTACCAGATCGACATTATCAAGTACATAAAGAAAAAGTATCCCGCCCTCGAGGTGGTTGGGGGGAATGTCGTTACGGAAGAGCAGAGTAAAAACCTCATTGACGCCGGTGTGGACGCCCTGCGGATAGGCATGGGGCCGGGCTCCATCTG
The DNA here is from genome assembly GCA_029974015.1 of Spirochaetota bacterium. Classification (GTDB taxonomy): domain Bacteria; phylum Spirochaetota; class UBA4802; order UBA4802; family JAGODF01; genus JAGODF01. Next base: position 128,323 of record JARKUF010000016.1, read on the forward strand.
TACCACCCAGACCACGATGGCCGTGGGGCGCCCCCAGGCGACGGCGGTCTACAGGTGCGCAAAATATTCCCGCGGTCGGGGGGTCCCCGTTATTGCCGACGGAGGCATCGCCAATATTGGACATATCGCCAAGGCACTGGCCATCGGCGCATCGACGGCGATGATGGGCTCAATGTTCGCCGGCACACAGGAGGCGCCGGGGGATTATTTTTATGAAAACGGAGTGAGGCTCAAGAAGTACCGCGGCATGGCGTCGCTTGAGGCGATGGAAAAGGGTGGCGCGAAACGATATTTCGCGGACGAAACGAAGATAAAAGTGGCCCAGGGTGTGTCCGGAGCCGTGGTGGATAAGGGCTCGATGTTCGATTACGTGCCTTATCTTATCCAGGGGCTAAAGCACTCATTCCAGGACATGGGAGTCAGGGACATCTCCTTGCTCCAGGAGCAAATCTACGGAGGGGAGCTCAGGTTTGAGCTTCGTTCACTCTCGGCCCAGATCGAGGGGGGAGTCCACGATATGTATTCTTATAAGGAGCCGAAATACATGTAGGGGACGCTCTTTCTTATTTCAAGTATCCCTTCGACCGTAGAAGGCCAGCAACAGTGTCGACTATTTCGGCGTCGGTGAAGCGCGACATGTTGATGGTGAGGTCGTATGATGCCGGATCGTTTGCGGGGAACTTAATGTACTGGGTAAGGAAGTTATGACGTTCCCTGTCTTTTTTTTCGATGAGTTTTTCCGCTTCGAGCTTGTCCTTGATGGAATTAAGCTCCATAATTTTTTTGATCCGGTATCCCTGGGGTGCGATGAAGCGCAGGTGAATTCCGAACCTAAGGCCCCGGGTGATTACCACGCCTGCCCGTCCCACTATAATGGCCCTGCCGTGGATGGAAAGGCTCCGAACGGTCCTTACAAGCTGTTTGTATACTGTGACCTGAGGGGGGTAGTCGGTGAGGAAGCTCCTCATCAGTTCTGTCATTTCCTCGCGTTTCTTCGTGTCGATGGTTTCGATGAGCCTGTCGGAGACCCCTGTGTTGTTGACAATTTCGTCGATGAGATTGCGGTCGTAGGCCTGCCAGTTTTCGGTTCCTTCCAGCTCGTTAAGTTTTTGCGACAGGAGGCGGGATATCGGTGAAATGACGCATCCGTATTCCCTTGAAATCGTGATAAAGGGCCTTGGTTGTTCGTCTTTTGCTTCTTCCGCTTTTTTATAGTTCTCCCAGTACTTGACCTGCTTTTGGATCATCTTCTCAAGGGTGGAACCTTTGATGTAGCTCATGGCAATGCTCCTTATACGATCGACTGAAAGCGGAAACCGGCATAAGGCCTTACAAAATTTTGGGGCTTTAGGCGTGTCGCCTCGTCGTCATGATAATTGTGCAACACCTGCGGATGATGGGCCAACCGTATAAAGAAAGGGATTTTTATCAATTATTTTTTCATTTACCAAATAGAGCTTCAGTGCTTTATGTAAGCCTCATGCCAAAAGAATCGAGGTGCACGAATTTGGCCTGAGGCCTTCTGGGAGGGCCTTCTTTCCCGGTCACTGCGGGTTTTCCTATTATTCTGTTGGCGATAAAGACCGGTTTTCCCATCCAGTCCGTTCGTTTGGTCTCATTGGCGCGGAAGAGGCGCATTATCAGGTGTTCCAAGATGAAATTCCGAAAAAAGCTGGACAAAAAATCTTTTTTTATTAAAATTGTGAGAATGGCTTACCATTAAAATGTAACCATCGGGACACGCAATATTTATGTTATCCCGTCCGCCAAAGGCGGACGAAATAACATAAGGGTAATCATAAAAAATAGGTTTTTCCTCCCGCCTTCGGCGGGCGGGAAAACCAAAGTCCAGAGTATGCCAGTAGTTGCAATTCATGGGTGCCTCGAAAATTTAATTTTTGGGGGTCCCCTTAAAAAAAATCATTAGTTCATCTAAAAAACGAGGATCAGGAAGGAATGCCATGAAAGCAGTGAAAAACATTTCGAAATGGCTGTCTCTTATGGCCGTTATCATCGCTGCGGCGGTTTCAGTAGGCGCAGGTGTTGAAGAAAGCGACACGGTGGAAATGGTTTTGTCGAACCTGGGCAAGGAAATCAACTCGACGGGTGATGATTTCTTTCCAACGATAACAGCGGACGGGTCGACCATGGTTTTCTGCATCAGGCCGGAGAAAGGCGAAAGCAGTGATATCTATATTACCACATTTGAAAACGGCAAATGGACTAAAGCGCAGCCGATTAATGAAATAAACACGCCGCTTGACGAGCAGACTCCGTTTATTTCTTCCGATGGGAAAATCCTGTTATTTTCATCGAACCGCGAAGGAAGCCTGAGGCCGCCGCGCAAAGAGGGAGAAGAATATTATCTCACAAACGATATTTATATTTCACATAAAACGGGAAGCGGTTGGGCCCCTCCCAGACGGCTTCAGGGCGGTGTGAACACGGAAGATAATGAACGCGCTCCAAGTTTGAGCAGGGACGGGAAAACTATCTATTTTTCCAGGTACAGCGGCGATGATATTTACTCGTCGCGTATTTACGGCGCGACCCTGGATGGCATTACAACCTCCAACGTGGCTCCGCTTCCGGAGCCGATAAATTCCGGACATTCCGATTTTGCACTCATGCCGTCGAACGATAAGCCCGGGTTTTATTTTTCTTCGAACAGGCCCGGAGGGCTGGGGCTGTGGGACATTTATTTCGTAAGTTATGTGAATAATGAATTCGGGACGCCCGTAAATTTGGGTGAACCGGTTAATTCGGAATTCAATGACCTATGCATTACCGAGATAGGAAACACCATTTATTTTTGTTCCGACAGGAGCGGAGGGGTCGGGAAAAGCGATATTTACACCATTGCCATCTCCAGGAAAGTGTTTCAGGTTCCCGACACCGGGTTTAAACTTTACGTGGTTGATAAAAAAACGCGGGAAGCAGTTTCGACTTCATTTGAAGTGTCCGTCACCCGGGACCCAGGGAAGGGAGGCGGTGTTGAAAATTTTGTCATTGAAAGCGACGGGAACGGAATAGGAGAGTTTTGGGTCGGTCATCTGGCGTCATCGGTCAGGGTTAAGGCCGCCGATGGGCGGTTCAAACAGGATGAAGTCAGGTTGAGTCCCGAGGAGGGGGAAATGAAATCGGTGGTCCTCGAGCTTGAAGAGGCCCCGAAAAAAGAAGAAGTTGTTCAGAAAAAAGAAGAAGTTATTGAGCGTCCAGTGGTATCCGAAACGGCGCCTCCGAAGGATTTCCGCATTGGGCCCATTTATTTTGAGTACCGTTCTTCAACGCTCACGGAGAAAGAAAGAAAGCATGTGGAAAAAATTTTCGGGGTCCTGAAAAATGAGCCGCCTCTCTGTCTCAAAATCGTTGGGCATACTGATCCTGTTGGCAGTGACAGGTATAACATGAAGCTCGGGCTTGAGCGCGCAAAAACAGTTGAAAAAGCACTGGTGAGAAGCGGATTGAAAAACGCTAAATACGAAGTTGTCAGTATGGGGAAGAGACGCCCCTCGTATCTTTCCAAAAAAATAGGGAACAGAAAATATGATAGGCGGGTAATTGTATCCGTTGTGGATTGCGATAGAGGAAAAAAAGGAAAGTAATTTACCGGCGGCAATCTCTAATAATAAGGTTTTTCCGCCCGCCTTCGGCGGGCGGAAAAAACACAGTTTTTGTGGTTGCCCTTAATTTTTTAAAGATTCCCCGGTAATACGAAGAGGAGTACCTCATGGAACGCCTGAAATACATTGTGCCAAATCTTTTTACAGCTATGAGCCTTATGATGGGGTTTGCTTCTATAATTATCACTATAGAAGGTTTTTTGAGGAGCGGGACCAATATAACTTTTTTTGGGCATAGCGCCCCCCATGTTATTTTAGCTTCGTGGATCATCGTCTGGTGTGTTCTCCTGGACAAGCTTGACGGGTTCGCCGCGAAGGCCCTTAACGCCACATCCGCTTTCGGCGCGCAGTTTGACAGCATGGCGGACCTCGTTTCTTTCGGTGTTGCGCCGGGCATTCTCACCTACGGGTTATTGCACACTCTGGGTCAGGAGATTTTTGTTGAACACCGCGTGGTTCTTGTGATATGCATCGCCCTTTTTGTGCTGGCGGCGGCTTCACGCCTCGCCAGATTCAATGCCATCGATATAGGGGAACTGTCCGATTATTTTCACGGGCTTCCGTCCACCCTGGCAGGGGCAATTATCACCATTCTGGTAATACTACTCAACGCCTATCAGGGCATGATAGGCGCTCGCACTACAATTGTGGTCCTGGAGGCCGCACTGGTAATATGCGCCTTTCTCATGGTGTCGCCGCTTCTTCTTTCCAAGCTTAAGCCGAGGAAGAGCGTCCTGATCAATATTTTCCAGTTGATCAATATCGTCGGGGCCTATGTCTGCGGGTTCGGGATGCTTTTCCCGGAATATCTCTTTTTCTTGATCCTGCTCTACCTCTCGGTGGGGTTCACCTACGGGCTCATAAAGAGAGGAGAAATTCTCGCGGGGAAGGAGCAAAATAATCCTTGAAGAAGCATTGAAGCCCGCTCGCCGAGTAGGGCGTCAACCCGTATCGAGGCGCGCGAGGCGTCCCTCTTCGCAAGCACGTCATCACATAACTCCTCGCGTTACATCCTCACGCCGGCGCAGAGCTTCAGGCGGAGATAGGGATAATCGAAGGCGCCTCCAGTTTTTAGCAGGAGGCCGAAAGACGCCCTGAGGCCAATCTCAAACGATTCGCCGGGGCGCCAGGAGAGTGCGGCGCCAGCTCCGCCCACGGAACCAAAGGAGCGCAAATGCTCGTCCGTCTCCGCATTGGTCGCTTGATCAAACTGGACATAAGGCATGTCGAAGTAGGCGCCTCCTGCGAAGATGTATGGTACGGCGTAGAGCGCCCCGGACAGCGGGAAGCGGTAGCCGCAGTAGAGCGACACGGGCGCGAAGAATATCCGCTTAGTCTTCTGCATTTCATCGTCAAGGACATCGACTCCGGGCAGGTAGTAGAAGCCGACCTCCATGCCCACCTCAAGCGTCGGAAGGATAAGTCCGCGCTTTTCAAAGGCGAAGCTGCCGCCGAAACCCATCCCTCCGAGGTCGGAGAAATTTCCAATAGGCACTATGACGCCCGGTTTCACCAGAAAAGCGATTAAATCAAGAATCAGGGCACGTGTAGAACATATTTTTGCAAGCATTCACTGGTTCAAAGGTGATTATCTGCGATGTATTGGTATTGACCGAATAACGGAAGCGGTTGGCTTTATCAATCTGGCGTATAATATGAAGCGTTATTGTCAATATGTATGAAGCATTGCGCCTAATAGAAGTTAAAAAGCATACTGTAGGGTAGTCTAAATGATAATATCGATACTAATGACTCTGGATTTTGTAATTTATGGAGTTTCTTTTTTAAATTAGGCAGAAATTAGGTTTAAAAAACGAATTTTTAGAGGTTCCCATAATTCTTTTTTACTCCTGTAACCGAATATTTCTTCACATGCTCCTTTTTTTTGTCTTTTGGAAAAACGATTGGGCGTTGTTTCAAAATTATTCTTTTTAATCTGTCCGTGCAGGTAGTTAATCGTAACTGTCAATTCTTCCCACCTTGAAAAATTTCTTAATACCCGCCATAGTAATGCCACTTTACTAAAAAATAGTAACAAGTGACGTTTATTGTTAGTGCAATGGGTTTTACTAGGGGTGGTGAGAATTGACGCTTACAATACACTGGATCGATTTTTAATTTATAGAGGTGTCCCTCGCGCCCGGGCGGAGCTGAACGATTTGCCTCTGGCCGCGGAAGAATGGAGGGAGTAGGCCGCGCCGGAGCAGTTGTTTACGCAACCGATTCTTTATAGTATGGATGCCCGCTGAAAGATGCCTCAATTGTGCCGGTTACGATTGGTTTTAAAAATTATCAAATAGAACATACGTCTCATCCCCGGTAAAAAGCCTTTTTCGAAAAGCTTATCTCAACGGGTTCGATACAGGCAGCACATCGCCTTGACAGGGGGCTTAAAATTTCGCGCCGCTTAAAATCTCGGCTATTTCTTTCCTTTGAATACGCATACATTGACTGTTTCCTATATATAATGTGAAACAGAAGAAAAAAACTCAATATTTTTTAAGACAATCAGGCGCTTCCTCAATTTCTTCTCGCGGACAGGAGAGCGGAAGTAGGGCACGCGGGCGATTAGCGGTGAATATTCTTTGACGGTCGGCGATTTTTTTTGTATCTTACCTGGTAATGCACCCGAGCGGTGATGTCATTCCGTTCCATTTGAAACAATAAATCGAGGAGAAAACATATGAACGCATTCGCGAGGTTTTCACGCCTTGGAGCGGCGGCCGTTGCCCTTGCCTTCGCCCTTGGCGCCGTCGCCGTGGCGGACGAGGTGAACAGCACCCGGACAGGCCTCATCCTGCGCGGCGGGATCGGGACCGGGCAGTCTATGTTCGGCGTCATCAACAACACAACGGGTCTGTCGGACCTGGGATCAGGGAAGGGTCAGGGACTCGACCTGGGAGCGCTGGCGAACTATCAGTTCTTCGCCTTCGGCCTTGACTTCACGGCGGTGAAACTGAAGGACCTGGACTGGAGCGAGGCCCCGACTGCAGGCCCCACATACGATTACACGTCGAGCGGCGGGGGATATTACTGGACCCTGGACGCAACCCTGGGGGCGAAAATATTCACGGAGCCTGGCGATATGGGATACACGCACTTATTCATGGGACTGCGTGTCTGGAAGGCCGTGCGCGACGAGGAATCCAGGACGAGCAACGGGGTGACGCAGGCTCCGGTCGATTACGATCTGGCAGGCAACGGGTGGATTATCGGGATCAGGGATTTCAGCACCATCCCGTTAGGCGGATTCTCCTTGGTGCTGCAGTCGGGCCTCTGGTTTTCAAGGGCCCCGATGTCCACATTCAAGGTGAACGGCGCAGATCGGACGACAAGCGATGAAGACTGCTTCGGAATCGGTCTTGAGCTGGGCATAGGCGCAGCGATGGAAAGCCTTGGCTTCTCGGTGGTGGGTGGTTTGAAGACGGACATCCAGGTGACGACGTTCAGGTTCGTAACATTTGACTGTCTTGCCGGCGCCGGATACTTGCAGTTCTTCCTGGTATTCAAGAAGGAATTTGCGCTGTAATATTTTAGGTTGTTGCCGCGGTCAACAGGCGACGATCATCATCGTCGCCTGTTGTTTACGTGCACAACTTTTATTGGAACCAGTTCACCGCACGTGTAGGGAGTAGGCCGCGCTGGCCGGCTTTTCTCAGCTTTCAAACTCCCGGGGCTTGCGGAGGGTGATGCCGTTTCGGCGTAAAAATTCCGGGTAACCATAGACCTCAGAGCCGGAGTAGGTCATCTCCATGGCCCCGGTGGGGCAGTTGTTTACGCAACCGAGGCAGAAAATGCAGCGGCCCCGGTCCACGCGGTATTCGCGATACGATACTGCGCCGACGGGGCACGCTTCCTCGCAGGCCCCGCACTGGATGCATTTTTCGCGGTTGATGGCGTGCTTCCCCGACATCAGCTTCGTCCACCAGGGCATGTCCAACCGCTTTAACGCCTGCCAGAAGCTGAATTCCGTTTCGATGACCACATTTTCCCGGGCGCGTACCGTGGCCAGGGCCCTCCGCGCGAATGAGCGCGCTGATTCGAAAGTAGACTCGTTTGGCAGGTCGCGGTATCGCAGAATGCGGGCCTCCCGGCCCGTTGACCAGGTAGGCGCGAAAGTCGACATGTGGGAGAAGGCGGCCATGCGGACAGGGAGCGCCCCCTTCTCAGTCATGGACTCCAGGAGTTCGAAGGCGGCGTTGTGCTGGTTGTGTCCCGCGCCTCCGAAGGTGACATAGGCGGCGGCGGGAACTCCATCGAGGCGCGGCAGGGCCGATATCCAGCGGCGGAGGTTTTCCGGTACACGAAAGTAGTAAACCGGCGAGCCGATGATGATGAAGTCGCAGGACGTTAGAGTTGACGCGTCGAAGCGGCGGTAATCCGATTCGGCCACTTCGAGGCCCTCGCTCCGGAGGACATGCGCCATGAGTCGCCCCATCCCGGAGGTGTGGCCCGTTTGGCTGTACCAGAGAACAGCGCCCCTGCGCGGATTTGCCGTCTTCAGGGCCTGATACCGCGGTTCCAGATGCGCGCATCCCTGGCCAACTGCTGTTAAGGAAAGCGCAAGCAGGGAGCCTTTTCGAAGGAATGTTCTTCTTGTATCGGACATCTTTTTCTATCCAGGCACATTGGCTTTTCTCAGTAGAATGTGAAGCGGTACAGTGTCAAGCCCTATACATAAGGAAAAAATTTGGGAAACAGGTTTTTTTTTAATGTTGCGCGTTTTAAATTCGTATTATAAGAGAAGCTGTAAAAATAGATAAGAGAGGTAATTCAGGGGTCCTAAAGAATGGAAAAAAAACTGCTCAAGGAAGTTTTCGGGTACGATGAGTTCAACCCGCCCCAGGGTGAGGCGATAAGGTCAATTCTCAAGCGGCGCGACACCCTTGTGGTGATGCCGACGGGAAGCGGGAAATCCCTCTGCTATCAAATACCTTCCCTCATTTTTGAAGGGACCACGGTGGTGATTTCGCCCCTCATCTCCCTCATGAAAGACCAGATGGACCAGATGCGCGCCCTGGGGATTGAGGCGCGGACCCTGAACAGCTCCCTTTCCCCCGAGGAGTATAATGAAAACCTCGATATGGTGCTTTCGAAAAAGGTGAAACTGCTCTACCTTGCCCCGGAAACCGCGCTGAAATGGCAGCTTATTGAAGTGCTCTCCGGCGTGAAGATTGAGTGTATTGCCGTCGATGAGGCCCATTGCATTTCTGAATGGGGACACGATTTCCGGCCGGAGTACCGCCAGCTTGGGGAGTACCGGGCGAATTTTCCCGACGCGGTGTGCGCTGCCTTCACCGCCACGGCGACGCCGAGGGTGAGGGCCGACATCGTGGAGCGCCTCGCTTTCAAAAACGGCGCCGAGTTCATTGCCAGCTTCAACAGGACAAATCTCTTTTACGAGGTTGTGCAAAAAAGCGACCCGTACCGCCAGGTCCTGGAGTTTCTGGAGGACTATCGCGGAGAGTCGGGCATCATCTATTGCTTTTCCCGTAAGGAGGTGGACAGGTTGAGCGACTACCTCGTCCGCAATGGCTTCTCCGCCGGGCCGTATCACGCGGGCCTCGATGATGATACGAGGCGTATCAACCAGGACCTCTTCGCCAGGGACGATATTAAAATCATGGTGGCAACCATCGCCTTTGGCATGGGCATCCATAAGACGAATGTGCGCTTTGTTTTCCACTACGACCTGCCTAAGAGCATTGAGTCGTACTATCAGGAGACGGGGCGGGCGGGCCGCGACGGGCTTCCGGCGAAATGCAGGCTTCTCTACGGCCCGGGCGACGCGGTGAAGATACGGTATTTTATCAACCAGATCCCCGATGAAATAAGGCGCGTCTCGGCGAACCACCACCTGGGGGCGCTCTCTGCTTACGCGGAAACGACGGGATGCCGCCGGCATCCCCTTCTCTCCCATTTCGGCGAGGAGCATGGTTCGGAGAACTGCGGCATGTGCGACAATTGCGTCAACCCCCCCGTCGAGGAGTCCGACTTTACGGTCCAGGCGCAGAAATTCCTCTCTTGCATGAAGCGCACCGGCGAGTCGTTCGGGTATTCTCATATAATTGATATTCTGCGGGGCTCGGAGTCGCAAAAAATTTTAGAAAGGAACCACCACAGGCTCTCTACTTACAATATTGGAGGAGAACTTACGAAGAAGCAGTGGATGGCCCTGGGGCGAAGGATGTCCATCAAGGGCCTTATAGTACAGGACCTTGATTCATTCGGCGCCCTTAAAATCACACAGAAGGGGTACTCGGTGATGAAGGGCGATGAGCGATTCTTAAGCGCTCCCCTGGCGGAAGGCAATCAGGAGAGAAGGCCCCGGGCCGCGGCGGTTTACGACGCGAAGCTCTTTGACCTCCTTCGCGCGAAAAGAAAGGCTTTGGCCGATGGCGAGGGAGTGCCGCCCTATGTGGTCTTCTCGGATAAAAGCCTGGCGGACATGGCAACGTATTTCCCTCTTTCCCGGGAGTCGCTGCTTGACGTCCATGGCGTTGGCAAAAACAAGCTGGAGCGCTACGGAGAGGAATTTTTGGCAATAATAAGGGACTATTGCCTTGAAAAAAATATCCGTGAGAAACCGCGTCCTCCGAAAATCCGGATGAAGGCCGATGGGGAATACCGCCACCAGGAGGTGGGCCGTGCCTACAATGAAGGCATGGCAATAGACGGGTTGATGGACCGCTTTGGCGTGATGAGGCAGACCATTTTGTCGAACCTTTACAGGTATTATCTTGAGGGAGGTATGCTCAGGGCCGACGGGTTCGAACCGCTCATGGTCCTTCCCGAAAATACAAAGAACGCTCTGTTTCAAGCCTTTGAAGAAATTGGGGCAGACCGCATGAAGCAGGTCTTTGACATTCTGGGAGGCGAAGTCTCCTATGATGATATCGCACTTTACCGCCTTGCCTTTTTGGCTGGAAGGGACAGGGAGAGGAAGGCGGAGAGTGTTTAATTGTGGGATGTGCGCTCGCTCAGGCGCCGCGCTTCGATACGGGCTGCGCCCTACTCAGCGTCCGCGAGGGACTGTAGCCCGGTGAAGGCACATCGTGTGCCCACCGGGATTACCGGACATCCATGTCCGTAGGTGAGGGTGGATTTGCCACAAAAGATTTTGCAGCATCGCTGGTTTTTTGTATGAGAACTTGCTTTGCAGTTGACGAGAGTTGCTTTCGCAGGGTTTACAAAATGAGATTGAACTTTGCAATCCGAAGGAGTGACCTTCCAACCCCTCCGTATACGTGGGGCACTATATAAGCGTATCACTACAGTTTTACTTGACAGCTTTGCTAATTATTTCTTCAATTTGTTCATGGAAAACTTTCACACTCATGACCTTTGCTGACAGGCGACGATTCGAATCGTCGCCTGTCAGCAAACCCTCTCCTGGTAAAGGAGCTCCTTGAGTCTTTTGTGGGCATGGACTGGGTAGGCAGAATTGATTTCTCAAAGGCCGAAAGCCTGTCATTCCGGCTGGAGCGTAGCGGAATGCCGGAATCTCATGTGTGAGAATTTTTCATGAGATTCCGGCATGCGCAGGAATGACAAAGGTGTGTCTGTGCGGCTGGCGTTCGGTGCTGCCGCGGGGTTTTCAAGAAGGTGAGATTGCTTTGCAGAATGCGCAGCGTGCCACCGCGGGGAAGGAGCTGGTTGAATTGAGTAAAAAGGAAAACAAACCGGTCAGCGATCTGGTCCGCGAATCCTTGAGCAAATATATAGCGATTAAACGGTTTCGCCAGCTACGAAATACTGTCCTGCCATTTGCTGAATCCCAGGGTATTCTGACTGACGAAGACGTATACTCGCTCATTTCATGAAAATCGTTCTGGACAGCAATATCCTTGTTGCTGCCTTTGCCGCGAGGGGGCTTTGCAGCTCATTGCTTGAGCTTTGCCTTGACCGGTATGAAATCATAATCAGCAATTACATTCTTGATGAAGTGTACAGGGCTCTGGAGAAAAAAATTAAACTCCCGCGAGATAAAGCTGATGCTGTCATGAAATATTTGAAAGAGTATTGTAAAGTTAGCAGTTACTCAAGAATTGCCAGTGGTGTTTGCAGGGATAAAAAAGACGATGATATTATCGCGCTGGCCGTAAGTAACAGAGCGCGATACATCATCACAGGCGATGATGATCTTCTGTCGCTGAAAAAATATGAAGAAGTGGAAATCGTTTCGCCAAGGGTTTTTTGGTCCCGTGTTAAGATTGATAAGGGTTGAAGTGTGGTTTAACCCAAATTAGAACCCACAACATGAGTCAGCCTCCCCTATTGCCACATAACACCTGAATTTTGCGGCACTATTCCTCGTCCTCAGGCTCCGCATCAATTACACGGTATGTTGCTTTCGGGTTTGGTTTCTTGCCAGTGATTTCTTCGTAGAGAACACCCAGAAATGAGGCACCTGCACCAAGCACAACCCAGAGCGGGACACCTATGGCTGTGCCAAGCGCGGCGATGCCTGCACCTTTACCACCGAACAGGGCTACTCCGATAGCAGCACCGCCAAGTCCAAGTCGGGCTGGCAGTCCGCGATCATCCCAAGTAAGGCGCTTTGCTTCGCGAGTAATTATCTTGAGCGTTGGCAGTACGACTTTGCTTCTGCTTGTGACCAAGATGGCTTGCTTAGCCTTTTGTGTTGACGTGAGATCAGAGTTCTTGATGTCAAGCAGCTTTTCAATCCATAGGCGAAGAGCCTCTTTCTCTGTCGCGTTGGCGGTTGACGCTATCCGAACAGCTAACTGCTTCTGCTTTTGAGGGCTTAGGTCGCTCATGATCTTTCCTTGCCGCATAACGATGGAAATAAGCAGCTCGCTTTAGCGGGTCGAATGGATTTACTTGAATATCTAAATATAAGCATCCTTGAAAAATTTCAAGTCTTATTCTCGCGATATTCCTTATTTTAAGATTAAGACTCGATCAAGGAGGCATGCGGCCCCCTCCCCACACCCCTCCCGCGCGCTCGCTCAAGCGTCGCTAAGGGCTGTAGCTTCTGCCGGAAAGCTCCCCATTTATCCTGCATCCGCGAAAAATCGTGTGGACAAATTTATCAGGGCGGTTTATGGAACGCGCTATACTTTATTTTCCGGACTTCTTTACCGGAAAAACCCTGTTCCCCTGGAGTGAACTTTTGGCAGAGCAGTTTCCTATCCGGCGCGCACATATCAACGATATTGGCGCTATCTATGAGGTAATCCGGGAAAACCCCATGGAGGTTTTGCCCAGGTCTTACCAGGACATCCTTCGAAATTTCGACCGTTTTGTGGTCTACGATGACGGGGACATCAAGGGGGTCATCTCCTTTCAGGTGATGCCGGTTTTCGATATCGATAATCCCGATTTCGCTGTCGAAATCGTGAGTTTTTCGGTCCGCCGCATCTTTCAGGGGAAAGGCATAGGGAAGGCCCTCCTTGCCCATATGGTGGACATGGTGTCTGAGATGGAACCCCACCGCATTATCGTCCTTACTTTTTATCCCGACTTTTTTCGAAAGCACGGGTTTACCGAAACTAGCAAGGAAAAGCTTTATCAGAAAATTTATCAGGGGTGCCTTAACTGCACCAAGTATCGCTCCCCCCTTACATGCCCGGAAGTGGCCATGGAAATGGTCCTCAGGCGGTAATTTTTCGCAATGTAAGGAGTGCGGGAAGGAGCTGTAATGCGCCAGGGTTTTTGTCCGTCGAAGCGGCGTGGAAAAACAAATTTGAGGTTGCCTTATTCCATTTAACATCTAATGTAGCCCTGAAAAGACCAGGGCTGAAAGACAGACCTGATTGATGGGGTGGAAAAACGCGCACCTTTTTTGTTTAGAAAAATATCCGCCGGGAGGAGATCATGTATCAACTGGACAAGCCGGACAATGTCGTAGAATTCCTTGAAAACAGCGTTGCGAATTATCCAAAGAGGCCATTCCTCGGCCAGAAAGACGGTACCGGGAACTTCAAGTGGATCAACTATGCCGACTTCGGGGCCCGGGTGGACAATGCTCGAAGCGGCCTGAGCCAGATTGGCGTTCAGAAGGACGATGCGGTGGGCATCATCTCGAACAACAGCATCGACTGGGCGGTGTGTTTCTTCGCCACCCAGGGGCTCGCGGCGCGCTTTGTCCCGATGTACGAGGCGGAGCTCCTCCAGGTGTGGAAGTACATCATCACCGACGGGGACGTGAAGGTCCTCTTTGTTTCAAAGAAGGACATCTTTGATAAAATAAAGGACATGGAGGGGACCGGGAAGCTCGAGAAGATTATCCTCATGGAGGGGGACGGCCCCGACACCCTGGCGGAACTTGAAAAGAAAGGTGCCTCCCGGAAAGTGCCAAGCATCCATCCCGATCAAAGCGTCATCGGCGTGCTCATTTACACTTCGGGAACCACCGGGGACCCCAAGGGAGTCCTCCTTTCCCAGGGCAATCTATCAAGCAATTCGCACGCCCGCGTCAAGATGTTTGCCGAGTTCACAAAAGATGAATGCACGCTGAACATCCTCCCCTGGGCCCATGTGTACGGCCTCGGCGAGATGCTCACCTTCTGCCAGATAGGCGCCTCCGTGGGGCTCGCGGAAAGCGTGTCGACAATCCCGGAAGACCTTCTGAAAGTGAAGCCCACTTTCCTCATTGCCGTGCCACGAGTGTTCAACAGGATTTACGACGGCCTCATCACCCTCGTGAATGAGAAAGGAGGTCTCGCAAGGAAGCTCTTCGACATGGGGGTGGCGAGCGCGAAGAAAAAACGCGAGCTGGCTTCCCTGGGCAAGTCGAGCTTTTGGGAAAACTTTAAATTCAAGATTGCCGACGCGGTCGTCTTCAGCAAGGTGCGGAAGAAAATGGGGGGGAAACTAAAAGGCTCCATGACTGGCAGCGCCGCAATGAACGTGGAAATTTCGCACTTTTTCTGGGACATCGGCATTCCGCTGTATGATGTGTACGGCCTCACGGAGACCACGCCTGCGGCGACGATGAACGGCCTCTACGCCTATCGCCTTGGCAGTGTGGGAAAGGCGATTGACAAATGTAAAATCGTCATCGACCATTCCGTGGTGGAGCCGGGAGCGCAGGACGGGGAGATAGTCGTCTATGGCCCCAATGTGATGCAGGGATACCACAAAAAACCGGAGGCCACTGCGGAGGTGATGACTGCCGACGGAGGGTTCCGCACCGGTGACCGGGGACGTCTCGACCAGGACGGCTTCCTCTTCATCACCGGGCGCCTGAAGGAACAGTACAAGCTTGAGAACGGCAAGTACGTCTTTCCGGCTTCCATTGAGGAAGATATTAAGCTGAACCATTATATCGAGAACGCCATGATATACGGCGAGGGCAGGGAGTACAATGTTTGCATAGTGGTGCCGGATTTTATCACCCTCACGAAATGGGCGGAGAAGAAGGGGTTTCCGACCGACCGTCAGGCCCTTGTGGAGAACGCGGAAGTGCAGAAATTCCTCGAGTCGGAGATTGCTATCCAGCTCAAGGGGATTTATGGCGGATACGAAATTCCTAAGAAGTTTATTTTCATTACGGAAGCATTCTCCCTGGAAAACGGGACCCTTACACAGACGATGAAGTTGAAGCGCCGTGTTGTATTTGAGAAGTTCAAGGACCGTATAGAAAAACTTTACGCGAAATAAGGGACGGACAACCGCATGTTACACTTGGGACGCTGAGGTTTGATGGGGATTTACTATTCGAACTTCGCGTCCCCCAGCAGGCGGTCCATGTTTGGCACAAGTAGGTCCCTTTCCATTCTTCCCCGAATCGGAATTCCCTGGAATTCCGCGATGAGTTTGGGGTTCCCCACGGCGTTGGGGGGATAAGCGGCGTACTCCGTTACGTACAGAGGAACGCCCAGGGATTTTGCCGATTTCCCCGCCTCGAAAATGCCTCCCTCGGAAGGCGCCTCTACGATGAAGGCCGCCCGGGAAAGGGCAATGGCTAAACGATTGCGGTTGAATGAATTGAAAACGCTGTATTCGCGGTTTGGATAGAAGGGTGATACGAAAAGGGCCCTGACTTCGTCGTAGAGCGGTTCCAATGCTTTTGGCACCGTGAGGTGGTTCATGCCGTAAGGAACAACTGCCACGGTGGCGCCGCCGTTTTCAAGGGACGACACATGGGCCGTCAGGTCGGCCCCCTGGGCCATTCCGCTGATTACGGTAATTTTATGGGACGCAAGTATACGGGCCGCCATGTAGGCCACCAGACGGCCCTTCTCGCTCACATCGCGGTCTCCCAGGACGGCGGCCCCCCGTTCGGACAAAAGGGCCGCGTTCCCCAGAACGTAGAGGATGGGCGGGGCGGTGTTCCCCATCAGGGAGTGAAGGCGGGGAGGATAGCGCTCTTCGTAAAAAAGAACAGTGTCAAAGCCCGCGTCCGAAAGGGCCAGAAAATCATTTTCCACGCGGGGGAGAAGTTTTTTTGCCTCATTGACCGCTGAGGAGAGTTTTTCACCCAGGGAAAACTCATTTTGGATTTCCTTCGCGTCGAGGTCAAAGAGGTCCCGCATGGAGAGGCCCGCAGGTTTGCGCGCCTCATGCACCTGCTTGAGGCTTGCCGGGCCCATGCCCTGGACCTGATTGAGTGCCATCCAGTACTTGACGTCGCTCATCCTTCGTTACTCTTCCCCTTTGCAATGCCGACCAATGCAGGGACAATATTCTTCACAGACTGCCATATTGAAAGCTCAGCCGATTTTCCGGATTGTGTCAAGCATAAGGATGTTTCAAACGCTATTGGGCAATCATTAATAGGTTTTTCTGCCAGACGAAGGCGGTCTGGTAAACCTGGTTTTTGTGACTGACCTTAATTTTTTTGAGGTTCCCCAAATAGAGATTGGCATGGGCGAATTTAGTTTTGTTATGGTATATTTCTTGACCTGCCGTGTAGAATGGTTTTCAGGTTTACGGTCCGATGCTGTCGGGGAAAAGTTGAGTTCCATGTCCTTCTGCGATGATTGCCCATTTGAGGAAAAACTGCTTCTCTGCTGCCCCCGTTTTCCGGAAACGGGAGAACAGACGGTGCTTCTCGTCAATGGTGTGAAGATGTCGGCATGTCCGCATCTCGACGAAAAGGGCAGTTGCCGTATTTATGATAACCGTCCCCGGGGGTGCCGGGATTTCGAATGCGATAGGTATCGGAACTGGCAGAAGGCGTTCCGGCTTGAACATCTTTTTCCGGAGGACTGAGGGGCCTTTTTAATAAAGGGAACCTCTAACATTCAGGCTTTCCCGCTCGCTTTCGGCGGGCGAGAAAACCTGAATGCTGAGTATGCCAGTAGTAACAATTCATGGGGACCTCAAAAATTTAATTTTTGGAGGTTCCCTGTTGTTAGAAGGCCCCCAGTTGGCACTTAATTATTTTTACGCCGATTTTTTCACAGGCACAGGCGGCATCGAGACGTTTCATCTTGCGGGCATCAGCGATGGCCCAGAGGTCCTTGCAGGTGATGCGTCCATCCGGGCTTGCGCCGGAAATCTCACGCTGAAGGTCCGGGGCCACAGACTCCGCCGCTTTCACAAGTTTTGTCCCCTTCCCGTATCCAAAGAGCCCGAGCTGGCATTTCGTTATTTTTAGCTCCAGAAGGTCTGCGGCCCTTCCCGCCGCTTCGGGCGTTTCGCCGAGGGCCTTAGCGGCCCCGTGGGCGGCGGCACAGCTTATTGTCCCGTCTTCCGCCGAGGCCTTTATTTTATCCATGAGGGCGCGCGAAGGTTCGGCCCCTTTGCTTTCTTTTTTTGAATACTGTCCTTCGTCATGGTGTGTCATCCCGGGCACCCCGTGTTTAATGTTTTTGCCTGTATCTCACAACAGGGGGCGGCGGCGCAACCAAAATACATCCGGCATGGCGAATTAAATTCCATTGACAGCGGGTGTTTCTCCTGCATACTGCCCGGACATTGCCATTTGGAGGACCATTATGGAACAGGCAGTACTCTTCGACGTGAAAGAAAATATCGCCCTCATTACCCTGAACAGGCCAGAGAGGCGTAACTCCTTCAACCAGGCTCTCCTCGCCGGTCTCTACGACGCTATCGATGAAGTGACGCGCAATGACGATATACGCGTCGCCATCATTACAGGAAACGGCAAGGCCTTCAGCTCGGGCATTGATCTGGCGGTGATAGGGAAGGAGAACCTGTATGATCCCAGGGGTGATGGCAAGGAATTCCCCGATGTCCGGGGGGCGTGCCGAAAGCCCATCATTGGCGCGGTGAACGGCCCCGCGGTGACCGGCGGGTTCGAGATTGCGCTCAACTGCGATTTCCTCATAGCCACTGAAAACGCGAAGTTTGCCGATACCCATGTGAAAGTGGGAATACATCCCGGCTGGGGCATGACGCAACTCCTTCAGCAGGCCGTGGGCCAGCGCATGGCAAAGCAGATGTCTTTAACCGGCGAGTTTCTATCGGCAAAGGACGCCCTGAGGCTGGGCCTCGTAAACGAGATTGTGGAGCCGGAAAATCTTCTCCCCCGGGCCTTTGAGATTGCGAGGCAGATATGCGCGGCGAACCAGACGATGCTTCCTGTTATAAAAAGGCTCATTGAGTACAGGAACCGCGCGTCCCTGGATGTGGCCCTCGCCAACGAGCGGAAGGGATTCAAAGACTTTGTTGAGACCGCGATGAAGATGTTGGGGCAGCAGTGATGGGCCGGGAGGACCGGGCGTCCCATCGATAGCAGTCCGCGCATAAACAGGAACGAAGTCTTTTCAAAAAACTTGACGACCGGCCGCGCCGTCCTTAATATATGTGTAGTGTGTGATATGGACGCGTTATGCCACAGAACCATCCTCCACGTCGACATGGACGCCTTCTACGCGGCAGTGGAGCAGCTCGACCATCCCGAATACCGCGGGAAGCCCGTCGTAGTTGGGGCCGACCCTAAAGCCGGGACTGGACGCGGCGTTGTTTCCGCCGCAAGCTATGAAGCGAGAAAATTCGGAATCCACTCAGCGCTTCCCATTTCGAAGGCCTACCGGCTTTGCCCGGATGCTGTCTTCGTCTATCCCCGCATGGAGCGCTACTGCGAACTTTCTGAGGAAATAATGGAAATTTTGGGCGGCTTTTCCCCTCTTGTGGAAAAGCTCAGCGTAGACGAGGCGTTTTTAGACTGCACGGGGACAAAGCGCCTCTTCGGCCCTCCCGAAAAATTAGGGGCGGCCGTCAAGGCGGCCATTAGGGAGAGGACCGGACTTACTGCGAGCGTGGGTATCGCAACGAATAAATCCATTGCTAAAATCGCTTCAGATTTGCAAAAGCCCGATGGATTAACCATCTGCCCCTCCGGCAGTGAGAGCGAGTTTTTGGCGCCGCTTCCCATCTCCTGCCTCTGGGGGGCCGGGAAGAAAACCGTGCAATATTTGCATTCACTGAATTTACAACGAGTTGGGGACATCGCGGCGCTTTCCATTGAGGTGCTTGAACGAAAGCTTGGGAAAATAGGACGCCATCTCTGGTATCTTGCCAATGGCATCGACGAGAGGCCGGTTACCGGCGAGTACGAGGCAAAGTCAATTGGGGAGGAATTAACCTACGAAAAGGACGAGGAAGATGGGGCGGTCATGGAAGCCACGCTGCTTGAACTTTCGGACCGGGTGGCCCGCCGCACAAGAAAAAGCAATGTGAGGGGGCGCACAATTACGCTCAAAATACGCCTTGAGGGCTTTGAAACATTCACTCGCAGTAAAACGCTTGAACGGGCGGTGAACGACATGTTCTCCATACGCGACGCGGCCATGGAGCTCTTCCGGCGCTTCAACAGGGGCGGAAAAAAAGTGAGGCTCCTCGGAGTCAAGATATCGAACCTGGAACGGAGGGGCGATTGCGGGCCGGAACAACAGAATCTCTTCGGCGTAGGAATAGGGCTGGACCATCCCAGGAAAGAAAAGATAGAGGAAATCCTTGACGGGCTGAAGGATGATTTCGGTTCCCATGTGACGAGGGCTTCGCTTTTGGGGAAATGAGAGAGGCAAACTTATTATAGGGTTAATCCGCACGCCGAAGGCGGGCGGGAAAACCTGATAATTAGAGGTTGATAAAAGTAATTTGAAATACTCAAGGAATTGGAAATCTTTCTATATTGAAACAGATTCAAGGGACAATTTTTTCTGTAACTAATAATGAGTGGAAAATAATATCAGAATTAATAAAAATACAATAATATTGCTTGACAATAGTAGTGTGTTTCATTATTAAGAATTAATGATTATTTCCTGGAAAGACAAGGAGACGAGAAAAATATGGAATGGTGAGTACTCAAAGAAATTCCCTGTTGAGATTCAGAGAAATGCTCGAAAAAAACTTATTCACATTCACAGTGCTACAACCTTGGATGATCTTAAAATACCGCCAGGAAATAGATTGCACTCTTTGAGTAATGACCGATTAGGCCAATATTCCATAAGCATTAATGATCAATGGAGAATATGTTTTAAATGGGATAATGGTAATGCTTATGATGTTGAAATAGCCGATTATCATTAATTTAAATAGAGGAATTAACTATGAAGAAAATACCTAATATACACCCAGGTGAGATACTTCAGGAAGATTTTCTTATTCCAATGGGAATTACTGCGTATAAACTTGCTAAAGAGACCCATATTGATCAGACAAGAGTTAGTGAAATCATTAGGGGGAAAAGAAGCATAACAGCGGATACAGCATTACGATTTTCAAAATATTTTGGTAATTCGCCTGAATTTTGGATTAATATACAGAATCTCTATGATTTAGAAGGGAAACGAAGGGAAATGACCAAGATTTTGAAAAAAATAAAACCTATATCGTATAAAGATAAAAATGTTCTTTCATTTTAAATGAATTGTGTGATTGAATAAAATTTTTTAAAGAATGATTGGATATTGACTTCTCGATTTATCATGAAATATGATACTCATCTTGACTGACTTTTTTTAGTCAAGCAGCCACCAGAAGAAAGCTTAGTTCTTTTAAAACTGAATTTCCATTTGGCAAATTTTTGAGATGTCCGACTGTGTCTTTCCAGATAATGCACCGCAATAAATTCTGAGTA
>JARKUF010000026.1 GCA_029974015.1 Spirochaetota bacterium
CCAACCTCCGTGTCGTATATGGTTGTGATAGTTCGTTACCACTACAATCATCGGATGGTTGGTATTTTTTTCTTCGTAAAACATTGAAATTAGTCGCCTAAAAAGTGCGAAAGTTCACTTAGAGAAATGGGTATAAATTACGAATTATGAAGCGGGAAAAAAGAAGGAAGGCCGGCGGACGATGGAATGATATATGAGGACGTAAAAAGAACCGCGCGTGCAATCCCGATGGATAGCGGGACGCACCAACATGGCTGGCAATATTGTCTGTGCGGTATGCAGGAGTACAGATTATGATGTTCCAGGGCAAAGGCCGGTCTTCCGAAGGAGGCATAGTACATGGCAAAGGCCCATAGACTTGGCGGGTGGATGACCCGGTTCAAGCGGTGCATCGACGTGGAAGCCGGCGCAGCGGTATCTGGGAAGGTCATCATCGAAACGGAGCGATTTGATGCGACATCGGACTACGCCCAGAAAGCCGAATGGATAAGGGATGCGGTCGGGCGGCTGGAGAAGGAAGCGGGCAACGCCACGGCGCGAAAAGTCATGCAGGCCTGCGGAATGAAATGCTGCGGCCCGACCCAGCAGAAACGCGGCAGGCAGTTGATGGCGGAATCGAAGTCGGTCCAGGAACTGCTCGCCCGGCTAAATGAAAGAGGCATCGGGGGAGGAAGGCTGAAGCTGAAAGACGGCAGCACAATCGTGGGCGGCTACGACTGGTGCTACTGCGGGCGGGTGAAGCAGACGCAGCAACCGTTTCCGACGGATACCTATTGCCATTGCTCCGCGGGATGGTATCAGTCTCTCTTCGAAGCCGCGTTCGGCAAGCCGGTTAAGGTGAAACTCAAGCAGTCGATCGTCCAAGGGGCGGATCGCTGTGAGTTTGAGATTGAGTTCGGCTAGGGTTTCTATCCGCCGCTGCGGTTTCGGTACGGTTACTAACACCTCCCTGCTGGAAGGCAGGAAGGTGGGGCCGAGAGGCCCATTTATCGACGCGAGGATGGTTGGCAAGCAGGCGCTCCTGTTCGTCGCTGCGCCGGACAATACGGAGGTGAATAAAACCTGGATTCCTGCTTCCGCAGGAATGACCAACGGGCGCGGGAATGGAATAAGGGGACGGTATCGGTGAAGGGCGGGTTATTCTTTCGCCCCGTTGGGGCTGGGGGAGGGGGTGGTGGCGGTTTGGGTTCCGGGGGCTGACGCCCCCGGCTAAGGAACTGTCAGCCCCTTCGGGGCTTAGGAGGAAAGAGCCGGCCAGAGGCGGGCGGGACGAGGGAGGGTGGTTTAAACTTTCGCCCCGCTGGGAGGAGGGAGTAGGTGGTTGGCGGTCCGGGGGCTTACGCCTCCCGGCTAAGAAACTGGCGGCCCCGTTGGGGCCTGGGGAGGAAAAGCCGGCCGGAGGCCGGCGGTACGGGGCGGGGCGGGAGAATCACAAGCGAGACGCTTGTGCTACCCTGGGGGGATGGCAGGCGGAGGAGGGAATGGAGGAAGCGGGAAAGCATGAACGTGTGAAGGTGAGAAAGGAATTACAGGCGGGGGGAATTGCGCAAAAACGGCCAGGGTGAATGGCCAAAATTGCGCAAGGCAAAAAAATTTTTGCTGAGGATTGACAAGGGTTTACGGTGATTTCGGGTAAAAAAAATGGGAAAAACCTTGCGCAGTTGCGGACATCGGTCTATATATGGGGGGGGAAGAGGAGAATATCAAAAAGCAAGATGCAAAAAGAAAAATGGAAGAGAAGGATGCGGAGGCCGTTCGGGCGGAGATTTTTTTTCAGAATTTTTGTAACCTTCTGCGAACAATAAACTAATAATAAGGAAAACGTTAAAATACGATTTTTCAAAGGTAAAACCAGTGTTTTTGACCCCCTCCCTGACGGTCGGGGTTTGGATAAGAGAAACAGGAT
>JARKUF010000032.1 GCA_029974015.1 Spirochaetota bacterium
CGGGCAGGTTTTTCATAAAAAG
This sequence comes from Spirochaetota bacterium, assembly GCA_029974015.1. Taxonomy (GTDB): domain Bacteria; phylum Spirochaetota; class UBA4802; order UBA4802; family JAGODF01; genus JAGODF01. The sequence goes on from JARKUF010000032.1 coordinate 23, forward strand.
GTTGTAATCAGCCACGATCCTATCGAACACATCTTTACTGTAACTTACAAGGTCCATCTTATTGACGGTAATGATGATCTTTTTAATGCCAAGCAGCGAGACGATGTAACTGTGCCGCCGGGTCTGGCGCTGCACGCCGTTGCGCGCGTCGATGAGAATGATCGCCAGGCTCGCCGTCGAGGCGCCGGTGGCCATGTTCCGGGTGTACTGCTCGTGCCCCGGCGTGTCGGCGATGATAAATTTACGTTTATCGGTGGAAAAATAGCGATAGGCGACATCGATGGTGATGCCCTGCTCCCGCTCGGCCTGCAGCCCGTCCACCAGGAGGGCCAGGTCCATGTCGCCGCCGGTGGTCCCGTATTTCCGGCTGTCGGTGCGGACGGCGGCTAGCTGGTCCTCATAGATGAGCTTTGAATCGTGCAGGAGACGCCCTATAAGGGTGCTCTTGCCGTCGTCGACGCTACCACAGGTGATGAAACGCAGAAGCTCCTTACGCTCGTGCCGGGCCAGGTACGCGTTGATGTCTGTTTTAATAAGCTCATTTTCTCTAATCATGGTTGTGTGCCGCCGAAATAGTGATGCCTAAAAATATCCCTGCTTCTTTTTTTCTTCCATTGAACCGGCCTGATCGAAGTCTATAAGCCGCCCCTGTCTCTCGGAATATTTTGTGAGGAGCATCTCCTGGATTATCTCCGGAAGCGTCGTAGCCGTGGAGTCTATTGCCCCGGAGAGGGGGTAGCACCCGAGGGTCCTGAACCGGACCATTTCCATTACCGGTTTCTCTCCCGGGAGAAGTTCCAGGCGCTCGTCATCAACCAGTATCTTCGTTCCGTCACGCACCACGATGGGCCGCTCCTTCGCGAAATACAGCGGCACCACGGGGATATTTTCAAGGTGGATGTACAGCCACACGTCCAGTTCAGTCCAGTTGGAGAGGGGGAAGACCCGTATGCTTTCCCCCCTGTTTATTCTCCCGTTAAAGGTGTTCCACAGCTCGGGCCGCTGGTTTTTAGGGTCCCAGCGGTGATATCGGTCGCGGAATGAATAGACCCGTTCCTTCGCGCGGGATTTTTCCTCGTCACGGCGGGCGCCGCCGAAAGCCGCGTCGAACTTGTATTTGTCCAGGGCCTGTTTCAGACCCTCCGTTTTCATGATATCGGTGTACACTTTGCTTCCATGGACAAATGGATTAATACCATCCTTTATACCCTGCTCGTTTATATAGACGATCAGATCCAGACCGAGCTCCTTCACCCTTCTCTCTCTGAAATCGATCATTTCCCTGAACTTCCAGGTGGTGTCGATATGCATGAGGGGAAAAGGTGGCTTGCCGGGATAGAAGGCTTTCATGGCAAGGTGCAGCATGACGCTGGAGTCCTTTCCTATCGAATAGAGCATAACGGGGTTCTCGAACTCGGCCGCCACCTCGCGGATTATGTAGATACTCTCGGCCTCGAGTTGCTTGAGATGAGTTAAGGTTCGATTTTTCATTGATTTCAATCAGAACAGCACTTTGAACAGTGTTAAACAACCGAGTATGACAGTCACAATACCGATAAGCATTTTCAGTATTTTCGTGTTCATTTTCCGCACGGTAATCGCGGAAAGAGGTACCGAAAGAATAGCGCCGATCAACAGGTATGGCGCCAGCACCCAGTCAACATGCTTACCGGAAAAAAAATACATCAACACACCGGTCAGGCAGGTGAGCCCCTCCGCGAGGGATGTTATCGCCACAGCGTTTTTACCATCGACACCGGCAAGCAGCTGCCCCCCGGTCACCACCGGGCCGTAGCCTCCACCGCTGAGCCCCTTATTGAAAGAAGCGATGACCCCGAGGGCGACAACCCGTTTCCATGAAAAGTGATATTCCCTCCGTATGGTGGCGATAATAACGACCCCGATAAGGAATATCATGATACCGATCGCAAGCTTTAAATAGTACGGCGGT
>JARKUF010000034.1 GCA_029974015.1 Spirochaetota bacterium
GGGGCATTCTATGCGAAGGCTAAAAGTGAATAATTCTGGACAAAACCTGCCACCTCGTAGTTAACTGTTTATGCCCCTGGAACGGCTTTGAAAGTGGCAGGTATTTTCCGGAATGGGTGGCAGGTTACGCCGGAATGTGCAGCCGGTGTAAGTAAAGCAAGACTATTCTATGCCGAAAACCAAAATCGGGCGGGTATAACAGTAAAAAACGAATGCACGCAAACGTTTGCCTTCATTTTTTTTACTACAGGAAAGCGTAACGCAGGATAAAAATAATCCCCATAACATGCATAATTGGATGCACTTCCTTCACGCGCCCCGTGAAGAGCTTGATAATTGGATAGGCGATAAACCCGAATGCCAGGCCGTCGGCGATTGAGTAGGTAAGGGGCATCCCCACTATCACCAGAAACGCCGGAAGCGCTTCGGTGAGGTCGGAGAAATCGATCCTGGTAACGCTGCGCATCAGCATGGCGCCGACGAAAATTAGCGCCGGGGCAATCACCGGATAGAGGGACACGTTCGGCGCCGGGCTGTATCCGCCCCCAAGCATCTTCGCCAGGGGCTCGAAGAAAAGGGCGAGGATGAACATGAGGCCCGCCACCACGGCCGTGAGGCCCGTCCGCCCTCCCTCCTGGACGCCCGCCGAGCTTTCAATGTAGGTGACCACCGTGGAGGTTCCCAGGGCGGCCCCGGCCACTGTGGCCGTGGCGTCGGTCATGAGTATCTGCCGAAGTTTCGGCACGCTCCCGTCCTCCTTCATGAGGCCCGCCTGCTGGGTGACGCCCACCACTGTTCCCACTGTATCGAAGAGGGTCATGAACAGGAAAACGAGGATGAGAGGAAAATACTGGGGCGAAATTGCCGCCGCAAGGTCCATCTTTAAAAGCGTGGGCGATATGGACGGCGGCGCACTCGCAACGCCGTGAAATTGGACAATCCCGAAGGGAAGAGCAATCAGAGTGATTACGGCCATGCCTATCAGCATTGCGCCCTTAACGCGAAGATAAGATAGGATGCCAATAATGAGGAGGCCGATGAGGGGCAATAGCACATGGAGCGACTTCACATCGCCGAGCTTCAACACGCCGCCGCCGGGGTCCTTCACGATGATGCCGCCGTAGACCAGTCCGATGAAAGCTATGAAAAGCCCGATCCCCACGGCAATGCCCGATTTCAACGACATCGGTATCGCGTTTATCATGAGTTCCCGCACATTGAAAAACGTAAGGAGCAAAAAGAGCACCCCGGAAATGAAGATGATTCCCAGGGCCACGTTCCAGGGTATCCCCATGGCGATGATGACGGTGAAGGTGAAAAAAATATTTTCTCCCATGGCCGGCGCCAGGGCAATCGGATAGTTCGCGTAAAGCCCCATCATGATGCTCGCCAGCGCCGAGGAGATGCAAGTAGCGGCCAGGACCGCGCCGAAGTCCATGCCGCCCGCCGAGAGGACCGTGGGCTGGACGAAGATGATGTAGGCCATGGTGATGAAGGTGGTGAGCCCGGCGATAATTTCCGTTCTCACCGAGGAATTCCGCTCCGAGATTTTGAAAAACCTGTCAAGGAAGCCCATATCTATATCTCCATATTCGCCGGATGATGTTCACATCACATTTTACCGCGGCCCCATCGTCAAGTATTTTCCAATTGGCCGGGCGTTTGGGGCCGAGCGTTCCCGGGGCCCTCAGGGTACGAGCATCCTGTATACTCCAAAATAGAGGATGATGAGGACGAGTATCACCGGGGACACGTACTTGATGGCAAAGGCCCAGATTTTTTTCAGGAACTGAAGCCCTGTGTCGGTGTCGAGCTCGTGCATGGTGTTCCGGAGCCCGTACTTCCACCCCAGGCAGATGGCGATAAGGAGACCTCCCACGGGCAGCATGTAAATGGTGGTAAGTTTGTCCATGAAATCAAAGAATGTGAGCCCAAAAAAAATCTTCACATCGGAAAGGACGTTGAACGAAAGCGACGACGGTATCCCGAGGAGGAAAATAAGGCTTCCAAAAATCAGGACCGACTTCCGGCGGCCCCAGCCCTTCTCATCGGTGCTGTAGGCCACCGTCACTTCCAGAAGCGACATGGCCGAGGTGAGCGCCGCGATGAAAAGAAGCACGAAAAACAGCAGGGCGAACACATTGCCGTAGGCCATCCGGGAAAAAACCACGGGCAATATATTGAAGGTGAGCCCGGGCCCCTTGGCCGGCGTCATCCCCACGGCATAGACCGCGGGGAATATTGCGAGACCGGAGAGAAAGGCCGCCATGGTGTCAAGCCCGGCAATCTGTAATGACGAATCGAGGGTCTTGTCGCTTTTTGAAAGATAGCTCCCGTACGTGATCATGGCCCCCATCCCGAGGCTAAGGCTGAAAAAGCACTGCCCCAGGGCCTCGATTACCGTGAAGACCGTCACACGTGAAAAATCGGGTTTCAGATAAAAGGCCAGCCCCCTCGAGGCCCCCTCCATGGTGAGCCCCCGGACGATAAGGACGATGATGATGACGAAAAGTATGGGAAGCAGAAATTTGTTCCATTTTTCAATGCCGTTTTTCACGCCGCCGAGAACGATCCACACGGTCAGGGCCATGAACAGGAAGTGGTACAGCACCATCTCGACTGGATTTTTGATAAATGCAGAGAAGACGGCTTCCGCGGAAGATGTGTCGGTGATTCCGCCGACAACGCCAGTGATGGTTTTCACGATATATCCTAAAGTCCAGCCTCCAACGACGCTGTAGTACGAAAGAATAAAAAAACCGGAGAGGACCCCTAAATATCCCACGGCGGTCCAGCGCCCTCCCCCGCCAATTATCTTAAAAGCACCCACCGGGTCTTTCTCGGTATGCCGGCCGATAACTATCTCCGCGATCATTATGGGCAGGCCGAGTACCAGGATACAGATAATGTAGATGAGCACGAAGGCCCCTCCGCCGTGCTGGCCCGTCAGATAGGGAAATTTCCAAATGTTTCCAAGGCCTATTGCGGAACCGGCCGCGGCAAAGACAAAACCGACCTTGGACCCCCAGTGTTCCCTTCCACTTTTACTCCCATTCATCCTTTTCTCCCGCGATCTTTAGTTCTGACAAGCTCTAATACCCCGCTTTACCCGCCCGCCTCCGGCGGGCGGGTAAAGCGAATCCTGGGCTTGTTTCCTCTCGATTATTTTTCTGCATCTTTTCTCGCGAAAACCGATTTTTGTCCAGTGATTTACAAAATTTTGAGTTTTTCTGCCGCTTTCATCAGGAGGCCCATACCTGGATTTCTCCGCACGCCGTCTTTTCATAACCCGCCTCGTATACTCTGAAAGGAAAAGAGAAATATAATAAAAAGTTTGAAAAATCACGGCCCCTTATTCACCATGCCTTAGTCTGGAGGCAGTGAAATCCCATGCTACATCTGTACAACACCCTGACCCGAAAGAAGGAGCCCTTCAAACCCCGGGTGAAGGGCCTGGTAAAAGTCTTCACCTGCGGGCCCTCCATTTATCAGCGCCCCCATATCGGCAATTACCGCACCTTCACCTATGAAGACATTCTCGTGCGTTATCTCGGCCATCTGGGACACAGGGTGGAGCGCTCCATCATCCTCACCGACGTGGAGGACAAGGCCATCAGCGAAGCGGCAAAAAAGAAGGGCCGGGTTGATAAAATCACCGACGAAATCGCAAAACGCTTTTTCCGGGAATGCGGGGACCTCGGCATCGGCCTGCCCGATCCGGTTCCTCGCGCCTCCACCGCCATCGACGCCGCCGTGGAGCTCATCCGGCGGCTCATGAAAAAGGGGCACGCCTATGAACACAATGGCAACATCTACTTCGACCCGCTGAAATTCCCCGGCTTCGGGAAGCTCTTTCGCCTAGACATGAGCGCCTGGCCGAAGAAGAAAGTCTGTTTCAGCCGCGACACCTACAATGGCCGCCGCTGGAACCGGGGCGACTTCATCCTCTGGCACGGCTACCGCGAAGGCGATACCATCTCCTGGGACACGCCCATCGGAAAGGGACGCCCTGCGTGGAACATCCAGGACCCCGCGGTTATTTTCAAACATCTGGGAGAGCAGATCGATATCAACTGCGGAGGCATTGACAATATTTACCGCCATCACGATTACAATATCGCCGTCATGGAATCCGCCACGGGGAAGGAGTTCGCCCGGTACTACCTCCACGGCGAGCATCTCGTGGTGGAGGGAAAGACCATGTCGAAGAGCAGAGGAAACATTCTCTATCCCGACGATGTCACGGGAGGGAAGATTGGGGCGCGTCATCTTCGCTTCTACCTTTTTTACCGGCACTACCGGAAAAAACTTAATTACACTAATGAAGCCTTTGTGAAGTCGGTGAAGCTGCTCGATGATTTCCGCAGCGCGGCAAATAAGCTCCTCGCGCCATTGAAGGGGGCTTCCGCGGCATCCAGCCGACGGGAGGACCCCGGAGCGGAACTCCTACGCCGCTTTGAAGCCGAGATGAACGACGACCTCAGCGCCGGGAGGGCCTTCGACGCGCTGTTTCAGACTGTACGCACACTGACGAAACAGCGCGAAGCCGGAGAGCTTAGCCCTGAAGATATCACCTCCGTGAGAAAGTCCCTGGAAAAAATCGACGTCGTACTTGGAGTGATCTTCTGAGAGACTGCCAAAAAAACTTGACATAATCCCCGAAAAGTAAGATGAGGTATTCCTTTATTTAAAGGTTACCTCTAGTATTCAGGATTTTCCGCCAGCCGGGGGCGGGCGGAAAATCGGAGGTTTTGTGACTGCCCTTATGTTTCCCGCCTGCGGGGGGAAAAGGGAAAATGCACTTATTTATGACTGCCTTTTTTAGGCTTCCGAAAAGCGCTCCATGAACTATCGTAAAAGAAAACTCTTTACGCTGATTGGCCTTCTGGCCCTCTTTGCGGGGATCCTTTTTTCGTCCTTTCACTACCACGAGAAAGGCGAAATCCCGGACAACTGCACCGCCTGCCGTTTCCAGAACCATGGCGTGACGGCCACCTCCGCCGACATCACAGCGCCGATTGAACCCGGCGCCACAATCAGCTTTGAGCTTATCAACACTCCCGGCGATACGATAACCGTATCAACAAGGCCCCACGAGACCCTTCCCAACGCGCCGCCCTCTTTCTCCTGATGTACTCCCCTTCAATGGCGGCGGCGCTTACAGGCATCACCGGGATCGTGATATTGGCCTCTTCACATTTCCAATGCTCCAGACACAAGCGTACCGCCTCCTGCTATGAAGGCGGAAATTATGCATAAAGGAGATTCCTGTGAAAAAAATCCTCTTTCTCGCTATCATCATGGCCCTGCCCTTCGCAACGGCCCTCCGAGGGGAAAACGAAGGCGCGCCGTTCGAAGCCGAATCCGGCGATGCTTCGGATTCGCCCTTTAACCAATCAAAGTTCGTGCCGGACATCTCGCTTATGCTTGATGGATCGTATGTATTTCGCAATACACGGAACGCGGTTTACGAAATGCTCGAAAGCCCGGAATTCACCCTCACCCCGGGGGGAGAATCCTGGCATGGCCACGAGGAACCTCATCTGCGAAATGGTTTTAATTTCAACTACGCCGAGATATCCTTCTATTCGATGGTCGATCCGTACCTGGAACTTTTCGCGGTGTGCTCCCTTTCCGAGGAACATTTCGGCCTCGAAGAGGCCCACTTCACCACCCGGAGCTTCCCCCTGGGATTACAGCTTCGCGCGGGGAAGTTCTTAAGCGGGTTTGGGCGCATCAATGAACAGCACGCCCACAACTGGGATTTCGCCGACCAGACCCTGGTCAACAACGCTTTCTTCGGAGAGGATGGCCTGTCCGAGGTCGGAGTGCGCCTCACCTGGGTTGCCCCGACCGACCTGTATCTCATGTTAGGCGGCGAAGCCCTCCAGGGGACCAATGGCCGCAGTTTCGGAAATGCCAAAATACTCAATGTAAAAGGAACCCCCGTCGCGAATGTGGGAAACGGGCCGAACCTCGGCGTGGCATATCTTAAAACATCTTTTGATATCGGCGAGCTCACGGTGCTTGCGGGCGCGTCTGCGGCCATTGGAAAAGCGCGCATCAACCACGGGCTTGACCTCGCCGGGAAGTCCGGGGCCGCATTCGCGGGCGATACTCGGGTCCTCGGCGGCGATATTACCCTCAAATACATGATAGACTCCCTGAGGTACGTTTCCTTTCAAGGGGAGTATCTCTTCCGGCACATGGAGGGCCGCCGCTTTTCCAACGACGCGTCGGATGAGATGACCCGCTCCGATATGGATAAGCGCCAGTCGGGGCTCTACGCTCAGCTCACATCAAAGTTTTCGCCTCGATGGCGCTGCGGAGCGAGGTACGACCTGCTGTGGAAAAACCGCGTCAGGGAAAACGGTGTTGATGAGGGCCTTCCGGAAAACATGCCCAGATATTCGGGGATGCTGGAGTTCAATCCAACGGAGTTTTCGCGCTTTCGCCTTCAGTACAACTTCGACGCAAGCAAGTACAACTGTGAATCCGGCGCACCGGAAAGGAAAATAAACCACGAAGTCATAATCCAGGCAAATCTTGCGATAGGGGCGCACGGCGCCCATTCATTCTAAAGGAGAACCATTATCATGAAAACTAAATCATTAAGGGCTTTGCCCGAAACTGAGACATCTACAGCGCAAAAACCTCCGTGGGCGGCTTTTTCGAGGTTTTCTCCCAGGCGCCGCAGCAAAAAACCAAACACTCACCACGCCGCATCCGTTTTGCGTTTCGCCGTCATACTGGCCCTGCTTCTCTGGGCACCCGCGCTTTACGCAGGCAAGCTTAAGGTCGTCACCACCTATCCTTACATAGCCAGCATCACAGAGCAGATAGGAGGCGACCGCATAAAGGTGGACCACCTGGCGCGCGGAGACTACGACCCCCACACCATCGTCCCGAAACCGTCGTTCATCGCCCGCCTCAGAAGGGCAGACCTTCTCATCATAAGCGGCGCCCAGCTTGAAATTGGCTGGCTTCCGCCGCTTCTGAGGCAGGCCGGAAACCCGACGGTGAACCCGGGCGCGAAGGGCTTTCTCGACCTCTCCCGTTCCGTGCGCCTCATTGATGTGCCGAAGAGCGTCTCCCGCGAACAGGGCGATATCCATCCTGACGGAAACCCCCACTACTACCTCGACCCGAACAACATCCCACTGTTGGCGCGGAGCATTCTAACGAAGCTCTCCGCCCTCGATTCGCGCAATGCCGGATACTACCGTTCCCGTCATGGTGAATTCGCGAAGCTCTGGAACGCGAAATCGGCGGAGTGGAACAGGAAATTGGCCTTGCTTAAGGGCAAAAAGGTGATAGAATACCACAAAAATTTCGACTATCTCCTCCGCCGACACGGCATCCTCCTTGCGGGAACCATTGAGCCTTTGCCCGGGATACCTCCCACGTCAAGGCATATCGAGGAACTGGAAAAAATAATGTCCGGGGGAGGCATCTCCTTCATCCTTCAGGACGTCTATAACTCCGATGACGCGTCGCGCCACCTCTCGAAGAAATTCAACGTCCCCATGGTGAAGCTGCCCCACGACGTGGGCGCCGTACCTGCCGCGGAGGGGATTATCTCCCTCTTCGATGAAATTGTGCGGAGGCTTGGCCAATGAACGACATACTCGTTTCCGCGTTCTTTCTTTCCCTGGTGCTCGTGGGAATCCACGCCTTCTTCGGCCTTGAGGTCATACGCCGGGGGATCATTTTCACCGACCTCGCGATCGGGCAGATGGCGGCACTGGGGGCGGCCATGTCGCTCTTTTTTCTTGACGGGGCGCTCATCTACCCCGTGTCCCTGGCCTTCGCGCTTCTGGGAGGGCTTCTAATCGCCTGGGCGGCGCGGCACACGGACAATCTCGAGGCCTTCATTGGGCTCCTTTACGCCTTCGGCATCTCGGCGGTGTATATCGTCCTCTCGAAATCCGCCCATGGCATGGAGGAGTTCCAGCGCCTCATGGCTTCCGACATCCTCTTCACGCCATTGGAGGAGGTGATTAAAACCGCGGTAATTTACACGGCCCTGGGGGCGGTGCTGTTCTTCCTGTACCGGAGGTTTGAAGGATTCTGGAAGGACGCCCTTTTCTTCACCGCCTTCGCGGTGACGGTGACAAGCTCGGTGAAACTCGCAGGCGTCCTCATCGTCTTCTCCCTCCTCGTATCGCCGGCCCTCATCGCCCTGCGCTTCGACGGACGGTTCATGCTCATAAAGGCCTGGGCAATCGGCACCGTGGCAAACCTCGCGGCCATCATCGCGTCGTACAAGCTCGATCTCCCCACGGGCTACACCGTGGTCTTCGTGAACGCCCTTTTCGCGATCGCCGTTTCAATGGTGCCGCGACGCAGGAGGGAGGCGGCGCAATGACGCCTTTCTGGAGGCAAGCATGACCAGCACCGGAAAGCGCCCTTGCGTTTTGCCCGCCGTATCCCGCGCCCCGGCGCATCATCTGGAAAGGCCCGGGCACACATCTACCCCGAAAACAAACCGCCGGAGAAACGTCCGATGAAGAAAACGGCCATCACAATCATACTTCTCCTTGCCTGTATTCCCGCCCGCGGCGAACATGTCCCGGAACCGGGGGGCTTCCACGATCACCGCGAGTACGCCCGGGCCCGCGTGGAGAAAATCGAGCGGAAACTGATAGGCGAATCCTCACAGGGCGTAGAGATACGCGTTCATCTGGAGATAGTTGACGGAGCAAGGAAAGGGGGAAAACTCGTCTCGGTCTACCGCGGAGAGGACGATCTCCCGAAAGAGATGTTCTACAGGAAGGGCGATACGGTCTTCATCGGTATTTCCACTACCGGCGGAGCAGGCACTGAGGAATATGTGTCCATTTACGATGTGGACAACACCACCGGTCTCGCCGTCATTGGAATTCTTCTGGCCATAACCATCATCGCCGTGGGGCGGCTCCGCGGGGTGATGTCCATGGTGTCCCTGCTGGCCACCGTAGTCCTCATCTTCTACTTACTCATTCCGATGACCCTCCGGGGAAAATCCCCGCTCCCTATTGCTGTCGGCATAGCGCTCTTCGCAATCCTCATTACCACCCCCATCATCATGGGGCTCGGCAGGAAAACTCTCGCTGCGGCGCTTGGCGCTGCATCCGGGGTGCTCATCGCCACTGTTCTTTCCATTTTTGCGGGACAGCTCATGCACCTCTCCGGCATCGTCACCAATGAGATGCTGACAGTATTCTACGCCTCGGGAGTGGAAATAAACCTGAAGGGCCTCGCCCTTGCCGGGATGGTCACCGCCGCCCTGGGGGCCATAATAGACGTGTGCATCTCCATCGCATCGGCAACGGAGGAAATCTTCCGGGTGCATCCGGGCATATCGCGAAGCGAAGCGTTTTCATCGGTCTTCACCGTGAGCTCCGACATCCTCGGCGCCACGGTGAACACGCTCCTTTTCGCATATGTTGGAAGCGCCCTTCCCGTGGTACTCATCATCGCCATGCGCCTGGAGCCGGGAATTCCGATGCTCCTCGTATTCAACCACAATCCGGTGCTCTCAGAGCTTGTGAAGTCGGCCATCGGGTGCATAGGCATGTTTCTCGCCATGCCCCTGACGGCATTCATAAGTGTGGAGCTCCACGGGAGAAAGGGAAAACCCGGCCGATAATCGCGTCGGTTGTTCCGGGGGGAAAAAGATTATAGGCGCACGCCGTAATTTCACCTCGTTGCGCGTCGAAAAAAAAAGTTGACATTACGGTTATACTTTGCTATATTGCCAAATAACAAAGTATAACCGTAATGAAAAAACAACAGATCAACTACAAGGCCAGGGCCGCCATCATCAAAGCTATTGCACACCCCAGCAGGCTTTTTATTATTGAGGAGCTCAACAAGGGAAAACGAAGCGCCGGAAAACTCACGGAGATGATAGGCGCAGATCCGTCGACTGTGTCGAAACACCTTGGCATCCTGAAAAACGCCGGCCTCGTCTTCGACGAAAAAAGAGGCACCACCGTCTATTACCATCTCAAGGCGCCCTGCATTCTCGATTTTATAAGCTGCGTGGAGGCCGTCCTTGAAACTAATGCCCGCACCCAGTTGGAGATTGTGCGCAGATGTAAAAGGTAATTTTTTATCTTATATCGGCAATTTTGCCAAATAACAAATCCGGAAATACTTATCATCCTGGTGTCCCCGCCAGCCTCAGGCTGGACGGGACACCGGATATTGAGAGGTTGTCCAATGCCAATGGAAATCACGTCATGATCTGGAAGTCGGAATGGAGGCCCCTAATATATATAGCGGGGATATTTACCGCGGTATTGTATCTTCCCGTGGGAACACCGCGCTTCGACAACGCGGTTTCCGAGGCCCTTTATCTCGCCAAGTGGTATGCAGAGGAGCACGTCCTCCTCTGCCTGGTCCCGGCCTTCTTCATTGCCGGAGGGATCGCCGCATTCGTGAGCCAGGCCTCGGTGATGAAGTACCTGGGCCCCGGGGCGAACAAGGTACTCGCCTACGGCATGTCATCGGTGTCGGGTACGATACTCACCGTATGCTCCTGTACGGTCCTTCCCCTCTTCACCGGAATCTACCGCATGGGCGCCGGACTCGGTCCCGCCACAGCCTTCCTCTATTCAGGGCCCGCCATCAATGTCCTGGCCATCATCCTCACGGCCCGTGTTCTTGGCCTGGAGATCGGCATCGCCCGGGCCGTGGGGTCCGTGGTATTCAGCATCATCATCGGCCTTGCTATGCATTTCATCTACCGGAAAGAAGAGGCCCACAAAGCCGCCGCTATGGCCATGCCGGAGCCCGATGCGGAACGTCCACCATGGAAAAATATCGTCTTCTTCGCGTCGATGATCTCCATTTTGGTATTCGCCAACCTGGGACAGCCTGCCGAGACGGAAGGAGCATGGTATTATGTTTTTTTGAATAAATGGGCCATCACGGGCGGCGCTGCTTTGATCTTCGCAATAACGCTTGTCTCGTGGTTCCAGCTCAAGTGGTGGAAGGTCTCCGCCGCTGCGGCGCCCGCAGTGTCGCTGTCGATCATATTCCCGGAGCACCCTCTCCTCGGCTTTACGGCCGGGAGCGTTGGACTCTCGGTCATAACGTCCACCGATGGCGGCGAAACCGGGAAATGGTTCGCATCTTCCTGGGATTTCGCCAAACAGATACTGCCGCTTCTTCTTTTCGGCGTCCTCATCGCCGGGTTCTTCCTCGGCAGGCCCGGGAAGGAAGGCATTATTCCCGGGGAATGGGTTGCCTGTGCTGTGGGAGGTAATTCCCCGGAAGCTAATTTTTTCGCTTCCCTGGCGGGCGCCTTCATGTACTTCGCCACACTCACGGAAGTCCCGATAGTCCAGGGGCTCATCGGCAGCGGTATGGGAAAGGGGCCGGCCCTGGCGCTTCTTCTCGCGGGCCCGGCCCTCTCCCTTCCCAGCATGCTGGTGATACGCAGCGTCATTGGATGGAGGAAGACCTTTGTGTATATAAGCCTCGTGGTGTCCATGGCCGCCATCACGGGCATGATATACGGCTCGCTATTTTAATGGAAACGTCTATAACATCCGCAGACTCATGGAGGAAATGTATGAAAATTGAAATTCTCGGGACAGGCTGCGCCAAATGCTGCAAGCTTGAGGAGCTGGCCTGCGAGGCCGTCGAGGAATCGGGCATTGCCGCGGAAGTCGTTACGGTAAAGAACCTGAATGACATCATGGCCTACGGTGTCATGATAACCCCGGCCCTCGTGGTGAACGGTGAAGTGAAGTCGGCGGGAAAGCTCCCTTCAAAGGACGAGATCAGGAAGTGGTTATCGTGATTCGCTTTGAAGGCGCGGATTCGAATCCGCGCCTTCAAAGCGAATCACTGTCCGCTGATGCTGCTGGATATCTTCACCCGGCTTTAGGATAATATGGTTTACGCCTTTGAAGCAATTGAAGTTGACTATTTATCCTTCCCGGCAATTTCAAGGCGTTCACCAGTTCATGTACCAATCCGATCCCTCCGCAATGAATCGCTGATATCTTTTCCGATATATCAAAGCTGGACCCTCCCGAGTTCATCATCGGGCTGCTTGTTTCCTCATGAATATTTTTGGGGCGATTCGATATTTTGTTCTTGCGTTTCCGGATGGTTTCCTGCATTCTTTTGTTCACCTGAAATGCTCCCTGCTTTTGATTTTTTTGTTTTTGCTAAATTCAAAAAACCCTGAACGGGTGAGCATTTCAAGTCTTTTTATTTTTTTGAAATATTTAAACGCTTGTTTTAGGGTTAACAGTATAAAGGTTAAACCTGAAACTGTATGAGATTGCCACGCCCCGATACGGCCGGGGTCCGCGATGACACCCGATAAAACAAGAGACTGCCTTATGGAAGTTGTACAACACATCAATACCAATCTGTTGCTCATGTCGATGCGGCTTCTAATTGCCCTGGTGCTGGGGGGGGTGATCGGATATGAGCGCGAGGTGCACGGAAGGCCCGCCGGCCTTCGCACCCACATACTCGTGTGCCTTGGGGCCGCCTTGTTCACGATAATTTCCGACAGCTATACGGGCCTTCCGTCGGCCGACCCTACCAGAATAGCCGCGCAAATCGTTAGCGGAATCGGTTTCCTTGGAGCGGGGACAATCATCCGCCAGGGAAGCATAATAAGGGGGCTTACCACCGCGGCCAGCCTGTGGACAGTCGCGGCCATCGGCATGGCGGTCGGGTCCGCCCCCTGGATCAACACTTTCCTGGCCATTATTGCAACGGCAATCGTAGTTACGACATTATCCATTATCAACAAAATAGAATGGTCGATGATCTCCCGCCAGACGACCCATGAACTTCTGCTCATCTTTCACGACCAGGCCGCGCTGCCAGGGGCCCTTGAAATTTTAGCGCGAAACGGATTTTCCATCCGAAGCGTTGTGAACGAGGAAGAAAGTGGATTAACCACATCCCGGTTAAAACTTCTGTCCCCGATAGACGCGGACCTCACCTTCATCAGTTCCGAAATTTCGAAAGTCTCTTCAATTGTTTCTTTTTCATGGGATTCTTATGCGGAAATGCCGCGATCTCCAATACAAAAGGGTAAAATAATTTGAGGGAACCTCTTGAAAATTAAATTTTTGAGGTTCCCATAAATTGTGACTGCCGGCATACTACCAAAATCAATACCCTCGAAAAACTCCGCGACACCCTTCTCCCAAAACTGATGAGCGGTGAAGTGAGGGTGAGAATCGATGGGAGGTAGGTATATCTCGTATAGACGGGAGACCGAAGGTCTTGACGAGGGGGCGGGTATATCCCGTATAGACGGAGACCGAAGGTCTCGACGAGGGGGCGGATATATCCGCCTGCGTAAAGACGCACGGCCGTGCGTCTCAACGTGCGTCCCCTCAACAAGGCGCGTCCTCTCAACGAGGGGCGCGTCTCAACGATGCGCTCCTCACCTCCGCCCTTCCAGCACCGCCTTTGAAATCATAGATTGGGCCGGATTGACAAAGTTCACATTGACAACAAAGCTCTCTCCCACCCAGCGGTCGAGTTGGCGGTTTACTATTCGCATGGGGTCCAGCACGAAGCAAACCAGGCCCCGGGCAAATCCCCTGGGCATGCTTCGCTCCGCCCAGAGGCCAAGCTGCCGCAGGCCCTCCCCGAAGATCACACCTCCCATGGGCGTAAAAATCTGGTCGTTCGTGGAGACCTGTTCGCGGTATTCACCTATGTACTCCCAGAACGTACTGGCGGCGAAGGTCCAGACGAAGGAACCCCAGGGGCCATAGTTGTTACTGCGCGCCGTCTGGTAGTAAATAATACCCGAGTATATATGATAAATACTGTTGGTGCGGAAATTATTCGTGTCCAGGCACCATCCGTCCGTTATCTTCTTCCTGGCGTCTTCACGGTTCAGCTTGTATTCCCAGTCCACCATGTTGTCCTCACGCTGGATTAGGAAGTAGTTCAAAACGCCAAGGCTGTTGAGAAACATGAGTTCTCCGAAGGTGCGCCAGAAATAATGCCGCTGGGACGGGCCGATATTCATACTCAGCGAATACCCGGAAATCGCCTCCTCTCCATCGGAGTTGAAAGTGAAGGAAAAACCTGTAACATCGCTCCGGGAAACCGCGTTGTCGAGGGCCACGCCGTTCACATCGCCGGTGCGTGCCTGGACAGCAAGGTCAAGGACCCTGGACAGGGCATCTTCTGTGATACCGCTGCCTTTCTCAACCTGCCAGGCGAACCTGAAATTTTGGTCAAGACTGTTCTTCCCAAGGAGGCTAAAATTTGCCATGTCGTTTTCATTTGAAGACGTAAGGGCACTCGTCAGAAAAAAGCCGCTTCCAACCGGGGGTGTCGGCGCCGTAAGATACGTCACCGGGGCGCGCATAGGCTCGAAGAAGCCTTCATTGTTCAAATCTCTTAGCACCGTAAATCCCGCAGTGGTGTCCAGGAGCGCAATGGAAAACGGCTCGTCTCCGGCGGGGAAGGCATTGGCGCCGAAAGAAAAAATAAATGCCATCAGTAATAAAAATTTTAAACTATTCTTGTTTTTCATATCATGTTTCTTCCCGTCATGCCTCCGGGCCTGCCGTTTTACCGCACCACATACCTCAACTCCATCAGCAATCTGTTCCATGTATGGGAAAGGTGGTCGCCATTGAGCATGCTGTGAACGTACCAGCGTTCATAGTTGAAATTAAGCATGAGATTATCCAGGAGATAGACGCCCGCCGAGGGCTTGAATATCTGTAAAATATCCCATGCCCATTCGCCCTTGATGGCGGGGTCGGAAGATAAAAAGAAACAGAAATTGTATCCCATGGAAAGCCGCAGGCGCCAGAGGCGTTCAGCCGCAAGCATCGCCGATACCGGATACGCAGTACTGTAATAGTAGTTCTGTTTGCTCCCCGTGAGGGACTGAAAGAGTGGACTGCGATTTTGCTCATCCTGTGCGTCCCAGGAAATGGCAAAGAGAGACGAATTGATGGAGGGGCCGAGGCCGGCCATAAAGCTGGCAGAATAAGAACCCGTGGAATTGTTCCACTGGGCCGTTAAGCCCCATCCCACAGCGCGCCAGATCATGTATTGGATATGGGGCTGGTCGCGATAGAGATCGTGTGACCAGAGGAGGACATTGTCCTTCCAGCCCGGGCGGAAGAACTCCATCCCGGTGTAGAATCCATATACAACCCGGCGTGTAGATTGCCCCGATCTGGTGAACCGGTGTGACCCGTAGAACATGATATCGAAATTGAAGAAATGCTCGTTCACGTAGTTCCGGCGCTCCGGGGCCGTGTCGGCGACCGCCCATATATCCATGGTCATGTAATCGCCGAATCGAAGCGGCATATATGGCTGTTCCGTGAGACGCGAAGGGTCATAAGTGGCGGACATGCCGAAGTAGTAGCCGCCCTCTCTTTTCTCCGGATAAATTTTCACGGTATCGTGTGCCCGGTGGTATCCGGCTGCGAACCAGCCGTAGTAAGGACTCTTCCATTCCCGGTTTTCGCTCTCTCCGCGGCTTTCACCCTCCATGATGGTACGCGACAAAAGCCATGCCACTACCGTGTTCACGGCGGTAACCGGGTAATTGGGATTCGTATTATTGAAGGAAAAGACCCGCTCCTCGATGCGGCCGTTTTTCGTTAATGTGGTTCTGAATTCGGTGGCGCGGTTTTTCTTTTCCCGGGCGATGCTCACCTGGATCTCGTCATAATCCCCCGAGAATCGGAAGGCACGGAGATTTTCCCCGCCCTGAAAGCATGTAAAGCCGCGTTTCTTTATTACGTTTGAGTATCGCGTGTACATTGCGCGTACAGCTTCCGCGTCGGCGTCGCGCGGGGGATTTTGCGCGAAGGCCTGCGGTGAGAGAACCGCTATCATCAACGGTATGAAAAAGATTTTTTTCATATTATTCGAAGCCGGGTTTTGAAAAGATACTGGGCTTTTACAATATCCGAGGATATTGGACACAATCGTACGGGCTTATTCAGATTTCAATACTTTTTCCCTTTTTTTCTCAACGGCAAAAATACCCTTCGACTTCTTCCAATAATAAAATGGGGCCCCTAAAAATTAAATTTTTTAAAGTACCCTTCATTTGTAACTGCCTACATGCTCGGGGATCATGTTCTCCAGCCTGCCGAAGGCGCGAGGAAAACCCTGATAATTAGAGGTTGCTAAAAGTCCCGCGCAATACTGCGCGGGACTTTTCAACAATTTGTTTTGGCGAAAGGGGGCGACAGGCGCGTTAGAACCAGGAAAACGCCACGTATATGCTGTAGAAGCTGGTATTGTCCGGGGTTTCGCTGTCATTGTAAAACTGTTTCGACCATTCGAAATGAAGTCCGAGATTGAAACTCTTCCCGAGCCAGATATCTATGCCGGCGCCAAGGAGCACTCCATAGCCAAAGACAGAAAAATTCCTGTCATAGAGTGCGCTCGTCGAACCATAATGGAATTTAAACTTGCTGAGGCCTAAACCAGCTTTAAAAAAAAGCCCCTTCTCCATCGGATAGAACGACACAGCGCCATAGTAGTTGAAAATCCAGGCATAGCTTGTGACAAACTCAAATTCTTCTTCATAATTATGAGTTCCATCAACGCCGAACATGGACATATCAAATCCCGCATGGAGCCGCGGAGTCACTATGGCGCCAATACCCAGATGAAATGTTATGGGGCCAATTTTGTCGGAAATCCCCTCAAGCAGTTCATCCCCCTCCGAGTTTCCGCCGCCGGTGCCAGCTCCCAGGCTCAGATACCATGAGCTTTTTTGCTGGTCCGCCGAAAATGCCGTGAGAGGCAACATCAGGACCACAGATGCCGCAAAAAGGGCAAAAAAAGTTTTTTTCATACTTCCTCCTCGATGTTTTTTTGTGGGGGGGAACAGGCGCGATACATCGCGCCTGTAGCTGTAATTATCCAGGGCCCCCATTACCCATACGAAAAATAAAAGAAAAATATTTAAAAAATTCTCCCTTCTATAATTTTTTTTTTATTATCCGCCCCCCGTTTTACGTAACCCTAACGAGGGAAAGATATGAAACTGAAAAACCACACACGCTTAACATCCAGAAGGCCCTCTGGCGCTTTCGCTGCCATGGCCCTCCTCGGCTTTTCCGTCCTCGCAGGTTGCGGCGGAAACAGCGGCGCGCGGGAGATTTACTCCCGGGGTATCGCGCACTATGAGAAACAAGAACTCCAAAAGGCCGCTGAATGCTTTGAAAAGGCGCGTTCGATGGACGGCTCTTTCACCGGGGCCGGCATTATGCTCGCGAAGGTGCGCTATTTTACGGGCAAGCGAGGGGAAGCGCGCGACTTGTTAGGAGACATCATCGCCCGCGATCCTTCCCATGTCGGCGCCCTCTACTGGATGGCCCGGGCCCTCGTCGCCGACGCGAAGGGGACCGTCACTGACGGGGACAATGCGGACCGAAGTGAAAAGGAAGCGATGGAACACCTCTCCCGCGCCCTTGACATCGATCCCCATCACATCCAGGCGAGGTCCCTCCTGGGCCTCCTTTACGAAAAGAATAAGATGTACCGGGAAGCCCTCCGCGAGTACTCTGCGGCGCTCCGGGAAGAAGAATCCCTGATAGCCGCCAGGGCGAACCTGGGCATGCTCTACAGGCGCCTGGGGCTCCGTGACCGCGCGCGGGCTGAAATCACCAGGGCCCTTAAGATAGCCGAAGCTGTTGGGGCCCCCGAGGAGGGCCTCATCGCCATCAGGAAGGAGATTGAAGAGCAATGAAAGCTTCATTGAACAGGGCATTGTCCGGCAGTTTAGCTTACATTTTTTTCGGCAATGCATTAAAAGCGGCGATTCCCGCCCTGTGCCTGCTGGCCTCCTGCTCAACGGTTGACATAGCCGTAAGGCCCGTCG
Source organism: Spirochaetota bacterium (assembly GCA_029974015.1). GTDB lineage: Bacteria > Spirochaetota > UBA4802 > UBA4802 > JAGODF01 > JAGODF01. The sequence goes on from JARKUF010000034.1 coordinate 17,852, forward strand.
CGAAAGGGTGCAATCCCAAAACCGTTCTCCTGGGGCCATTTGAAAACAGGGTGATGGACTTCAATCCCTTCACGGGAAAAAATTTCAGGGATTGCCTGGCCCATGAATTCTTCGCCCGCGGATACTCCGTCGTTCCGGGGCCTCCTCCGGAGGCCAAGATGGACGCCTCCAACGCGCTCCCGTCTGAAAACGACATACGGGAACTGTGCCTCCGCCACAGCGCCGATCTTTACATCCGGGGCTCCATCTTCGAAGCGCGCTACGGCGACGCCGTGGAAGATAGGACGAGCACTGCGGTCACAGTGGATCTTTTTGGAAAAAACGGCGCGATGATCGGGACTGCCCGCTGTTTCACTTCAGAGACCCTCATGAATGCCGGGACAGCCTGTGCCATGGCGTCCAGATTGGTCCGTTCCATCCATGCGACCCTGTCCAATGAATAGGAAGTCAGGGCGGCATGGGACCCTTCGCCTCCTCATGGCCCTCACGGCGGCCGCTATGACGGCGCTATCATACCTTCCATTGAGAGCCGACGGCGATGAGGCCGCGGAATCCGCCGATGAAATTCTGCGAAGCAATTGCGCCTCCGAATCCTCCGTCAATTTAGAAAGGGCCCTGGGTATCGCCATCACCAATAATTTCGAGCTGAAAGTTGTGCAGTCCCGGAAAAGCATCCAGGACCTCATTATCCGGGAAAGCTGGCGGGACTTCTTTCCCGAGCTTTCCGTCTCGTATCTCCAGACCGAGGAAAGCCGCCGCCGCGACACTGACTCGCGCCAGCATAAGTTAAGTGTCGACTCGAACATCACCGTCTTCGACGGTGGCCGCCGGAGGCTCGCCTACGACGCGGCGCGGCTTAAGGCAATCCTGGCGAAGAACGATTACCGCGCGGCCTTAAACGGCTTTATCGACGGCGTGTCGAAGGCGTACTTTCAGGTGCTCCAGCTCCGGGAAGCCGTAAAAATCCACGCCAAAACCCTTGAGAACAGCCGCACCCAGCTTGTTCTCATCCGGAAGGAGCTGGAGCTCGGCGAGGCCACGAAGCTCGACGCCCTCGCCATAGAAGCCAGAGTCAAGGAGGCGGAATTAGGCCTCGAAAAGTCGCGGAACGACTTCGTACAGTCGCTCAACCGGTTCAAGCTTCTTTTGAAGCTGGACCGGCGCGCCCCGCTGAACGTCACGGGGAGCATAGAGAAGGACTTCGAGTTCCGCCCTCCCGGTGAAAAACTCAACGAGGACTTACTTGTTTCAATGGCGCTGAAAAACCGCGTGGAAGTGGGAAGCTCCGACATAGAATTTCTCATCGCGAAAAAAACCAGACTTTTAAGCGAACGCTACTATTTCCCAAGGCTCTCATTCGGCCTCAACTACTCCCTGACCGACGAAGGGTTCCCTCCCCGCGAAAAAGGCTGGGGAATCACCCTCCAGGCTTCGTCCATGCTCTGGGGCAGCACGGGGAATGTGGGGCTGGGATATCATGAAAGCGGCAATGGCAACTCCAGGGCCATCTCCAACAATGATTCGCTGAACATCCTGGATTCAATGTCGTATCGCCGCTCCATCCTCGAAAGCACTGTAAACTACAACACCTCGAAGGAAAAGAAAGCGGCCGTGCGAAGGCAGATAGCCGTGGAAGTGAGCGCCATCAACGCCTCCCTCGGAAATTCATGGAGGATGATAAAGATCGCCAGACAGCAGCTCGAGCTTTACGATTCCTTCCTTGAGATTGAACGCCTCAAGGCAAACATGGGCGAATCCCGGCGATACGACCTCGTAAAAAAGGAACTGGAGCGCGGCGAGGCCGCCATAGCCCATTTGAACAGCCTGATATCGTATATCGCCGCGGCGTCGTCCCTCGAGCTGGCGGTGGGTGTGGACATCGGATACTTTGGACTTACGGGAATGAAATCGGGGAGGAGCCATGATTAAAGCGCATTTCACATCACTGCGAAATATAGCCGGGAGGGCTTCGGCCCGCGTCCTCACGGGGCGCGGCGGAAAGCTGGCGGCCAGGGCGGCCCTTTTTTCGCTCCTCCTAATTCTCATCATCCAGGGCGCAAGGGCGGCATATCGCCGCTACATTCCCTCCGGTGGCACGGGGCCCGATACCGTCCATGCCGCCCCCGCCGACGATGCCGTGGGATATTATCGCGTGGACCCGAAAAATGTGGAGCAGTCCATCCACGCCCTGGGGCAGATCGTGTACCATGAGAAGGTGAACGTATCGTCAAAGGTGAACGGACGCCTTGACAGGCTCTACGTAAAGGAGGGTTCCAGGGTGGTGAAGGGACAGGCCATCGCCGAGATAGAACGCCTTCCTCTGGAGCTCTCCCTCCGTGAACAGGAGGCCGAACTTGACATCGCGAAGAATTCCCACGATCTGGCAAAGGCGAAGTACGAAAACGCTCTCAGGGCCATCGAAATCAGGTTCGCCCAGATCCGCAAAGCCCGGGCCGAGGTCCTCGACAAGAAAGCTTCCTTCGACAACATGTCCCGCACTCTCAGCAACAAGGCTGAACTTTTCAAGGCGGGAGGCATCAGCGAGACTGAATACGAAGCCGTGAAGGCCCAGCACACCAGCTACCGCACCCGATACGCCAACGCGGTGTCGGACCTTGAAATCCAGGAAGTGGGTTTCCGGGACGAAGATATCGCCGCATCGGGGCACAGGGTGCCCGGATCCCGGGAGGAAAAGATAAAACTCTTCCAGATGATAAACACGAAAATGGAAAAAGCGGAAATGGAGGCCGCTCTGTCTAAAATCCGCCAGGTGGAACAGAGCATCCGGTCAACCCGGACCCTCATCGCCGAAACATATATCCGCGCCCCTTTCACGGGAGTCGTGGCAGTCAGGGGAATGGAAGCCGGGGAAATCGTGAAAAGCGATTCGATCATCGTCTCGGTGATGGACATTTCCAGCGTGTTCCTCTCAGTCCAAATCAGCGAAAAGGACGCGAAGGAAATACGGGAAGGGCAGGAGGCTCTTTTCACCGCCGACGCTTTCGCGGGAGAGGACTTCACGGGCCGGGTGTCCCGGATCACCCCTGTCTTCGACTCAAAGACCAGGACTTTCGAGGTGAAGGCCCTGGTGCGGAACCCGGGCCTTCGCCTCATGCCGGGCATGTTCGCCAGGGCGAAGATCATCACCGGAAAGAAAAACGGGGCACTCCTCCTGCCCCTTTCGGCCCTGCTTTCAAAGGAGGCGGATGAGGGGGAGGTGTTCCTCGTGAAAAAGGGCATCGTCTTCAAGCAGAAGATAGGATTGGGCCGCGAATACGACGGCTCCATTGAAGCGGTGAAGGGGCTTTCCCCCGGCGATATCGTCGTGGCCAGAGGGACCGGCCTCGTGCACGCCGAAATGAAGGCGGACAATATGAGGTTGATGAATGAGTGAATTCTTCATCAGGAGAAGGGTCACCACGGCGATGCTTTTCCTGGGTGTGTGCCTTCTGGGCGTGATTTCGCTTTTCAGGCTCCCGGTCCAGCTCCTGCCCGATATGGAGTTTCCCACCCTCACCATCATCACCCCCTATGCCAACGCCTCTCCATCGGAGATGGAACAGCTCGTCACCAGGCATATCGAAGAAGCGGCGGCCTCAGTGGGAGGCGTGAGGGAACTGCGTTCGGAATCCATTGAGGGCCTGAGCCTCGTAACGGCGCGTTTCAACTGGGGCGCATCCATGGACTTCGCCCTCATAGAAATGAAGGAGAAGGTGGACATGATGAAGGGACAGCTTCCCGAAGACGCCGGAGGCTCCCTTGTGGTGAAGTTCGACCCCTCGGCGGACCCCGTGATGATATACGCGCTTGAGGCTGAGGACGGGAATTTCCGGCAGCTTCGAAACCGTGCCGAGAAGGAGGCGGTCCCCTTTCTGGAAAGGGCCGACGGCGTCGCCTCGGTGGAAATCTACGGAGGGTTCCGTCGTCAGATCAATGTCCACCTTGACAGCGCCTCCATGGCGTCGCGAGGCGTTTCCTTCCCGGAAATAGTAGAAAGCATCGGCGCGGCAAACTACAATTTTCCCGCCGGTTCCCTTGAGAAGGGAAACCGGGAATACGCGGTCCGCACAATAGGCGAATTCTCCCGGGTAGCCGATTTGAAAGAGGTGGTGGTGGGGAGGAGTGAATCGGGGATTCCGGTGTACCTCTCCTCCCTGGGTACCGTCGAGGACGGATACCGCGAAAGGAAAAGCGTTGTCCGCCTCGACGGCAGGGAAGCGGTAAGCCTTCTAATAAAAAAAGAGCCCGGCAAAAACACCATCTCGACTTCCGGGGCGGTGGAGGCCCGGATGAAGGAGCTTCAAAAAAAACTTGGAAACGGAATAACCATCAGGAAAATTTACGACCAGTCCGTTTTCGTCAAAAGCTCCGTGAACAATGTGCGGGACGCGGCCGTCATGGGCGCCTTCTGGGCGGTCATCGTGCTCCTTCTTTTTTTAGGCGACCCGCGCCCGGCCTTCATCATCGCCCTCTCCATTCCCGTGGCGGTCCTGGGCGCCTTCGCTCTCATGTATTTCCGCGGCATGTCCCTCAACACGATGTCCCTGGGGGGCCTCGCCCTCGGCACGGGTATGATGGTGGACGCCGGTATTGTGATTATCGAGTCGGTGACCGAGAAGCGCGGGTCCAATCCCGAAGCGGCGGGGGGCGAGCTCATCAGGCTCATCGTCGGAGGGGTCATGGAAGTGCGCACTTCCGTCGTCGCCTCCGTTGTCACTTCCCTGGTGGTGTTTCTCCCGGTACTGTTTATTTCGGGAATAGGAGGGGCGCTCTTCGGAGAGCTGGCGCTCACCATTTCCTTTTCCCTCATCTGCACCCTCGCCACTTCCCTCACCCTCGTCCCCATGCTTGCGGGCCTTCCCGGGAGCAGTAAAGCTAAAAAAGCCGGAGCGCTCTGGAGCGCCCCGGGGCGCTTTCACGCGGCCGCCGTCGCCCTGACCGGGCGGGCCATTGACCGCCTTTCCTCTTTTTACGAAATGCTGCTTGGCTCGGCAATGGCGAATGGGAAAACGCTAATCGCGTCCGGCGTCCTGATTGTACTGGCGGGGGCCGGGGCCACCTGGCTTCTCGACAGGGAGCTTATGCCGAAGGTGGACGCGGGGGAATTCACCATTGAGGCAAATGCCCCGCCGGGCACTTCCCTGGATGAAATGTCGTCCATCTGCCGCGGGATAGAAACGGCCGCCAGAGTGGACCCCCATGTGAAGCATGTCTTCGCGAAGATCGGCTCCGACCCCGACGATTCGATTTCAGAAAAGCTCTCCGGGAAGGGGGCGAACTTCGCGCGCCTCCGGGTGGTCCTAAAAGAAGGAAAGCGCCCCCATGTTAAAGACATCATATCCGCTATGAAATCCCGCCTGAGGACCGGGGAGCTCATCAGGCTGGACTTTCGCCTCAAGGAGGATGTGGTGGAGTCGGTCCTCGCGAAGCGCCAGGCCCCCCTGACGATTGAACTCTACGGCCGGGAGATGGAGTCCCTGGAGCGCCACGGCGAAGAGCTGATGAAAGCCCTCCATGCCGTTCCGGGGCTCACTTCGGTCGAATCGAGCCTTGACAGGGGCATTCCGGAGCTTCGCGTTGTGGTCGACCGGCCGCGGATGTACTCCCAGGGTATCACCGTCGCGGGCACGGCCGCGGCCCTGAGGACGGCGCTTTACGGCGAAGTCGCCACGGCCTTTCGCGACGGCGACGATGAAATCGACGTGCGGGTCCGCCTCGACGAAGAGGGGCGCAGGGGCCGGGAGGCCCTGGAGACGGTCCATGTTAAATCGGACGCGGGCGCGCTGCTTCCCCTTGGGAAGTTCGCCAACATCATCGAGGGCTTCGGCGTTTCAAGGATTGTCCGCAGCAATCAGAGCCGCGTGAACATCATCACAGCGCAAATAGAAGGGAACAGGGCGCGCGCCCTGAAATCCTCCAGGGAAACGATGGAAAATTTCGCCTCCTCCAGAGGACTTGAGGCGAGGATGGCGGGCGAGTTCGATGAGATTGAAAAGACCGCACCGGAGATGGCCTTTGCCCTTCTGCTGGCCCTTGTCCTGGTCTACATGGTCCTCGCTTCCCAGTTCCAGTCCCTGGTTCTGCCGGCGGTCATCATGTGCTCCATCCCCCTCACCCTCCCCGGCGTTTCCGGGGCCCTTCTCCTCTTCGGGAAGAGCCTCAACATCAATTCGGGGATCGGCATCATCCTGCTTTCCGGCACAGTGGTGAACAACGCCATCGTCCTCATTGATTTCATAAACCGGAGAAAAAAGGAGGGGGAAGATATCGCGTCATCCGTCATGGCCTCATGCCGCCGCCGCATAAGGCCCATAATGATGACGACGCTCACGACGGTCCTGGGAATGATTCCCCTGGCCGTTAGCGGCGGTGACGGCGCTGAACTCCAGCAGCCCCTGGCCATCGCGACAATTGGGGGACTCACTCTCTCGACATTCCTCACCCTCGTCTTCATCCCTGCGATCTACTATCATTTAAACAGGCCCCGCGAGGGAAATCTTCCGCGATGAAATACTTCCTCGAAAACCGGCTGACGGCCTGGATGATTTTCGCGGCATGCCTCATCTTCGGCATCATAGGGCTTAAGAAGCTCCCCCTCTCCCTCATGCCCGCGATGAACTACCCCGGCCTCACCGTCATAATAGAGTATCCCGGCATAACGCCTGATAAGATAGAGACAATCATAACAAAGCCCGTGGAGCAGACCCTGAGGAGCGTCCCCGGCATTGAGAGCATCACCTCGGTTTCCGAGGAAGGGAAATCGCGCGTCAACGTGAATTTCCACACAGGCACTGACATCGCCATGGCGGCCCTCAGAGTGCGGGAAAGGATATCCCTTCTGCGGGGCGGCTTTCCCAGGGCGGTACAGGAGCCGATGGTGGTCCGCTACGACCCATCGGACCGTCCCGCGGTCATCGCCGCAGTTGAACGCATTCCGGGAGAAAAACCCTCCCTGACTGAGGTCAGGGAATACGCCGAGAGGGTGATAAAACCCCGCCTCCAGAGGATTGAGGGCGTGTCCGAAGTGTACGCCGCGGGAGGGCTCCGGAAGGAAATCCACGTGGCCGTTGACCCGGGTAAGTTTTCCGCGCGCTCCCTCGATTTTGAACGCCTCTTCGCCGTCCTCCAGGAGGGCGGGCTGGAGCTCCCGGCGGGAAAGCTTACGAGCGGCGGACGGGAATACCATGTGCGCACGGCCGGGCGGTACCGCTCGCCCGGGGAAATCGCCGACACAGTAGTGCACCTTGACGGAGAACGGGCCGTGCGCGTAGCCGATTTTGCCGAAGTGAAGGAGTCCCACCGCGAGGCCGAGGACCTGGCGCGCCTCGACGGAAAGGAGCGCGTACTCCTGTACGTCCACAGATCGGGCGACGCCAACACGCTCAGAGTTTCCGAAGAGGCGGCGAAAGTATTTGGTTCTATAGAAGGCTGCGGCATTCGCGTGGTCTACAGCCAGGGCGATTACATCCGCGCCGCCGTGGGGAATGTCGTCGCCTCGGGCGTCTGGGGGCTTTTAATCGTCTTTTTTGCGGTCTTCGCGTTTTATCGGGACATCTCCAGGGCCCTCATGATTGGCGTGTCGATTCCCTTCTCCATCATCACGGTTTTCGCCTGTATGTACTTCGCGAAGGTCCCCATCGATGTTATAAGCCTTAGCGGTCTGGCCCTCGCGGCCGGCATGGTGGTGGACAACAGCATCATCGTCATGGATTCGATTTCACGGGGAAAGGCCGACGTCGCGTCTGTCCATCGGGGCGCGAGGGAGGTCGCCGTGGCAATAGCCGCGTCGACGGCCACCACCGTGGCGGTCTTCTTCCCCATCGTCTTCGGCGATGAGATGACCCGGCGCATGTACTCAGGCATGGCCTTCACGGTTTCTTCGGCCCTGATCATATCGCTCTTAGCCGCGACCGTGTTCATTCCGGTCCTCTACCTCGGCTTTTCCGGGCGCCCCCGTGCCTGTTGCGGCCGCCCGGGGGCTTTTCTTCCGCGCAGAAAGGGCAATTCGGCAACAAAGCCGGAAGCGGCGCCCCGCCGCATTCAGAAAGGAGAAAGCGTCCTCGCCGGGGCGTATAAGACCGCCCTTGAGTACGCCTTCGCCCATCGGCGAACGCTCTACGCCGCGACTGGGGCCGTCGCGGCCGCGGCCCTCCTGTGCCTGGCCTTCACCAGAAGCGAATTCATCGACCCCTTCACTTCCGGGGAACTATACCTTTATTGCGAATTTCCCACGGGAACCTCCCTGAGGGCCACGGATGATGCGGTGAAGCTCGTGGAAGGCCATGTCCGGGAAAGCGGCATCGCGAAAAAGGTATCGGCAAAAATAGAGAAATGGCGGGGGACCCTCGTGGTCACCCTGAAAGACGCGGGGCCCCGGGAATGGAAGGCGCTTCGAAAGCGCCTCGGAGATGAGGCGAATGCTATCCTCAAGCCCTTCGGAGCTTTCGCCTTCGTCGCCGAACCCGACGATCTCGCCGCCCGCGAGCTTGATGTCACCTTCATCGGGGACGACAACGACCGGCTCAGGGAAATCGCCCGAAACGCCGCGAAGAAAATACAGTCCATACCCGGCATCGATGAATGCGTTCTCAGGTTCCGGGAAGGGAAACCTTCCTACCGGCTCCGCGTGGACCGGGAAAAGGCCGGAGCCTCTGGCCTTAGCATGTCTAAAATCGCCAGGTTCTTCCACAGTGCCCTTTACGGCCCGGTGGCAATTAAATACCCCGGCCGGGAAAGGGAAATAGACGTCCGGGTTAAGTTTGAGAGGAAGGGCCTCCCCGCCCTGAAAGGGCTCCTGGCCCAGACGATACAAAGCGAAAGCGGGGCTTCCATACCCCTCAAGGGGCTCGTCTCAATCGAGGAGGGGAGCGATCGGACAAGAATATGGCGGCGCAATGGCCGCCGCGCTGTCACCGTCACCGCGAGGATAGGAGAGCTCTCCTTCGATGAGGGAGCGGAAAAAATTGAAGCATCCCTCTCCTCCCTGACGCTCCCGGCTGACTATTCCTGGGAGTTTTCGGAAAACCTTGGCAGGGAAAGAAAGGGCCGCCGCCTCATGGCCCTGCTCACTCTGTTCTCCATTCTCCTCGTGTTCATGATCATCGCGGGGCTCCTCGAATCGCTCTCACTGCCCTTCCTGGTTATTACCACGGTGCCCCTGGCCTTCTGCGGTGTCTTCATCGCCCTGTTTTTAACCGGGTCCACGCTGAACATCGCGGCCTTCATCGGAATGATAGTGCTAACGGGCATCGCGGTCAACAATGGAATAGTCCTGGTGGAGCGGATAAGGGCCACCCTCCCGGCAAAGGGGCCGGTATCGCCGGAAGAAATCGACGCGAAAGCCATGTCCGTAAGCATCCGTCACTTCAACCCCATTATCATCACTGCCATCACTACGGTCCTCGGATTTTTTCCCGCCCTTCTTTCCGGGGGCGAGGGAAGCACCCTCTGGAGGCCACTGGCCCTTACTGTTGTGAGCGGCCTCGCTTTCTCCACTGCGATAGTGATTTTCATAATTCCTATCTCATTCAAATATTTTTACGCGTCCCCGAGGAGGACAAGATGAAAAAAATGGACCGTCCGATTACTTTCCGGGGGAAAACAAATCTTCCCCCTCTTGACGCCTTCTTCTTTCGGAGTAAAAGCTCCGTTATACGAAATGCCGCATTTGCCGCGTGCGTTGCCGCGCTCTCATCGTGCTCCGATTTCGAAACGCTTAAGGTCAGCGCCTGGTGGCCCTCCCACCAGGAGTACGGCGTCCCGCGGGACGCCGAAATATGGATGGAGTTCAGCGCCGATGTGCGTAAGAGCAGTATCGAAAAATCTTTTACCCTGCGCACCGATGACGGCGCCGCGGGCGGCCAATTCAAATGGCTCTCGGAGCGGAAGTTCGCCTTTATCCCCTTCGACGAACTGAAAACCGGAAGGCGCTATGTAATGGAGCTTCCCCGGTCAGCGGAGGATAAGGCGGGCAACACCATGAAGGAAGATTTCATCTCAGATTTCTATGCCGGAGAAGATACGAAGAAACCCCGGGTGTTAAGCTCCTTTCCTGAAAAGGTCGATGGAGGTTCCACGAGAACCTCCATCGACCTTGACGTCGTGGAGGTCCTCTTTTCCAAGCCGATGGACCCCATGACTTGCGAATCGGCGTTCAGCATCACTCCCGATGTTCCCGGATACTTCGCATGGCGCGACGACGGGGCCCGGATGGACTATGTCCTCACATCGCGCCTCGCATACGCAACGCAGTACCGGGTGGCCGTCGCGGCCACGGCTGAGGACCGGGCCGGAAACGCCCTTGAGCGGGAATTCACCATGGTATTCATAACCGGAGACGATTTCACCCGGCCCTTCGTTTGCGGAACATGGGAAAGCGGAACTGTACCACCGCCATACTGGAACACTGATGCTGTGAACACGGGCGTTCGCCGCTCCTCCGCGATATCCATTGAATTCTCCGAAGCGATGGACCGCCGGAGGGCGGAATCCGCCATTACACTGACGCCTTCCGCGCAGGGCCTTTGCGCCTGGTCCGCGGGCGACACGGTCCTCACCTTCAAACCGAACGAACCCCTTAAATCCGATGCCGTCTACACTCTCCGCGTGGGGACATCGGCGGCTGACATCAATGGCCATACCCTCAAAAAGCCTTATTCGGTACTGTTCAGGACCAGCGCGGGCGACTCCCTGCATCTCAGGGTGACCGCAATCATGGGTTCCTGCGGCGAGGGCGGCGGCCCCTGCCCCTATGAGGAGCTCTACGATGGACTGGCCCTCGATTGGCCCGTCATGATCGACATGGGGCCAGTAGACGGCCAGATTTGTTCCACCGACTACCGTTTCCTGTTCAGCTTCGGCAATGACGCGGGCCCCGCGGCGGTTGACCTCTATTCCCTTCTGGACTCCATTATCATCGAGGGAGGAGAAAGGCCCCATCTCGTGGACGGGTTCCCCGGGGCCGATCCGTCGACGGCAATACTGGTTTTCGACGGCCTCGCGAACAGCGAAAGCATAACCCCCGAGCTTTACAGGCTCACAATCGCAGGAGGAAAGGGAGGCGTTCGTGACATCTACGGCAACACAATGAAAGCCGACTTCGTCATCGAGTTCAAGGACAGGATGTAATGCCCTAAAGGCTTAAAAAAAGGCAGCCGCTAAAACTCTGGTTTACCCGCCCATGGCTGGCGGGTAAAACCGGAGTGCCGGGCTTGCCGGTTGCAACTGCTGACATACTCAAGGCCCAGGTTTTTTTTGACTTAGAGGTTCCCAATATTTTTTCGGAGCGAATATGATGAAATTCATAAGGATGATATGCGGTGCTCTTTTCATATCGTTTATCTGCGCGGCAATTTTTATACGATGCGACAATCTGGAAGAGCGCCTCGGCTTCGACAGGCCCGAGGTGGTGTCGGTGAGCCCGGCGCGTTTTGCCGAAGGCGTTCCCGCCGATACGGCGGTCCGCATCGTGTTTTCCAGGGATATGGACACGGCTAAGACGAACCAGGCCTTCAGACTCAACTCGGAAAGCGGAGGCTGCCGGGGCAGCTTCCGCTGGCCGAACGGAAGGACTCTCGTATTTTTTCCCGAAGGCCCCCTGTACGACAATATGTACACCATCACCCTCGCCGAAACAGCCGAAGACAGGAAGGGCAATGATCTCAGGGAAGGAATCGAATCGGTATTCTATGTTAACTCCGATCTGACCCCTCCGAGAGTACTGTCCCATACGCCGGAAAGGAATGCCACGGGAGTCCACCCGGCTCCGGAAACCGACCCCATTCTCTACGCCGGATCCTTCATACGAGTCATCTTCTCCGAGGCCATGGATATGGATTCGATATACGCCGGCTTCACCATCTCTCCTCCGGTCCAGGGGCTATTCTGCTGGAACGACATTCGCACTGAGGTCGTATTTACCCCGATATACAATCTTCATTACGGGACCACCTACACCATCACTCTGGGAACATCGATTCGTGATATCAACGGCAACAAATTGCGTGAGCAGTTCTCCTGGGGATTTACCGTGGGCGATGATTTCACCGGCCCCTCCATCACATCGGTGTATCAGCCCCAAAGCGGCGCAGCGCCAACTCCCTGGGAAGAGGACACGGACAATCCGGGATGCGAGAAAAACGGCGATATCGTCCTCGTCTTCGATGAGCCCGTTAGCAGGGAAAGCGCCTGCGACGCCGTCACGATTTCGCCACCGGCTGAATTCCACATCGAATCTCCGGAGGAATCGTCCGCCATCACCATCAAGTTCGATGAACCTCTGGAAAGCGAAAAGGCATATCAACTGAAGATAGCCTCTTCCCTCTCGGATGTCCATGGCAATTCCATGGAAAGGGAATACCGCTATCGTTTCATTACCGACGGCCCCGCTTCCACCAGGCCCGGGGTGATATGCATCACCGACACCCGCCTCGGCTTTGCCGAACCCTGGACGGGCCCCTATGAATGCTGGGCCGCCAGTGAAATTGAGCCCGTCACGGCCTATGGGCCCGGCGAGTACGTTTACATACTGTTTACAAAAGAGATAGATCCCGTGAGCATCAATATTGCCATAGACCGCTCTTTCGGGCCCTCGGGAACGAGGCCGAAAGTTTCGCAGATCGACTGGCCGGACATCCCTCCGGGGCCTTTCCGCGCATACCGCTTCGCCCTGTCGGAGCTCATCACCGGAACAACCTACAAAATCACCTTGCGCGGGGGGCCCGGGGGCCTCAGGGACAGTGAAGGAAATACGATGAAAGAGGACTATATCCAGTTTTTCAAGATGCCTTCGATATAGGAAAAATATTGGCCCCATATTATCCCCAGGCAACCTCTAAAAATTTGGTTTTCCCGCCCGCCGAAGGCGGGCGGGAAAACCCAAGTCTTGAGTATGTCAGTAGTTACAATTTATGTGGACCTCAAAAATTCAATTTTTAGAGGTTCCCCCCATATTGTTCCTTAATAAAATAAATATTGACAAAATCGGGAATGGGCGAAGACCATTCAAAAAAAATCATGGAGGTAAGCATCCGATGCGAAACTGGAAATTCTTTTCTATTCTTTTATCAGTTCTCTTCGCCGCCATGTCCTTCGGCTGTAAAAAAGGAGGCGATGGCGATACCATCAAAATAGGCGCGCTTTTCTCCGTAACCGGCCCGGCGTCCTTCCTCGGGGCCCCTGAGAAAAAGACCGTCGAAGCTTTCGTCGAAGAGCTCAATGCGAAAGGGGGCGTCGCCGGAAAGAAAATCGAGGCCATCGTGAAAGACACGGCGGGGAGCCCCGAAAAAGCCGTGTCCTTCGCGAAACAGTTAATTGAAGAAAACAAAGTGTTCGCGATCATCGGCCCCTCGACGAGCGGCGAATCTTTGCAGATCAAATCCATCTGTGACGACTCGAAAACGATTCTTATATCCTGCGCCGCCGCGGAACTCATCGTCGATCCCGTGGCGAAGTACGTTTTCAACACGCCCCAGAAGGACCGGCATGCCGTCATGCGGATCTTCGGGGTGATGAAGAACCTTGGCATCAATAAAATCGGCGTCATTTCCGCAAACACCGGTTTCGGCAAGGCGGGCAAGGACCAGGTCATTAAACTCGCCCCCGGAGCGGGCATTCAGATACTCATAAGCGAAGTGTACGACAAGGACGCCACTGACCTCACCGGAGTCCTCACGAAGGTAAGGGACAAGAAAGTCCAGGCCATCGTGAACTGGTCCATAGAGCCCATACAGTCCATCGTGGTGAAGAACATGAAACAGATAGGCCTTGATGTGCCGCTCTTCCAGAGCCACGGATTTGGAAATGTTAAATACGCTGCCGCCGCCGGCAAAGCCGGCACGGGCATCATCTTCCCGGCGGGCCGCCTCCTGATCGCTGAGTCCCTTCCGGACGGCCACCCCCAGAAGCCGCTCCTCGTGGCCTATAAAAACTCCTACGAGTCGCGTTATAAGGAGGACGTGAGCACCTTTGGAGGCCATGCCTATGACGCAATCCTGATTCTCACGAAGGCCATTGAGAAAGTCGGCGCCGCCGACTCCGAGAAGGTGCGGGACGCCATTGAAAACACCACCGGCCTCGTGGGGACCGCGGGCATTTACAACATGTCGCCCAAAAACCACAATGGCCTTGACGAAAACTCCTTCGAGATACTGACGGTGAAAGACGGCAAGTTCGCCCAGTATACCGGGGGCAAATAATTACGGGGTACGTCCCTGAGGATTATTCCTCCCCCCTCCACGGAGGAGAAAGGGAGGGGGCATGATGTTGCGGGTAAAGTTCATCAAGTAATCCCCATTTCCCCCTCCCTGACGGGAGGGGGTTTTGTTTCCCGTGTGTGCGTTTCTGTAAATAGAAAGCAAGTTAAAACAGAAAAAATTTTAGGATTCGCCATGTCGCCAGACAACATAGTCCAATATTTGATATCCGGCATCACCGCGGGAAGCATCTATGCCATCGTGGCCATCGGGTTTAACATCATCTACAACACCACGGGAATAATCAACTTCGCCCAGGGCGAATTTCTCATGTTAGGGGGCATGATTTCCATCACCCTGGCGCAGTTTATGCCCCTTCCTGCCGCCATACTCGCGGCGGTAATAATAACCGCCGGGGTGGGTTTCCTCATTGAGCTCGTGTTCATCCGATGGATCGACAGCCCCTCGGTGCTTCGCATGATCATCATCACCATAGGGCTTTCCATCGTCATCCGGGAGGCGGCCCTCCACATCTGGGACGAAAAAGTCCGCGCCCTGCCCTACTTCACCGGAAACGAAATCACTTCGATAGAGATTTTAGGGGCGCGCTTCTCACCTCAGGTCCTCTGGGTCCTGGGAACATGCGCAATCATCGTCATCATCCTCAATATATTTTATTATTACACCCTGACGGGAAAATCAATGCGCGCCTGCGCTGCCAACCGCACCGCGGCGTCCCTCTGCGGTATCAACATAAAGAACATGGTGAGCCTCTCCTTCACCCTCAGCGCGGCCATCGGGGCGCTAGCGGGATGCGTCATATCGCCCATAACCCAGACCCAGTACGACTGCGGGGCGACCCTTGCCATCAAGGGCTTCACCGCCGCCATCTTCGGAGGACTCGGGTCGAGCACCGGGGCCATCGTGGCGGGCCTCCTCATCGGCGTAATAGAGGCGGCGAGCATCAGCATAATACCCCTGGCCTACAAGGACGCCATCACCCTCACCCTTCTCTTAGGCATTCTATTTTTCAGGCCCGGGGGGATCTTCGGCAGCCGCGAGGCAGCGGCCCTGAAGGAATACTGATGAAGATTTCAAGCCACCTCCCCGTCGCCCTCCTGGGGGCCATTGTGGTCCTTTTTCAGGTCCTCATGTCAGCGACAGGGACCGATTACCTGCTTATCCAGCTTACCATGTCGGCCTATTACGCCCTGGTGGTCCTTGGACTATGCCTGCTCATGGGATATGCGGGGCAAATTTCCATGGGCCACGCGGCGTTTTTCGCTCTGGGGGGCTACACCGCGGCCGTACTGTCCACGAACAACCTGACCCAGCTTTTCAGCGCCGGGGTACTGGAGTGGCTCGTACAAAAGGGCCTGATAATCCTGAGCACCGACGCCTACGGCGCAGCGGCCTACCGGGCCCCGGCCTGGCTTTCCCTGGGAACGGCGGTCCTTATCACGGTGGCGGTCTCCTTTGCCATCGGGATACCGGTCCTGCGCCTGAAGGGCCATTACCTCGCCATGGCGACATTGGGCTTCGGCACCATCCTTTACCGGATATTCCTGGGCACCAGGATTTTCGGCGAGGCCGACGGTATCTCCGCCGTGAGGCCCTGTGAAATACTGCCGGGCCTTTTCGTGGGAGGCGACCCCTCCCAGCGTGTGTTCAACTATTATTTCGCCTGGATACTCCTCATCGGCGCACTGGTGCTTCTTTTGAACCTCGTGCGCTCCCGGGTAGGCCGCGCCCTCCGGGCCATCCATGGAAGCGAAGAGGCGGCGGGCGCCATGGGGATAGACACGGCCCGCTACAAGCTTAACATCTTCGTTATTTCCGCGGTTTTCGCCGCCCTGGGAGGGTACTTCATGACCCACTTCAACGGAGGCATCGGCCCGTCCGAGGCGGGGATTATGAAATCAGTCCGTTATGTCGCCATTGTCGCCGTGGGAGGAATGGCGAACCTCTGGGGATGCCTGCTTATGGGGGTCGTTCTTAACTTCCTCTCCCTCCGGGGCTACTTCGGATCCTACGATGACGCGGTATTCGGCGCCCTGCTCATTATCATTATGGCCCTGGCGCCGGAGGGCATATTCAGGAAAGAATCGATTAGCAGGATTAAGGAGCTTACCAGGCGGTTATCATGGCCTTTCTGGAAATAAAAAACCTCAGCCGCTCCTTCGGCGGACTGCGCGCCGTAGAGAATGTTTCCTTCAATGTCGAAAAGGGGCTAATCAAGGCGGTCATAGGGCCCAATGGCGCGGGGAAAACGACCCTTTTTAATCTTGTCGCCGGGGCCCTGGAACCTCATAGCGGAGATGTTATTTTTAAAGGCCGTTCAATATATGGGCTTCCCACCCATAGAATTGCCTGGCGCGGCATTTCCAGGACCTATCAGAACATCAAGCTCTTCAATGATATGACCGTCCTTGAAAACATTATGGTGGGAAGGCACAGAAAAAGCCGTGCCGGTTTCCTCCGGGCCATGGTCCCGCTCCCGGGGACCCGCCGAGAGGAGCGTGAGTCCGCGGAAAAAGCGGCCGGCTTCGCTTCCCTCCTGGGGCTTTCGGACGTCCTTGATGCCCGTGCGGGAGGCCTCGACTTCGGCCGCCAGCGCGCCGTGGAGTTCGCAAGGGCGCTTGCGTCGGAACCGGAACTTCTGCTCCTGGACGAGCCCGCCGCGGGCCTAAACATCCACGAGACGCTGGAGCTGGCGGACCTCATCCGAAAGATCCGCGACATGGGAATCACGGTCCTCCTCATCGAGCACGATATGTCCCTGGTGATGGACATATCCGACGAGATTGCCGTTTTGTCCTATGGCGTGAAAATCGCCGAGGGCCCTCCCAAAGATATCCAGAAGAACCCCGAGGTCATCTCCGTCTATCTGGGGGACGACAATGCTTAGGATACGGAACCTCGAATCCGGATACGGAAGCCTCAAAGTCCTCAGAGGGGTGACCATCCACATCAATTCCGGTGAAATCGTGACAATCATCGGCGCCAATGGGTCCGGGAAAACTACGCTTCTGGAAACAATCACGGGCATCGTCCGCCCAAGGGCGGGGGAAATCCTTTACAAAAAAAGAAACATATCGGGCATGCCGCCGGAACGCATCGTCGCCCTGGGATGCTCCCTTGTCCCCGAAGGGCGGCAGGTCTTCGCCACTATGACGGTCCACGAGAACCTCGTCATCGGCGCATACACCCGATCTTCCGGCCCCGACCGGGAGAATGTCCCGGAGGACCTTGAAAGCGTTTACGCGCTCTTTCCCATATTGAAAGAAAGAAACAGGCAGCTCGCGGGGACCCTTTCCGGGGGAGAACAGCAGATGCTCGCCATCGGGCGCTCCCTCATGGCGCGCCCCGGCCTCATCATGCTCGACGAACCCTCCATGGGCCTTGCCCCCATCATCGTGAAACACATATTCGAAATCATCATCCAGCTGCGCTCCAGGGGAAACACCATCCTCCTGGTGGAACAGAACGCAAAGGCCGCCCTTGGCATTGCCGACCGCGGGTACGTCATGGAGACCGGCAGCATAGTCCTGGAAGGCACCGCCCGCGAGCTCCTCGATAATCATGACGTCCAGAGGGCCTATCTCGGCAAAGACTACAAGAGCATCGGCGAGTAGCAGAAGCTGCAGGAGGAAAACCATGATGTACAACAGGAAAATCGAAAGCATGCCCAGGGAGGACCTGGAACAGCTCCAGATTGAGCGGCTCCAGATGACCCTCAACCGGGTTTACCGGAATGTGGCCTTTTATAAAAACGCCTTTGAGAGCGCCGGCATAGACGTCGAAAAAATACGGACCCTGGAAGACCTCCGGGAGCTCCCCTTCACTACGAAAGAGGATCTGATAAAGAGCTACCCCTATGACATGTTCGCCGTGCCCCTTCGGGACATCGTGCGGATACACTCCTCATCGGGGACCACGGGAAAACCGATCGCCGTAGGTTACACTCTGAACGATATCCGCAACTGGTCCGAACTCGTGGCGCGCCTCCTCACTGCCGGGGGAATCACCAATCAGGATTTCGTCCAGATTTCCCTGAACTACAGCCTCTTCACCGGAGGGCTCGCATACCATTACGGCGCGGAGAAAATCGGTTCCTCCGTCATTCCCGCTTCGTTGACCGGGGACATCGAAAGGCAGATCATGATAATGAAGGACTTTAAAACCACTGCCCTGGTGAGCACCCCGAGCTATGCCCTCACAATAGCCAACGCGGTGGAAGAAATGAAAATCCACCCCGAGGAACTCTTCCTGAAATACGGCCTCTTCTCAGCGGAGCCCTGGAGCGAAAGCCTCAGGGAAAAGATAGAAGGGAAACTTCGCATCGTAGCCACGGACAACTATGGCCTTTCAGAGATAATGGGCCCCGGCGTTTCAGGCGAATGCCAGGAGAAGAAGGGCCTCCATGTGAACGAAGACCATTTCATCATTGAGGTCATTGATCCCAAAACGCTGCAGCCCCTCAGGGCCGGGGAGGAAGGGGAGCTCGTTTTCACCACACTTACCAAGGAGGGGTTCCCCCTGATCCGTTACCGGACGGGTGACATGTCCTCCCTACTGGAGGGGCCCTGTTCCTGCGGGCGCACCTTTGTCCGGATGGACCGCGTCACCGGGCGCAGTGACGACATGATGCTCGTCAATGGCGTGAAAGTGTACCCCTCGAAAATCGACGAGGTCCTGATGAAGCTGGGCGATACGGTCCCCCGCTACAGGATCGTCCTCGGGCGGGAAGGAGAAACAGATACCATTGAGATTATGCTGGAAATATCCGGAATCGGCATTCTCGATGAGATGAAGAACATCCTCCACTATCGGGAGCGGCTCCAGGCCGCCCTGAGCGCCGCCATAGGTATGCCCGTAAAGGTGCTCCTGGTGGAGCCCGAGACAATAAAACGCATGGAAAGCGGCCCGAGGGTGATAGACCGGCGTAAATAAAAAGGAAAAGCCATGGAACAGTTAATAGCATCCCTTAAGAACCAGCCGGTGTTCATACTCATCCTGGCTTTCCTGGCGGCACTTATCGCCTACTCCATCATTAAAAAGCTTTTAAAGGTTTTGGCGGTCCTTTCCCTGATCCTCGTGGCCTATCTGGCTTTCCTCGTGTGGAAAGGGGAAACAGTCACTTTTTCGAAAAAGCACATCGAAAAATACCGGAAAGAAAAAGTGGAAGAGCTGAAAAAGGGAGGGGCCGACGGCGTCGTGAAATTCCTGAACAGGGCGGGGAAGGTCCAGAAGGCCTTGAAGGAATAAACGCGGCCGCCTCAGTGCAAGTCCCCCGCAAGCAGGCAGTCCATAATGGTTTTCAGATGCACCAGGATGACGGGCACCGACTGGTCCCTGATGTCGCCGCCGTACTCCGCCGGACGGTCCACCAGGAGGTTCATGAGAAAATTCATTAGAAAGGGCTCGCCTTCCTCGTCGTTAATCAGGGAGAGAAGGGCCTCTTCGAAATCGCCCACTTCCTTTTCCCTGCTCTCGAGCATTTCGGCATTGCGCTCCAGACGCTCGCTCAGTTCGTCATCGGATACCCTGTGGTCCCGTCCGGTTAGTTCCCGGATGATATGCCATCCCAGGGTGGTGAAGCTGATGAGGAGATCGCGCTCGTCCTCGTTGAATTCTTCCCCCTCCACCTCGAAAAGATAGTCCGTAACACAGTGCTGCTCGCCGTCCATCTTTTCAAACAGCTTCTCAAGCGGGTTTTGCCCCATGCTTTCAAGGGCGTCGACCACCTCGCCGATTTTTTCTTCAGTTATTTGACGCATCTTTTTTCCTTTATGGTAGAGTACTTCATTGGCGGGCATAAGCCGATTTGCCCTTCTCCGAAAAGGGCCATGATTGCCTACCCCGCCCCGGGTGGCAATTTGTTTTTCGCGCCCATCAGCGAACCGGTCGAGGGATTCAGGCCACACACCTACATATATCCCTACTGGTATATCTGGCAGACGAGTTCGACCGAGGAGCAGTGAAGGTGACGGCGCGCCCGCCGTCACGCCTCCGGTGAGGAACGGCGCACCAGGTGGACGGCCGTTGCCTTGAAGGAGGCGGTGACCTCGCTTCCTTCCGCCGACGAACTCGTCGGAGGGATCGTTCTTCACCTCGGCGGGGGTGCCGGTGCGGACGTGGCGCTCGCCGCCCTCTTGCTCTTCGGCGACATCCTCGAGAATAACCAGCTGCTGAAGCTCACCGGCTACACCTCGCCCGACGACACGGACACCGGCGTTATCGTCCTGCTCATGGCGTTCACTCGGGTGAAGGGGTTCGCCATCTTCCTCGCGAGCCTGGGACTTGCTGTGCTCTATGCGCGCCGGTTAGGCAGGCGCTGGACTGCGTACATCTTCGTGGCGCTGTACGCTTCCTCCGCGATCGTAAGGTTCATCTCGTTCTTCGCGCCGGGCTGGAGGGCCGCGCTGGAGCTCTCCTCGAACCTGATGAGAGCGGCGTGGCTCGCGTCCACGGTTCACGCAGGGATCGTGGCTTTCAGGAAGGGATAGTCAGGATACTTCCGGATTTGTACCGCGCTCGGCTTTCAGCATCAGAAGGAATTGCAGGTCGATTTTATCTTTTTCCCGCAGGCCCTGTTTCGTCTTAATGAGCGTGTCCAGGTCCGCGATCGGTACGGGGACACCATCTATGAAGCCCCGCTCGATTCCTATCGCGTTGAAATCGACATCCCCTACCGATCCGATGAGATCTATCACGATTTCATCGGCGACGCGAACGATTGAATACACGAGGACGTCGTCCGGGCGCAGGTCACGTGATGCCCCTTCGGGGAGAAAATCGAGGGCTTGTTTTATTTTCACGATGTTTTCTTCGGAGGAATCCACGAGGAAGTCTATGTCCTGCGTGGCCCGGGGAAAGCCGTAGTAGTTGACCGCCAGACCGCCGATCAGGGCGTACTTCGCCCCGGCGGCGTTAAGATGTGTGCAGATGGCCTTGAGGTCTTCTATTGTGGGAGGCCTTGTTCCGGCCTCTTTCCCAGGAGCATTTTCATGTTCCATGCATTGGCCTCTTCGAAACTGGAAAATCGGTACACTCCCACCGGAATGTATGTCGCGTTCCGTCGGAAACGCGCGCAGAGCTTGAGGAATTCATTCAACTCGGGAGTGAATCCCCTGCGCGGCGTCGATATTTTTGTTCTTCCGACTGTCTTCATACACTAACAGTATACATGGATGTCCTGCCGTGTCAAGCCGCAATTGGCGTTGATTTGTATGATTTTCGTTATGTAACCTGGTAATTTAAAATTTGAATGCAGCTGCGGCGCCGGGCTGGCGCGCGGCGCTGGAGCCCTCCTCGAACCTGATGGGGGCGGCCTGGCTTGCGTCCACTTTAAGAATGTGAATTTTTTGTGTTGTCGTTTGGGCTCAATTCACTTCCTCCTATCCTCTGTTATCAACTAATCCCGATAAAAATATTATGTAATTTGAAATAAATTGTTGCAATTTACATAAATTGCCGGTATCATGGATTCATGAATTACTATATACCAAGGGCGATTGAAAAGAAAATAATTCATGCATCACGCCAATTCCCGGTTATTGGCGTTACCGGGCCCCGTCAAACTGGCAAGTCCACTCTCCTGCGCCACCTGTTTCCTGATGCCGATTATATTAGCCTGGACGATCCGGTTCTGCGGGGGAAGGCTATCGGTGATCCAGCGCTTTTCATCGGCGATCTGCCAGATGGAACCATCATCGACGAAATCCAGTACGCGCCGGAACTTCTCTCGCATGTAAAAATCAGGGTCGATAACAACAGACGGAAGACCGGGATGTTTTTTTTTACCGGATCGCAGGTCTTCAATCTCATGTCGGGGATAACGGAATCCCTGTCCGGGAGGATAGCCCTTTTCGAACTTCTCGGTTTTTCGGGGGAGGAACTACCGAAATTAAGGAAACCGATGGGGCTTCCCGCTCTTTTCGAAATCCTCCATGCCGGGCTGTATCCCGATCCCGCCGTGCATGGGGTGGATTCGGACATTTTCTTCTCTTCGTATCTACAGACATACCTGGAAAGGGACATCAGGCAGATACGTTCCGTGCACGATCTTGCCGTCTTCCAGCGGTTCCTGGAGCTGCTGGCCGCGAGGGCGGGATCGCTCCTGAACGTGACGGAACTGGCGCGCGACTGCGGCATCAGCCACACCGTGGCGCGTCAGTGGATATCGCTGCTGGAAAGCACGAGGATATTGTATCTCCTGCGGCCGTTTTTCCCCAATGTTTCCAAACGGGTCGTGAAAACACCGAAACCGTATTTCACTGACACGGGATTGCTGAGATATCTCCTGAGATATCCTACACCGGACACCCTGCGCGCCGGTCCGATGGGCGGTCATGTATTCGAAAATTTCATTATTTCCGAAATTCTCAAGTGGAAATTCAATCACGCGGTCAACGCGGAAATCTACTTTTACAGGGATTCAAACGGCAACGAGGTTGATTGCGTGATAGACCTCGGGATCAGGATGGTCCTGCTGGAGATCAAGATGCGCGCTTCAATTGCGGACGGAGACGCGGCATCGCTTTCGAAATTTCCCGAAAAAAAGAAAGACACACACGCATACCTCGTAAGCTGCTGGGAGCACAGGAAGACGATAGCAAGGGGTATTGAGAATATTCCATGGTGGATGCTTGGTGAACTGCTGGTTGGGATGATCAAGTGAGCTCAGCAAAACAGCGAAGGCGGCCGTATCCGGCCGCCTTTTCCCGTTGCAATTTCCCGTAAAATTATACCGGATATATCGCCGGGCCGAATCCTTGCTACACAGCATGTTTAACGTAATTCTAATAAAAGGCAACCTCTAATAATTAGGTTTTCCCGCCCGCCGAAGGCGGGCGGATAAACCTAACTGTTGAATTTTTCAGTAGTTGTATTTTTAAGAAAATCTAAAAATACTAGTTTTTAGAACTTCCCTTGAATGTAATACATAGGAAAGAGCGCACATCCTGGAGCACGTTTTCTCCAGAAATAAGATTGTATATCGGAAGCGCCATTCGGGGTAACCGTCTCATCCCCGGCAAAAAGCCTACTTCGACAAGCTCAGCACATCGCCCTGACAGGGGCCTTAAAATTACTATAACAAAAAATGCAGCACACTGGGAAAACGATATTGATACACCAACAGACCTAAAAAAAATCAGCAAGCATTTAAATCCTCTGTAAGAAGCCATTTATAAAGAGGAACAACCTCAATTGTCTTTTTCCCATACCGAATAGTCTCTTCGATATCTTTAGTAATCAAAATAGAGCTATCAGTTCCAGTATAGTCCATTGCCTCAACAAGACCCTCCATCTCCCTATCCCTTGTCTTTTTATTATTAATACTGTATGAAACATTAACAAGCTCCCTTCTTCTGCCGGAAGTCCAGTAAAAATCAACCTCCTGGTTACCCTTGAAATAATATATCTCCTCTGTTTTTCTTCTAAGATGCAGGAAAACAGTATTTTCATAAAGTTTGCTAAAATCATCACTTACAAACGGATCAAAGATATATTTAAAACCATTATCAACAGCATATATCTTTTTGGGATTTCTCTGCTCCTCCTTTACCGAGTTCCGGAAAACCGGTATCCCAAAAAGAGCATAAGCATCACTCAGGTAGGAAAAATATTCATAGAGGGTATCTTTCCCGATTTTAAAACCCTGGGATTTATACTCATTATAAAGCTTATTAATACTCAAAAGAGTGCCTATATTGCTAAAACAATACTTAATCAGATTCTTCATGAGCAGATTATTGGTTATCCCATATCTTTCAATAACATCCCTGTAAATAATGAGATCTGAATAATCACTGAGAATTCTTTTTGTTATACTATCATCCGACTCAACAACCTCAGGAAATCCGCCCTTAAAAAGATAATCACCCAGGTTTTTTTTAATATAGCTTAATGATTTTGATGAACTAAGGTTTACTTCAATTTTTTTAAAGCGCAGATATTCTCTGAATGATAAAGGAAATATTTCATAACTGATTGTACGCCCCCTGAGGCTTGTGGCAATTTCACGGCTTAAAAGCTTTGCCGAAGAACCTGTTATAAATATGGAAGCATTAAGGGTGTCATGAATCCGCCTTGCAAAAAGTTCCCACCCTTCAACAGCCTGCACTTCATCAAGAAAGATATAAATTTTTTTATCCCTGTTGTCAGGGTAGATTTCAAAATACCCTTCGATAAGATCATCCAGATACTTGAGGGTAAGCCCCAAAAGCCTGTCATCCTCAAAATTTATATAGATTATCCTATCTAATGATATCTGTTTTCTTAATAGCTCAATTAAATAAAAGAGTATATAACTTTTCCCGCTTCTTCTTACGCCAATAAGCGAAACTATTTTTTTGCTGTCCAGGGGGATGTCATAATCCCTTTTAAAAATATGAGGGAGGCTTCTCTCATTAAAATCAGTAATCAGCCGCTTGAATATATCCTTCATTTTTATCCTTTTTAATAATGATATTATTCATATATTTTATCATTATACATAAGGATAAAAATAACAAGCATTTTTTACAGAATCGTTACAGGCTTATGGAAGAAAAAATTCCTTCGCAGGGAGTTCAACTGATTTTATTGTGCAAGAGCAAAACCAGGTGGACTGATCACTGGCTTATGATATCTGACCCTGATTTATCAATAAGTACGGGGGCTGACGCCCCCAGTACTCAATCAACTGCTACTTTTATTTATCAAATTTAAGTACATCAACATCCGTATCATCCGGAAGTTTTTCATTTGCCCAGTATCTTTTATATTTTGAAAAATCAAGACCAAGACCGTAATCTGTAGACCAGAAGGAGACAGTAGTATCATAACCAAAATAAACAGAACTGTTTCCTGCTGCATCAGTAAGCGCAATCAATGCAATATAGTATGAACCATTAGACATGAAGTATAATGGAACTGTTGCCTCATCATCATCGCTTATAAAGCCACCAAACCAATACTGCTCAGAACGAGAATCTTCTCCCCCTTGCCCTTGAGGGATACATATTATATTAGCTTGAGTACAGTCACCTGAAAAAGTAATTTTAATATTGTCTCCATCCTTGCTTACGCCTGTTAATGTTGGAGCTGTTGTATCAGGTTCACTACCTGAAACTGTAAAAGTTGCGGTTGCAACACCCGTGTCTTTATACTTATCATTATCATCGCTGTGGACATAGTAATTAGATTCCCAGTTCCCGTTGACTTCTTTTCTTAGAATATAATAATTACTGTCAGTGGTTATAAATATTTTATCAATATGCCATATCCCATTCTCCGGTGCGGTTAATTCAAACTCCTTGGAGCCTTCTTCAACTGTATTACCATCTAATGTATAAACCAGGTTCATGTATGGTAAATACTGACCAAAAATCGAGAAACTCCCCGCTACAATGTATTCTTCGCTTTTCTTATGTTTTTCATGAAGTGTTGGAGATACAAATGAAACTGCAACTGACTTTATATCTTCAGTACCAGGAGCTGTTATTTTATAGTCAACTGTAACCTTTTTGCTATTACTATCATATGATGCTGTAAATAAATTTATTTCTGGATGAACAAGCCCTTCATCAAAATCAGCATCATCGTGGTCTAATTCTGCCAAAATAGCATCATCCGCAACAACAACGGTTCCGGACAATTCAGCATATGAGGTATAAATAATAAGATCATATCTCTCTTCCTCTAAAGAGAGTATCATAAACTTGTCATCAGTAATATTTATTTTGCCGTCTAAAGAAAAGTACATAGAATTAACAGTGTTTGGTCCTTTAGCAATCAGTTTCTTTTCATTATTATCGTATTCATATGGGAAGGACCCAATGAGATAAAAGGTTGAAGAATCTACCGCACAAAATATATAAATATTATTGTCACCCAAATAAATCACTATTCTATCATCATCAAGACAAGCATCTATTGAGTTGAAAATGTAGGCTATACAAAGATCGTTGTCTTCATCGTCCCAGGATTTCCAGAGTTTTTTTAAACCATATTTATTTGTTCCATTTGTAAGGGATATTGGACCTGTGCCACCTGCTGCTGGTAACCCCAGACCATCAACATCAATAACACCCGTGGTTCCGCCATTGCCGCCGCCATCGTTGCTAGAGCTACCACCACCACAGGCTGTAAAAGTTATGCTAAGAACAGAAAATATTAGTAAGAGAGAGAGAGAGAAAATTTTTACACCTTTTAAACATTTTACCTCCTGAAACAGATTAATTTCCCTGTTTTTTAAATTATTTAATTTTAAATACATAGGAAAGTGCGCACATCCTGGAACACGTTTTCTCCCGAAATAAGGCATTATATCGCAAGCGCCATTCGGGGTAACCGTCTCATCCCCGGCAAAAAGCCTACTTCGACAAGCTCAGCACATCGCCCTGACAGGGGCCTTAAAATTTCGCGCCGCTCAAAAATCGCGGCATTTTCGCGCCCCGTGGATGCACATACTCTCACTGTTTCAATCATTATGCGAAACAGTGGTAAAAAAGTCAATATTTTTTTCTTTCTGGCGTGTAACGATATTCGTGATGCTCACGGACCCCGCTTCATGGGCCTGAAATACCCCTTATACAGACAGTATTCCCTTCTCATACGGTGCCAGACCCGCTCGGCGTTGTGGCCGTACACCACGGAAGGTTTCATTTCGGCCCCGCAATCCGGGCAT
>JARKUF010000047.1 GCA_029974015.1 Spirochaetota bacterium
TCCGCCCGCCGAAGGCGGGCGGAAAAACCTGATTATTAGAGATTGCCTTAAAGCTTTTCCTTTTGCCTATTTAAGCTTCTCTATCTCCGACTCGACGATCTTGATGACCGCGTCAACCTGTGCGCGTCCCTGGGCGACGCTGGAAATCTTTTTAAAATATCTGACGACCTTGTCCTTGCCAATGACTATGACGACTCCTATGTCGTTGCAGTCGCCGAGGCTCCAGGCGTTACGGAGCAGATGGTTGGGGTCAGTGAGAATCTTGGTTGCGAACTTGCTCTCCTTGCGACGCACAATCCCCCGGATCACGAAATCCGGAATGCCGCCAGAATCCGCCATGTTGGCAACCCCCTGACCCCGGTATTTCGATTCTGGGTAGTTCTTGTTCTTGAGGGCCGTGGCAATCGGGTCGGTGAAATCCGCAGCGGTGCTGTCATTGTAAAACATCGTCACCACCTTGGAGCCGATGTCCGGGATCCACACGGGCTGATTGTTCGAATCCCGCAATTGCACATTGCTTACCGTGGAACCCACGCCGATTGCGAAGGCGGCGACGGCGATTGAAAGCACCGCAATGACCGCCAGGGACTTTGTGATTTTTTTCATACCTGCTTTTATCCTCCTTTGTTTTTTAATGGTTAGGGGGAAACGGCCCCCGTCACGTCACCGGGCTTATGCCCGGGCTGCAGCCGAACATCAGATGGACGCAAAGTAACCGAACACGCTTGCCAGCGCCAGAAGAGACGCGAGAAACCCCGTCAGCGTGATAAATGCATAGGGAAAAATGAACATGAGGGACGCCTTCGAAAAAGGGACCGAATGCGTTTCAGAAATCCCCGTGATGACGATCAGCGCCG
Organism: Spirochaetota bacterium; assembly: GCA_029974015.1. Classification (GTDB taxonomy): domain Bacteria; phylum Spirochaetota; class UBA4802; order UBA4802; family JAGODF01; genus JAGODF01. Next base: position 858 of record JARKUF010000047.1, read on the forward strand.
ACCAGACGAAAAGTGCGATGGAAAAAAGAACGTAGAAGAAGGGCGGCGCAAACGATATGACTTTGAAAACATAAGCCAGGGGCAGAAGGAACATCTGGGGAAAAAGCGAATACAGAATAAGGACAATCATTGTGCGCACGGCCCCGGGATATCCCATGAACTGGCACAGCATGTCTATGAGCCCCGCCGTTACCAGAACCTTCACAAAGGCAATTATGGAAAGGAGGAGGAATCCGTAGGTAATCTTGTAGTAAAAAAACCGCGTATTTACCGCCAGGAGCGAGGCGGCAAGGATGTCGGAAAAGACGGCACAGAGGGCGATGGCGATTCCTCCGCCCAGGGGTTTGGACGCAGCGTCGGCGATCTTCCCTGACAGGCGCCGCGGTTCCACGAGGGCGAAAAAGAGATAATCTGCCCACTTCAGGGACTTGAGGTAATCGAGTTTCAGGGACTTCATGGACGGTACCTGTATTCGATCATGGCCGCGCCTGTGTCGATATTCGTCAGCCCATCAATCCGGGGGGGCCTGAAAAGCGCCCCTCCCAGGGCGGTAATGAACTGGCCCAGGGGGCTCTGGATGTCATCGAAGACCGGGGAATTATCTGGAAGGTCAGCGAGCTTCCTCGCCCTTTCCAGGGCTGTATCGAAGGAGCCGGTTTCGTTTACCAGCTTCGCCTCCACGGCCTGGGCGCCGCCCATCACCCTGCCGTCGGCATGGGGCCGAATGTCATCGATAGGGATGTTCCTTCCCAGGGAAATGTCGCGGAGGAACTGGTTGTACGACGAATCGATCATCGTCTGAATGAGGTTCCTTTCCTCCTCGGAGAGGGAGCGGTAGGCCGCCAGGATATCCTTGTAGGCCCCGCTTTTTATCACGTTCATTTTAATGCCGAGCTTCTCGAAAAGCCCCTGGAGATTGGGCGATACGGCAATGACGCCGATGGACCCGGTAATGGTCCCGGGGTTGGCGACAATATGGTCGCAGGCCGCGGCGATGTAGTATCCTCCCGAAGCGGCAACGTCGCCCAGGGAAGCCACGAGCTTGATGTTCCTGCGGCGGAGTAACATGAGTTTCTGGAATATCTCCTGAGTGGCCGCTACTGTCCCGCCGGGGGAGTTGATCCTCACCACAACGGCCTTTACGCGGCTGTCATTGCCCAGGTCGTCAAGGCGCTTGAGGACCGTTTCAGCGACGGACCCCGGCATAAGGCCCCCTCCAGAGGTTCCGGCCATTGTAATAGGCCCGGTTATCCTCACAACGCCGACGCCGGGACCGAGGCCCGGCGCCGATAGGCGGTAATGTTCGCTCCCCCCTCCCTGAAGGGTGAGGCTTATCTCGAAAACAGCCAACATGGCTGAAAGCCCCAGGAGGGCGAGAATGGCGACAAGAATCTTCCTGTTTTTATCCATCTGTTTTAGCTATCTGTCTTTTTTATTCTTATTTACTCTTGTTTATTCTTACTTCGCTATATATCTGTTTTTTTACTTGCTTTCATAGTCCACAGTCGATTTCATCTCAGGACCACATTTTATTCCCGATGAAATAATCCTTTATTGTCCTGAGATTGTCAACTCAATATATGGTTCCCGGTTCTTTCTTTTTTTATATTTGACATCGAAACGGGTGTATACTTATTACAGGCAGCCTCTCATTATCTGGTTTAACTGCCAGGCAAGAAAACGCAATTTTTGTGGCAGGCTTAATTTTTTTTGAGGCTCCCTTAATAATATTCCATGCAGGCTACTTTTATTTGGTCAACTATTTAATGAAAACAATTGAGACAGGAGCAATAATCATCGGAGGAGGCGCCACGGGATGCGGCACGTTCCGGGACCTCACGCTCCGGGGCGTAGAGACGGTGCTGATAGAGCAGAGCGACATCTCCTCCGGGACCACGGGGAGAAATCACGGCCTGCTCCACTCCGGGGCCCGCTATGCCGTGAACGACCTTGAGTCGGCGAAGGAGTGCATTGCCGAGAACAGGGTTCTAAAAATAATCGCCCGCCACTGTGTGGAGGATACAGGGGGCCTCTTCATAACGCTCCCCGAGGACGATCCGGATTACCACAACCGCCTGATAGAGCACTGTAAATACGCAGGCATTCCATGCGAGGAAATTAAGACGAGGGAGGCCTTGAAGCTGGAGCCGAACCTCAACCCGAACATCCTCGCCGCCCTCCGGGTACCCGACGGCACCATCGACCCATTCCGCCTCTGCTCCGCCAATATACTGGACGCCACCGAACGGGGAGCGAAGGTCCTCACCCACACCGCCGTGGAGTCGATGATAATCGACGGCGGCGCGGTCCGCGGGGTCCGATGCCGCGACGCCGCCTCGGGGGAACAAATCGAAGTGCGCGGCGAGGTCGTCATCAACGCCTCCGGGGTCTGGGGACAGCGCCTCTGTTCCATGGCGGGCATTGAACTTTTAATGTTCCCCTCCAAGGGCTCAATGGTCATCATCGACTACCGCATAAACAATGTAGTGGTAAACCGGTGCCGCGTACCATCCGACGGCGACATCATCGTCCCCGGAGATACGGTCTCCATTATCGGCACTACATCGAGAAAGATAGACTACTCCGATATCGAGCGCCTCGAAGTGGATGACGACGAAATCGATGTTCTCATTTCCGACGGCGAGAAGCTGATTCCGAACGTATCAAAGGCCCGGATACTGCGGGCCTACTGCGGCGTGCGGCCACTCGTGGCGGTATCCGGCAATGTGGACGGACGGGAAATCAGCCGCGGCATCGTCCTGGTGGACCATGAAACCCGTGACGGAGTGGGAGGCTTCATCACCATCGCCGGGGGAAAGCTCATGACCTACCGCCTCATGGCGGAATGGACGGCCGACCTCGCGGCAAAGAAACTGGGAGTGAAGAAAAAGTGCTCCACCGCCTCCACGGCGCTTCCAGGATCTGAAACCCGTCCGAGGAAACCGAAAATCAGGCGGTTTACCGGCATCGCGAAATCGGTGGTCGGATCAACCTTTTATCGCCACGGAAGCCGCGTGAGCTCCATCCTTGAGCGGAAAAAGAAAAATTACGGACTCGTATGCGAATGCGAAATGGTGACGGCCGGAGAGGTGTACTACGCCCTGCGAAAGCTCAATGTTAAGAACATCGTGGACCTCAGGAGGCGCACCCGCATAGGCATGGGCCCCTGCCAGGGTGAACTCTGTTCATACCGCGCCGCCGGGCTCTTTGCGGAGTTCGGCGCCGCGACCCCGCAAAAGGCCAACAGGCTCCTCATCGACTTCCTGGAGGAACGATGGAAGGGCATCAAACCAATACTCTGGGGCGACGGCCTCAGGGAGATGGAGTTCACCTACTGGATATACCAGGGGCTCTTCGGACTGGGCGATATCGCCGATGACGGGGAGGATGAAAAGTGAACTACGACTGCATGGTCATCGGCGGGGGCCTGGCGGCCCTCACCTGCGCCATCAAATGCGCGTCCGAGGGGCTCCGCACGGGGATCATTTCCTACGGCATGAGCGCCCTTCATTTTTCCTCCGGTTCCTTGGACCTGTACGGCTACAACCCCGACCGGAAAATCGTCTCCCGGCCCTACGAGGGAATAGAAGAACTCGTTAAACTCAACACGCGCCATCCCTATGCCCTCTGCGGCAATGACATCATCCGAGAGGCAATGGAATTTTTCCGGGGGGCCGTAGCAAAAGGGGGCCTCGAGCTTTACCACAATGACGGTTCCAACCATTTCCACGTGTCCACCATGGGGACAGTCAAACCCACATACTTCTCACAGCCCAGCGTCTTCAATGAGACGGCGAAAGAGGCATTTGAAAAACGCCCCAAAATAGCCCTCCTCGCCTTCACGGGCTACCGCGATTTCTACCCGGAACTTGCGGCGGTGAACCTCCGGAAAAGCACCCTCTTTCGCAATTTAGAGGTCATCACAGGGGAAGTGACTCTTCCCATCAGGACATCGAAAAACCCCCACGAATTCCGGTCCATAGATATAGCAAGGATTTTTGACTCGGAGCGCTACCTGAAAAACATCGCCGCCCAGATAATGAACGCATCACAGGGGGCCGACTTCGCGGGCCTCCCGGCATTTATCGGCATCAACAATTACCAGAAAATACATCAGCGGCTCCAGGAGCTGGCGGGCATCCTCATCTACGAGGTCCCCACCCTTCCGCCGTCGATTCTCGGCATGCGGGTCGACAATGCCCTGAAATCGCGCTTCGCCGCCCTGGGAGGGGAGTTCGTCGCTGGCGACAGGGTCGTTGGGGGAGAAATCGCGGAGGGCGTTCTAAACCACGTCCATACGGAAAACCACGGGACCACGCGTATACGGGCAAAGTACTTCGTTCTCGCTACGGGAAGCTTCTTCAGCGGTGGCCTCGTGAGCGGGTTCAACGATATCCGGGAGCCGGTGTTCAACCTGAAGCTTTTTAGGGACAACGAGCGAAACCGCTGGTATTCCCCGCGCTTTCTCGACACAAAAGGACACCCTTTCTTACAATACGGCGTGGAAACAGACGATAACTTAAACCCGATAACGGAAAACGGGGAGACCGTGAAAAACCTCTTCTGCGCCGGGGCGCTTCTCGCCCGCTACAATCCCGTGGCCGAAGGATGCGGCGGCGGCGTCGCGGTCTCCACGGGATACGCAGCGGCGAAAAAGATCATCCGGAACCTCAGGGGCGGCGCGGCATGATACATCTCGACAATATTAGCTTTGACCAATGCATCAAATGCACGGTCTGCACCATATACTGCCCCGTGGCAAGGGCCACGCACCTCTTTCCGGGGCCCAAGCAGTCGGGCCCCGACGCGGAGCGCCTGCGAATTAAAAACCCCGACCTGGTGGACGAATCGCTGAAATACTGCTCCAACTGCAAACGCTGTGAAATCGCCTGCCCCTCCGGCGTGAAGATAGCCGATATCATCCAGCAATCAAAATGGCGCTACCTAAAAAAGAAATTCCGTCTCCGGGACTACTTCATGAGCCACACGGACCTCGTGGGGACCATGGCCACCTCTATGAGCTTCCTGGTGAATTTTTTCATGGGCCTTGCCATCACCCGTTTGTTCATGGAACTGGTCCTAAAAATACCTATGCGAAGAGTGTTTCCCAAATACAATTCCACGACTTTCCGCCGCTGGTTCCGCACAATCAGGAAATCCCAGGAGGCGTACGCGCAAAAGGCGGTCTTTTTTCACGGCTGCTATGTGAACTACAACAATCTGGACCTTGGGAAAGACGTGGTGCGGGTCCTAAATGCCATGAACATCGGAGTTGAGGTCCCCAGGGAGAAATGCTGCGGGGTGCCCCTCATCGCAAACGGCTTCTTAAAAAAAGCGAAAAAAAACGCACGCTATAACATAGCTTCGCTGGAAGAGCGGACGGGGGACGGAAGGGCCGTGATTTCGGCTTCTTCAAGCTGTTCCTTCGCCCTGAAATACGAGTACTCCAACCTTCTTGCTCTCGACAATTCCAGGATATTCAACCAGGTGGAATACATCACCAAATATCTGTACAGCCGAATCCAGGAGGGGGGCCTCCCAACGATGAAGCCCGTCCATCTCCGGGCGGCCTATCACTCTCCGTGCCACCTGGAGCGGATGGGGGGCGTAATTTACACAATCGACCTGCTGAAAAGGGTCCCCGGCCTCGACCTGGTGATACTGCATTCAGAGTGCTGCGGAATTGCCGGAACATACGGGTTCAAGAAGGAATACTATGATATCTCCCAGAGCATCGGGGGACTGCTTTTCAAGGCCATAGAAGCGGCGGAGCCCGAGGTGGTCATCACCGACTGTGAAACATGCAAGATGCAGATCGAAATGAACACCGGCTACGAAGTCCTCCACCCGGTCCAGGTGCTCGCCCGGGCCTTCCGCGAAGAATAGCCTACTCCGCCATACCCCTGCAGAGGTCCTGGTACGCGAAATGCATCATCAGGTGGTCCAATAGAATCATCGCCATGAAGGCCTCTGCGACTGGCCACACCCTCGACACGATGGTGGGATCGCGGCGGGTCACCGCTGCGAGCTCGGCGTCCTCGAGGGACACCTTGTCCACGGTCTTCTGCGGCTTTGCGATGGTGGGGGTTGGTTTTACGGCCAGCCGCACCACGATGTCCTGCCCCGTGGCGACACCTCCGGTGATGCCGCCAGCATTGTTATTGCTGAAGGCGACTTTCCCGTCCTTCATGGACATCTGGTCGTTGTTTACGCTCCCCGTCATGTCCTTCACCCGCATTCCGGCACCAATTTCCACGGCCTTCACGGTGCCGATGGACATCATCCTCCCCATCTCGCCGTCGAGCTTCAGAAACACAGGTTCCCCGAGGCCCGCCGGGACCCCCGTGGCGACCACTTCCACAAGGCCGCCGCTTGAATCGCCGGAATCCCGGATTTCGATTATTTTCTCGTACATCGCCCGGGCAGCTTCAAGATGAGGGCAGTTCAGGACGGGGTGAAGCCCCTTCTCCGCCAGGGCGTCGATATCTTTCTGCGTAAGCATGGGCCGCTTGATGTCGGGCACCATCTTCTCGATTTCCGCAAGGACCGCCATCTTTTCCAGAAAACGCATGCCGGGCCTGATGCGCCCTTCCTTGAAGACTATGTTGTAGACTGGATCGTTCTCAGCGCGGAACTTCTTGAACTCGGTGACGCGGGAGAGGATTGCTTCGAAATCCATGTCCGGCATGGCGACGCCGGCAGCCTCCTTTACGTAAGAGAACACGTTTATGCCGAATTTCGCGAGGACGCGCTTCGCGACATACCCGGCCGCCACGATAGTGGAGGTGTATCGGCCGCTGAAGATGCCGGCCCCTATGGAGTCGTCCCAGGAACCGTACTTCTGGTACGACGCGAAGGAGGCATGGCCGGGGCGCGGCGTCCTGTTGGTTACGCGGTACTGTTCAATGTGCTCGAAATGCCGGTCCAGGTTGGGGATGAGGACCACGAGCGGTGTGCCGTTGGTGTATCCTTCGTTTTGAAAACCGGTCATGGTGTCAGCGGCGTTCACGCCATTGTAAATTACGGGTATGTCGGGCTCGCGGCGCGGAGAGGAAAGCTCGCCCTGGCCGGGCTTCCGCTGGAGAAGTTCGGCGTAGATCTCGCGTTCTTCCAGGTACATCCCCGTGGGGACTCCCTGGATATGGGTGGTAAGCCCCTCCTGATATGAACCTCCGGCCACAGTGACCTGGAACAATTTACCATACGTACACCCGAGCATGTCGCCCTCCCGAAAATCTTTTTTGCGGAACGTAGTTTATATGGGAATCTCGAAAAAATAATTTTAGATTACCATAATTTGTCTACCGGCAAAACCAGCATTTGTGTTTTTCAGCCCGCCTTCGGCAGGCGGGAAAACACAAATTTTAAAGGATGCCCCGCATAATAAAAAAACGAGATACGCGCGATGCAGCCGCGTAAATCGCAACATTTTACGAGTCTCTTAATTTGATCAATTATTTTTTCTACGTAAACTCAGGACTCAGGTTTTCCCGTCCGCCTCCGGCAGGCGGAAAAACCTGATTATTAGAGATTGCCACCTACAAGTTTTGGTAGAAAATACCGTGGGCTATAACCAGGACAATCTGTTTAAGGTACTCCTCGAAACCGGAAGCAGCGTACTTATCCCTGTCGGTTACGAAGAGGGAATGGGCCATACGATACACAGACCCAAGGATCCCATTGGCCAGGAGCTCCTTGTCCACGGAGAGGGACAAGTTCTTCGCCCGCTGGGCCAGAACCAGGTCTTTTATTATAATATTGATTATGCGGCTTTCTAAGCGCTTAAAGTAGGCGTCGAACTCGATATTGACCCCGGGCCCCATGCGAAGTATGATATTGCTCCGCTCGGGGTCTTCCTGGAAGAACCGCAATGTCTTGGAAATCCGCTCGTAGAGATAATTCACATGGAAGCTGCCGAAGGGGGGTCCGTCGGTGATGTCCCGAAGGCGGATCTTCGAGTACTTCTCCCACTCCTGGGCGAATACTTCCAGGAGGGTAAGGAAAACGTCATCCTTGTTGCGGAAATACTGGTAGATGGTGCCCTTGCCTATTCGCGCCATCTTGATAATATCATCCACCTGGGTATCGTAGAACCCTTTTTCTGAGAATATCTTTTTTGCGCAATCCAGGATCTGTTTTTTTCTGAGTTTGCCCTTCATTACCCCCACCGCAGAGGTAATGAAAAATCAAATATTCATTTTTTGCAAGAAGAATCTTGAGGTTGGCCCTAATTACACTGGGTTTTTCTTCTCAACTCATCCCGATTGGGCCACCACGGCAGCGAGTTTGTCCGAATTCGAGCTTATCGACCGAACAAAGTCCCTGATTCGCAGGTTTGCGTCCGATATTTCCGAAGCCATTTCCGCAAGGCGCTCTATCGTGTGCATGGTCTGCACCATGGAGTTCATCTGTTCCTGGGTCGCCACCACGACCTCCCGGGAAAGTGAATCCACCACATTGACTTGCTTCACTACCATATCGAGGGATTCATTCTGCTTCTCCATCAGGCTGCTGACTTCGCCGATGCCTTTCTGGATGGCGCCCACCATGGAGAAAATCACGTCGGTAGAATTCTTAGTGCTTCCTACGAGCGCCGTGCCTTCACCAATATCGTCGAGAATGCCTTTTATCCTGCTTGTAATGTTCTTCGAGTTGTCCGATGTCGCCTGGGCGAGCTTCCCAATTTCATCGGCCACCACAGCGAATCCGCGGCCGTACTCCCCGGCCCGGGCGGCCTCGATGGCGGCGTTGAGCGACAGGAGGTTGATTTTGTCGGAGATATCGTCGATGATGGTGACAAACTGCTCTATTTCGCTGCCGCCGGAGTTGATGACGTTCATCCGGTCAGTCATTGATTTCAGGCTCTCTTCCGTCGTCTTCGCCGCCTTCGATATCTCCTCCACGCTTTTTGCCACCAACAGACTCTCACGCACCATCGAGTCCTGCGCCGCGCTGAGATCGCCAACGAGTTTTTTCGACATTTCCCCCTCGGATTGCTGATGCAGGTTCGACTCGTGGATCCTCTCGATGGACGACACCAGTTCCTCGTAGGTGGCGGACATCTCCTCGCTCGTGGAGGCCTGCTCCATTGAAAGCTGGGAGAAGGTGGAGCTGACTTCATCGAGTTCCCTGCTCACTCTGAGAAAATCGCCGGAGATGAGGTCTACCGTGTGTACGATCCCCTCAAGATAATCCGCCCGCTCCAGGGCGGTCTTCTCGCTCTCCCTTTTTTCATCCAGAAGCTTCTGCAAATCCCCCCGCATCTGATTGATTTTATCAGCGAGCAGAAGAGAGAGGAGCACCACCACGAAGGATGACCCTATCTGGATGCTCCACTGGGTGATGAAGTTCGTCGGAAGAATTCCGAAAGTTTTAAGCACATAAAGCAATATCCCGATGGCGATGCCGGAAAAGGCGACCGCCATGAATGTCGCCTCGCGGAACCGCCTGAAGGCAAGCACCAGAATCAAACCGAACAACAAAACTGTCTGCACTCCCGCCGCGCCCGTAGAAAGCTTGATGGCCGATGAGTAGGGCATCAAAAGGCCAATTCCCGCAATAGCCACACCGGGAATAATAATCCCCCAGAGCACCGCATGATAATACGCCCTGAAGTTTGTTCTCAATCCCAGGCTGGTGATCGCGAAGGGGCCGACGGTCGCAAAGGTGAAGCTGATAAAAAACGGAAGGGACTTGTTCGCCCACCACACCTGATCAGGCCACAGATACTGGAAGGCGTAGCCATTGAGGCACATTTGAAGAAGAATCCACGACGTGATGAATATGCAGTAAAAAAAGTAACTCAACTCCCGGCTGGATACGAAAATGAACAGGTTGTAAAGCACCATGACAATCATTAGCCCATAGTACATCCATATCACCGGCTGTTCACGGTTCAGCCTTTTAAAAAACGCCGTCGAAGAAAACAACTCGGGAGTGAAGGTAAATGAACTGGATGTTTGTATGCGATAGTAGTAGGCCGTTTTCCCTGGGGGCTGTTTTAACCTGAAAACGAACCCCACATGCTCCAATTCCCGTTGGTCGAAAGGCAAGAGGTCCCCGGTTTCGTATTTTGAATAACCGCCCCGGCCATCGGGCCGGTACAACCGGATCGAATCCAGCATGCCATAGGATATCTGGAAGAGGAGCTCTTCTTCTTTTTTTTCAGTATTGTCCACTGTGAACCGAAACCAGTAAGCCGAGGGGGTGAAACCGAAGTTAATCGCATCTACTGACGATTGCACCCACCCCGAAGCCGCCCGTGCTTCATCAAAGGACATCTCTCCATCCGCATCCTCGAGGTATTCCGTGTGAAGCCCCGCAACGATGCTTTCGGTGTTCTCATCAAAGACTATCAAGGAAAAAATGGGCAGGGGGAAAAGAAGAAGTATGGACAGAACCGTGGGGACCATTAACTTCATAAAAAAGCTCCTTGCACGTTATCCGCAGCATTACTGCTGGATTCCTATTGTAATTTCCGGTATCATCAAAAATTTCTGTATAAGAACGAAGATTAGACTGACATGTCAGTTAAACAATATGGGTTCACATATTGTCAACGGATTTTTATCTATTTTCCATACTCAAAGTACTCTCCCCTGTCATTATTTTTGTACACAGCAGAAAGGTTTTCGCCATCCAGACGGATTGTACGAAAAAACACCAACCGGAGGGGTATCTAAGGCAAGAATTCATAAAAAGGAATTGAAATCTACGGCCCCATAGTTATGCATGAAGACGATCGCCCCGGCCGTCCGGCGGTCTTGGAGCCGACAGAAACAAGATGCCTTTCCGGAAGAAATCGGGGACGGCAGAGCGACTAATAAATATGGGGCCGTTGCGCTTCCCGGTACGCTTACAAAGAGGAGAAAAAGAACGGCACTACACGGCATCGATTTCCGCGCCATGGGGCTTGAAATAAGATGGACGGCGAAAAAAACCTTTCTGAAATCCTCCTGCGTTTCGAGGAAACCATGATCGAGGCGGGGCGTCGTCTCTTTGACATCAACCTCCTCCTCGACGGCGTCATGGCGGACATCCTCGGCGCCCTTGAGGGAAATATCGTTGAAATCAGCGCCGACTTCCCCCACTACGGCGCCGACGGCCACCGGGTGTACCATTCCCTGCGAATTTTCATCAACGAAGAGTCCGGGAAAATCACCATAGTTACGGAGGAAGGCACGGACATACCATGGGAAGAGCTTGGCGTTTCCGTGAAAGACTTTATCGCCAATACCGTCGTACTTGGCCTCATCTCCGACGCCAAGTACGAATCTTCACGTCATTGAGCCTCCTGTCCCCGGACCAGGGCGGTTCAATAGAAGGGACAATATCGTTCTATTGTATTCTACGTACAACCGGGCGTGCGAAACAAGCCATTTCGATCAAAAAAAGAGACGATCCCGGGTGGAATCGTCGAATTCTTAGCGGATTGTTTTGGAAGGTTACCGTCGGTCTCCCAACGGCAAAGATAATATACTCCATTTCTTGCCGTGCGTCAAAATTTTTCATGCGCCCGGGAGAAAAATTTGCATCTGCCAAAATACACAAAAGAAGCTTGTTTGTTCATCAATCTTACTGTTGGGAACCCCTAAAAATTAAGGGCAGTCATAAAAACTACGCTTTTTCGGGGCCAAAGGGTTTTCCGCGCTTATCTGCCACGGCCTTTTGGTCGCGGGCATCATCACGGAAATCGGAGGGCAAATGGGATGGCTCGCCTCGGGGATGAACTTCCACTTCATAAAACCGGTCTATTTCGGCGATACGGTGACCTGCTCCGTCACAATACTCTCCGTGGACTCCCGGGGGCGCGCCCGCGCCACAGCGGCCTACACAAACCAGCACGGTGAGAAAGTCTTGACTGCTGAACTGACAGGGGTCCTTCCGGGAGAAAGGGAGCGCGAAGTGCTGAGAGAGATTGAGACGCCTTCTCAGGGTTTGTATCTTCCGATTTCTTTTACTTGAATAATTGCCCCCGGTTTTAAAGTCTCCATACGGAAAGGCCGCTGAAGCGCGGCCGATGAAAACCGCCCGCCATAGGGGGCAATCCCGAGAAGGTCACTCCCACTCGATGGTGCTTGGCGGCTTTGAGGAAATATCATAGACCACGCGGTTTATCCCCTTCACTTCGTTGATGATGCGGTTGGAAATGCGCCTCAGCAAATCTTCGGGAAGATAGGCCCAGTCCGCGGTCATAGCGTCCATGGAAGTGACCCCCCGGATGGCGATGACGTTTTCGTACGTCCGCTGGTCCCCCATCACTCCCACGGACTTCACCGGCAGATACACAGCGAAAATCTGCCAGAGGCCCCGGTAGAGCCCGGCGAACCTGATCTCTTCCACAAGGATGTCATCGGCCTCCTGGAGGGTCTTAATACGCTGAGGCGTCACCTCTCCGACAATTCGGATGGCGAGCCCCGGTCCGGGAAAAGGATGCCGATGGACCAACTCCTCGGGCATGCCGAGCTCAAGGCCCAGCTCCCTCACTTCGTCCTTGAAAAGCTCCTTCAGGGGCTCGATGACTTTTCCGGATTTGATGAGAGTAAGGACTTCGGGGACCCGATTGTGGTGGCTTTTGATGGTGTCCGAGGGGCCCTTTGTCGATACCGACTCTATCACATCGGGGTAGAGCGTCCCCTGGGCCAGAAAATCGAACCGGCCGATTTTTTTCGCCTCGGCCATGAAAACGTTTATAAACTCCCGGCCTATGATTCTCCTTTTCTTTTCAGGATCGGCTACTCCCTTGAGAAGCCCCAGGAAACGCTTCGAAGCGTCAACATAGATGAGGTTGAGTTTCATGTGCTTTTTAAAGCGTTCGATCACCTTCGCGTGTTCGTCCTTGCGAAGCACCCCATTGTTCACGAACACGCAAAAAAGGCGGTCCCCTATGGCTTTCTGGAGAAGCATCGCCGTCACCGAGGAATCCACCCCGCCGGACAGCCCCAGGAGCACGGTCCCCTCCCCCACTTCATCGCGTATCGCCTCCACTGAGGAGGCGATGAACGATTTCATCGTCCAGGTTGGTTTCAAGGCGCAAATCTCAAAGAGAAAATTGCGAAGCACCCTGGCGCCGCTGACGGTATGGTACACCTCGGGATGGAACTGCACGCCGAATAACTTCTTCGCAACATTTTCCACCGCGGCGATTTCCGCATTCTCGGAACTCGCGACGACAGTGAAGCCCGCGGGCGGTTTTATCACCTTGTCGCCATGGCTCATCCAGACCGTTTCCTTTTCCTTAAGCCCCCTGAAAAGCGGTGATTTCCCCTTTATGCCGATGACCGCGCGTCCGTATTCACGCCTCTGGGCGCCCTGGATCTCTCCTCCGAAATGCTTCACCATCGCACAAAGGCCATAGCAGATCCCCAAAACAGGCAGGCCGAGCTCGAACACATCCCCCTTCAGCCGGGGCGCCCCCTTCTCGTACACAGAGAAGGGACCGCCGGACAGTATGATGGCGCTCGGCTTCATTTTCATTATTTCTTTTTTCGAGAAGTTAAACGGCACGATTTCCGCGTAGACTTTCTGTTCCCGTACGCGCCGGGCGATGAGCTGGGTGTACTGGGACCCAAAATCGAGAATCAGGACCTTCTGGTCCGCCCCACCCAACATGCCGTGGTCGATCATTTTTTTCCACCCAATTCCTTGAGATATTCCCGGTGTCCGATTTCAGCGAGCCTCACATTGCGCTCAATAACCTTTTGAGTCTGCTGGTCACGGAAGTTCGCAAGCTTGTCCGCATAGGCCCCGCCCCGGGACGCCAGGATTGCCACTGCGAAGAGGGCGGCATTGGCCCCGCCGGACTTCCCTACGGGCATGGCAGCCACGGGGATGCCCGAAGGCATCTGCAAAATTGAGAGCACCGAGTCGAGACCGCCCATTACAGAGGTCTCCATGGGCACTCCGAGGACCGGAAGCGTAGTATAGGCCGCCACCACACCGGGAAGATGGGCGGCCCCTCCGGCGGCGGCTATGATTACCTTCACCCCCCTGTCCCTTGCCGTTTTTGCCCATTCCTTCGTCCATTCGGGGGTGCGGTGGGCGGAGGAAATGACCGTCTCGAAGGGTACTTCGAACTTTTCCAGGATTTCGAAACAGTCGGCAAGCCTGGGCATGTCGGAATCACTTCCCATAATCACGGCGATTTCTGGCATGAACACACTCTCCCATTTTTCGAATGTCACACAGTTACGGGTCCAGCCCGGGGGTGTCAAGTAATTTGAGCTGCCTGAATTCCTGAGAATAATCGGAACCTCAAAAAAATTAAGGACTATCATAAAAATGGGATTTCCCGCCCGCCTTCGGCGGGCGGGAAATCCCAAGTCCTGAGTATGTCAGCAATTACAATTTATGGGGCCCCTAAAAATTTATTTTTTAAGCCATCATATGAGTTTTTGTGACTGCCCTTTCTCGATTTTCAATCAAAATATATACTATTTGTTGAATTTCTTCCATTAACTCGTAAAAATTTTCCGTTTTTTATTTTTTTTCTTGCCCTCCTAAAGCCAATTTTATCGGGTGTCAAAAAAAATATGGAGACCGGGCAACAAAGATGAGATTTTGTACAATATTTATTCTGTTTATTACAGCTATGCTCTCGGCCCTGGCCCTTTTCGAAAGCGCCACCTACAGCGGCAGCGTCCTCGGCTTCTTCCATGGTCGCGAGTACAGCGAGGAAGGGCTTGCCGGGGCGGAGAACTACATACCCCCCCGGCCCATTACCCGGATACCGGGGAACGCGCCCAGAGACTTTTTCGAGTCCGTCGAGGACCTCTCCATCTGCCAACACCGGGACGTACGCCGTTTCATGTACCTCTATCTCACGAGGGACCGGGAATACGTGAAGGCCTCCATCGTCCGCTCGAGGGCATATCTCTCATCAATCTTTGAACTCATCGGCAACACCGGCGGACTCCCCCGGGACCTCTCACTCCTGCCGCTTTTGGAAAGCGGATTTAATCCCATGGCAGTATCAAAAAGCGGCGCCGTGGGCCTCTGGCAGTTCATTCGCGCCACATCCTCCATCCTGGGGCTGAAAACGGACCCATGGGTGGACGAGCGGCGTCATATCGAAAAATCCACACGGGCCGCCCTGAAGCACCTGGAACATCTCTACCGGCAATTCGGTTCCTGGGAGTTGGCCCTGGCGGCATACAATGGCGGCTCCGGCCATGTTTCCCGCGCCATGGAAAGCTCCGGCGCCCGCACCTTCTGGGAGCTCATCGAGAAAGGCGCCCTGCGCGCTGAAACCGCCGAGTATGTGCCCCGCTTCGCGGCGCTTCTGGTCATCTATCGCAATATGGACATTCTCGGTCTTGAGGAAGAGCTGCCTCCGGCGGCGCCGACAACCCGGGAGTCGATTACCATCCCGAGCTCCCTGGGAGTGGACCGTGTTGCCGCCTACGCAGGCATACCTGTGTCCACTTTAAAAAAACTCAATCCAGAGCTCAATACCACCCAGCCTCCTCCCCACGGGCCTTTATATACCCTCTTCGTACCCGCCAACTCCCGAAAGAAGCTCTCTGCCCGGACGGCCCTCCTGGCGAAGGCCCGGACCGGCTGGGAGAACAGTTTTTTGGAACACCGCATACTGCCCCTCCTCCCTCTGGAAAGCATAACGGGACGCATGTAGCACCTCGCGCAAAACACAATTTTTTTCTTGACGCTTTGCCTCAAGTTCGAAAACTTGTATTATAGTTGATACAAATATACATTTGACCGCAAAAAGGCCCCATGGCCTTTTCGCGCATCAGGCATTTATCCATTCTCATGGAAAGGATTACACTCGACAACAGCCAAATACCGCTCCACTACCAGATTGCGGACTACCTCCTGGTAATGTTAGACCGGGGAGACCTCTCCCATGATGAGAGAATACCTCCCGAGGAGGAACTAACGCGTACCTTTGGGGTGAGCCGTACCACAGTGCGCCGTGCCCTGGAACACCTTCTACAGAAGCGCCTCCTCTACCGAAAGCAGGGGAAGGGGACCTTCTGGACTGATTCGGCCCGGAAGCATCGCGGAGAAAAGCTTGCTGGAATCAACCGGCAGATTTTTAACGTTAACCGGGAAACCTCAGTCAGAGTGCTGTCCAAACGGCGGGAAGCGGCAAACCCCGACGTGGCATCGATATTGAAAATTGATCCGGGGAGCGCAGTTGTGACCTTCGAGCGGCTTAGATACATCAACAAGGAACCCATGTGTTTCACAGTCAATTATCTTCCGGCTTCCTTCGGTGAACCCATCGAGAAAAACCACCTTGAGAAAAAGACCATGCTGGAAACCCTTGAGGAGGTGTTGGGAATCGAGCTCGGCACCATCGAGCATGAGGTGGAAGTGACCCGGGCGAGTTCCGACCTGGCGAAGCGCCTCTCCATCCCCGTCCTGGACCCGGTCCTCACTATCCGGACCGCCGTCTACGACACGGCGGGGAAACCCATAGAGGTGGTATGGACCCATTTCATTGAGAGCCGATACAAGTTCAGGGTGGTGTTGGAAAAGTAAGATGTGCCGACTCCCCTGTAAAAGCTCGTTAAAAAAAAGCATTTTGCAAAGACGCCTGCATAAATGGCGTCATCAACCTTTTCGGATATAAGGAGAAAGTATGAAAGGAAACTATCAAAAAGCGTATGACAATTCGATCACCGATCCTTCCGGATTCTGGGACAGGGCGGCCCGGGAAATTACGTGGTATAAAAACTACTCAAAAGTCCTGGACGATTCACGCAAGCCATTTTACCGCTGGTTCACCGACGGCGAGATCAACACCTGCTACAATGCCGTGGATTATCACGTCGAAAACGGCAGGGCCGACCAGGTTGCGATCATCTACGACAGCCCGGTGACAGGCACAGTGAAAAAAACAACCTATCGGGAGCTTAAGGACCTTGTATCTAAATGCGCAGGCGCCATAGCCGCCCTGGGCGTCGCCAGGGGCGACCGGGTGATCATCTACATGCCGATGGTCCCCGAGGCCATCGTGGCCATGCTGGCCTGCGCACGCATCGGCGCCGTACACTCCGTGGTTTTCGGGGGCTTCGCCCCACACGAATTGGCAATTCGGATCGATGACGCCAAGCCGAAACTCATCATATCCTCCTCCTGCGGCATCGAAGGGAAAAAGACCATCGAGTACAAGCCCCTCCTGAACAGGGCCATCGAGCTGGCAAAGCATAAGCCTTCGCACTGCATCATCCTTCAGCGCGAACAGGTCCAGGCCTCCCTCATCGCCGGACGGGACTTGGACTGGAACGGCGCCCTGGGCGCCGCGGAGCCGGCGGGGTGCGTGCCCGTCCTCGCAACGGACCCCCTGTACATTCTCTACACCTCCGGGACGACGGGAATGCCGAAGGGAGTGGTGCGGGACAATGGAGGACACGCCGTGGCCCTCAAGTGGTCCATGAAGAACGTGTACGACATCGGGCCCGGCGAAGTCTTCTGGGCCGCATCTGACGTGGGTTGGGTCGTGGGCCACTCCTATATCGTCTATGCACCCCTCATCAACGGTTCTACCACTATCTGCTACGAGGGAAAGCCTGTGGGGACCCCCGATCCGGGCGCTTTTTGGCGTGTAATATCCCAGCACAATGTGAAGGCGCTCTTCACGGCTCCCACGGCCTTCCGGGCCATCAAAAAAGAAGACCCCAATGGGGAATACATCAAGAAGTACGACATCAGCGGCTTCAAACGGCTCTTCCTCGCCGGAGAACGCCTGGACCCCGATACCTATCACTGGGCATCCGAGAAGCTCGGGATTCCCGTAATCGACCACTGGTGGCAAACCGAAACCGGCTGGGCAATCGCAGCAAACTGTACGGGAATTGAGGAACTGCCGATCAAACCGGGTTCACCCACAAAAGCGGTACCGGGTTACGAGGTGGACATCCTCGACGGCGACGGAAAGCCTGTGGGGCCGGATACGGAAGGGATTGTGGCAATAAAGCTTCCCCTCCCCCCGGGGACCCTTCCCACGCTATGGCAGAACGATGATAAATTCAAGGAGTCGTACACAGACCCTTTTCCTGGATACTACTTCACCGGAGACGGGGGATACAAGGACAGTGACGGCTATCTGTACATCATGGGGCGCGTTGATGACGTGATCAATGTGGCGGGGCACCGCCTCTCTACGGGGGCCATGGAAGAAGTGATCGCCACCCATCCCGATGTGGCGGAGTGCGCCGTCGTCGGCGCCGCCGACGACTTCAAGGGCCAGCTCCCCGTGGGCTTCGTGGTCCTGAAAGCCGGTGTTGAAAAGGACGAAAAATCCATCGTGGATGAGCTCGTGAAAATGGTGCGCGAACAGATCGGCGCAGTGGCCGTCTTCAAGACGGCCATGGTGGTGAAACGCCTCCCAAAAACCAGGTCTGGAAAAATCCTCCGCTCCACAATGCGAAAGATAGCCGACGGCCAGGAGTACAGCGTCCCCTCCACCATCGATGACCCGGCGATCCTCGCGGAGATCGAAGATTCCCTGAGGACCATCGGATACGCAAAAAAAAGCTGAAATAGGCCCGGTCCCGGCGCGGAATCCCGTCCGCGCCGGGACCGGGCCCTCCCGCTTTTTCCCGGCAATATTTTCCCTTGACAAAAGCCGCACCGGTCGTCATTAATACCGTAAATTTCCATCATCCGAGGTAGCAATGGCAATCGCGAAAAGCGGCGGGGACATCGCCAACAATGTCATAGGCCCAAATTCCTACTTTACCGGCAAATTCCTCATCAACGGTTCACTCCGTATCGACGGTCATTTCGAAGGAAAATATCTCCAGGCGGACCAGCTTTACATTGGACCCACCGGAAAAATACGCACCAACATCAACGCCACCTCGGTCATCGTGGAAGGCCTGGTTTTGGGCAATATAAACGCCACCAACCGCGTCCTCCTGATGCCCACTGCGAAGATCCTCGGGGACATCAAAACCCCGGAGCTCATCATCCAAAATGGCGTCATTCTCGAAGGGCGCTGCACCATCTCCAACGACCTTAAGTCTTCCGCGAAGGACCTCCTCGAGGCGGACTACGAGAAGAACAAAAAGATACCGGGTGAGTTTATTGCCCGGCAGTGACCTCCGTATAGGCATCACCCTCGGGGACCCAGCCGGCGTGGGCCCTGAAATCACCGCGAAAGCGCTCCTCGGCAAACAAATTGAAGGCATCGTCCCCGTGGTCATCGCCCGCGGAGAGGTGCTGTCGCGATACCACCGTGAACTCCACGACTCCCTTGAAACGATAGACCCCCATGAGGGCGATACCCGCCGCACTCCCGGCGGGGGGCGGCGCGGTTTTCTTGCGGACATCCGCGCAGATTTCCCCATGCCCGAACCCGGGTGCGGCACCGTCTACACGGGGGGCGAGTCCAGAATGTACATCGACGCGGCGGTGGAAATGTGGAAGACGGGGAAGATCGACGCCGTGGTGACGGGCCCCGTGAACAAATCTTTCGTGGAAAAATCCGGCTGCCGGTTTACGGGCCACACAGAGTATATCGCGGAGGCCATCGGAGAGAAGGACCCATTCATGATGATGTTTTCTCCGGAGTACCGGGTGATCCTTGCGACCACCCACATCCCACTTTCCATGGTGGAACACTCGCTAACCCCGGAGCGCCTCGTGAAAACCATAGAGACGGGCCGCCTTGCCCTGAGTGCCATTGACGGAGAGGACCCCGCCATCGCCGTCTGCGGCCTTGACCCCCATTGCGGTGATGATGGCGCCATCGGGGAATTCGACAGGCGCGTCACGGCCGAGGCGGTTTTCAAGGCCCGGGAGCGGGGCGCGAAGGTCCAGGGGCCCTTCGCCGCCGACACGCTCTTTCTCCCCTCAAGGTGGAAACAATACCGCCTCGCCGTGGCGCAATACCACGACCAGGGGCTCATCCCCTTCAAACTCCTGGCCTTCGAAAGGGGTGTTAACGTGACCCTGGGTATTTCCATGGTGCGCACATCCGTGGACCACGGCACCGCCTATGATATCGCAGGTAAGGGAATAGCCGGACATTCCAGCATGGTGGAGGCCCTGCGCTTAGGGGCGCGCCTCGCACTGGAAAAGCGGCGGTAACTCAGGGAGAAGATTTCCCCGGAAGGTTCAAGACCTTCCTCATCTCCCCGAGGAGCCCCTCCAGAATCTCCCCGCGGCTGTTCCCCTCGCCGCGGACGAAGAAAAGCCTGAGAGTTTTCCCCCCTTTCTTCACGCGCACCATGGCCTCAATATGCCCCTTCCCCTGTTTCACCGATACCCCCTCCTCCTCGGAGCCGGAAAAGCTGAACACCTCCTTCACGGATGAGTATCCGTACACAGTGATCTCGGCGAGATATGGGTCCGCGGCCTCGAAGGGCGTGAGCCCCTCCTTCATGGCTTCCTCAATTTCCCCTGCGGTGATGCTGAAATCGGAGTCCGAAGGCAATACAAGGCGATAGGTGTAGGGCCCTGAGATGCCCCTGCAAACCGGGAAAAAGAGGACCGGAAGAAGCGCAAACCACGGGGCCAGGTATCGAAATAATGGTTGCATATTTTTATCCGGCGGCGCCATCATGAAGCCGCCGGACGATGATGGACGTTACCGCCTCATCGCGCAAGCATAATCTTGCACCGCCGGAGGTATTCCCCTCACAGGATACGCCCCGGCGGCCGATAATACCATGTAGGGATATTTACAACACCCGGAATCCGCCGATGGAAAACGCCATACTCGTTAAATCGATCTTCTTGTTCGTGTCCCTCTGGGGTTTCACGGTGATGTTCCTCTGGTTTCGTCCCCGGCTGGAAATCTTCTGGAAAGCCGTGGCGACGGCGATCTTCATTTTTTACGTATGGTTCTTCCGGGAGGAGATCGTCCGGGGATATGGCGCCTTTTACTCCGCCTGGTTTGACGTGACGGCCTATTTTTTCAAGGAGCTTTTGGCCCTGGTCTTCGTAAACCTTTTTCTGTTCTGGCCCCTGGCCCTCATCATAATCTTCTATAAGGCACATGACATTGGCGCCGAAAAACTCCTCAAATTTATGTGTATCCTTACCGTACTCCTCTGGATCATCTTCATTTTTTACGTCTACTTCAGCCGTGGGATCGATTCATTTCTCTTCGACAAGCTGAAAAACATGGTCCCCGGGGCGAAATAATTCCCGGAGGGCCGTTTCATGGAGTACAGCAAGCGCGCAGCCGTTTTCATCGTCCTGCTCTTTTTTGTGTTACCCCGGGGAGCGGCAGGCCGACAGAACTCCAGCACCCTTTATCGCGAGGGGGCCACACTCGCCCGGGAAGGCAGAATTGACGAGTCGATACCGAAGTTTCAGGAAGCGATTAAGATCAATCCCTGCTACACTCTGGGGCATTACGGCCTCGGTAAAGCGTACCTCCACAGGGCCGGTAAACTGAAGGACGCGATTCGCCACCTCGAAAGGTCCGTCCGTCTCGACGCGAGGAACGCCCGGGGCCATTTCTACCTTGGCCTGGGCCTAATGATGGATAAGAAATTCGTCAAAGCCATCCACGCCTTTTCCGATGCGTACCGTTACGACGCCAGCCTCATCGAAGCGCTCTACAATATCGGGGCCTCCTACGACATCATGGGGTATGAGGGAAAGGCTTCCCAATATTACGATTTATTCATCCTAAAGAAAGAGAAGGCGGACATGGAAGTGCTGTTTTAGGGTGAACGGACGTCGCTTACACATCGAAAAGGACCCCGCGGTGTCGCGGGGTCCTTTTAGCCCGTACGTAAAAAAGACTTTATTCGGTAACAGTCTCTATGCGGGATTCCGGCGGAATCGTGTCGACGTATACCGAAAGGACCGACACAGGAGACATGTTGCCTGCCTTGTCGAGGGCCTTCGCCTCAATGCTATGCTCGCCATTGGTGTTGAACATGAGTTCATTGGTATAGGGCATGAATTCTCCACGGCCGTCGACCCTCATGAATACGGCAGCCACACCAGAGGCATCATCCGCGGCGGCAATGCTGTACTTTGCGTCGCTGGAAATGACCTTCACTCCATTACGGTTCAGGAAGGCCTTGTCGCACTTGATCTCCACCGTGGGAGGTACATTGTCCGTCTGCATTACCACGGCGCTCTGCTTCAGCTCCACGGGATTGCCGGACTGGTCGACGAGTTTAAGCACATAGGTTTCCTGGGTATTGAGCACATTGTCCGTAGCGCGGACCTTCAGGTTCACAGTGCCGTCAGTGGGAATGCCAAAAGGCTCCCGATACGCCACGAAGTCGGTGCCGTTCGTCGAATACTCGACGCTTTTCACGCCGGAGATATCGTCCCGGGCATCGACCCTGAATGCAAAATCTTTGGACACGTACAGCTTTCCGTCCTGCTGCATGAGGGGCTTGTTGGATGTCACGATAATCGAGGGGGCAGTGGCGTCTACGATGAAGCTCATCGACTTCGCGTCCTCCCGGTTGCCAATTTTGTCGACGCCATTGTAAGTTATGATGTGCTTCCCTTCCTGCTCCACGCTGAAAGGCTCGGAATAGACCTTCACATCGCCGCCATCCAGCTTGTACTCGATTTTGTCGGCATAGACGTTATCCGTGGTGAAGAGGCGGAACTTGACTTTCGTATTCACGTAGGTGTTCAGGCCCTGGACATAGACGATCGCCTGTGACGAGGTGGTGACGATACTTACAGGCCGGGCTTCATCCTCCTGCCTTGCATCCGACACGGCCGGACTCGTTTTTTCCTCGGCCTTTTTCTCGGGGGCTTTCTCCTCCGCCGCCTGCTCCTCAGAGGGTACCGGCTGCTGCGAATACGCCATCGGGTAGATCATGAGGGCCACACCGAGGCAGATGACAAAAAGAACGGATTTTTTCAACATTATTTTCCTCCCTGTTTTGTTGTTCCTGTTTTGTTGTTGCCTTACCGGGAATTACGTGGTACAATCTCTTAAAAATTTAATTTTTTTAAGGTTCCCATAATGGCAGTCGCAAAAACTCAAGCGGGATCTATAAAAATTAATTTTTTAAGTTCCCATAAATTGTAACTTCTGACATACTCAGGACTTATGTTCTCCCGCCCGCCTTCGGCGGACGTGAGGACCTTGTTTTTGTGACTGCCAATAAATTGTTACCACCGGCGCACTCAGGGCTCAGGTTTTACTCCGGCCTAATTGGGGCGGAAAAACCTGATTTTAGAGGTTGCCGCAAGAATTGCTTCTATGAACCGACAAGCCGAACCGACGAACCGTCGCGGGTCTCAGAAGGGACAATTATCTCTTTGGCCCGCCTCATCATGGGTACCGGACAGCCGCAAGATAACAATAAAACCTGTTTTTTTATTGTCAATATATTTTTAAATCACAACCGGAAAAGAATTTTTTGCTGGAAAAACCTCCGAAAACACAGTGTACTCTCTCCATGGGAAAAGTAAAAGGCCCAAAACAAAAAAAGGCGCCGTCTGACGGTACTCTTGGCCTCCGCAACGCCAACAGAATTAAATGGAGGCCCGCAACAGGCATGCCGCCTCCGGCAGAACGGGCATTTTCCATTTGGAGCGCATGCCAAAAATGCGCTGCTGCACTGACGGCGGCGCTCATCTTAAGTGCGGGGTGCCTGCACAAAAGCCCGCTCAGGCGGGAATCGCTTACCGCGGAAATTGATCGCACCGCCGCGGTCCTTTCGCGAGACATGTCCCGCTACGACGAAATTAAAAATCGCAGGGTGGGAACGTCCGGGTATTTCTACGTAATAGACGGGGAAGGAACGGTCCTTTTTCATCCCCAGGGCGCCCTGGCCGGAATGAGCTTCTCGGCAGTACCCATGGTTCAGCGTATACTTGAAAAAAAGAAGGGCTGCCTTTCCCAGAGCATCGAGGGCATGGAAAAGATAGTGCTCTTCCGCCCTGCCAGGGGCGGAAGGACGCTCTGTCTCACCGTCTCGGTCCGGGATATAGAGGGAGGCCTCCCCGAATGTGAGGAAATGAAATGAAGCTCACCCGTCGAGCTTTATCTTTGCCAGGTTTTCCATACGCCGGATGATCTCCCGGTACCTTGAGGCGTAGCCGGAGAGCAGGGGCCCCGCTTCCACCACGGCGCTGTGCCGGCGGCCCTCCGATTCCACCTCGATCTTATAGAAGGCGTTGGGGCTCCCCGGAGGATAATGGTCCCGAAGCCTCCAGATTCCCTTCCGGTTTAGAAAATCCACCAGGGCCAAATACTCGCCCTTTTCCAGAGGGGCGACTATGCTCCTCGATCCGAAATTGTCGACAGCGATGCGCATCTTCCTTCCAGTTCGATACACCGCGATACTCCATTCCCGGTTCTTCACGAGCTTAGCGTGGTAACTAACGGCGACCCGGTACTCAAAGCTCGTATCGCCCCCCGGGATTACCAGAATAAAGAGGAGCGCGGCGGCCCTCATGGTCCGGTTCCTCCGTCCCTTTCCGAGAAATAGAGTCCCAGAGCAGTGACGATGATGGAATAGCCTATACGGCCGTCCCGCACCATGGCGCGAATTTCTTTTTCCTCGTAGAGGCGCACCCGGATGTCCTCGGCCCGGTCGAGATTTTGGGCCGCCACCTTACGACACCCCTCGGCGCGGTAGAAGTAAATATGGTTGTCCATTATTGCGGGGTTGGCGGAAAGTTTTTTCATGAGAGAAAAGGTACTCGCCTCGTATCCCGTTTCCTCCAGGAGCTCGCGCCGCGCAGCGTCGAAGGGGGCCTCGCCGGGCTCTACGAGGCCCGCCGGGGTTTCAACGGTATGCTCCCCTGTCCCCAGGCGGTGCTGTACCACGGTAATAAAGCGCCCCTCCTCGTCCCTGGCCACGACATTGATCCAGTCCGGCGCGCTGATGATGTAGAAGTCATGGTAGGCGCCCTTGTCGGAATGACGGCACGAGAGCCGGTCCAGTTCGAAAATCCCGGTCCGAAACACCGTCTCTCTCTTTTCTACGGTCCAGTCGCCCATGTGGGTATCCATTTCGGAAGAACGGTTTCAAGGGGGCCGCTGGCGGAAGCGGCTTTATCTATCCCCTGACGTTTTCCCTGTTGGGCCTTTCCAGGCATTGATGAAATCGGCAACGGACTTCACCATCGCTTCAACGCGCATCCGCCCCAACTCACGGGTCGCACGGTTAAGATCGTTGAGCGTCCAGACGCCATTGGAGGAGAAATCCCTGCTCGCCCCGCCTTTCCCCGTGCGGCCCGGGACGCCTATCTCCTCGTTCCACACATGGGCCATCTCGGGGTTCTTTTCAAAAAGCTCTTTGAGCTTTCCAGGCTCCCGGGTGAACCGAAAATCCAGGACGGGGTTTTCCACCCGGTCCATACGCACCAGGCCCGGTTCCAGATAGAGCATGATGGAGGTCTCGCCGAGGCCGGCGTGCCAGTCGAAAAACTTTTCGTAAGTCCCCGGCGGTACGTCCTTTCTGATGCTCCCTCCGATGCCGATGGCCAGGGCCGTTGCCGTGGTGTTATGGTTGATGCGGTGCATCACCTTCGCCTGTACAATATTGTTTCCCCCGTGGTAGTTGAAGAACATGATCTTTTTAAAGCCCTGGTTCACCAGCGATTCCGCGCATTCGTAGATGTACGATTCCAGGGTCTCGGGACGCACGGTGACGGTGCCGGGAAAACCGATATGGATGTCGCTGTAGCCGGCCAATGCCAGCGGCGCAACGATGACGCCTGTTTTCGCTGAAATTTTTTTCGCGATGCCGAAGGCTTCGTAGAAGTCGGTACCCAAGGGGAGATGCGGCCCCTGCTGCTCAGTACTGCCAAGCGGGATGATCACCATATCGCAGGTCTTCAGGTACACCCCCACGTCGCGCCAGGTCATCTCCTGTAGGACCAGGGGGCGTTCCGCCGTCTGCCCCGGCGCCACCGAGGCGCCGGCAAGAAAAGCCCCTGCCGCGAAAAGGAACGCCAAAAGGCGGCGCCTAACCGGCATCACGGCCTCTCGTCCCCGGTCCCGGGGGAGAAGACCTCGGGAACGCTCCCCGGAAGGTTGACCACGCTTAAAAGCCTGCTTCCCGAGAGTAATCTTTCGGATTTCCAGGCATCGATTTCGTCGTAATCGGGACGCTGGATTTTTTCCTGGTAGTCCATGGCGCCGTGGACCACATAGTGCCAGTAGATACCCGCGGTAAGTGCGTGCCAGAACCGCTGTTTTCTACCCTTGGGGTAGGTGTTCGCCCAGATGGTCCTCAGGGCTATTGACCGCTCGTCGAAAGGCATGGCCATGACGTTCAGGCGATAGTTCGTGGGAAAACGGGTCCACATCTCCTCAGCGTTGCTTGGATAATAGATGCGCACCACCGTACCGAGGTCCCGGGCGGCCTTGCCTATTGAGCGCATGGCCCTGTCTTTTAAAAGATCGCCCTCAATGACGGCGATCCTTCCCTGAAGGTAAAGGTTCCTCACATATCGATACGCCTCGGGATTGCGGAGCCACCCGAAATCCTTAAAGGCCGGCGACGGCTGGGCGATGCGGTTATAATGCTTCTGCAGCTTTTCACGGTAATAGGTGTAGACCCAGATTGTACGGTTTATTTTATTGTCCCCGGGATACTCGTTTCGAATAAGCTTCTCCGTCTTCTTCGCGTTGCGCGCGTCGAAGAGCGCGATGAATTCCCGCGG
Source organism: Spirochaetota bacterium (assembly GCA_029974015.1). Lineage (GTDB taxonomy): Bacteria > Spirochaetota > UBA4802 > UBA4802 > JAGODF01 > JAGODF01. The sequence continues at coordinate 27,438 of JARKUF010000047.1, forward strand.
CGATTCGGCCTCCTTCACAAGGGCGCGAATGATACGGTGGAGCCTTACCACATGGATGTCGTAATCCATAAGAAAGGCGTAACGGCTCTTCGCGTAGGCGATGAAAGAGTAGTTCGCCTCGGCGGCGACGCCGAAATAAGCGCCTCCAAGGTTCTTTATATATGGCATAAAGAGAAAATGCTGGCTCTCATTGCTCGTCACATAGGAGAGGGGGTCCTTGCAGTCCGCCCGCGACCAGGCGACCTGGTCGCAGAGGGGCTTGTCGAGGACATCGTTTTCGATTGACGACATTATCTTCTTCTCCTCATCCGAAAGGGGGCCGGGGTCGGGAAGATCGGGAGGCGGGTTGGTAATCATCCATCCGGGGGGTTGATTCAGATAGGGTGTCGAAGATGCGCAGCGAAAAGAAAGCCTGTTGCCGCCGCTGTGTACGTTCTCAAGCCTCCTCGCCCATCCCATCATATATTCGGCGGGCCACCAGAAGCTCCCCCCCCGGAGGACCTTTTTGGAATGTCCCGGGCAGGGATATTTTCCGCTGCAGGGCCCCAACGGGTCCCGCCCCGTACACACGGCGCCGCAGGGTTTCTCGCAGCCGCTCCGGCAGTCCGACGCCCAGTCATTTACCCATTCATAGCCGTTCCCAGCCATTTCGTACACTCCGAAATGTCCGGCAGGGTAGCTACCCACGGGGCGCGTTTTGTCAATTCCGCTCTCGCGGCATCCGCGGTAGTTCGCCTTGCCGCAATCGGGGCTGGAATTGCCCCAGGGATAAATGGTTGCCTTCGCGCCGCCCCTGGCGGCGTATTCCCACTCCGCCTCCGTTGGGAGGCGCTTTCCGGCCCATTTGCAGTATGTGAACGCCTGCTCCCAGGAAACGGGGACCGCAGGCTGTGTCGGTTCCCGAAATTTATTGTAAAGATGATGCCCGTAATTGCGAAAACGGGTGCAGACACCGGCCCTGACGCATTTGTCGTACTCCTCATTGGTCACCTCGTGGGCGTCAAGGTAGAACGTGGAGATGTCCACGGCATGTTCGCCGGCATCTGACCCGAGTACTATGGAAGAATGTTCGCCGTCCCAGGCCTCGTTCACTGCCGTGGCCCCCTTTTTAAGTTCGGCGGGATTGTCGGTGTAACGTCCCACCACCCCCTTTCCTCCGGGTATGCACACCATGCCCGCGGGAGGAGTACCGCAAAGCCTCTCCCCGGCCAGCCTCCGGCCTCCTGAGAGGGTTTCACAGAAATAGATGACGGGAAGGCATAAAAAGACAAATACAACAAGCGCACGCTTTCTGGTCAGGAGCATCACTCAACCTCGGGAAATATGAGAACTTCAGGATGAATATATATCCCAAAAGGCGCTCTGCTGGCAACCAGTTTTTTATGGCTTGATGGGCCGATATGCGTGGAGCCGGCGCTCCGGACATAGCGTAGAAAAGGGCGAAACGATATTGAAGGGCAACCGTTACATTTTTACAATTAAAACGCCTCTTCCGGGATGCAGGCTTCAATTGCTGCAATCAGGGCCTCATTGTGCCAGGGCTTTTTGAGCACTTCGTATACGCCGGCTTCTGTCTTTGCCCTTATGATGGCGGCCTCATCGGCCTGGCCCGTAATCAATATCGACTTTATGTCGGGATGGCGTTCCCTCACCCTTATAAGCAATTCATCGCCTTTCATTCCCGGCATAAGCCAGTCAGTTATTATCAGCGCAACGGCGGTCCCTTCAGCGGCAAGCTCATCAAGCAGCTTCATCGCCTCCCGGGCATCCATGGCGCCTTCGTAGAGAAAACGGTCGCCGAAATAATTGGCCAGTTCCAGTTTCATCGAAAGCACAATTATCATTTCATCATCAACGCACAGTATCGCTTTTCTGCCCATTGTGCATCTTCTCCCGCACCCCTGATTTCCCCGGCGCCATCCTGGCGGCCCCCTGCCGCCAGGGACCTCCAACTTTATTACACTCCGGCCCGCTTGAGCAAAACGGTGAACCTGGTCCTGCCCGGTCCGCTTTCAAATTCAATTTTTCCGTCATGGGTTTCAACTATTTTTTTGCAGATATCCAGGCCCAGCCCAAGGCCTTCCCCGAACTTTTTCGTTGTAAAAAAAGGCTCAAAAACCCTGCCCCGTATTTCCTCGGGAATGCCATGGCCGGAATCGATAATTGACACGGAGACCAGGTCTTCCACATCTTTTATTTCAATTTCAATGTCACCCTGCCAGTTCATGGCGTGGAAGGCGTTGTTTAGCAAATTTATCCAGAGCTGGTTCATTTTTTCACGGTTCCCCATGGCCTGGCTATCTGTTAGAAAGTTCCTGTGCACTGTAATGCTATGTTTTATTTTATTATGGAAAAGGGCTAAAATTGTATCGATCTCGCTTTTTATATTGACGCTGGCAAAATCGGCCGCATCATCCTGCCTGAGATAGTTTTGCAGGGCCCTGACCACATTGGCCGCCTTGTCGGAAGCCACATAGATGATTTCTCCGAGGCGCCGGAGGGACGAAAGCACCTCTACCGCGGAGAGGATATCGTCCCTCTTCCCGACAACGAGCAGGTCCCCCAGCTTTTCCTTCAGCCCCTGGGCGCCCATGTCGGTGATGCGCTTTGCCGTCGCATCCGGTTCCGATATTCCCCTTCTGCGCAAGGCCGTTTCAATTTCTCTGACCGTCTTTCTGTCGGGAAGGCCGTCGATACGCGACGCCTGGGCCAGGCTTTCATCAAGGAGCGTAAAAAACACGTCCAATTCTTTTCCGCTGAAGGAGGGAAGGACATGGACGCATTGAAGCATCCGCTTTTCCAGGAGTTCCACCATTGAGCGGACCGATGACACGACGGCCCCGAGTGGCGTGTTCAGCTCATGGGCAATTCCCGCGGCGAATTGCCCCAGGGCGGCCAGCTTTTCCGACCGCACAAGCTGGGTCTGGGCCGAGTTCAACTCAGCAAGGGCCTTCTCCAGGTCCCGGTTCGTCCCGACGAGGACATCATTCATTCGTTCAAGCTCCTCGGTCCTCTCCGCAACCTTGTTTTCCAGGTCCATGCTCAAAGCCCGGTATTTCGCTTCGCTTTCCCTGAGCGCGGCTTCGGCCCGTTTGCTTTCGGTGATGTCAAGCTCGATCCCATCGGCCACAATATCGCCATTTTCAAGCTTCCGCAGTTGCGACACCAATCTGCTCCACCGCTCTGTATCTGGATCGTTCTGCATCCGCACTTCGATATCAAACCGGCCCAATTGCCGGAAAGAGCTGTTCTCCTCTTCGATCATTCGAACAATATCTTTCTCTGATATCTTTCCATAGATGAGCGACGCGTCCTCCAAAACCTGCTCAGGCCTGTATCCATGAAGCCTTAAAACTCCGGCACTCAGGTAGGTAAACCTCCTCTTCCCGTCCGCCCCCAACACCATCTGATAGATCATCCCCCCCGGGAGATTGTCTCCTATGGCGCGTAGCTGGCTTTCACTTTTCTGGAGGGCAAGCGTCGTATCGGTCAGCTTTATATTGGCGGCACTGTATTCGTAGAGGGTCTTTCCCTGGAGAGAGACAAACCGCTCAACAAGAATAATCAGAATACAGAGAAATACCAGAAGGGCGGCCCCTCCCTCGATCCACATGTCGGTGGAGAGAGGGTTTTCGCGGACTACGAGTCTTTCATCGAGATGGCCCATGGAAGCGAAGATGAAAAAAAACACATAGATAAGCAAGCTCACCAAACCCGCGGCATAACCGGCCCGCGACCCTAAAATCACAGTGGCGATAACCGGAATACCGATGAGCCATAGGCGTCCGCTTCCAACGAGGCCGAGGCGCAAGAAGCTGGCCATGGCGTTCACATAGCTGGTTCCGATGAGGCCCCATACCTTCAGCCGATAGTCGACGCGGGGCAGTAAAGCCAAAATCACCAGCACCACATAGATGGAGACGTAGGCAACTTCGAGGGGGAAGATGAGGCCTCTGCGGACCGCCGAAAAAACGACCGAGGCGTACGCAGGAAGGCCCGTAACGGCAAGGACGACCAGTATGATCGCGATGGCCCTGCCCCGCCACGCAGCCAGGTCCGGGTCATCGGCTATATTGCGAAAATTCAGGATATTACCAAATCGTGGCATAGATCAGCATCCGCCTTCCGCCCGTTTAAAAAAACAGGCCTCTGAGTCGGCCTTAGCTCTCCTCCTGTGAGGCAATTACATCTTCCAGGTCCGAAGAGAGGCCCGAAATCCTGCCGGAATCACCGGAAATTTTGTCGGATTCAATCGCCATGAGCTGTGTGGCATCATTTATCTCCGATATTGATTTGACGATTTCCCCAAGGGCCAGCTTTTCCTCTTCGATGGCGCTGCTTATCTCGGAGGTCTTCATCCTTACATTCTCGGACTGCCTGTTCACCGATTGGTTGACCTGCTCCTGCCTCTGGACATATTCATATACTCGTCTCATTCCCCCCGCAATGGAGTTGACGGCCTCGATAACGCTCGTAATCTTCGCCGTCACCTCCATAATGTCGCCCATGCCCTTTTCTACTTCCTGATTGCTCGACCTGATGAGCGTGTCGATTTCTTTTATGCTTGTTGCGGTCTGGTCGGCCAGCTTTGATATTTCGTCGGCGACGACGGCAAACCCCCTGCCCGCGTCCCCGGCCCTGGCAGCTTCGATGGCGGCGTTGAGCGAAAGGAGGTTGATGCGGTCGGAAATATCGTCGATGATTCCGATGATGTTTTTGATGTCCCTGGAACTTTCGACGATTTTACCGAGGCTCTCGTTCATCTTCCGCAGGGACTGTTCCCCGGCCAGGGCCTCGGAAGTGGTGTTGTCGGTCTGCCCCATCATCGTCCTCGTTGTCTCCCCCACTTCAGCTATTACGGATGAGAGCTCCTGGATATGCGAGATGAGGAGCGCCAAACTTTGCGCCTGTTCCTGGGAGCCGTCCGCCATGGAGTCCATGCCGGCGGATATCTCTTCAATGGCGGAAGTAAGCTCTTCCACCGAGGCCGCCTGGTTATGGGAGGTTTCGGCAAAGGTAACTGATGTTTTCGAGAGGCTGCCCGACATCTCGGTCAGTTCCCCGGAGGCTTTTCTTGCGGACACAAGGAGCCGCCTGATGATTGCAAGACGGTCGGCGTTCTTCTTTAATTCGATATTCAACTCACCAAGCGTGGCGTTAAATATCGACACAATGAGGAGGCTGAGTATCGTTATAACCGCGACGCAGACCGTATAATGAGTTACCCCCCATGTCGCGGCCTGCAAGCCCGTAGCGTCAAGTTTGCCCTTAATCAGATTAAATATAACGATGTTGTTCAGGAGAATAAAGACGCCTACTCCGATGACCCATCTTCTTGTGCAAAAAAGCGTGGCGATTACGATAGTGGCTATCAGATAGTAAAAGGATGAAGAGTAGATCGTGTGGGGCGCTTTCTCAATGCGCGCGAAGGCCCCGGCCAGCATTGTGAGTACGAACACGCTAACCAGAAGGTTCGCCGCCAGGGTGTAATATCCCCCCCGCAAAAAGTAAAGCAATACGGCGGCAAGGACAAAAAGAGTACCCGCCACCGGCCCCGTGGTCCTAAGGGATTCGGGGAAAAAGGCAAGGACTCCGACAAATACCATAAGCGAGACAGCGAGAATTATTAGACATAAGATGAAAAACGATTTAGCCTGCTTCTTTCTAAAAAAAGAGGCGTCTTCAAACCGAAGTAGAAAGTACTCCATAATTTTTTTCATTGAGACACATCTCCACAGAGGGCTTGTTGCCCAGATTCATTTTCCAGTCCATCTGAGAAGAGCGCATGCACATACCCGGCCAAACAGAGCTAACCGGGGCCTGCAGTCAATATCAGCAATGGTCTAGGGGGCCATAAATAGTAAATCCCATTATCTGTTTTATTCCATCTTTTTATGGCCAAATACCCAGAACCTCTAAAAAATTAGAGGTTGCCAATGGCAACCTCAGCACTTATGGGAACCTCTAAATATTAGGGAAGTCATAAAAACTTCGTTTACCCGCCCGCCGAGGGCGGCGGGTAAACATAATTATTAGAGGTTGCCTTATGTTTTGCGCCCGCCGAAGGCGGGCGGGAAACCTGATTATTAGAGATTCCACAGGCAACAAGACCGGGTAATCTGCGGCTATTACTTCCCTCCTTTCAATTGCTTCAACATATCTTTCATTTTATCCATCTGTTTTATGGCCTGGAGGGCCATCCGCATTTCCTGTTCCATGTCCAATTTCCAGGCTCCGCCTTCTTTCTTGAGTCTGAACGGCGCCACTGCGTTCACCTTTTCGGCCTTAGCGTGGGAGGTAAACTTCAGCTTCACAGTAGCGGTGTCGCCGCTGATCTTTTCCTCGATGACCTCCCAGGTTGCAGTAGCGAACGTATTGTCCGTTCCCTTCTGCTGGTCAGGAGGCAGGAGTTTCTTCAGCTCGCGAATAGCCTCCATGGTGCCGGCTGTATAAACCGCCGCAGCATCTTCAATGTTGTTCGGCGATAATCCCTTTAAGCGGTTGAAAACGTCGCTGGGGGCCCCGCCCTTCCCGCAAGATGAGAAGGTCAATCCAAGGAGAACGGCCAACAGTGCGGCTGAGTACTTTTTCATAAATGTTTCTCCGAAAATAGAATAAGGGAACCTCAAAAAAATTAAATTTTTGAGGTCCACATAAATTGAAACTACCGGCATACTCAGGACTCAGGATTTCCCGCCCGCCGAAGGCGGGCGGGAAATCCTGATTATTAGAGGTTGCCATAAACGACACATTTAATCTACAATCCAGGCACGTCCACGTCAATTTTTTTTCTTTCCGCCTTCTGGCCCTTTCCATCTTTTCGTCCTTAATGATGCCTGTCGGCAAATTCACCACTTGGCTTTTCCCGCCCCAAATGTACTCCTTGACTTTTCCCATTGTTTCGAACATACTGATGACGGGTAACCTCTATCGGGTTTCCCCTCCAGCCTTCAGAGGGCGGAAAACCCGATAATCGAAGATCGCCTTATGTTACATCAAAACAAACAGGGAGGCTTCTCACAATGACCGCATCTCGCATATTCCTCGTCGTTTCTTTCATTGTTACGCTCGTCATAACCGTTTCGAATTCCGGGCGTCCCCAAAGCGCCCTGCCCCAGGGTGCTTTCTCCCTCTCAAGCGCGGCTTTAACCCCGAACGGAAGCATTCCGGCACAATACAGTTGTCTGGGGAAAAACACCTCTACGCCCTTAAGCTGGCAAAGCGCCCCGGCGGGGACAAAATCATTCGCCCTTATAATGGACGACCCCGACGCGCGCCCCGTGGTGGGATATGTCTGGGTCCACTGGGTCGCGTACAACATCCCGCCCTCGGTGACGGCCCTCCCGGCGGGCCTTCCTAAATCGGCGACGGTGCAACTCCAGGGCGGCGCGGAATTCACCCAGGGACCCACAAGCTGGAAGCGCCCGGGCTACGGGGGCCCCTGCCCGCCTAAAGGGACGGGAGTGCACCATTATCATTACACTCTCTACGCGCTCTCCACAGGGCCTACCCTCCCGAAGGGGCTCACAAAGGAGGGGCTCCTTTCCGCCATGAAGGGTAATGTCCTCGCCGAAGCAAAGCTCATGGGGACCTTCACAAGGGATAAATAGGCCCGACTGCACACGGAAGGCGTCCCCTTTTTTTATTGACATTTTTACCCGTGGTAAAATCACTTTACCACGGGTAAAAACTATGCCGATTGCTTCGCAAAATTCGCCCCTGGCAAGGCGGCGCGAGAAGGAGAAGGACCGCCGCCGTTTCGACATCATCGAGGCGGCTAGGGCGGTGTTCCTCGCCCGGGGGTACGCCGGGGCCTCCATGGACGATATCGCCCGGGAGGCTGGTATCACCAAACCCACGGTCTACAGCTACTTCCGCACGAAGGACGGCCTCTACTATACCCTGACCCTGCCGGTGATAGAACGCCTTCACGGGGACATGGCGGCCATGCGGGACAAAATGGACCGGAAGGAATACATGTCCGGACGTGAAATTTTCCGCGACCACTTCCGCACCTACCACGCCCTCTTCTCCGGCGATCCGGGGGCACTGCGGCTCTTTCTCCTCCTTCAACATGAGGGGACCATCCGCCAGGTGGACGGGGAGATACGGACGCTCATCAAGGGCCAGGTGAAGGAGCGCTATGAAGGCATGAGGGCGATATACGGGGCCGCCATCAAAGAAGGGCTCATCCGCAACGTGAACGTCTATCACCTGGTGGACATGCTCTGGGGGAGCTTCCAGGGCATAGTCCAATCCGCAACAATCAAGGCCATGGAAGGAAGCGCCGGGAACGGGATGAAGCTCTCACGCATCGTTGGGCCCACCCTGGAATTTGCGGAGAAGGTCATCGCCGACGCGCTGGTGAAGAAGTAAAGCCCCCTCGGCGGCAAAAAAGCGGTTTCACCCGGTGGGGACGAAACCGCATCAAGCATATACGCGGAAACCATTCCGCGATTCTGGAGGAAACCATATCATGCTGGACATCTTCTATCATCCGAAAGGCGTGGCGGTCCTCGGGGCCACGATGAAACCGCGGGGCGGGCTTTTTCTTTTCCGCAATGTCATGGAGGGATACCGCGGAAAGCTTTACCCGGTAAATCCCCAATACGAGGAAATCTTAGGAGTGAAATGTTATCCCAACATCGCTTCAATACCCGAAAATTTCGACCTGGTGCTCTACTTCATTCCAGCAAAGTTCCTTCCGGACACCATCAGGGAATGCGCGAAGAAGGGGGTCAAGGGCATCATCATCGAATCGGCGGGCTTCTCGGAAACCGGAAGCCAGGGTCGCGCACTCCAGGAGGAATCGGTACGGATAGCAAGGGAACACGGCATCCGCCTCTGGGGGCCTAACTGCATGGGGCTTTTGGACGGCCATTCCCGCCATGTCTTCTCGTTTATGTACCAGGACAATTGGAAGGAGCTTATGAAGCCCGGCGGAGTGTCCCTCATAGTCCAGAGCGGAATGCTTTCCGCGGGCTTCCTCATGGCGATACTCCAGCGCGGAGGCATGGGAATAAGCAAGGTGGCGTCCATCGGCAACAAATGCGATGTGGACGAGACGGAGCTTCTGGAATACTTTGTGAACGACGCCAACACCACGGTAATCGCGGCGTACCTTGAGTCCATCAAAGACGGGAGGAATTTCCTTGAGTTAGCTCGGGGCACCTCGAAGCCCGTGATAGTCCTGAAGGCTGGCCGGTCGCCCCAGGGCGCTAAGGCCGCCATGAGCCACACTGCGAGCCTTTCGGGGGAAGCCGAAGTGTATGCAGGGGCCTTCCGCCAGGCCGGCATTGTACAGGTTTACGATATAAATGAGCTTATGGACCTGGCGCGGGGTTTCTCGAAAACCGAGACATGCAGCGTCAATGGCGGGACCGCAATCCTCACCTTTTCAGGCGGCGCCGGCATCGTCACCACCGACCTCCTCCACGATTATGGAATGAAGCTCGCTGAGCTTGGGAAAGCCACCATCGCCGAGGTGAAGCAAGTCTTTCCAGAATGGATGGACCCCACCCATCCCCTGGACCTGTGGCCGGCCTGTGAGAAAAACGGCGTGGAGAAGGTATATGCCCACACCGTGGAGGCGGTGATGAAGGACCCGGCGGTGGATTCGGTCATCGTGGAAACCCTGTCGTCACCCAGGACGGGAACGGATTATCTTGTGCAAATAGCTGCCCTCAAGAAAAAATACGGCAAGCCCGTGGCGCTGTGGCTCATGGGCATCGGCCCCCGGGAAGACCAGGAGAAGGCCCGAAACATCGCGGAGGACAGCGGGCTCCCCGAGTTCTCCGAGCTGGGACGGTGCGTGTCTTTCATCAGCGGAGTGAGGGAGCACTACCGGAAGAAGCGCGATCTCGGCTTAACGGTATGAGGCGGAATGCCGGCATTGAAGCTGAGGGGCCCTCCCCTCGGCTTCAACGGTCCTGAAGCCAGTGCGCCCCAGAGGCGGCCATGTACACAACCGGGGCCGCGATATTCAGATAATAGCCGAAACATATACTGTGGGGCTCGGCCCTCGTGAGCCCTTCGGCGAGAAGGATATAGAACACCCAGAAAAGATAGTAGGCGTTTAAAAGGACCCTTACAGGGTGTACCCACCGCCGGAAAAAATATAGCGATGCGAACATCAGGATGGCGATGCCGACGAGGTACACCGCCAGGGGATTGTTCACATAGTAATCACTTCTGAAGGCGGGTATGCGGAACTTCGCAACGGGAAGCACTACTGCAAAAAACGCCGTGATCGTGTTAAGGAAGATCACCTTCTCGGCCAGGCATACCTCATCGAACTTCTCATAGAGCTTCTTTAAGAAAGCAATGACGAGCTCAAGGACGAAGAGTGCAAGCTCCTTTAGCTTCTCAAAGAGGAAAAGCAGGATGTCCACTATGATTTCAAGAATTCTCATTTTATTAACTGTGGGCCGCGGCGGCGCGGCAGCCCGCATGCATCAATGTACGCACTGCCTTAAGTATCTGCGCTATTAAGCCGCCCGACAGGGGACTTGCAAGCTTTTTTTCGCAGGAAACCCGGCACGCCCGGCCGCATTTTTCACCCCATCGCGCCTTCATGTTTTAAAAGAAAGCGCTTTATCTCCACCCCCCCCGAGTAATTGCCCATATCCCCATTCGCCCTGACCACTCTGTGGCAGGGAATGAAGATCGGGAAGATATTGTCCGCCATACAGCTTCCGACGAAGCGCGCCGCCCGGGGCAGCCCCGCGAGTTCGGCGAGCCCCCCGTAGCTAACGGTAGCGCCAAAGCCCACTTTCAAGAGGGCAGAGTACACCCGCTTTTGCTTTTCCGTAAAAGGCGAGAGGTCCAGAGTCGGCATCGGCTTTTCCTTTCCCGCCAGATATGCGTCTAACCAGGACATGGCGGCGCGTATCGGGCCCGTTGGGGCGCCGGAACGGCCTCCGGGGCCCCGGCCTTTCGGGTGAAGCCCGAAGGCGACGAGCTTCAGGGATTCCTCATCTCCGAAGAGGGTAAGAGGCGTGGCCGGAAAGGGGTATTCCACATATCTCATTTTTGGGAAAGTCTGAAGTAACGCCATGAATTCTCTGTCATGCAGATGCGTTCGCATTTATGGCCTCCATAGCGCGGTCCCTGCTCCGCTCGATAGCATCAATGTTCCCCCCGCAAACCAGGAGGGATTATTTGTCCGGGGACATCAAAAAAATAATTTTTTGGATGCCCCCTTGAATTGTAATTGCCGGCATACTCAAGACTTATGCTTTCTCATCTTCCGAAGGCGGGCGGGAAAACAAATTTATTACAGGATGCCTTCAGATGAATAAGAAAACCCATCCAGGTCTCTCAGGGCGTCGTCCCTGTCGCGGCGGATTTGCTCCACCAGGGCGTCGACTGAGTCAAACTTTTTCTCATCACGAAGCCTGCTGCAAAACTCAATCCCAATCTCCTTGCCATAGAGGTCCCCATCGAAATCAAAAATATTCACCTCGATGGAGCGCTCCGCCATCGCAAAGGTGGGATTGGCGCCTATATTCAGCATGCCCCGCATCACCCCGGGGCCTTCCAGCATAACTCGAACAGCGTATACCCCGTCTTTCGGCACTACCTTGTCGCGGTGTGAGGGCATAAGGTTGGCCGTGGGAAACCCCAGGGCCCTGCCCCGCCCGGCGCCTCTTATTACCTCGCCGGAAATCGTGTAATTCCTGCCGAGCAGGGCCGACGCCATGGCGATATTACCGTCCTCAATCTCCCCGCGAATCCACGAGGAGGATATGGGCCGCGAATAGAAGTTACGGGGCTCCACCCTGGTGACACCGAACCCCCTGCGGCGAGAGAGCCCGTGAAGCAGCTCAAAAGTCCCGCGGCGGTCTTTCCCGAAGGCGTGATCATAGCCCATAACGACATGGACCACCCCCATCTTCCTCAAAATGACCTCCTCGACGAAGCGCTCCGCCGACATGGAGGCCATCTCCCGGGTGAATTCCAGCAGGATGATATTTCCCACCCCCAGCGCCCCCAGCGCATCGACCTTCTCCTCCGCCGTGGTGAGGATCCGCGGCGGAGTTTCCGGAGTGATAATTTTCCTCGGGTGCTCCGCAAAGGTGAGGACCACGGCTTCTCCGGAGGTATGCCGCGCCTCGCTAAGAAGGGCGGACACGATACGGCGATGCCCCATATGGACCCCGTCGAAGTTCCCAATTGTGAGGACCGGGCTTGTAAAGGGGGCGTTCCCCGGAATATCGCGAAAAATCCTCATGGGAAAGCAATGTAGGGACAGGGCGGCCCCTGTCAATGATAAATGGGCCGCCGGGCCGAAGATGGCTTTTTTACTGCAAAATCCGGCTCAAACCTGCCACTGATTCCGGCGTAAACCTGCCACCCGTTCCGGAAGAAGGCTGCCACCCATTCCGGAACAAACCTGCCACTTTTTGATAGCTTTCCAGGGGCGCATACCATATCACCCATGCAT
>JARKUF010000003.1 GCA_029974015.1 Spirochaetota bacterium
ATCACGCTCGATGGCGTCGGCGTGAAGGTTTTACACGGAGTGATAATCCCTAATATTGGCCTCATGTAGCGTTTTGCGGCCGCTACAAGGACGGACTGTCACCGTCACTTAAGGCTATGCGACTGCGAGTCGCCCCTAAAAGTGTTAGATCAATCTAATATTTTTATTGACGAAAAACACTTCCGGGCTATGCTGACATCAGGTTGTACAAATCAACACCAATCGAAGAGGAACCCATGCTTGAATTCATGCAGAAAGGCGGACTGATCATGTGGCCCATTTTAATCTGCGCGCTTGTCGCGGTGGCCATAATACTGGAACGCACGGTATATTTTATTATTACCGGCATCCGCTACGATATATTCAGGGACCTGGTATTGCAAAGGCTCAACGGCGGCGGTTTTAATACAAACGGAATACTCGATAATCCGTTCAACGATGAAAAACCCGGCTTTTTAAGAAAACTGAATGCCCGTCTCGGGCGGGAACAGTGGCAACGAAGCCCCTATTATAAAATTACCGGCACCTACCTAGAAAATATTGACAGCGGAACACGAAGCAGGGAAGAAGCCCTCAAGAGGACCGGTTCCGAGGAAATTGAAAAAATGGAGCGCTATTTCAAGGGGCTCTCGGCAATCAGCCACGCGTCTCCCCTTCTCGGACTTCTCGGTACGGTTACAGGCATCATCGCGGCTTTCGGGGTGATATCCCGCCTCGGCGGACAGGTGGACGTCACGGCCCTGGCCGGCGGGATCTGGGAAGCCATGCTGACCACGGCGGCGGGACTCGTGGTGGCAATTCCGGCCCAGCTTTTCTATCTCTATTTCGAGAAGATAGTGTCCGAGCGGGCAAGCCGTATGAGCTATCTCATCACCTACCTGAACGAACGCCTCTTCCGGAATTCCAGTGGTCCCTGCGGAGATGATTCCCCCCGGGGGCCGAGCAGGGCGGAGGATATAATACCCCCCATCCCGCAGACCGGGGAAATTATCGGCGACGAGGTCAAGTGATGGAATTCATAAGGAAAAAGCGGGAGCGGCCCCACATCGAGATCGCTCCGCTGGTGGATATCATCTTCCTCCTGCTGATCTTCTTCATGATCAGCTCCAACTTCATCGCCCCCACTATACGGATGGACCTGCCGAAAGCGTTGAGCGAGCAGAAGCTGGAGAAGGTGGACCTGGTGGTAACCGTGGACCGCAACGCCAGCGTTTTTGTCAACAGGGAGCAGGTACCCCTGGACAGGCTCCGGACCACCCTCCAGGAGCGGATGACCGCCATCGGAAAATATGACGTCATCTTCAAGGGCGATGTGCATATCGGCTACGACCTCTTCGTTCAGATTCTCGACATCGCCAAGCTCGCCGGGGCGACGTCATTTTCCGTGGAGCACGCGAAATGAACGTGAGGAAAGCCTCTTCGCCCCCCCGGGGCAGGCTGGAGCGGTTCCTTTCCTCTGTGGAGGACGGAAAATTTTTCATCCCGGTCCAGGCGTCCGTGGTTGCCCTGGCGGTACTCGCGGCGGTACTCGCGGGGATCGATGTCTCCTCAGGCACCGATGCGGAACCGGCACAGCGGGCGAAGGTGTACGCCATCAAGCGCGTGTCGACGATCCCCCTGGAACAGCGGGACATGGCGGCTGAATCGTCCGTGGAGGAGCGGAAGGATGACGGGATGACCGCCGATGAGATACGCCGGCGGTACGTCAACTACGTCATCGCCCGGATCGAGCAGAATAAAATTTACCCGGTATCGGAGCAGAAGCTCGGCCACGAGGGTTCGGTGTCGATACGGCTCTACATGGAAAAAGGCGGAGGCGTCCGCAGGGCCGTGATCCTGCGCCAGGCCCGGTACGCAAAGCTTACCGAATCCGCCATAGCGAGCATTCGTAACTCCATCCCCTTCATGCCGTTTCCCCGGGGGATACCGGACGACGAGATAATACTGAACCTTAACATGGAGTACTACCTGAAATGACATGATGACGCGCGCGTTCAACATACACGTGTCGGGTGGAAAACGGAATAAGCCCGCGGCGGCCATGGCCGCCGCCCTGCTCCTTCCTCTGGCAATCACGCTGACGGTCCCCCGGGAATGTTTCGATCCCCACCCGGAAATCGGCTACGATATTTACTGCCGCCTTTATTTCGGGGTCGCCGCCCAGGAAACGGCAGGCGCCGTATTTACGCTGTTTTTCAGCCGTCTGACCGTTGAAACCGTCATTGAAAATACATTCATCGCACTTTCCTCTCCCTTCACGGTGGCGCGCAGCATCCGCGCACCTCCGCCCGCTTCCTGATTGCCATACGTACCGACATTACATTAAAACAAGGAGTGCCATATGATACGAAATATAGTGCATACAGCCGTGCTGTGCCTTGCCGCGCTCGTCTTCATGACGGGAACGACGCGTCCGGAGGAATTGAACGTTGAGTTCGCGCCCCAGGCGAAAGACGCCAGGAATTCTCCGGTCAGCGACGCGAAGATAGTCGTGACCGGGACCATGTCGAAAAAACTGATGAAAAACGCCCCGGTCAAAACGGAAGTGATAGACCGGACCAAGCTCGAAGCGAAGGGCGCGACCACCCTCTATGACGCCCTTAACAACGAACTCGGTGTGCTCGTGGAGAACAACTGCCAGAACTGCGAAATGACCACCGTGCGGTTAAACGGCCTCGATGGGAACTACACGCAGATACTCTTCAACGGACTCCCCACCGTCTCGAGCCTGGCGGGAGTGTACCTGCTGCAGCAGATTCCCGCCGAAATGATCGAACGAGTCGAGATCGTGCGCGGCGCCGGTTCCGCCCTTTACGGGAGCGGCGCCATCGGCGGCGTGGTCAACATAATCCAGAGGAAACCCGCCCGCAACGGGGGAAGCATCGAAGGGCGCTATGACCTCATCGCCGGCAACGTAAAGGGGGCCCGCGACATCGCCGGGATGCACACGTTTTCCGGAAACGTGTCCGCGATAACCGACTCGGGAAAAGCGGGCATCATCCTCTGGGGGCAGAAAAGCGGGCGGGACGAATGGGACGGCAATGATGACGGCTACACCGACCTTGCCCGGCGCCTCCTCAAGTCCATGGGCGGGAGCGCCTTCGCAGGGCTCATGGACGGCATGGAACTGACCGTCAACGCAACGACTTCCTACGAGGAGAGGCGCGGGGGGAACGCGCTGGACCTCGAGCCTTTCAATCCCGCGGTCAATATCGCCGAGATGGGGGTCATCAACCGCGATACCGCCGATATCAGGCTGGAGCACGAGATAAGCCGCTATCTCAATTACACCGTTTATTACGGTTACGCGAAAACCAAACGCCACAGTTATTACGGGCCCGCGGGCAGTGACGATCTGACAGAGGACACGAACCTCTACGGCCGGACGGAGAACCCCTTTCACGTGGGGGGGCTCATCGCGAACATCATTCCCTCGGAAGGGCACACCATCACCCTCGGCGTCCAGCGAACCGACGACAGGCTCAGGGACTCCAATCCCGGCATGAACAGGGAACTCAACGAGCATTATAAAGACTGGGGCGTTTTCGGCCAGTACGACTGGAGCACCAGGCTGTTCGAGCTCATCCTGGGAGTCAGGGGCGACCATCACAACGCCCTGGATGAATGGAACTACAGCCCCAGGGCCAGCGCCATTGTCAAGTTCGCCCCGAACCTTCGCTGGAGAGGCACCGTCGCCACGGGCTTCAAGGCGCCCCAGGTTTTCGACGAGGACTTTCACATTGAAATTTCCCTCGCCGGTGGCAGCACCACCAATCACCTGATCGTGAACGATCCCGATCTCGATCCGGAACGTTCGCTCAGCTATTCCTCGGACATCAGCGCGGATTTCAGGGTCGGCGGTTTCGATCTGGACATAATGCTGGGGGGCTTTTACACGCTCATCAGTGACGCCTTTTCAGTTGATTACGGCAGCGGCGTGACCGTGGGGTCCAACACGTACTATACCAGGAAAAACGCTCCGGGCTCCACGGTGTTTTACGGCGGTAATGCCGAATTAAGCATCGCCTACGCTTCCTTCGCGCGGCTCTCCTCCGGCTGGACGGTGCAAAGGGCCCACTATGAAGACGAAGAGAGCTACGATAACGGCGGATTCGACGAGGTCCCCAAGGTCCCCGCGCTGTATGGGTTCACCATGCTCCAGCTCTTTATGGGCCAGCTTCAGCTCGCCTTCTCATGCCAGTACATGGGGCGGCAGCACGTTGTCTATGAGGGCGTAACCACCGAGCTTCGGGAAACCGACGCGTTCGCGGTGCTGAATGTCCGGGCTGAATACAATTTCCGTGCCACCGACGGAAGATTCATGACGCTGTATGCCGGGGTGGACAATATCTTCGACAGCTACCAGGAAGACCTTCCCATAGGTGAAGACAGGCCCGCCGGATATGTATACGGCCCGTCAAAACCGCTTACGGTATACGTGGGCGCCCAAATGGGCATATAGCTTAAGTCCCGTATCACATGTTATTCGGGGCGGGCGTGAACGGAAGTTCGCATCAATACATAGGAAAATACGCACATCCCAGAGCACGTTTCCTCACGACATAAGGCATTATATCGGAAGCGCCATTCGGGGTAACCGTCTCATCCCCGGCAAAAAGCCCCCTGACAGGGGCCTTAAAATTTAATTATTCATGAATGAGATGGGAAGCGGAGTTGAACCACCCGCCGATCATTGATTATGTATTGCTCAAGGCAGCTCCTATGGCCCCAACGATCTGCGGGTCGGGCGGGACAAACAGGGTCCTTCCCAGCTCGCCTTCAAGGAGGGTTTTCATGCACTCGTTCAACGCGACCCCCCCGGCAAAAAAGACCGCGCCAGGCGGGGTGATCCTCCTGAGCAGGGCGACGGAGCGGCTAACGATCGCCCGGTGGATCCCCAGCGCCACCTCGTTGCGCGCGGCCCCCTGCGATGTAAGGGAAATGACCTCCGACTCCGCGAAGACCGTGCACATGCTGTTGATCTTCACCGCCTTCTCTGCCGAAAGCGCCGCCGCCGAGAACTCCTCCAGGGTGAACCCGAGGGCGGTCGCCATTACCTCGAGGAAGCGGCCCGTGCCGGCGGCGCACTTGTCGTTCATCTCGAACTTGCTCATGTTTCCCTCTTCATCGAGGGAGATCGCCTTGGTGTCCTGCCCGCCGATGTCGAGTATGGACCGGCACTCGGATGAGAAAAACCGCGACCCCACAGCGAAGGCCTTTATCTCGCTGATCACCGGGCATTCAAGATGCCCCTGGATGAGATAGCGGCCGTAGCCGGTGGCGGTGACGGTGTCGAACTCGGCGTCCTTCATTAGGGAACGCGCCGTCTCCAGTGGGTCGTGGGAGGTGACCGACTTGCGGGAAAGGGCAAGCTCGCCGCCCTCAATCACGGCGAGCTTGACGGTGCGCGAGCCTATGTCCAGTCCCGCATATCTCATTTCCTGTTTAACCTCTCGATGAAGGCCTCGATCCTGGTCTTGAGCTGACCTGCGTCCTCCTGACTGTAATCGGTCTCAAGCCGCAGGGTGGGCATACCGGTCTTTTCCAGCTCCTTCTCCACCGGGCCGCTCTCCATGATATAAGGCTGGCAGAACTGAAGGCTGTAGTGGACGATCCCCTTCGCGTTTAGCTTTTTCTTCATCTCCTTGACGTAGTCAACCCGTGACGGGTTCGGGGTGAAGACCGCACAGTCGATCTGGAAATAACGGTCGGTAAGCATATCGATGAGATCATCGACGGTTTTTCCTTTCGTATCCGTCATCCAGCGCACTCCACGCTCGCCCACGCAGGACTCCTCGCCCACGATAACGGCGTTGCTTGTTTCGATGATCCACGGGAGTTTCCAGTTGGGCACCGCCATGGGGCACCCGGATATCATGAGGCGAGTCGTACCTTTGGGGAAAACGCCGGTTCCCTTCTTGACGCGTTCCTCAAGCTCGTCGCATAGCTTGTTGACCGATTCGGTGAAGCGCACCGGATCGTCGTAGAAAAACACCTGGTTCACGAGCAGTGCGTCGAGGCCTGAAATGGGAGCCGGATCGGCCGACCGGAGCTCGGTGAGCCTTTTCACCGCTTTTCGCTTCGCGTTGACGATATCGATCCCCTTTTTCAGCGATTCGGCCGTGATCTTCTTGCCGCTCGCTTTTTCGAGCTTTGCCGCGAACTTCCGGTACTCTTCCTTCAGCATGGCACGGCCGCTTTCGCTTTTCATCTGCGGAAGGTCCATGACATAGAGGTCCTTCACGAGCGGGTCCAGTATCTCGTAAGATTTTTTCTTGCCGTCGCAGGTGTTCTCTCCAACGACCACGTCGCTTGCTTCAAGATATGGGCATATCTTGCCGAGTTTGAAACCGAAGGCGGATTTTATTAGCGAGCAGGTGTTTCTCGGAAGCACTTCCTCCGCGCTTTCAAAATTAAATTCAGCGCCGGCGCACAATCCGACAGATACGCCGTCCACCGCAAGGATGAGCTCCTCGGGAACGAACACGCAATACGATCCTATGACCTTTCGTCCCTGGGCTTTCGCATCCATGAGCTCCTTGATGCGCAGGCCGTGCACCTCGCTCATGACGAAATCGAAATACTTCATTCCCTCCGGACGGTTCTTCTGAGAGAGAAAAATGTCCGCATAAGCCGAACCGAGGATTGAAAGCAGCGCGTCGTGACCTTTTAGATCGAGGCCGAGATCCGACCACATTTGGGTGTAATCTGACATTAAAAACCTCCTGTTGTAATAAAAGACCGGCCGCTTCATCGCCGCCGGTCGCTCAGAAGGTTTATGAGGGACAAAAGCAGCTATAAAGCGGAGCTTTTAACAATCGGAAACCGCACGGGCTTCCAATAGGCGCCTCATTGGCGCGTTTTATAATCCTTTTTAATAATTTGAGAATACATACTTGTCCTTATGAAATTACTCTTACTATATTTGATAGACGTTTTGATTACATTTTTCTTTTGTTTTCTGTCAATCTATTTTTTTGATGTAATGTATTTTAATAATGGATTATTTAAGGGAACTTCTAAAAATTAAAATTTAATACATAGGAAAATACGCACATCCCAGAGCACGTTTCCTCACGACATAAGGCATTATATCGGAAGCGCCATTCGGGGTAACCGTCTCATCCCCGGCAAAAAGCCCCCTGACAGGGGCCTTAAAATTAATTTCTTGCTTTCCGGGACCGTTGCGGCCCTCCGGACTTCCTGTTCTTTGTGAAATCGTCGATGAACTCCTTCGACGACAGGTATTTATCCGCAAAGGTCACGATGTATGACTCCTTGTAGCGCGGCGGCATCAGGGTCAGGGGCCACATGTGCTTCACGATGATGTCCCTCTCTATATCGTTGAGCTTAAAATATTTTTCCGCGTTGGCCAGAGCTATCCGGGGATGCTCGATGCCATGGTACTTGTCCCTGTGCAGGTCCGGCTCGTCGTGATTCCGCCAGTCGTACAAAAAAAAGTCGTGGAGCAGGGCCCCCCGCGCCGCGGACCGGTAGTCCAGCTTGAGGTACTTGCAGGCCCGGTATGAAAAGTATGCGACGTCCCTCACATGGGCGTAAATCGACGAATTGTGATGAAAAAAGCGCTTGAGCTTCATGAACTCTTCGTGCTTGTATATATCATTGATGATGTCGTAGAATTCCTTCTCGAAGGGTTTACGCCCCTCGATATCCATCATAATCTTGGTCTGGATTGATCTCATAAACGTATTGATCCTGTTGCGAATTTCAAAATTGATCTTTTTATCAATGTACTTGTCCAAGTTCGGGAATGCCGACCTGAGGCGCTTGAATGACTCGAAGATTTTCTCTATTTCGACATTGCTCAGGCTGAAATACTCCGAATACAGGACGGAAATCTTTTTCCTGAACGACGTAATGGACGCGACCGACATGACAACGTCAACGGAGCAGTATACGAGAAAAGCCACCGCGGCGGCGCGCACCAGGGTGTCGTCAAGAGTGAGCACCTGGCGCACCACCTGGGGGTTGACGAAGGTGGCAAAGACAAAGGCTATGGCGGTCCAGAATACTGAAAAGAGAAGGCATATCCTGCCGTGGAGGTTAAAGGCGCTGTCGGAATAGTCCCACAGCTTGAGCTTGAAAATCGTCTCAAACAGGTATCCGACGACATATTCGACAAGGCTCAGGACAACGCCGTAAACCAGCACCTTGACGACGATATTCAGGGGTTGCAGGAAGTATTCCAGGATGATCACAAAGGCCGCGCCGAATCCGTATATGGGGATAAAAGAGCCGTATAAAAAGCCGGCATTGATGAATCTCTTCTGCGTCGCCGAGCGGTAGACAACCTCTATGATCCACCCGATAAACGAATAGATCGCGAAAAGAATGACGCAATGATACGGAGTGATACCGCTATATAGCGAGTCGAGGTGCATTGCTCCTTGATCCATCACATAAGAGTGTTACAGCATCAGAGACATTTGGAATATACGATTGATTTGTAAACCTATGGCACGGCCGGGTTACATTGTCCATGCATTTTTTATTCAAAGATCACAGGGTGTATTCACAGGGAGAGAATGCCATTGGTTCTTTATGTCCATTACTGCTTATTGTTTTTTCAATTTACCGTTAACATACTGGCCCGAATTTTCCACATCGACCGTAACGCCATCCTTGGCGTAAAAGACCCAGTTTCCGTTACGCCTGTCATTGGCATAATCGCCGGTCCCTTTTTTGCTGCCGTTTGAGTAATACTCGACGAAAGTACCGCTCTTGACGCCCATTGTAAAGACCCCTTCGTATTTGAGGCGTCCATTCTGGTAATACGCCTTCCAGGCTCCGTTTTTCTTCGGGTCATGGGCAAGGCCGTTCATGATCCCCTCCCCCGTAAGACGCCCCTGGCTGTAGATCCAGCAGGGACCGTCGATCATGCCGTTCTTCATCGTGACCTTTTTCATTATCTTTTTATTTTTATCAAAGTAAACCCAGAGGTCCCACTGAAGGCCGTTCAATACATAGGAAAATACGCACATCCCAGAGCACGTTTCCTCCCGACATAAGGCATTATATCGGAAGCGCCATTCGGGGTAACCGTCTCATCCCCGGCAAAAAGCCCCCTGACAGGGGCCTTAAAATTTAGAGGTTCCCTGTTTACTGGAGTACGCTTAAAGAAGGAGGCTGCGGACTTTGTCTCTGTAATAGTATCAGGCAGCTGGAAGGCCATTCCGGTGGCGAGCCATGCGCTCTGGCCGCATCGGCAGCTGCTTGATAGCAAGAAACGGCAGAAGAGCGATCTTATGCGCAGAGCTCATTTGTCAGTGATCCTGATGAATTCGCCGAAGGCCCATGCTCTTATCAATTCCTGATCGGGCCTTTCGTCGGTGAACTCGATGTAGTACCAGTGGTTTTCCCATTTTCCGACCTTCTCCCTGCGCGGTGTTTTCGCCAGGACAATAATATTGGTATTTTTCTTCAGAACCGAGGTTTTTTCATCCTTTGCAGGGTCGCCGTAAAACTCGCATTTCGACGCGTCCGTCGAAGGCCTTGTCCTCATGTTGGCTGCGTCGGTGGTAATTCCCTTTTTGTTTCCGACAGTCAGCGCCTCGATGCCGTCTATTCTGACGCTCATATTCACCGGCGTCTTTCTGGACAGGTCGTACAGTTTGTTGTCCCAGCCGGGGTTGAAACCGAGTTTGAGTATCGCGTCGACTGCTCTGCTGATATCGGTGTCAAATTGCAGGTAATAGGGATATTTTAGATCGCTGGTATCGATTTTCAATGCGCCGTTCTTAAGCCAGGGGCGTCCCTGGAAGTACAGGTGCAGTTTTCCCGCCTGTATTTCGTACTTTCCCTCGATGCGTTTTTCGCCGCCCTGCCCGGGGCCAAGGATGCCGCGATATGTCCCGTTCGATAGAAATCTGATGAAAATCCCACCGTGGACTTCAATGCTATCTTCCTTCGCAAACACGGCGCCAGCGCCCATACCGGAAACAAAGCTTTTACCGGAGAGGGTTGCCTGGGTGAACGTCGTATCCTGAGCGTAAAGCGGAAGGGCAAGCGCGATTGCGACAAGAAAAATCCTTCGCATGGCATACCTCCTATGTTTTTTGGGGCTTCAGGCTTTACAGTGGGCAGCATATAGTATAAATTGTCAAGCATTAATGACAAAGAACTGTACAAAAACATACTTCACGTTAAAGGGCCTTGGGAAGTTACTGACGTTCAATTAGACCTAAAGGGCAATACTGTA
>JARKUF010000033.1 GCA_029974015.1 Spirochaetota bacterium
GACGATTTTAAACATGAAAGGCATTAACTCCCGTGAATAATGGTTTGGACACCTTCTTCATCGGTTGTTTTTGCCTTTTTTATTTGCCTTTTTTCCCTCAATCTCCTATTTGTATGGTATAAAAGTCAGTCAAGTTGAGTATAAATAAATACTTTTAAGGATATAAAATGAAACACTTTATCGGAATTGGCCCCGCGCAAGTGAAGCTTGCGAAAATGATGAGCTCCATACTGCTCATTGGACCGCCGTTTAACGAGAAATTGGTCAGACTGGTAGCGCATCTTTACAATCCCGCTGAGGCTGAAATTGCGTGTCATCTCCCATATTATACGCCAAGACCTCTTAAGAAAATCGCAAGCCGTGTAAAAAAATCCGAAGAAGAAATACTTCCCATTTTGAATGAAATGGCCAACCGCAAGGTAATATTAAAAACGGCACGCGGATACTCTCTTCTTCCGCTGATTCCAGGCATGTTCGAATTCATGCTAATTGGAGGCGTAGACACGCCGTGGCATAGAGAATACGCAAGACTTCTTTCTGAAGTATTTTCAACTGGATATGTTAAGCAGTACAGCAAGGTGAAGCTTCCGGCTATTAAAAGCATACCGATTAATGTTTCGCTTGTTCCGGCAAGCCGTGTTATGGGAACAGATGCGGTGTTTGAAATGATCGAGGCGCATGAATTTATGGCGGTGGCGAATGTGTGCCAGTGCAGGCAATCCATGAAATTTATCGACAAAAATTGCAAAAAATCCGTTCCCGAAGACGGGTGTCTTATTTTCGGAAGTTTCGCCGCAGGGTCCGTTAAAAGCAATAACGCCAGGAAGGTCGACAGAACACATATGCGCGATATTGTCGCGGAAAGACGGGAAAAAAACCTGGTATTCTTTACCGCTAACATAACTGCGGAAAATCCCAACGCAATTTGCACTTGCTGTGATTGCTGTTGTCATTTTCTTGAAAGCGTAAACCATTATGGCGCTAAAAACCTTATCGCGCCGCCGCAATTCCTGGCAAGAGTTGATGAAAATTTATGCAATGATTGCGGGCGGTGCGTGAAATCCTGTAATACCTATGCGCATTTGGTCGTGAATAAGAAGCACGTATACAATCCTGATCTGTGCATCGGATGCGGCCTTTGTGTCAGCGTATGCAAAACTGGCGCAATACGAATGGAGGCGAACAAAGCGTACAGGGCGCCGGCAAAAGGTTTTAAAGCGCTTGGAATCGGCCTTATGCCGAAAACTGCGATATCGGGCTTTCGCGCATTGATTGCCCGCGTCGGAGCTTCGGGCGAATGAAGTGTAGGCCGCCAGGATAGGTGTCGGCGACCAACAGGCCTACCTGCGCCGCGCCGAGAAGAGGATGTGCCTCCCAGTGAGTCCGTAAGATTCCCCGCGTTCATCGTTCATGAGTATCACATTAAAAATGTAAGATACACCGCCCCGCCCCCGGATGAGGCAGGTGATGACGGGCATACCGTCGTGTTCCGAGCTGCCGCGATAATAGTATCCGGTGAGTCCGCCGAGCGAAATTTCACCGGGTGTACAGTGGTTGCATCCGCGGACTGCGCTTTCCTTCCCCCGGGCCAATAGCTCGTCCCATGGTTCGGCAGTGCGGGCAATGTTAATGAAGTAGTCGGTGTTGTAAAATTTGAATTCGGTGAGCTCTCCCTCTCCGTCCCCGGACTCGTTTTTCATGTGTTGGAAAACGCTGTCATTGGGCAGAGAAATGGCAAGGAAGTCGTCGATGACGATTTCCTTCCACCTTGGGGAAACCATGGATGTTTCGAGAAGAGGTATCCAGCCTTTAGCTCCTTTAGCCGTAACGATGCGGGCTAAGCCGGACGAAGAATCGGTCTCTTCGATTCGGACAGGTTCAAGAAAGGGGAGCGTACCTGTTGGCGAAGAACCTGCAAGCCGGGATTGCCTCATCTTGCATGACCCGGCGATTATATACGCGTTGTGCTGAAAATCTGTTTTTCTGGCGCAGGAAGCGAGAAGCATGGCGATGGCGAAGAGTATAAGGAAGGCCGCCTTTGTTTTATTGTTTTCAATGGTGAACAAATTTGGTATTGGACCACAGGGAGGCCGCGGTTTTTGGTCCTGAATGGTCATACTGTCATGGCCGGGAAAAGATGTAGCTCTGTTCCATCGATTCTTCATAATTCCAGTAGGGATAAGCATGTGTCACTTTTCAAGCATAATCTTGCTAAATGTACGTAATAAAATACTTTAGTGTGGGCATAAATTTGATTGTCCGAGGCAAACCTCCCGGACAGTCCACCTTGCTTCGAGAGCTGTCCGTCCGGTATGGACGGAGAACTTTTTCAGAATGAATATTATTTTTTTGTTGATAATTTTAAGTAGATGCACTACTATAGTATATAGTAAAATACTAAATATGCGTACCAGCTTAATTGGGCAACCTTAAATTTTAAGGGAAGTCACAAAAACTCAATTATAACTGCTGAGATGCTCAGGAATTATGTTTTCCCGCCCGCCTTTGGCGGACGGGAAAACACAGTTTTTATGGCTGCCTTTAAGGTTTTCCAGACTGCCCCTGGTTTACGGGAAAATCGTAGTGCTGGATTTGTCAGAATTAAATAATAGGTGAGTTGAAATGCCGGTGTATGAATTTCAATGTGAAGATTGCGGTGAACGTTTTTCCGAATTACGAAAGATAGGCGATTTTGTGCCTGGAAAATGCGGACGATGCGGTTCCTCAAAAGTGAGAAAAGTGATGTCCGGATTTTCAAGCGCCGGTTCTTCCACCGGCCCCTCTTGCGCTCCCTCCGGGGGCGGGTGAAGGCCCTTTTGAAGGCCCGTTGGGCCTTCCCGCTAAAACCTCCAAAAATTTTCTTGACAGATAATGCCTGTCCGGGACATTGTTTCTATTAATAGAAACAATGTCCCGGACACTGACCGTCGCGTTATGTCTCACGTACCGTCCGAGGCAGAGAGTGAGCCTATGAGCCAGTTAAAGGAAATTGCCGGTGTTCTAGCGGAAATCGACGATAGAGCGCTCATTGAGCGTTTCCTGAAAAGCATTCTCACCCGAAACGAAATACGGGAAATAGAACTGCGATGGGAACTGGTGAAGCTCCTCCACGGCGGGATGAGCCAGAGGAAGATATCTGAAAAGCTCGGAGTGAGCCTCTGCAAAATCACCAGGGGATCGCGGGAACTGAAAAAAAACCCCTCCGCGTTCCGGGACATGATAGAGAAACATGTCGCCATGGGTAAAAAAACAACGGCGTGATGCCCTTAATTCAACATTAGGAGACGAGAATGGTTACAAGAGTAGTTCTTACCGAAGATGAAATGCCAAGGCAGTGGTACAATCTCGCGGCAGACTTGCCCAGCCCGATGCAGCCCCCCCTGGGGCCCGATGGAAAGCCACTGTCGCCGGAGATGCTGGCCCCGGTGTTTCCCATGAATCTGATAGAACAGGAAGTGAGCCAGGAACGTTGGATTGACATTCCCCGGGAAGTTCTTGAAATCCTCTTTCGCTGGAGGCCTTCGCCTCTGCACCGCGCCCACGCCCTCGAAAAATATCTGGGGACTCCGGCGCGCATCTATTACAAAAACGAAAGCGTGTCACCGGCGGGGAGCCACAAGCCTAATACGGCGGTGCCCCAGGCCTGGTACAATAAAGAATTTGGCATAAAAAAACTAACCACCGAGACCGGCGCCGGACAGTGGGGAAGCGCCCTCTCCTTCGCATGCGCCCTCCTGGGCCTTGAGTGCAAAGTCTTCATGGTGCGTATCAGCTTTGAGCAAAAGCCGTATCGGAAGATGATGATGCAGGCCTGGGGCGGCGAATGTATCCCCAGCCCGAGTACGGAAACAAACGCGGGCCGCGAGGTCTTAAAACTGCATCCGGATACCCCTGGTAGCTTAGGGATCGCCATCAGCGAGGCAGTGGAGGCGGCCGTCACCGACACAACGGGGCAGACGCGCTACGCCCTGGGGAGCGTCCTCAATCACGTGATGCTGCATCAGACGATCATCGGACTCGAAGCGAAAAAACAGCTCGAAAAAATCGGCGAGAAGAAAGTGGATGTGGTCATCGGCTGTGCCGGCGGAGGCAGTAATTTCGCCGGAATCGCCTTTCCTTTCACCGCCGACAAGATCAACGGCGCCCAGATCGAGATTATTCCCGTGGAGCCGACTTCATGTCCCACACTCACGAAGGCGCCCTTTATCTACGACCACGGCGATGTGGCGAAATTGACGCCGCTTTTACCCATGTACTCCCTCGGGCACAGCTTCATCCCGGAAGCCATCCATGCGGGAGGACTTCGATACCATGGAATGGCGCCCCTGGTATCGCAGGCGGTGGTGGAAGGCCTCCACACTCCCATGGCAATTCCACAGTTAGAATGCTTCAGAGCTGCTGTGGACTTCGCCAGGACAGAGGGAATCATAATAGCTCCGGAAACGAGCCACGCCGTGGCGGCCGCCATCCGCAAGGCTAAACAGGCAAAAGAAGAAGGAAAGGAGAAGGTGATTATCTTCAACCTGAGCGGTCACGGCCTTCTGGACCTAAATGGCTACGATTCCTATTTCCAGGGCAAGCTCTCGGACCACGAACTGCATCAGGACGAGGTCGATGCGGCCCTGGCGGAGCTGAAGAGCTTGCCAAAGCCCGCCATCAACAGGACCGGAAAGTGGTAAAATGCTGATACGGCGCGGGTGCGAATCCGCGCCGTACTTCACTAACGGGATGCTATCATGGAAAAATTTGACAGGGAAGAAGGCTACTGTAGAATGTTAGGCCATTACGTGCCTTTCAACTACTGCCGCACCATGAAGGACGGCGTCCCGTGCCATCGCATTCTTGACTGCTGGTTTGAGAAGTTACCCGTCAAAGAGTATCTTCAAGAAAACTACACCGATGAGGAAATAGCGCAAATCCTCGAACCTCCGCGCCCGAAGCTGGCTTCCCTCATCGACCTCATTGAGAAGGCGAAGAACAGGTGACTGCGATATCATCCTGAAAAAATCCAGATCAGCTTAAACCTGTCGCGGTATTGAGAATACCATATATCAGGTCCTCCTCTACATGGCGAGCTGGAGGCTGCGGTTGCTGTGCCTTATCACGAAATCGGGCACTATACCGAGGCCGATATATTTTTCCTGCAGTTCCCTGGGAAGGTGCTTAAAATCGCGGACCTTCCCCCGGCAGTTTTTTGTTCCGCAGCAACAGTTCATTTCCCAGTAATCCTCCGCCATAGTGGTGGAATAATCGAAGGTTATTTCCTCCCCCCTGTGTATGGGTTTGATGGAAAAAAGGAGCACTGCACCGTCGATAATTTTAATGCCGGTGTTCGGATTGCAGGAATGATTGATATAGTTGTCAGCAGTCCTCGTAGGCCCGAGAAAAAGCTCATCGCTTATCTGTAGGTAATGATTGTTGCTCGGGTTAAGCCTCCTTATGTATTCCTCCTTCGTGTACACTTTACCGCGAAACTCAATGATAAAGGAATGTGCGTTGAAATGCTTGTTGGCGAAGATTGATTTGCCCTTGTTGGTGACCTTCATGGTCAAAAACGTAATATCAATAAAATGCTCACTGTCCATAAAATCCCCGGAACTTTGTCATTAGAATATTCGCTTTTCAGTAACCCATACTACACGCCGTTAAACAAGCATTGGCGTATAAGCGGTCAATTACAAAAGCGAATTACATAAAGGGTTTTGAAAAAAAAATCAATCTAAGAGCATATTTATGAGTTTTTCCTTCTGTTGTTTTCCGGTACACCTCCCCCCCGTATCGGTTTTTTTCGTGTCGTTCTTACTCCTTCGACATGTCTGCGGTAAAGCGACATTCAAGGGTGCCTTTTGTACATAATAATAAAGATTTTGGAAAATGGGCGATTTTTTTTCAAAAATTGTTATTTTTTCACTTTTTAACACAGTAGACTTCCATGGTGTCGGAAAATGACAACTTGCGCGATACTGCACTATACAGAGACCTGACAGTGGCCAGGCCTGCGATGGCGGAAGGGAGGACGCGGTCCGGGTGGATTCCTCCGGGATACGTCACTATCCGGTGGAATCCAAGGGACTTCAGGGCCTTGGTTGCAATTCCGGGAGAGAGGTCGATCCTGTGGTCAATTGGATGCGCGGCGTACCACTCCCGACGGTGTAAGTGAAACTGGGGACCGCGGATGGATGGCATGGAAAAGGCCAGGACCCCCCCCGGCTCCAGGAGTCCCGCGAGCCTTTTTAGGGCGTTTCCGGTTTCCGGGAGATGTTCGAGGAAATACCATGCCGTAATGGTCCGAAAAGGAGGTTCCAGGGTAGCTTCGTCGAAGGCTGCATGAAGGACCGGAATGCCAAAGGTTTTTTGACAGTATTCGGCGGCCGTAAGAGAAACTTCCATTCCGGTGACATCGTTACATCCCATGTCCCGGGCGGCTTTGAGGAAAAAACCACAGGCGCATCCCAAGTCGAGGAGCCTCCCGCGCTTCAGGGCCGATGGTGGAAGAAGCGCCTTGATTCGGCGGAGCCTCACCTGTGAAAGGGAGTAAATTGCGTCAAAATCTTCAATGTATGTCTTGCCGTACTGGGCACGGTATTCTTCGTTAAAGTAGGCGCTTCCGTAGTCGGCGGATGAGTAGGCGGTATTGAAGACCGCGCGGCAGGTCCCGCAACGGCGTAGCACAGCCCTGCCCTCGAAAAGAAGCTTGCTTTGGGACGTTTTACACAGCGGGCATGGTTCGCCGGAGGGCATTGAAATATCGTCTCATTCGTTCTTTTTGCGCTTCTTCGCAGGTTCTACAACGATGTTTACTCCTCGAATTTTGGCTTTGTCAAGCGATACGAGGACCAACTCGGCAAACTGCTCAGGTATCTCCATGAAAGAGTAGGTTGAATGGATGTCGATTTTTCCCACGGTTTTGCCGTCAATCCCGGAGTGTTTTACAATTTCGCGGATGAGGTCTCCGGGAGTAATGTTGTGGTTTTTTCCAATGTTGATGAAAAGGCGCGCTCGTCCGTCCTTGACGTCCTCGAACACCGTGCTTCCCGGGGCCTGAGTTTGCAGGATGTCGTTTACCTCGAATTCAAGGCCGGAGATGTCTCCAAGCTGTTCTTTAAGAAGGGCAGCGGCGAGGCGCCTGATGCCGCCGATGAAGGGGAGGCGTTTCTTAATTTTTTTCAGGAGCGCCGCATATTCGGACAGGTCGTCAGTGAGGGCGCTTTCAATGATTTTTTCAATCTTCCTTCTCTTGTTCATCCGTCTCTCGCTCCTTTCGTGCCGGCGCTGGGCCGGATTCAATCAGTGAATTAATTATTACAGAGGGTTCCCGGCGGGGCCCCCGGCTCCCGGTAGTACAAAAAGGGTGAGCAAAATA
Source organism: Spirochaetota bacterium (assembly GCA_029974015.1). Classification (GTDB taxonomy): domain Bacteria; phylum Spirochaetota; class UBA4802; order UBA4802; family JAGODF01; genus JAGODF01. The sequence continues at coordinate 7,364 of JARKUF010000033.1, forward strand.
TTAATAATACAGGCAAAATAGCAAGACATTTTCAGCACTTCGCGGATGCAGTTTGGCCTGGATTGTGTTCCGAAATATAGCAGTAACAAATTCCATACTGGTGTACAGCAGGGGGGGTCCAATATGCTTCTATTTCCTGGCACACGCGTTTGTACTGCTCTTGTCCGGGGTTTTGATACTGCCCGAGAATCGTATTATTTTACCGCGGATGGAATACATGGGAGCGACGCCCTTTTTGGTATTGACATTATGAGGTGTATGTTGTATTCATATCCGGGTATATTAGTGAAAGGAAGCGTGTTTTTTTCCCAAGTTCCGTCACCTGACCGGCGAATACGCCGAGGAATAGGGCATTATTGTTTTGTTGTTTCGGAGGTTTTTATGGACAGATTTGTATCCCGGCTCGTTTGGCTTGTGGTTCTGTTTATCATCGGCTGTTCCACCATCGATGTGGCGATAAACCAGCGCGTGGACGTAACGAAAAAATTGAATAAGATCGTGGTGTTCCCCTTTACGATAAAGGACGCCCATTGGGGTGATGAATTTTCCGACGCCATAACCCACCACCTTTTCAAGACGGGCAGGGTGGATGTAGTGGAGCGTCAGGAACTGGAAAAAATATTGAAAGAGCAAAAACTGTCGATGACGGGAGTGCTCGATTCCGACAAGACCGTACAGGTTGGGAAACTCCTCGGTGCCGACGTGATGGTCATCGGCAGGGGCACCGCCCTCGATACGGGCAACAGATCCCAGGAGGGGAAAAATCTTATCGACACATTCATGCTGAAAGTGGTCAGCGTGGAAACGGGGTCCCTACTGATTACCGTAAGGAAGGAGCCGGGTACGGCCTGGACCTGGTGGTATCGGATTAAATACTGCTGCAGTCTCACCCTGCTGTATAACAGCAACGATGCCCTTATCCAGAGTTCCAAATACGATGAGATCTCACGGCAAATCGCCAACAGGATTGTCGAGGCCCTGACAGAGATCGAGCAGAAAAAGAAAAAAGGTTGATGCTCCGGTAATAGGGCTCCCAAAGGAAGGGGGCCGTTTCGGCGGTGAACGATGGGCAGGATCATGTCAATTGGGGTATTCGCTTTATTTTTTTCACTGACGCCCCTGTACGCAATCGATTTTGACGATCTTGACCTTCCCCCCGCGGGGGCCCACAGGGGGCAGATGCTTCTAGGTTTTTTCATAACCGCGGGCTATGCAGGCGGGACCGTCATCGACGCGGAAAAAAATTTTATCAACGGTTCAACGTACAACTTCGACAACGAAACAACAAAAGTCCTGGAGACGGCGCACCTGCCCCTTTCCTTCGGAATATCGTATGAATACATGCCCCTTGACTATCTGGGGCTCAGGACAAAACTGAGAAGGGCTTTCGTCGTCCAGCGGTCCAGCTTCGGGTCCGATTATGAAAACTGGAGGGAATCCCTCTATACCGACTATTCCTTCTTCTTCGGCGTCGCGTTACACGCCACGAACAGGAAGCGTTGGGACTTCTCTTTCGCCCCTTACCTGGGGTATGCGTTCTACACGCTGAAAGCGACGCCGGTGGCGGGGAAAATACTTGCCGGATACGGCGGTGACATGGAGCGAAGCGGAGCGGGTTTCGTGTTCGGGGCGGACCTCACCTGCAACATCTATTTTAGCGGAGGTATGTTCCTCTCATTCGGATATGAGTTGATGAGGAACAGCGTAGACTTTTCCAAACCCCACGACTTAACGAACCCCCAGACCGGGGCGCGGTATGATGATGTCGCCGGAGGGACCATCATTACGCACTCCTTCACCCTCATGGCGGGATACGCCTTTTCAAATTAGGGGCATTTGAAAGGACAGAGGTACAGGGCGATGACGGAACTCATTGTATCGGGCAGGGTCCAGGGAGTGTTCTGCCGTCATTACTGCAGCCAAAACGCCCGGCGGCTGGGGCTCCGGGGAAGCGCATCCAACCTCATGGACGGCACCGTACGTGTCGTCCTCGACACCGATGAAGACGCTTTAATTGAGCGGTACGTCCGGGCCCTGCGGGAAAACCCTTACGGCATACGGTTCTGGGGCAGCATCACCGGCGTTAAGACCGCAAAAAACTGCACCGGTCCCCTCGATGGGGATTACGTTTTTTAAACGGCCATTCCCCTTCCTTTCCCGCTGTCCTTTCATCCAATTATCATGGGTTTTGGGGTCCTCATCCTGTGGGAGACGACCCTGTCGTAGGACGCAAAAAGGGCGGCGGTATCCATCGCGAGAAAATCCCAGTGGGGCGTAGCGGCGATTTGCACAAGGAATTCCCGGAGCTCCATTTCGAATCGGAGGTCGAATTTTTTTTTAGAGTTTCCGTGGGCGGAACCGCTTTTTCCGAAACGGCGGATGTCGCCGTCGAAGTCAGGGTTGATGTGGTACAGTTCATGGAAAATGACCCGGAGCTTTTCCTGTGCGGAGAGGTCGAAAAACCTCGGGGAATAGAAGTATATCAGGTAGAGGATCCTCGTATCGTCCTGAACCACTCTGGGAATCGTGTAGCACCTGCCGCGGTAGTACATGAGCTCCTGTCCGCCCTTGAACTTGAGGGGGACGAGCTTTCCGAAGGTGGCGCCCCTGCCATTGTTCCTGTTGGAGGATATGCAAATATGTAATTTCTTCGGGTCGATGTGCGCAAAGGAAGGGGCGCGATGGGCTATTTCGGCAACGATGTCCTTCAGGGCGGCCGAAAGGTTTATTTCCCGGGTTCGGTTAGTGGCTGATGATGATTTTTCCAATGTCATGGGGCCGGGCGCTCCGTGGCGCTCACCAGCTCTTCGGCGTGTCGGATGGTGATGTCGGTGACCTGCTCCCCCGCCAGCATGCGGGCCACTTCCCGGACCTTCTCGTTACGGGTGAGACGTTTAACCGAAGTGACGGTGCGGTTTCCGGCAGCGTTTTTGTTTACCGTGAAGTGGATGTCCGACATGGCGGCTATCTGAGGGAGATGGGTGATTACAAGGACCTGACGTGTCCGCGAAAGGGCCTTCAGCTTCCGCCCCACGGTGTCGGCGGTTTTACCGCCGATCCCGGCGTCCACCTCGTCGAAGATAAGGCTGTCCACGATGTCCGACGAAAGGAGGACGTTTTTCAGGGCGAGCATTATCCTCGACATCTCCCCCCCCGAGGCGACGCGGCGGAGCTGCTTCAGTTCCTCGCCCTCGTTTGCGGCCAGGAGGAACTCCACGCGGTCTATGCCGTGAGGGTAGAGCACGTATTTTGCACTGTCGGCTTCAATTTCGCCGTCGGGGCTCGTCTCCCGGGTGATGGAGACGCGGAAGATGGAGTTGCCCATGGCAAGGTCCCGAAGCTCCGCCGTCACTTTTGACTCCAGGGACAGAGCGGCCTTTTTGCGGGATTCGGACAGCTCCAGGGCCACGGTCTTCGCCTCCCGGACGAATTTCTGGTATTCGGCCTTCAGCGTGACTATCCTCTCCTCGCTCGTGGTTACCGCTTCGAGTTCGCGCCTGGATTTTTCGGCGAATTCCAGCACCTCCTGGATCGTATTCCCGTATTTTTTTCTAAGGGAAGCGAAGAGGGAAAGGCGTTCTTCCACTTCGTTCACCCGTTCCGGGGAGTAATTGATGCTTCTTTCGTAATCTCGAAGAAATTGCCCGGCATCTTCCAGCGAATAGAGGGAATTGCGTATGCCGTCCAGGACGTCAGAGACATTGCTGTCGTAACGGGACACGGAAGAAAGACATTGTTCGGTCCGCTTGAGGGAGGAGAGGATTCCCCTGTCGCCGCGAAGAAGCTCGGTGGCGGTGTTGATGTCGTTGAAAATTTTCTCGGCATTGGCAAGTATCTGGGCCTCGTTTTTAAGTTCCTCCTCTTCCCCAGGGGAAAGCTTCGCCGCCTCGATTTCCTTGATTGCAAATGAAAGATACTCAATTCTACGGTTCTTTTCCCGTTCGTCCGTCACCTGGGAGTTCAGGGCCTCCTTTAGGCCGAAGAGGCGAAGGTAAAGGGCGTTTATCCTTTCGAGAAGGTCCGTGTGCCCCGAGAAGGAGTCGAGTATTTCCCGGTGTCTGGCAATGCGGGCGATATTCTGGTGTTCGTTCTGCCCGTGGATATCGACGAGGTAGTCGGAAATCTCCTTGAGTCTGGTGATTGGGATGGGGGTGGCGTTGGCGAAACAACGCCCCTTGCCGCTTGAAAAAAGCTCCCTGCGGAGAACCAGCAGGTTGTCGTCGCAGTCGATTCCCGATTCGTCGAGGAGGGAGCGGACATGGGGAAGGGCGCCGATGTCGAAGACCCCCTCCAGGGTCGATTTTTCAAAGCCGGAGCGGATCATGTCCGTGGTCATTTTTTCCCCCAGGACGCCGGATAGGGCGTCAATGAGGATCGATTTCCCCGCGCCGGTTTCCCCGGTGAGGACGTTGAGGCCGCGGTCGAATTTCAGAGTGAGTTCTTCAATGAGAACGAAGTTTCGAATGCGTAATTCCTGTAGCATGTCAATGTCCTATTTTTGCAGGTTCTTGCCCCAGCCTAATTTTTCCCTTAAAATTTCGTAGTAGTTGTGCCCTGGATGGTTCACCACGCGGACAAGCTTTTCCGACTTACGGAAGATGACCTGGTCTTCCCCCTCGATCCTGATTGCCTCCTGGCCGTCTATGGTGAGGAGCAGAAATTCAAAATCGGACATAACCCTCGCCGTGAGGACCGAGTCCAGAGGTACGATCATGGGGCGGATTCCCATCATGTGGGGGCACACTGGATTTATGATGTAGACGTCGGGAATAGTGGGGAAAATGATAGGCCCCCCGGCGGAAAGGGAGTATGCTGTGGAACCGGTTGCGGTGGCGACGATGATACCGTCACCGAGGTAGCTGTTGAGAAAATGGCCGTCAATTTCAAGATGCAGTTTGATCGGACGTGAAAATGCGCCTTTTGAGATTACCGCATCATTGAAGTAGACATTGCGCCCTAACTCTGCGCCGAGGCGCATGTGGATCACTTCGAGCATGGTGCGGTCCGTAGCAAGATACTCGCCGTTCAGGACGCGGGAAAGGTGTGTAAATGCTTCATCGGGATCGAATTCCGTGAGAAAACCAAGGCGTCCTTTGTTTATTCCGAAAATTGGTTTACCGATTTCGGCGAAATCGCGCGCGGCCCTGAGGAAAGTCCCATCGCCGCCTATGACGACGATTAGGTCCGGTGTCTTTGCGTAATCGTCGGGATGGGCGATATACGGTGAAAGCTTTTCGTCTTCCAGTACATTATCGTAATCCGGGAGCATGGGTATGACGCTCCGCCCTTCGAAGAAATGTGCCAATTCCTTCACGAGGTTTAAAGACTTACGGTCGTCGGGCCGAAAGTTGATAGAAACTTTTTTTATCATTTCGAAGACATGGGCCTTTTTAATGCACGATGGGCGATGTCCTTTCTGTAAAAGGACCCCTCGAAGGTTATGACGTCTATTTCGCCGTAAACCCGCTCTCTCGCTTCTTCGAGGGTGTCCGCTGCCGCGGTAATGTTTAGGACCCTTCCTCCATTGGTGACTATGGCCCCGTTTTCCGTTTTCGTTCCCGCATGAAACACCAGGATGCGGTCGCTCACGTCACCGAGTCCTTTGACCGGCTTCCCCTTTGGGTAATCGCCGGGATATCCCCCTGAGGCCATGACCACGGTTATGGCGTGTCGGCGCTCAAATTTTAGGGAATGCCTGGAGAGGGTCCCATTTATCGAAGCGCCGATGATATCGCCCAGCCTGTTTTTCATGAGGGGTAAAAGCACCTGGGTTTCGGGATCGCCGAAACGTGCGTTGAATTCGAGGACTTTGATGTCGTCGCCCTGAAGGATGACGCCGGCATAGAGGATGCCTTTGAAGGGGATGCCTTCGGCCTTCATGCCGCGTACCGTGGGGATGAGCACCTCGTCGCGGACACGGCGGAGCTTTGCCGCGTCGATGATGGGGGCAGGCGCGTAGGCCCCCATGCCTCCGGTATTGGGGCCCGTGTCGCCGTCGTAGGCGCGCTTGTGGTCCTGGGCGGCAATGAAGGTTTCCACATGGTCGCCGTCGGATATTCCGAGGACAGAAGCCTCTTCGCCGAAGATATAGTCCTCAAGGAAAATTTTGCCGTCCTCCTTCGCAGAGGAGAGTACGAACTCCAGGGCCTCATCGGGATTGGCGGCCACACAGACCCCTTTTCCAGCGGCGAGACCGTCGAGCTTAATAACAATAGGAAATTCTTTTACTGTCTTGAGGTGCCGGAGAACCGAATCCTGGCCCGTAAAGTCCCGGTGCCCTGCCGTGGGAACGCCGTATTTTTCCATGATTTGCTTTGCAAAGAGTTTGCTGCCTTCAAGCATGGCGGCCTTTTTCGTGGGGCCAAATGCGGGGATCTTTTTTTCCGTGAGGTAATCAACAACGCCGTCCACGAGGGGCGCCTCGGGTCCTACGACCACAACATCAATGTTTTTGTCGATGCATGCATGTTCCAGGGCGGGAAAATTGGAAATATTTACGTCCAGGCGAAACCTATCCTCGATGCCGCCGTTGCCGGGCGCCACGTATACCTCCGCGGCGCTTCCGTCGTCAAGAAGTCGCCAGGCGAGGCAGTGTTCCCTGCCCCCGGATCCGATGACGAGATATTTCATTGTTCCTCCGAGATTTATTCGGGACCGGGGTATGTCCCGGGAATGTGCCTCCTGAGGGCGATATTAATGGTGGATCATTTTCACCATGTAAAGAAAAAAATTAACGGGCCCTATTTTCGCCGGCCTTTTTCAGGAAACCATGCTTTCCGTGAGTCCCGAAAGCTCGGCCGTCAATGAGTTTATGGTCTTTGCCGACTGTGAAATCTGGGTTGATATGTTGACTATCTCCTGGGCCGTCTTGGCGATGTCCGCCGTGGTTTGGCTCGATTCGTCCGTGGCTATTTTTTGTTCCGCAGTGGCATTCTCGATCGTTTTGCTGGATTCGTGGATTTTGACGTTCAGGTTCTTGATCGTCTTAATTGTCACGTCTATGTCGCCGATCAGGTTACCCACGTCGGTAATCTCGTTTTTGATTTTTGAAATGGCTTCGTTGAGCCCGTTCATCATCTCGGCGGACTGGGTGATCTGGCTGCTGCTTTCGTCGATATGGGACTGGTTTTCCTTGATTATTTTTTCTATTTCCTTGGAGTTTGTGGTGGTGGCGTCGGCGAGCTTGGATATTTCGTCCGCCACGACGGCGAAGCCGCGCCCAGATTCCCCGGCCCTGGCCGCCTCTATGGCGGCGTTGAGGGACAGAAGGTTTACCTGGTCTGCTATATCGTTGATTACCTGGACGAAATTCGACATCTCGGTGCTCTTGTTCTTTAAAGTTTGAAACCGGTCCCGGGTCATCTGAATGTGGGACGCCGATTTATTTGAGAAATCAGATACATCGTTGAGTGATTTGTTTATTTCCGAGGAGCTTATCTGCACCCGGTCATTTACAGCCTTCAGGTCGTTTACCGATTCCACCGTGATTTCTAACTCCTCGTAGAGGGAACGGGCGATTTTGCTTATCGATTCGGAATTGGCCGCAAGTTCCTCCAGGGATACGGATATCTGTTCCATGGCCGATGCCTGGTGCTGTGAAATATCGTTCATGCTGACTGTGATATCGTCCTGATCTTTGGCCTGCCTGTTTAAAATTCCCACGGAATGCATGACGCCCTTAGCTACCTCTTTAAGCGTTCCCAGGTTCGTGTTCGCTTCGTCGTTCTTCTTGATGGCCAGTTTCAGAAGTTCCCTAGTGGCGCCGGCTCCAGCGGAGGCCCCGATTCCAACCATGGTGAATATGATAAACCTGACCAGAAGATTGCTTTTCTGGCCAGGGGGCATAAGCTCGGGTTTCAGGATTATAATCAATATTTGAGTAGCGATGACATACGCTGTAGTGTAGATGGCGATTTTTCTGTTGAAGTAAAACACGCTTAAGGCAAGTGCAATATAGCCTGTGGCGAAAAGTTCAGGAGCCCCGTAAAAGGAGTACTGAAACACCAGGGTTGCCGTGAGGATCCCGGAGATGGTGATGTAGCCTGACGCAATATGTCCCTTCCATCTGTTAGCTAAAAAAATGGTCAAAACCATAATAACCGTGAAGATAGACACTTCAATGAGAATGTCCGTATAGGTGAGGTATTGCGATCCGAGGCCACGCCACTTGATTAGGGTCACGGCGATATTGGCGATGAGCGCAATGGCGAGAAAAGTGTTCATAAGCCGCTTGTTGTTGGTGATGATGGTTTCGGAAAAAATGGTGGTTTTTTCCAGGTCTGCCTGGTTTTTTGTAGCGCCGTTGGTCTTCATATGCCCATCCAATTTTAAGTTGTTTATTTTTCCAGCGGCGCAGTCTCTTGAAACGCAGGAGTCTCACGCCGCTTACCTGCCTTAAGATTGTGAAGAGAGCCGACAGTACAATTTATGGGCAGTCACAAAAACTACGATTTTCCGCCCGCCTTCGGCGGGCGGAAAATCGCAATTCCTGAGTATGTCAGCAGTTAGAATTTATGGGGCCTCTAAAAATATATTTTTTTGAGGTCTCACATAAGTTTTTGTGACGGCCCTTATGCTTTCTACAAACAGGAAAAATTCAAGTAAAAAATTTATGGATTCTGATTGGCGGCACGAAGATGTCTTTAATATGCAGATGCGCGTGAAAGATTCAGAATATTAACAGTAGGTAACCTCTAATAATTAGGTTTTTCCGCCCGCCTTCGGCGGGCGGAAAAACCCGAGTGCCGAGTCTGCCAGCAGTTACAATCTTTGGAAACCTTATAAATTTAACTTTTAGAGGTTCCTTGTTTGGCCGATGGTTTACGGCTTCAATGGTATTTCGAAACTGAAAAGTGCCCACTTACCCTGTTCCGATTCCGCCCGTATTCGGCCCCCGTGAAGGACGATGATGTTCCATGTGACATAAAGCCCGATGCCGGACCCTTTCCTCGTCATCAGCTCCGGGGAGTCCAGACGGGAAAATTTCCGGAAAAGGTCTTTTTTCTGCTCTCGTGAAAACCCGGGACCTTCGTTCCACACCGAAACCTTTAGTTTGCCAGCTTCGGAAGAAATCGCGAGCTTCATTGCACCTTCGGAATTTCCGTATTTCACGGCGTTTCCTAAGAGGTTTACCATGGCAATTTTCATCAGTTCGGGGTCACATAAGACTTCAATATCGTCAGTGGGAAAATTCTTGGAAAAAAACATTTTTTTCTCCGCGATTTGTGGGGAGACAATCCCGACTGACGGGGCAACCACTTCGGCCATAAAGGAGGTTTCGCGTAGGTCAGCCTTCATCTGCCCGCTTTCGAAACGGGATAGATTGAGGTACTCGGCGCTTAGATTGTACAGGTATTCCGCCTGTTTGATGATTCTGTCAACGATGCCACGGTGCTCTTCCGAAAGTTTGCCGAAATATCCGTCACGGAAAGTGGTCCCAAGGGTTATGATGGATGACAGCGGGCTTTTCAACTCATGGCTCACGAAACCGAGCATTTCCATGTAGGAGTTGATGGCGCCTGAGAGCTGTTCAATCCGGTAGGCCTTTTCCACGGCCTGGGCGAGCCTTTCGGCTATGGACAGATGAAGCGCCACATGGCGCTGGGAGTAGGCATGCGCGCGTTTTGAACTGCGGAACATTACCCCCACGGGCCTGCCGTCCACGGAAAGAGGGCAAGTCATGCTGGATAAGACCCCTTCTTCTATGAGGAGGGCCGTTGATTCGCTTTCACGATGGCCATCATAATATTTCTCAAGGTCGTTGATAATGCGCGGTAATCCGTCCCTGAACACTGCGTCCAGGGAGCTTCCGGTGAGGTCGGACGCGTAGTTGCGGCCCAGATGGAGAGGCTCGTAGTTAGCCGCAACATGGTAAAGACGCAGGCGCCTGCCTCCTTCTTCGAGGAAGGCCACGCCTATCCGGTCGCAGGGGAAAATCTCCTGGGTCGACTTGAACAGGAACTCTATCACGTCCGTCAGGGTGTTGCCAGCCGCGATTTTCCTGTTGATGAACTCCAGGGTCGTGTTTTCTTCCGGGGTGAACCTGATATCCTGAAAAGACGGCCCCGCAGAATCGTGATAACGGATAATATCACTTTCTTTTCTGTTCATCAAATGGCACTCCTTCCTATGAGATGCCCTCTATCGGGTTTTTATCCGGAGCAAAAATTTCCCCAAAAAAAAGGTCAGGGAGTCCGGTTTTTATACTTTCCCCGTTGGGGGAAGGTATAAGTTGAACCTGCAAAGTCTGTTTTTATGTCGCATGGTCGTCTATCGCCCAACAAATAGCGTTTACGTAATTGAAGGGCATCTCAGGCCGGTTCCGGTGGCCGAAAGCCGAATTAAGTTCAACAGACTTGGCAATATGTATAAGGTCAATACATATTCCGTAAAGGGCCCTGGCAGTCTTTTCAGGATTAAGAATGGGCAACCTCCAATAATTAGGTTTTCCCGCCCGCCGAAGGCGGGCGGGAAAAACGCAGTTTTTATGGATGACATTAATTTTTAGAGGTTCCCAATGGAGTATTTCTGTATTTTTATGAATGAATAATGTCCCTGGAACGAGTTTTTTACATTTTCCTCTGGAGATTATTTCCGATTAATACTATATGGACAGATGGTATGGCGCTTGCCATATGCATTATAGATATTCTTCTTTCAGCCAGTGCGCCTGAAAAATGAGGGAGAATACTAGGGAAAATACGGGGGACATTGCATTGAAAAGACGGGGTTTCCCCTTCGGTATGTTTTTTCTTACCCTGGCCCTGTTCCTGGGGCTTTCAGCCATGGTGACGGCCGGTTATTTCTATTATTCCGCCAAGGAACGGATAGAAAGCACTGTGGCCGCAACCAGAAGTTATGCCTTCCCCCTCGCGGAATCCCTGGCGAAACTGGCGGAACTCAGCCACCGCCTGGGGGACTACACGCCATTAAAGGCGATGTTTCATGAAAAGATCGGGGAAAATATCATCGACGAAGCGTTTTTCGTCCTTCCCGACGGGAAACTTGTGGCCCATTCCAACAAAGAAGTGGAAAAGGAGCTACAGGGGAACATCGCATGGGACCAATTTGCCTACAACACCGACCTCATCCTTGCGCCCCTGGCGGAAAAATCGAAGGAAATACGCTTTATTGATTACAACATCATCGAAAAAAAAATCCCATTTCGCCCACTGGAGCGGAAATACCTGAAAATGTATCTTTATAACAACATCGATACAACTGGCTGGCTTGTTACGCGGGCAGTCTTTACCCCGGGGAAGAAAGGTGAAACGCCGGTGGGGGCTGTGAGCTTTCTTGTGAGCAAAGACAGGGTCTTTTCCATCATCATGGAATATTTCAAGAAAGCAGTCCTCCTGGGAGAGGTCCTGGGGGGGGCCTCGCTTTTTATGGCCCTGGCCTTATCGTTGATGGTTTTTTTTCGATACAGGAATTATTACCCCGCCGTCGGTGCGCCAGCGGTGAATGTGAAGACGGGGCCCCGGAAGGGAAGGGGCTCCGGTGTCTGGGATGTCCAGGAGTCAGTGGCCATCGACATTGAAGAATGGGTTGACGGGAATAAGGTGGGAGTGGACACGACGCGGCGCTTCGAGGCGGGAATTATGCAACCCGCCGTGATGGATGAAACGCTCGTCGATATCGGAAAAACCGTGAGGGATGCCATCCCCGTGAAAAAAAGGATAAGCCGGGTTTAAAAATATGATCTTTATTGAACATGTTGAATTGCTCCAGGGGAAAATATCCTCCCTTGCGTTGAAGGGGCGGTTGGACAGCGAAACAGCGACCGATTTCGAGCGTTTCTTTGCGGAACTCCTCGGGAAAGGAAAGATATTCATTATTATCAATGCGGAACAGTTGGAATACTGCAGTTCCGCCGGAATCGGCCTCATATTGTACCTGCAAAAAAAAATTTCATTGCTGAATGGCGTGATGGTGCTTCAGGGGATTTCGGAGGAGCTGAAAACCCTCTTTACCATCCTGGGTTTTGACCGCCTCGTGTCACTTGCAGAGGGGCCCGATGAGGCGGTGTCCATACTCGAAAAGCAGATGCAATTCTTGGACGGGCCCGCCCCGGAGACCGGGGCCAAGGAAGAAAAAAAGGTGAATGAAATCATCGGCCCGGTGGGACCGCCACAGCCGGTGCAGCCGGCCGGAAAATCATATAATAACCGGGAGTTTGCAGAATCGGAACCGGTGCGTTCCGGCGCCCCCGACTTCGATGTTCCACTCATAGTGGAATGCGCCGAATGCAAGTCCTTCACCAGGGTCCTCAGGAGCGGCGCTTATATTTGCCCGGAATGCCACACGGAATTTTCCGTCGATAAGGACCAGACAATTATTTTTTAGAGGTCCCCCTTTGAAAATTGAATTGACTTTTATTGTATTCGTATAACAATTATTAAGGGCTGCCACAAAAACTGTGTTTTCCCGCCCGCCGAAGGCGGGCGTGAAAACCTGAGTATTAAAGGTTGCCTGTACTTATTGAAAACTGAGGAATTCCCAGTTTAGGATATCCCGACCGGGAGGCCTGAAAATTCAAGCTGGAATATCCGGATTTGCAGAGGTGATTTATGAAGGTTGTCCACGTATTGAAAAAAATTGAAAATATCGATGACGATATCAGGGAACTGCGGAAGCTGGAAAAGTCCCTCGCCCGGAACAAATCTTTCTCCACGCCCATTTACATGTCCATAGAAAAGCAGATCAATATCCTTCTGGGCGACAAGATCAAGCTGATGGAGCTTCGGATCGATAATCCCCCCAAGGAGTTTGTAGACTCCGATGATGATCAGGCCCAGGCGCCATCTGCGAAGGCCCCCTCCGATGACGCAAAAAAAAAGCCGACAACTTCAGTCAGGGCGAAGGCCGGCAAAGAAAGGGAGAAAAAAGCCTCCGAGGCGAAAAAGAAAACCGAGGCGGTGGATGAAACGATTCCCATGATGACCCAGGACCTCATCGACCAGAAGTTTAAAAGCATAGAGGGGAGCCTGCAGAAGGGAAAGGAGCCGGGGAATGCCGAGGGAGACGATGTCGCGGAGAAGGGAGGGGACGACCATATCAAGCTCCTGGACATCGCCCTTGAAAAGGGGACCATTAGCAAAAACGACATTGAAAACGAAAAAAAGAAAGTGCGCTTCTTTAAGGATAACTTCCCGGGCGGTGAATATTAGTCTTCCTTCAGGAGCTTTTCCACCATAAACTCTATCTTGTATTTTTCCAGGAAATACTGGGTGCTTTGGACAAAGGGACGCCCTTTACTTACAATTTCCATGTCCTTTATAATGTTATGGACTTCAATTCCCTGCTTTCGTAAATTCTTAATCTTCTCCGCTACGCTGTAGATTTCCTTGCCTGTCATGAAACCCGAAACCGCCTTGTCCGGGAAGGTGAAGTCATAAAAAGGCGCATCTCCCATGGAATAGTTGACGCGCATCAGCAGGGTGTTGTTCATGCTGAATTTCCCCAGAAACTCGGCTTCGATGTTTTTGGTCATTTCTGTGAAGTTCAGTGCGCCGAACCTGTCGGTCGAGAGGCGAAGTATTTTGAAAAGGCCCTTGTGAATGCGGTCAGTTCCGCTTTGTTTGTTAACACGTTTCGTCACGGAGGAGCAGAAGTCAAAGAGGTTGAGGATGTACGGTTCCTTCATGGAAATGGGTTTTATGAACACGAATAAGTTTCCTGTTTCAGTGATTACATACAGGACCAGCTTGCCGGCCGTTTCTTCGTACACGATGGTGAGGGCGAAAGGGCGCCGGTTTTCGCAGATGGTGCTTAGCCTGTCGAGCTGGGCGTCATCGCCGAAGAAGCGGTATTTCAGGGACGGTTTCGGTTTCAGCGAATTTGATGCAAGGAGGCTTGCAATATTTCCGAAGGGTTCACAGGTGAGCCCGTTTTTATCGCGAGAGATAGACAGATACCGGGCTCCAAGGCGGGTGATGAAGCGGACGTTTTCCGGGTCCCTGTCCTCTATTATCATGCGGTACCCTTCCCGGAAAATATTGATGATGTTCTTGTAATGCTTCTTGTACGTTTCCGGCGTGATGATTGATACATAGCCGTCAAAGGGCCTTCGAAGGTGGAGCCCGTCGGCCAGGATTATCTTGAGAATGTCCGCCAGGTCGTCTTCGGAACCGTATTCGCGGATAAAGGATTCCCCCCAGCTTGTGATGTAGATGTGGTGGACCGTCCTTATTTCCTCGGCCCCCTCCAGATTGAAATTGATGATAATCAAGTTTAGAAGCAGGAACGATTCTTTCAGAAAAAATTCGTTTTTAATCCTGGCGCGGTCCCCGGAAAAAAACGTCGGGAGGTGGTTCATAATTTCCATGACGGCGTTCTGGTTGATCCGGGTGTACCCTGACTGGATGTTCAGCCTCGTGTAGACCGGATCATAGATGCCGTTAAGGGCCGCCCAGGCCAGGAGTTTCAGGAGGTTTGAGTCTGTTTTAATAGTGGTCGCCTGAAAGGCGTCGCTTTCGCTTCGGTCGCGCTTGTAAAGGCGCCACTCCGGGTTCTGAATCCCCTGGTTTAGGGGCTCCACGTATATGATCGATTCGCTCGGCGTGTCCTTGAAGGTAATGAGCTGTTCGATCTTGTCTTTGTCCCTGCGGAAGTGGGTTTTGATCTTTCGGGAAAGGAGCATAAAATCCGACTCCGAGACCTTGTTTTGAAGGTTGAGCTTCGGGAGCTGCTGAGATATTCCCTGGTAGCTCAGGAGCATAAATTTGGTAACGAGGTCCCAGAACTCCATCACCCTGTTGAAGTCCCAGTTGTCGAAGTTGTCCAGCTCCTTGATGTCTTTCATGGTCCACTTCCACTCCCTGACGTATGAGAGCATCACCTTGACTTTGTAAGGAATGTTTTTCTGGTCTTTCACTCCGGCATAGCGCGATATCTGAGGGTCCACTTTTAAATATAGGTTTTGTTTGAGGATCCTCAACATTATTTCGTCCTTCATGATCTTTTCGTAGTAATCGTACACTTCGCGGAACATAAAGAGGTACGAGTCGAGCATGGTGTCGTCCAGGGAGCCGCCTAAAATATGTTTTTTTATCTTCTGGGAGAGGAGGGAGTACCCCTCCCCGAAGAGGTACTTTTCGAGAACGCCTATCTTGATGATCGACTTAAATGGATTGCCCAGTGACTTGATGATCTGGAAGAGGGCAGAGCCGAGGAAATCTTCCTTTGATATCTCGTAAAGGTTTCCCAGGTCGATAAAATCGTGTTCTTTCATGCTCTCCGGGAGGCGGGTAAAGAAAGTGTCGTACTCCTCGTCCTTAACGAAATGGGGCACCACCCACCAGAAGGGTATCTTTCCGGCGATGATGATGGAGCTGCGGTAAAATTCGTCTTTTAGGACGGCCCCCACCGTGGAGCCGAATGCCTCCTCTTCGTCCTCGGCGAAGATGTTGTTTCTGATGCTTTCGATGTCGTTGACGAAAAGATGGACGGGGACGTCGAGCTCCCGGGAGGCCCATTTTTGGATGGCGTCGACTTTTTGCATGAAGTGTCCAAGCTGTTCCTTCGTGACGCTCCCCCTGTCCACGCAAACCCAGTAGTCGAAGTCGGATTTTTTGTTGTAGGCCACGGTGCCAATGCTACCCATGACGGCCAACATTTGGATGAAGCGATTGGAATAGTCTATTTCCATACGCGCCGTGGGGTATTTCCCTTTGATGAATTTTTTCGTCGCCTCGTCCGGGGTGTACGCCTCAATGCCGTAGGGCGCATCGCCCTCTACAAAGCCAGGAAGTTTCCCGTGGTTGACGGAGAGAAGGAAGGGGATTGCGTTGATGACGCGCCTTGCGTTGACATTGGGAAGCAAGTCCTGGAATCGCTGGAACTTGAGGCTGTTGAAAAGCTGAAACCTCGCTTTGTTTTCCTGAATAATTTCCTGGTATTCCATTTGCAACGCCGTACGGTTATTTTAGAAGGTCAATATAAGCCGTTTGGCGCGTTTTTTGCAAGAATTAATAGGACCGATGGGCCGGGGAGACCTTGGGTTTCACGGCAGGTTGCTTTTCTCCTTGACTATTTAATCTTGGAATGCCACATAAAGCAGGGATTTCACTGGAACCGCCGGGTATTGTAAACGGAGCAGGAGAATCTGTAAAAAACCGGTTTACGGGTGAGCACATGCCTGGGAGAGTTATACAGACCATCGAAAACATCGAACTCGACATCCTGTCGGATATCGACGATTCCGAGATTTTTCGATTTGTCATCGACTCATTGCGCCACGAGACCGATTCGCCTTACGCGGCACTCACGGAAGCGATCCTCCATTACAATCTGGGAGAGGATGACGCGAAACATGTGTGGGACGAGATACTGGCCAACAAAGACGCGCTGGAATCGGCGCTGGGAAGAAAGGTCAGCATCAAAACGTCCCTGGTGGATTATTTCACATCGAGACGCCAGAAGGAAAAGATCATCATTTTCATCAAAGAAAATATGATAAGCGCCTTCGATACCGCCATGAGGGACGGCCTTACGGGCCTTTACTCCCACGCCATCATACACTCCGAGCTGGAGAGGGAGTTCCAGACCGCCCGGAGGTACAACCTGGACCTCTCGGTGATCTTCATCGACATCGACGACTTCAAAATGTTCAACGATTCATACGGCCACATAGCCGGTGACAAAGTGCTCATGCTTGTAAGTTCAGTTCTACGCGAAAAACTCCGCATAACCGACAAAATAGGGCGCTACGGCGGCGAGGAGTTTCTCATCATCCTGCCCCACACATCCCTGGAAAACGCCGGGGCCATAGCGGAGAAACTGCGCGTGTCGGTCAAGGAAGCTTCATCGGCGTCGTCAAGCCTTCCCCGAGGAGTGACTGTGTGCATTGGCGTCTCCGAGATCGGCGCAAACACCAGAGACGGCCACGATCTTATTAACGACGCCGATATTTGCATGTACAGTGCGAAGAAGGAAGGGAAGGACCGTGTGTGCGTGGGAGGTCAGATTCTGGCGTAGACGTCGGTGTCGAGTCCGCTTTGCGCCCCTGAGGCAAAGTAGCGGTATCCTATCCCGGAAATCATGGCGGCGTTGTCCGTGCACAGGCCCTTCGACGGCAGGTGGACTATATCGCCCTCCTCCTGACGTTCGCGGACCATCTCCCTTAGTCTTCCATTGGCGGCCACGCCCCCGGCCACGACGATTTTCCGAATGCCTTCGCGGCGCGAGGCGTCGAAGAGCCTGCGGACAAGGATTTCCAGGGCCCTCTCCTGGAAGGAATAAACGATCTCAGCGGGGTCGGCTTCGGGGTTCTTTTTTACATAATTGATAACGGCGGTCTTGATCCCGCTGTAAGAAAAACGGAAATCATCGCCGGGATCAGGGAGGATTTTCGGGAAAACCATCTTTCGGGCGCGCGCCTTTTGCGCTAACTTTTCAATGGCCGGGCCTCCGGGATAGCCAAGACCCAGGAACTTCGCCACTTTGTCGAAGGCCTCGCCGACGGCGTCGTCGGCCGTGCGCCCCAGAGTTTTCAACTCTCCGATGCCGTCAACCCGGTAAAGCGCGGTGTTTCCTCCGGAAATTAGGAGGCCAAGAAAGGGGTAAGCGAGCTCGGCCCCTTCAAGGAACGGGGCATAGAGATGCGCTTCCAGGTGGTTTACCGCTATCAGGGGAATTTTCAGGGTAAAGGATATGGCCTTGGCGGACTGCAGTGCCACCAGGAGGGACCCCACGAGGCCGGGGCGGTTAGTGGCCGCAACGTATGAAAGGTCCTTAAAACCCACACCCGCGTCTTCCAGGGCTTTCCGTATGAGGCCGTTTATTACCTCAAGGTGGGCCCGGGAGGCTATTTCCGGAACGACGCCGAAGTAGGCGCTGTGGAGGTCAACCTGGCTGAAGACGCAGTTCGAGAGGACCTCCCTCCCGTCCAGTACCACGGATGCCGCGGTCTCATCGCAGGAGCTTTCCAGCCCCAGGCCAAGCACCCCGGCCTTACTTGCCATTGAGAACCGCGATGGCACGGGTGAGCTGGGCATCGTACTCGAGATTGTAGAGGGACTGCTTCGAATACCTGTTGATTTCGGTCAGGAGGAGGAACCCCGCGCTGCGCTCGGAAATCGAGAAATTACGCGCCCGGAGGGCCTCTATGAACTTCTTTCTGGAGTCCTCGTTGTAGGCTTTGTTTGATTTGACAAATTCCTCAAGGATTTTCGACGTTATGATTTGATTGACTGTTTTCTTTTCCGAGTCGGGAATCACCTGGCCGCTCACGGCGATGTCGGGTTCAATGCCCACGCCGTGAATGCTGGCCCCGGAGGGGGTGTAGTATTTTGCCACGGTGAGGGTGATCCCCACGAGGTCCGAAAGCTCGAAGAGTCGCTGGACCGAGCCCTTGCCGAAGGTTTTTTCTCCCAGGAGGGACCCCCTGTTATTGTCCTTAAGGGCGCCGGCGAGGATCTCCGATGCCGAGGCGCTTCCCCTGTTCACCAGGACGATGAGCTTTCCCCGGTATAGACGGTCGTTCCGGGCCTTCATCTCCTGCACCTGGCCGGTCCCTTTGCGGCCCTTCGTGGTGACGATGACCTGGCCCCTGTCGAGGAAAAAATCGGAGATGCCGATGGCCTCGTCGAGTTTGCCTCCGGGATTTCCCCGGAGGTCGATGACGATTTTGTCGATGCGTTTCTCGTTGAAAAATTTCAGGGCGGTTTCCACTTCACGCTTCGTGTCGTCGCCGAAAATCTTAATGCGGAGATATCCGACATTCTGCCCTTCAATAATGCCGTAGTTCACGCTCTTGGTGTGGATTTTGGCCCTGGTTAGCTGGAATTCAAGGGGGTCTTCGATCCCCTCCCGTTTAACTATGAGTTTCACCTTTGTGTTGGGCCTCCCGCGGATGAGTTTCACTATATCGTCAACGGGCTTGTTCTTGATGCTCTCGCCTTCAACTCCGGTGATGATGTCCCCTTGCATGATGCCCGCCTGCATTGCCGGTGAACCTTCAATGGGTGATATAACTACGATGTTGCCGTCTTTCACGGTTATTTCTATGCCCACACCGATGAAGTCCCCGCTTATATCTTCCTTGAAGGATTTGAAATCGTTCTCGTCAAGGAAGCGCGAGTAAGGATCGTCGAGGCCCTTTATCATCCCCCGTATGGCGCCGTAGAAGAGGTCCTGGTTTTTCGGCTCCTCCACGTATTCGGTGAGGATGTAGTTGTACACCTGGTGAAAGTAGTCAAGGTATCTGTGGGCAGGCTCGTCCGCCGAGAGGCGGAAAGAGACGCTGATTCCCAGGAAAAGCCCCAGGAGAAACGACACGAGTACCAGGTGGAATTTGCGTTCCGAGATTTTTTTGCCCATATTTCGCTCCTTGTGGTGGATGATGCCGGGTTAGCGTTATTCGCCTTTTTTCTTTTCGAGTATGTGCATCTTATACTCCAGGGGGAGATACATGATGATGCCCCGTGGGGAGAGGCTGTACTTCGTCATTGCGGCGGCTATAAGAACATGGATGGTCCCGGCGTCCCTTTTTCTGAAGCCCCGAATGGTGACAGGTATGTCCATCTGGTCGAAGTTCCAATGCTTGGTGATGCTTTTTCCCATTGCTTTCTCGATCCTTCGAAGGACCTTCGCCACGATTCGGTTTTCCATTTCGTCTCTGAGTCTATCCAGAAGTTCGGGAACGTTCTCCTCTTTGTCAGTTTCTCCCGTTATTGTGAAAATAGCATAGTCCCCGTATTCTTTTGGGTCGATTTTCAGACAGGCGCATTTTTCTTCGATTACATCGAAACGATGGGTTCCATGTTCAGCGCAAAGGTATTCAGTGGGGCCCATGGTGGAATTAATTGGCTCCGGGGTGGTGCATGCCGTGGTTAGGCAAAGGATCGCTACGGCTGCTGCGGTTCTCATTTTCATGTCAATCTTTCGCGAGTTTCAAATTGAAATACTCCATCATGCGGGGGGTTATGTAGTTCCAGAAAGGCCAGTTATGGTATTCGCGCCTCATTAGGTGCAATTCAAAAGGATAAATGCTTTTCGCAATTTCCTCGCTTTTTGCATCGTCCTTTGCCGTCCCTTTCATGGTTTCTATAAAATTGTTCCGCAGCATGAGAAGCTTCACGGCGAGGAGCCTGGACTGCTCGTAATGATAATGGGAGTCGTCCTTTCCATGGGCGATGAACACCGCCGTGTCTTTTAAATTTTTTGCCGTCTCGATGATGTTGTCGTCGTTTTTCCACCTTTCAGTGAATTTTCCATGATCGCCATACACCGCAGTGAGGAGCGAACTTTTCGTCATGGAAAGAGGGTCGTAGTACCCTGATAGCCCCGCCGCGGCCCCGAATATTTCAGGATATTTTGACGCCACCAGGATGGCCCCCCTGGCCCCGGAAGAAACACCCATGATGGCGGTATGGGAGCGGTCCCTGGCAAGGTTAAAGCGGCCCCTGATAAATGAAATAAGGACTTCGCCGACCCATTTGCCTCCGGGAATCCCGTCCCATTTCCTGGTCGTCTCGGGATAATAGGAGGTCTCGTAAATAGTTGACCCCATGCCGGGGCAAACCACCACGAAACCATGGGTGTTTGCGTATCCCGCTATGTTAGAATTGCGTTCCCATTCCCGTTGATCGCTTCCGGTATTGTGGAGGGCTATGATGGTCCTTTTCGTGGTTCCCCGGCGGTAATTTTTTGGGAAAAATATCTGTAAAGTGGCGGTTTTAACAGTGTCGCCGTCGAGATATTCCAGGGAAATGTCCCTCATCCACTGTCCAGCCGCTATGTCGCCCCGGTACGGCTCAAGGCCGTTGTGGAAATATTCGTGGCGCACCTGGTCGCTGCCGCAGGACAGGGCCGCGGTGAAAAGAAGCACAAGGGCCGTGTTCACTATCCTGTTCATCCCCTCACTCCCCAAATATTTCATGAGGGAACCTATAAAAATTAAAGGCATTCACAAAAACTATGTATTCCCGTGCTCCGAAGGCGTGCGGAAAAACCTGTTTTTTAAAGGTTGCCTTAAGTTTTCCCACCCGTTGAAGGCGGGAAAACCTGATTTTTAAAGATTCCCAAAAAATCGGACTACCGGCTAACTTGGACCCGGCTTTTTTCAACCGTCTTCGGCCTTGAAAACCCGATAGAGGTTGCCATTAAGTATGGCCTACGGAAAATCCAAATATTACGTGTTTTCAGCTTTTCGTCAATATCAATATATAAGAAGGTAGTTTTTTTCCGTGTTTCGTCTGCGGTGTGGATAAATGGTTGTGCTAAAAAAGAAGACCAGGTAATCTGAGCGTACGGCGCATTGATGCCTTAATTACATAACCGAGGATATGCGATGATTGCTATCAACGAAAAAAGACTTGTCGATACATTCCTTGATCTCGTGAAAATTTCCTCTCCTTCCTGGAAGGAACTGCCCGTCATCGAGTATATCGAAAAATCTACGGCTTTCCCCGGCGTGGAGGCCATGAGATATCCTTGCGGCGCATCCTTCAACCTCCTTGTCCGAGTGGAGGGGACGAGAAAGGGCGCCCCGGTCCTGTTTTCGTGTCATACCGATACGGTGAAACCGTGTGAAAACGTTCGGCCCCTCCTCAAGGGCGGGAAGATAACTTCCGACGGCACTACGGTCCTCGGAGGCGACGATAAAGCCGCGGTGGCGGTCTTTGTGGAAACGATACGCGCCCTGAAGGAGGGCGATGCCTCCTTCGGCCCCATGGAATTCCTTTTCTCCTGCGCCGAAGAACTCGGCCTTCATGGCGTTAAGGGTTTCGATTTCAGCGTGCTGAAGTCGCGCCTGGCCTTTGTTTTCGACAGTGGCGGGGACATTGGAAAAATTATCCTGAAGGCGCCGTACCACATGTCTTACGGGGTGACGGTGAAGGGGAAGCCCGCCCATGCGGGGATGGAACCGGAAAAGGGGATAAGCGCCGTCCGCGTCCTCGGGGAAATGATAAGCGCCATTCCACATGGGAGGATCGACAGGGAGACCACGGTAAATGTGGGCACCGTAGCGGGCGGGCGCGCGACGAATATTGTCGCCGAGCTTGCGGAGATGGCTATGGAAGCCCGTTCAATAGACAGGAAAAAGCTCCAGAATATAGATGCGAAAATCACCGGTATTATAAAGGCCGCCGCAAAAAAAAGGGGAGCAAAAGTGAAGATCGCAAAGACCCTGGAATATTCCGGTTTTTCCCTCGGGAAAAACGACAGGGTGGTGAAAATCCTGGCCGGGGCCATGGAGTCCATCGGTATTAACCCATCTTACGAAGTTTCCGGCGGCGGCAGCGACACAAATGTGATAAACCGCGCGGGGATTAAAGCGGTGAACACGTCTATCGGTATGAGGAACGTCCATACGAAAAAGGAATATATTTTAATTAAGGACCTGGTGCTTGCCGCACGGCTTGTCAGGGCGATTGCGGAACGGGTGTAATCTTAAAAGCAGCCTAACTTAACCACGAAATAGGCGCCGCAGATCAGGGTAACCGGGAGTGTCATGAAGTAGAGCATAACGTCCTTCGGGGTGGCCACATTCTTGTGGAGCACCTTTTTCCCGAAGACGTTGAAATGGTAATTTTCGGGGTCCTGGGCCTTTCGGTATATCCTTACCGTGATGCGCATTTTTACGTACAGCATCACCATGAATATGGCCCCCGACTCCAGGAACAGCAGCCTTTCAATGTTGATTTCCCGCAGCTGCGACGGGTGCAGTATTATCACAAGGGCGATGAATATCGCCATGAAGATATTTATGATGGTGGTGATGAAAAAACCGCGAAAATCCCTGTCTTCTTTCTTTGAGATGAAGCTGACCATGAAATAAACATGCACAATCAGCGAAATCTGAAGCACGATGATGAAGAAGAGGACGATCATTTATTTTCCGATTAGAGAAGATGGGCCCAGAAGAGTTCGTTGCATTATAGTTATAGCTATGTTGCGCTTTTAGTCAACAAAAATTAGATTGCCCGGGGGACGCGCTTAGGCGCAGTGTTTTCGCATTATCTACCCCTGAAGGCGCCTCGCCGACCTATACCTACATGTCGGTACAGGGGAATTCGGGAAGTTTCAGTCCTTGAACTGGTTCGGTTTGTAGCGCCCGTCGCGTTTTTTCTCGTCCTCGATGTTTTTCCTGAATATGTAATGGTAATTGTTTGATGTGTCGCTGTTGAATTGTTCGATGGGGACCATGTTGCGGTATTTTTTCTTGCATCCCACCAGGGACGGTATCAATGCACAAACGATAAGTAGGCTAAAAATACGGCGCATCTTCGTTTTCCCCCCATTTATTTTTTGCACAGGCATAGTATGCTAAGTTTGCGGCGTTTATCAATTAAAAAATGCCCGCAAAAAGAATTGACAGTTCCTCAAAATGCTGAGATGATCCAATTGGATTCAGGGAGGGGTCCGTTTATGAGGATAAATGGGGGCGTAACTGACAATATTCCGCGAAGAACCGGGGCTCCGGTCGGCAGGGAAGCTCCCGCCGGGGCGGGCCGGGGGGGTGCCGGACAGGCGGAATTGTACGGCGGAAGGGCCGCCGCAACAGCGATGGGAAACCAGAGGGCGCTCTCCGAGGCGCTCACCATCGCGAATACGGCGCGAAGTATCATCAACAGGGCCCTGGAAGTGTCGGCCCAGCTCCAGGCTATGGCGGCCCAGACTATCACTTCGGGTTCGGCGGACCAGGGGGCCCTCAACAGGACCGTTGCAGAAATTAATTCGGCAATTTCGACTTCCGCCGGTTTGCCGGTTTTCACTGTGATTCCCCCCGCAATTGAAGGCAAGGGCGCGGAACCGCGCCAGGTCGAGATTCCAACTCCCCGCCGGGAACTTGAAACCTTAGGGAGGGCCGCCGGAGTCATTGCCAGGAGGGGGAACTTCGATGGCGAAAACCTAGGCGAAGTGAATAGGGCCCTGGCTCAAAAAAACACGGCCCTAGACGCGGTCCTTGAGGAGATTGAGGCCGCGGCGGGAAGCATCGCCGGAAGGGCCGCTGTCCGGGGGACGGGAAACGCGGTTGAAACAGTCCGTGAAACGGCGAAGATGATGAACTCCGCCCCCGCGTCGGCATTGGCCGCCCAGGGGAACATCAGACACGAAGGGATTATGCAAGTTTTGTCGTAACGCCGGTGAAGTATTTTACAATGCTAATGTCACTAAGAAAAGGCGGCCTCTAATTATTTGGTTTTCCCGCCCGCCTTCGGCCGGGAGAAAACCCGGGTTTGTGGCTGGCTTTTATTTTTAAAGGTTGCCAATGCTCATTGAAAGGCGCCATGAGGATGCCGCAATGCTCAATTACAGAAAGGAGCTTTAAGGAAAATGGAAGTATTTGACGGATTTATCGCGGCTGTCGCGTCGGAATTTAAACTGCGCTTCCACAAGGATTCGGAGGGAGTGTACATCACCAATCTTGAATTCGACAACAACCGGTCCCAGGAAGTCCTCATCACCCTTTCAAAGGACGAGTCCGGAGACCGTGTAATCAATCTATATTCCGTGGTGGCGAAGCTGAAGGATGATTTCTATGAAATATACAAATTTTCGCTACAGCTCAACACGACAATCCATTACGGCGCTCTGAGCCTTCTGAACGATACGCTTATACTTAAAACTTCCCTTCTGCTGAGGGATTGCGAACCGGCGAGGTTCCTGAAGTCCCTCACATATATTGCCGCAAAGGCCGACGAATTAGAGGAACTTTTCATCAAAAAGAACATCTACTGAGCGGCGGTCCGTTCCAGCCTCTCATCGATGGTGCGTTTCAACTGCATCACCGCCGACATGTTAACCTTGTCGTCGGAATGGATGAATACCGCGAGATTGTCCCTGGATGTTAAGACGGCACGCTGGTTGTTGAATTCAACGTAGTCGGACAGTTTTTTCAGTTCCTTTTGCGCTGTTTTCGCGTTGTTGTAGATGATGATGTAGCAGACGATATCGTCCCCAAAGGGGGTGCCGCTCTTAGCCATGATGGTAGAGTGGATGGAATTGATGGCGTGATAATTTCCGCTGGGATACAGGTGCTTTGCGATTGTTTTAATCCCTTTTCCGTCGAGATAACAGGGATTGTCCTTGAAAATCGACGCGGCGAAAGTGGGAATCTTCCCCATGACAAAGCCGCTGGGAACATCTTCCGCGGTTATCTTAATCCGTTCAATAACGGCCCTGTTAAAATCCCCCGTATGAGCATAAGACAGGATACTTAGAGCCAGAACCGGCAGTATCAGTGCGTATCGTTTTTTCATAAAATAGCCTCACAGCCTTTGTGAATGTTCTTCGAATCACGAAAATCGTTATCGTCAAAAGCTACCCGGGTGATGGGAGACTTTCGATCATATTATCGGCAAAAAAGCCCGGGGAGACCTGAAAAAAATAAAAGGGACATAATATTTTTATTGACGCGCCCGGCCGATTGGAGTAGGGTTCGGGAGTCGGCACCCGGGCGTACTGCACTATAAAAATAATCATAATTCTTCGGATTTTTCGCCGGCCAGTTTTGCGCCTTGCGTTCTGTGGGCGTCGTTTTTCATTTTCTGTCAATATTGCTATCGAGGGTTCGTAATGGAACAGCAGGGCTCTACCGTTCTTTATATTCGCAAGCGCGATGGGAGGATTGTTCCGTTCAATCTCGATAAGATTACCGAGGCGGTATTTAAAGCCGCCCGCGCAGTGGGCGGGAGCAACAGGGAGATTGCGGAAGGCATCTCTAAGTCCGTTCTCGGGATCCTCGATATCGTCTATCGCGGTGACCGTATTCCCACCGTGGAGAACGTCCAGGACCTCGTTGAAAAAATCCTCATTGAAAAAGGGCACGCTAAGGTCGCCAAGGCCTACATCCTTTATCGTGAACAGCACAGAAAAATACGCGAAGGGAAAAGCCTTCTCAATGAGGGAATCGAGCTCATCGAGCAATACTTAGACCGCTCCGACTGGAGGGTGAATGAGAACAGCAATATGAGCTATTCCCTCCAGGGATTGAACAACCACATCGCCTCTGCCATCACGGCAAAATACTGGCTGGAGCGCCTCTATCCTCCAGAGATCCGGCACTGCCACACCAACTGCGATTTCCACATCCACGACCTCGGGCTCCTTTCCGCGTACTGTGTCGGCTGGGACATTCGGGACCTCCTCCTGCGCGGTTTTGGCGGGGTCCCCGGAAAAGTTGAAAGCTCTCCGGCGAAGCACTTCCGCAGCGCCCTTGGGCATGTGGTGAATTTTTTCTACACCCTTCAGGGGGAGTCCGCCGGAGCGCAGGCCTTCGCGAATTTCGACACCTATCTGTCGCCCTTCATCCGCTACGACAATCTCTCCTACAGGGAGGTGAAGCAGTGCCTCCAGGAGTTCGTCTTCAATATGAACATACCCACCAGGGTCGGTTTTCAGACTCCCTTCACCAACATCACCCTCGATCTTAAAGTACCGTCCAATATCTGCGAGGAGTACGTGATTATTGGCGGCGAGTTCCAGGACCGTCAATATGGGGAATTCCAGGAGGAAATGGATATTTTCAACCGCGCCTTCGCGGAATGCCTCACCGAGGGAGACGCCTCCCACAGGATTTTTACTTTTCCCATCCCCACTCTTAACATCTCAAAGGATTTCCAGTGGGAGAACCCGAACCTCGACAGGGTGTGGGAGATGACCGCGAAATACGGCATTCCCTATTTCGCCAATTTCATCAACTCCGACATGGACCCCGAGGACGCGCGGTCCATGTGCTGCCGCCTGCGCCTTGACAACCGGGAGCTCCGCAGCAGGGGCGGCGGGCTTTTCGGCGCAAATCCCCTTACCGGGAGCATCGGCGTGGTTACGATCAACATGCCGCGCCTTGGTTTTCTCTCCCGGGGCGAGGAGGAGTTCATCGAACGCCTCTACGGCCTCATGGATCTTGCCAGGGACTCCCTGGAAATAAAGAGGAAGGTCCTCGAAAACTTCACCGGCAATGACCTCTATCCGTATACGAAACATTATCTCACCGACATATACGAGAGGACGGGGAAATACTGGATGAACCATTTCTCGACCATCGGGCTCATCGGCATGAACGAGGCTTGCCTGAATCTCCTGGGGAAGGACATTTCCTCTTCCGAGGGGAAGGAGTTCTCCCTGCGGGTGCTGGGAAAGATGCGGGAAAGGATCTCCGCGTACCAGGAAGAAACGGGAAACCTGTACAATCTAGAAGCGACTCCGGCAGAAGGAGTGAGCTACCGTTTCGCGAAACACGACAAAAAAACGCACCGGGACATCATCACCGCGGGCAAGAAGGAACCCTACTACACCAATTCGGTGCACCTGCCCGTTGGGTACACCGACGACATATTCGAGGTCTTCCAGCACCAGAACGAGCTCCAGGCGCAGTTCACCGGAGGCACCGTGGTCCACGCTTTCATAGGGGAAAAGATCGACGACCCCGGGATGGTGAAGAACCTGGTGAGAAAGCTCGCGGAAAATTACGCGGTCCCCTATTTTACCATTACGCCCACGTTCAGCATATGCCCGGTCCACGGCTACATACCCGGGGCCCACAAATATTGCCCCTACGAGCACACGGCGGAACAGCTTGCGGCTTACGGTATAGAGGTGCCGGGAAAAGATGCCGATACTGAGAAAGGAATGAAGGTAGCAATGTAAACGGCCTTCTGGCCAAACCGTATTCATGTTGTTCGCCCGCAGAAGGCGGGCGCTATAAACTAAAAAGACAAACTCGAATTTTGGGTTTTCCCGCCCGCCATAGGCGGGCGGTAAAACCCAAATACTTAGCAGGCCATGTTTGGATAAAAAAATGGAGGACGCAATGAACCAGGAAAGTGTAAGCGAAAAGACGGGCGCGGAAAGAAAAATACCCGTGGAGGTCTATTCCAGGGTGGTGGGTTATTTCCGTCCCGTGAACCAGTGGAACAAGGGGAAACGGGAGGAATTCGGCGAAAGGAAACATTTCACGATGAACGTACTTTCAGGCGCATCGGTGTATGAATATAAAGGGAATTCATAAAACCTCCCTCATCGATTACCCCGGAAAGATATGCTCCATATTCTTCACCGGGGGATGCAACATGAAATGCCGCTACTGCCACAACCCCGGCCTGGCGTGCAATAGCTCTGCCATGCCGTCTTTAAGCAATGACGAGGCCATCGATTTTGTCAGGGAGCGCAGGGGATTTATCGACGGAATATCCATCACCGGGGGGGAACCCACCCTTTCGAAAAACTTAGACGGTTTTACCCATGCCATTCGGGACCTGGGGCTTTCTGTAAAGATTGACACCAATGGACTAAACCCCCGCGCCATTGAAAAGCTTCTTGAGGGCAAACTTCTCGATTACGTGGCCCTGGACATAAAGACATCCCCTGGCAAGTACGGGGACCTGACGGGCCGAAGCGACGCCTTCCCCAAAATCAAGGAAACACTGGAGGCAGTGAAGGCCTCCGGCGTCGATTACGAAATAAGGACCACCTGCATTCCCGGCTATGTTACATTAAAGGACCTCGAGGAGATCCGGGACGAGATAGTGTTTGTGAAGCGCTATTATCTCCAGCAGTTTGTAAATGAAAAGACCTTGGACCGGGAGTTTACGAACTACGAGCCCTACCCTGTTTCATTCCTTGAAGAACTGCGGTCTTTTGTCCTCAGTTTTGCCGAATTCTGCGCCATTCGCGGCGTCTGAAATATTCGTTCGAAAGAGATGGACGTTCCCTTCCGAGATGGAAAAACAGAGGGCCTCCCGAAGCTTCCCCGGGCAATGACGGAACGGCCCCTCCGTGTAAGCTTTCTGCCCATGCGGGGATGTTACCACTCCTGCTCATTTTGCGCCGACAATTCCGGAAAAAAAATCGAGGTGTATCCTTTCGCAATCATAAGGCATTGTCTGGAGGAGCTCCCATTTCGCCTGGAAAGCGCGGCGCTTTACAATGCCTGTGACGGCCTTGCGTACCTCTATGAGGACAGAGGCCGCCGCTATGATGTGAGGCATCTGGCCGGGCTCTTCCGGCGGAACGGCTGCAGGGTCCTTCTTTTTTCATCGCCGGGGACCGCCCCGGGCCCTGAAAACGGCGATATCATCGATTCAATCGCGTCAATGAAAGACGCGGCCCTCATGCTTTCATTCAACCGCGAACATCTTCTTGATAGAAAGAAGTTCGATAACTTCTTTTTCACGGCACGCCGCGTAATGAAGCACCGCAGGCTTGCGGTGCGTGCGGTCTACTGCTCTCCCGGAGAGCGTGCGGTGCTGGTCGATCTTTTGCACTATCATCTGGGTGAGGTTTCGCCTTTTGGGCGCTCTTCAGAAAAGGGGTTTTCCGTGGAGACCGTTCCGGCGGCCCCCCTTGGAAGGGGCCGTCGCCTCTACTTCGGAAAGGATGATGGCGGCGTGTGGCGGGAAGAGATAGAGGAAATGATATTAGGCATGTACCGGGCCGAGCCGGTCCTTCGTGAGTACCGTTACATGACCGTTGGAGGTTACGATGCATTTCTGCGGCATGCGGCGGTCCAGTTCAGCGGGCTCTTCATCATCCTCCTTACCCCGACGCCCGGGGGGATAGATGTGGCGCTCAAGGTTACGGACCCGGGAAAGACAGTTTCGACCCGGGGCCTCGCCATTTCCACATTGTACAGATACGACGCGAAACAGGGAAGGTTCACTGCCCGTAATGCCGGGGAGGGCATGAAGACGCTGGATCTTTTGATTTTCGACGTGTCGAAATGCACTCTGGCGGGTTTTTCAGAATTTATTGCGGGGCGCTATCCGGGAGGCGCGGTAAACCGGATTCGACGGGCATTTGTGTCATTCATGTCGTCGGATTTTTTGAATGAGCGGTGCAGGCTAAACGAAAGGGAAAGGATGCTTATAGTCAATCCCGGATATACGGCCTGGTATGGTGAGTTGACTGGAGCGCTCATGCATGAGCGCTCCAGCTCCGGGGGCGATAGTGAAGGGCCGTTGAAAAAAGGCGAAGCCTTTGACGCGATTCTGGCGTATCTCAAAGAGATCGGGAGGAGCTGCTGAAGCCGTCCCGGTATTGTCGGCCCAATCTCCTATCAGTGGACTTTTCCCGGCGGATCGGGGACCCAATCTTTCCCGGGTGTTTTTCCGGAGAGAAAGTTATGGGCATCTCTCGCGGACTGGACCGGGACCTCTTCCATTGGGATATGGCCTACCCCTTCATAGACGATGAAAGATGCTTTTGGAAGGTCGCGTTTCCAGTTTGGGAAAATTTTTTCGTAGGAGATCCAGATATCTTTCGAACCCCACATGACGAGGGTGGGCCTCGATATATCGGTGATGCCTCTGGAAACGGAATCGAGGGTAGAACGTTTTTTCATTTCCATGAATATGTCCACCCAGGCAGCCTTATTGCCTTCACGCATGGCGAGTTCGAAGTAGGTGTCCCGGACTTTGCCGGTGATTTTCGACCTGTCTCCGTAGACTTCGTTAACGGCCTTGTTGATGAAGTACCTGGGTATCATGCGGCGGGTGATGGGGCGCATGATGGGGTTCGTTGCCAGCTTGAGAAGTCCCGGCATCTCCTGCTTGTAGCCCACGGAGTCTATGAGTATCAGCCTGTCGACTTTCTTCGGGTATGTAAGGGTGTAGTTCCAGGAGATGTACCCGCCCAGGGAGTTTGCGGCTATGCTGAATTTTTCAAGCCCCATGGCGGATGCGAATTTATCCAGCAATTCCACATAGTGTTCGGGGGCGTACTTCCCGCCGGCGAGGGGCCCCGTGAGGCCGAAACCGGGATTGTCTATGCGTATAAGGCGGTACCTGGATTTGAGTTCCTTTACCCAGCCGTCCCAGGTTTGGAGGGACGCGCACACCCCATGAAGCAGGATTACGGGCGGGCCGCTTCCTTCGTCACGGTAATGGACCGTGGTCCCGTCTATGGTGACGAATTTCGAATTTTCATTTGCGTACTTCGCTTTGAGTTTCTCCATTGGGATGGTCCTTGCCCCGAGGGTGGTGCATCCAACAGAAAACCCCAGAAGGATAGCGAGCGCGGCAGGAAATTGAGCTTTTTTCGTCATGGGTCCTCCAGCGTGTAACCGGCCTTATTATACTGACATGTCAGTTTTTGGAGTGAGTTTAATATTTGTCAAGCAGTATATGCCGATAGCCGCGTGGCGAGTACAGATGTGAATTAAAATCCGGGTTAGCATCCTGTCGCGAGGAGCGCAGCGACGTGGCGATCTCAAAAAGCAATGGTGTATTCATGAGAATTAGCGCGTAAAGAGATTGCCACGCCCCGAAACGGCTGGGGCTCGCAATGACAGAGAATTACGGTAACGCTGTCATCGCGAGGAGGCTGTAGGCCGACGTGGCGATCTCAGTGGGTAGCAGTGTTTTCATGGGACTCATTTTGTAAAG
>JARKUF010000037.1 GCA_029974015.1 Spirochaetota bacterium
CGTTTCGGGAGACGGATGTCATTACGGCGAAGGCGGGAACCACTTCATCCATACGATCCGGCGAAGGCTGGATATCACGATCCTCGTCTGCGACAACAAGGTGTATGGACTGACGAAAGGCCAGAGTTCCCCGACGACGGATCTCGGGAGGAAAAATGCTCTCGACCCCGAGGGCAACCGCAATGCCCCGTTCAGCCCGCTGGCGGTGGCCCTCGCGGCAGGCGCCCCCTTCGTGGCCCGGACCTTCGCGGGGGATCCCGAGCACATGGGAAAGATCATGCGCGAGGCGATCCTCTTCAGGGGCCCTTCCGTTGTCGACATCCTTCAGCCCTGCGTGAGTTTCAACAAGGTGAATTCCTTTGCCTGGTACCGGGAGCGGGTCTATCGGCTGGATGACTCCCTGAAGGACCGGTACGAGGCCATCCGCCTGTCGGATGACTGGGGGGAGCGCATCCCCATCGGCGTCTTCTGGCGGGACGATCGTTTCCCGTGCAGGGAGGGCAAACAGATGTTCCGCAAGCCCGTTACGGAATCGGCTGTGGCGCGGCTTCTGAACACGAAGTGCATCATGATGAGGTAGCGGGCTTTCCGGGGAGGAGGCGGGGACAGTCAATTTTCCGGCGACAGGGTCGACCGAGGTGACAGAATTCCGTCACAAGCCGCCGATCACGCGCCAGTAGTTTTCATCTTTTTCGGGTTCGATCTTTTTCTTTCCTTTCTTATTCATGGACAAAAAAAGAATGAGAAAAACAATCAGAAAGGGCTGCTTCCCGGAGCTTTTCATCAGCCTGCGGACCAGCGATTTTTCCAAACCCTCGAGAATTCCCACGAGTCCTGCCGCCGTCGTCTCTGAATTTGGTCACGCCGGGCGTGACGATATTTATATCCGATAAAAAAGAAAGCTTGTAAAGACAAAAAAGGGATAAAAAAAGATTGGGTGCCAGGTGAAGGAGGGGAAACTGGCACCCAGAGAGAGATAAATGGGGTTTCAGGTCGTCAGATTTGCCTGATATATATGCAACAACCATGACAGATACATGCGTTCGCAAAAAAATATTTTCGACTATGTGCAAGTCCTGACGAAAGCGCGTGGCCGGGCCCCCTCAAGCGGTGAGGGCGGGAGACGAGGCGGGCTCAGGCGGCGGGCACTGCGGGAGATGCACGGCGGGCCGCAATGAACGGAAGAACCATAAGGCCTGAAATATACTTAATAATTGCTTGGCCAAGGATGGCGGGCCAGACGGGGCCGAAGACCAGCAGAACAAAAATCAGGGAGTCAACCGGGCAGGAAACGAGGTTGGACCAGACAACCCGGGAGAGGAAAGACCGCTTCAGTACCCGGAAGAGGAGCCAGTCGAGGCTCTCCGAGACGAAGAAGGCGGCAGTGGAGGCCAGGGCCACGTCGAGGTTGAAGAAAAGCGTGATCAGTGAAGCGGCGATCATCCAGCCCCATGTGGCCCAGTCCCCCCAGTAGCGCTGGACAAAGTCGCGAAATGAAAAGGTCAATCCGATCCAGACGACCCCGGCCGGGAAAGAAAGGCCGGCAACGGTAATAATGCCGAACCAGATGACG
>JARKUF010000006.1 GCA_029974015.1 Spirochaetota bacterium
CATCATGATGAATAACTCCAGTTACATGAATAATATTAAGACCTTATACCATTTCCGAGAACTTCTGTCCAGACTTCTTTGGGCAACAACCCGTAAAGATTTGACCCCACTACCCCGCATTATATGACCGCCGGTCATGAAGATCAAGGAAAGAAATGATGAGGCTTGTTACGTGGATATTTGATTGTGGTGGTGTGGAGTAAAGCATCATGATCGTCTGATCGTCAGGATGGGCCATCAGGAAAAAGCAAAGGTTCGAGCGGCAGGAAAGGAGGCGTAAAACAGGCCGTCGGCGGCTTCCGGTCAGGTCGAGGGAAATCTCCGCTCCCCCTCCCGGCAAAACCGATCATGGATGTCCCCGGTACTCAAAAATGGAAAAAAGCAAGACCTGCCCCCTAATCAAACAAAAAGAGAGGCCGGGAAATTTCCCGGCCTCTCTGGTTCTAATGAAGCATTTTCGTTTATCCAAGTGTCAAGAGTAAAGCCTTGACCCCATTATTTCTCCTTCAAATCATTCGTGGTAGTATTACCGTCTTTATCGAGAACTAAACTGCCAGAAAGATTTGCATTGGTAACTGTGATTATTCCAGGCTGGCCAACTGTTCCAGCCGCACCCGCTGCTATAGTAATTGTATTTCCCGCACTTGCCTGAACGGTGGTATATGTAGTTCCCACTTTGCCGGGCAGGATTGTTTCAGCGGGAGCCGCAGCGTTTGGATTCTCCCCACAATAGGCGGTGACTCCAGTATAGGCATTCTTCGCATCCGCGACGCAGCTGGCCTTATAGCCTCTCACCTTGTACTGGACAAACTGCGGGATGGCGATAGCCGCCAGAATTCCGATGATGGCGATAACGATCATGAGTTCGATCAGGGTGAAACCTTTCTGTCCTTTTTTCTGCATTTTCTGAATCATTTCCTTTCCTCCTTCTTTTGGTTTACGTTTTTTATAGGATGGCTCTGGTACGCTTTTTCGTTCGTCCGCTGTTGACTCCCCCCGCTCACCTCCCGTCGTTTTTATCCGTGTATTTTTTGAACCATCCCCTTTCCGGGGATGATCGACAGTCGCCTCTTTATTAGCAATGAGGATGCCAACATGACAAGGACGGGGGGATATATCGAAAAGCGTGTGATATCGGGCCTCCTTGAATTTCACGGGCGATTACCTCCGCCTGGCAGGGAATGCGTTTCCGTTTTTTCCACATGACTGTAAGTGATTTTCACGGAAGTCACGTCTTCCAGGGCCAAATCACGAGCCTCTTTTCTCCCGGAGGCGGGTTCTCCCGGCCGGGGCCGGTTCGGGAAGCGGAGAGGCCCGGCACCGGTTTGGTTTTTCCTCTTTACAAGACTCCTTGACGTATTATACAAGCAAACCTGTAGGATCACTGTGAAAGTCCGTCAGGCCGCCCTGGGAAAAGCGGCCTGACCGAGGTTTAATAAAATTGAAGTCGTAAAGGGTCGAACAAACGTCCCTTTTGTCGTTCCGCGCCGGGGTCGCGAGGCTGTGTCATCATTCGCAATATCTTGACCAGGGTCATTCCGAGGAGCGGCAGCGACTAGGAATCTCTTCGGGTCTCCAAAAAAGAGAGATCCTTCGCTGCGCTCAGGATGACAGCAAGGGGGGGCGGCGCGCAGGTGGACACCACG
>JARKUF010000036.1 GCA_029974015.1 Spirochaetota bacterium
GTGGTCCGCTTCGACGCGATCGACGGCGACGGACAGGCGGTCTTCACCGAACACATAGGCGCCATGATGCGCGGTGTGGAGTGCGTGGGCGGGGGGCGCGGTGCGGAGGACCTGCCCTCGGTCCCATCGCAGGGCGAGGGCGGCACGGCCCTGTGGGAGAGCAGGATACGGGTCGACCGCATGAGGCCCTTTGTGTACGACGGCTGTGCGGACATCCACTTCCCCATCCATACCTCGGTAGGTTTTGCGCGCATGGTGGGCCTTCCGGACATCATCCTTCAGGGCACGGCAACGCTCGCCTACGCGGCGCGCGAGCTTGTCGATCGCGAGGCCGGCGGGGACCCGACGCGCCTGAAGGAGCTGTCGTGCAGGTTTACGGGCATGGTGGTGCCTCCGGACGACATTCTTGTGCGATTGACGGAGAGGCGAAAGCAGGACGACGAAACGAACCTCTTCTTCGAGGTTGCGGGCGCGTCCGGGCGCGTCCTCTCGAACGGGTATGCGCGCGCGGGCGGCTGAACAGCGCGAAAAATCGCTCCCCGGGCCAAAAGGGGCTTGAGTCTTTAGGCCTTTGAGTGGATGTTCGCACCATGAGAAAAACCTCCGATAAAAAGGGGACGCCTCTTCCCCGCGAGGCCCCTTCGGCCTTTCCCGAAAAGCTCAAGCAGCGGCTGTATCCTGCCGTGCTGGAGCTGTTTGCCGACAACGATTTTCATCAGGTTAACATCCGCGAGATCTACCGAAAGTCGGGAATAAGCCCCAGCACCATCTACAGGTATTTCCCATCGAAGGAGGACCTGCTGTTCGCCATCCTCGACGAAAAGATCGCCGAGATCGGCCTTCTTGTGCGCGAGCACATCAAGGGAATCGAGAGCGCCAGGGAGGTCTTCCGAAAGATCTTCTGGGTAACGATGGACTACTACGACCGGAACCCCGGGGTGGCGGTGACCGCCTTCATTACCGTGCCCATGCGGGCCTGGATGAAAGAGCGCTCCTACCGGCGTGAGGACGCCCTGGCCATTCTGGCAGGCTTGGTGAAGCGGGCGCGTGAACGGGGAGAGCTGGACCCGGCAATAAGGACGTCCCAGATTCTGGACCAGTATTACATGCACTGCTATCGGCAGATCCATCTGTGGTATTTCAACGGCATGACGACCAGGCTGGTGGACCGCATCCCGGTGTTTTTTGATGTTCTGTGGAAAACGCTGAGCCCGCCGGATTCGGGAGACGGCATTAACCCAACCCCCTCCGGGGGTGGCGCGAAGCGCCGGGGGCGTTGATCTCGACTCGCACGGTTGATAAGAACTCCAGGCCGCCGGAAGCTTTTCCAACTCATCCCCCCGGCCCCCTTCTCTTCGGACAAGAGAAGGGGGAGTTTAGGCATCAGGCTCAGAAGCAGTAAAATGAAAAGTTGACAAGACAGGCCAGGCGGCGCCTGAGCGAGCGCGCGGGAGGGGTGTGAGTGGGGACAACATGTAAGAGCGGAGCGCCTGTCCTGCCTTAAAAAGTGCAAATTAGCCGGTACAAAAAGACCCATATTTGAGCTATCTGAAAATCCTGTCGGTTCTCTTATCTGTACACCATTACCGTTGATCCACCTTGAAACGCAACATAAGGGACATTATTTATATCAAATGTAAAGGATATATAATCTGCCCTCTCAGATGAAAAACCGAACCCGCCTAAAGCGACCCATTTACCGCCATCAAACTTCATAACTGTGGCTTTGCTTCCATTAGCTAAATCCATAAAAGCAACATAGGGGACATTATTGCTGTCAATTGCTATGGACAAGTACATTGCTTCTCCAGGGGAAAAACCCTTATCCCCCACAGGTACCCAGTCAGATCCATTATGTTTCATAACTGTAACTTTATCCACTGTACCTTCGTCATCATCATAATCTACATAAGCGACATAGGGAATATTATTCTTATCAATAGCAATGGAAATATTAGACGCAGTATTATCTGAGAATCTGCTCTGGCCAACTTCAACCAAGTTTGAACTGACGTATTTCTTTACCGTAGCTTTAAAATCCTCTATCTCATTCTCTTCTTTAAAATCGCCAAAGGCAACATAGGGGATATCATTGCTATCTATTGCGATACTGGAATATATCACCCCACCTTCAGAAACTTCTACTTCCGTCCAGGCCCCATTATCGGGGATTAGGAGAGTAGCATTCTTTACATCTTCTTCAGGATTATTAAAAATTTTTGAATACACAACATAGGGGTCATTGCTGCTGTTTATGGCAATTGAAATAAAGGGTACCCATTTATCTACTTCTTTATTATATAATTCTTCCCAGTCATTATCTACAAATTTCTTTATTACTATTTTATTATGTTCATATTGAAATGTACCACTAAGCCTCTCACTATAAGTCACATAGGGCACATCATTCCCGTCAATCGCTAAGGCTATTTGGTTAACTCCCTTTTCCGAAACAGGACCACCGCCTAACATCTCCCATGCAGTGCCATTGAACTTAATAACTACAGGTTTTGAACCATTTGAATTATCAGAATAAGCCAAATAAGGTGTACCTTTGCTATCTATCGCTATACGGATGTTGTCAGCCTGGTTCTCAGTAAACTTAGCATTCCCTACCACCTTCCATGAAGGGGCAGAATCACCTCCCCCAGAGCCGCCATTTCCTCCGCCACCTCCTCCGCAGGCTGTCAAAGCAAATGTTGCCGCTATCAGCGAAATTACAAAAAGTTTAATGCGCTTCATAAAAAACCTCCTACACTAATTTGAAGTTTTCTAATGGTTGATGAAACTTCACTTCTCCCTGCTAATTACATTCTGTTCTTTTTCAGTATTATGTCTACATAAAGGGAGAAAACAAATGTAGCTGCAAACCCGAAAATCAAGTCTTTTCGCCCGCCTCTGGCGGGAGGAAACACCCGATTTAGAAAATGCCCTTTAATTGTTAAGCTACTTTAAATATAATCAATATATTTTCTATGTCAAATATTTAGTCTACATTTTTGGAGTAAAATTTCGCAGAATTTTTTTCTAGGTTGTACGTATCAATCAGATGGCACACAATCATTCTTTAAATCCTCTCGACCGCAAAATCTTTTGTGGCAAATCTACCCTCAACTACGGACATGGATGTCCGGTACTCCCGGTGGGCACAGGATGTGCCTTCACCGCGCTACAGCCCTTAGCGGCGCATGAGCTAATGCGCGGGAGGGCCTCTCTCGGACATCCCTGTCCTCCGAGGCATTCGTCCCTCCTGGCCAGCATCTGTGGGGAGGGGGTCTCGTATCTCCTCCCCACAGATGCCCGTTCCTGGCAGGATGAAAGGAGCCAAAACACAAACCCAGCGATGGCACGCAACGCATGCTGCAAAGCAAACTTACCTTCTTGAAAACCCGGCGGCAGCACCGAACGCAAGCCGCACTGGCACCCCGTTCCTGGCAGGAAGAAAGCAGCCTGGACTCGAATCCCGCGGTGGCGCATGGCCCACCCCACACACTTTCTTTTACTTTTTTCCAGCACTGAAAGAAAGTAAAAAAGCCGCAGCCCCGTTTACCCGGGGCTGCGGCTTTTAAGCATATTTCAATGTGAAAATACTACTCCGCGAGTGCCCCCGTAAAGATGCTGTCGCTTGCCTTAATCACTGCTGTCTCACCGGAGAGAATGTAATCGCAGTAGGAATAGAACTTCGTGAACTCCGCCCCCAGCATAAATTGCCCTGAAAGAACGCGCCCCATGTAAAAAGCGGCCTCGTTGTTTTCAGCAAGGAGAGCGTCGAGTTCCGCACCTTTCTTTCCTCCCGTCAGTTCCTTCATCTTAGGAGTTGCAACGGCAAGGGCCCAGAGGTGCATCCAGCCGTAGGTGAGGGCACAGAAGGCCCTCTGGAGCGGAGTGGCATTGGCGAAAATATGGAGGAACTTTCCATCCGCCATATCTTTCTTCATCTTCTCCACGGTCTCGTCCATTTTCTCGAGGCCCTTTTCCATTACGGAAACATACTTATCATCCACAACGCCCTTCGCTCGATCTATGGTTTCCCTGATACGCTTTTTGAATACAGAATAGTTGTACTGTTCCTTGTTCATGAGGAGCTTCCTCATGGTGAGGTCCATCGACTGAATGCCGTTGGTGCCTTCGTAGATTTGAAGGATCTTCGCGTCGCGGGCGAACTGCTCAACGGGATAATCGGAGCAGAACCCGTATCCGCCGTAACACTGTATGGCTTCACCGGTGACTTCCCAGGCGGTATCGGTATTACCGGCCTTGCAGATGGGGATGAGAATTTCCAGAAGTCCCTGGGCCTCGTTTTTCGCCTCGCCCTCCTCCGAGTGGACCAGGTCCACCTGCAAGGCGCAGAGATAGGTGAGGGTACGCATGGCCTCGACTTTCGACTTCATGGAGAGAAGCATTCTCTTCACGTCGGGATGGTTGATGATGGTGACCTTTGACGCCTCGGGGTTCAGCATCTGGGTCACATCGACGCCCTGGACACGGTTACGGGTGTATGTGACCGCATGCATGTAAGCCGCGCTTGAAACCGACATCCCCTGGCTTCCCACATAGAGCCGCGCCTCGTTCATCATCTGGAACATGATTTTCATTCCCTGGCGTTCCTGCCCCATGAGCCAACCCACGCATTTGCCCTCGTCGCCGAAACTCATGGTGCAGGTGGCCGAGGCGGTAATGCCCATCTTGTGTTCAATTCCGGCGCAGTTGACGTCGTTAAACGCGCCTATGGCCCCGGGCTTTGAGGTGTCAATGAGATACTTAGGCACCATGAAGATGGAGATGCCCTTTGTTCCCGCCGGGTCGCCCTCTATTCGGGCCAGGACAGGGTGGATCATGTTTTTGTAGTAGTTATTGTCGCCTGAAGATATGAAGATTTTTTGTCCGGTGATCTTGTACGTGCCGTCCGCCTGCTTCACGGCCTTAGTTTTAAGCGCGCCCACATCGGAGCCAGCATCGGATTCTGTAAGGCACATGGTGCCGCCCCACTCGCCGGAGAGCATCTTCTCGGTGATGATCTTCTTCTCCTCGCTTTCTGGAAGAAAGCCGATGTACATATTGAGGGCGCCAATGCTGAGCATCGGATACATGGTGAAAGCGACGCTCGCGCACGAAAAGTAGTCGGTCGCGGCCTGGTAGATGACGTCGGGCATCCCCATTCCGCCCACTTCCTGTTTCGTGGCCAGAGAGATAAAGCCCGCCTCATAGTAGGCCTTCATTCCCGGGAAGAACTCCTCAGGGATGGTGACTTCTTTTGTCGAAGGATTATACTGCGCATGCTTCTTGTCCGCCGCGGCGTTGATGGGATAAACCTGCTCCACGGCAATCTGCTCTGCGAGCTCGACGGTCGACTCGAAGGTGTCCCTGTCGAAATCCTTGAACCTGTCGAATTTGGTGAGTTTTTCTACATCGAGCAATTCAAACAGGATAAACTTCACGTCTCGCGAATCCACTATTGGATTTAAAGCCATAACCACCTCCTAATAAGTAAAAGAATAAGGGAACCTTTAAAAATAAAGATTTTTTAAGTTTCCCATAAAAATGTAACTACAGGCAAATTCAGAAGTCAGGTTTTTCCCGCCCGCCTACGGCGGGCGGGAAAAACCTGACTTTTGTGACTACCCAAAAAAGTTTATGCACCTTAAACAAACCGGAGCCGCGTCCATAAAGACAGGGCCGACCCATTCATAGCTTGCGGTACCCGGGAGCGTCCAAAAAAGTAAGGAATAATCGATATACAAATAATTGTCCCGTGTTTTGTCAATGATGATTTAACACGGAAAAGGAAAGGCCGTCCGCATTTCAACGGACGGCCTCGGTAGCTGCTATTGGAACTAAATCCCTTCTCTTTACTCAAGCGGAGCGCCGGTAAAGCAGGGGTCCGAAGCCTTGATGACTGCGGCTTCCCCGAAGAGAATCGCCTCGATCTTTCCGAAGTACTTGGGAAATTCGGCGCCAAGATAAAACTGGGCGGAGAGGACCCTTCCGTTGTAGTAGGCGGCTTCGGCGTTGTCGGCCAAAAATGCCTCGAGGTCGGCGCCTTTCT
Source organism: Spirochaetota bacterium (assembly GCA_029974015.1). Lineage (GTDB taxonomy): Bacteria > Spirochaetota > UBA4802 > UBA4802 > JAGODF01 > JAGODF01. Next base: position 6,047 of record JARKUF010000036.1, read on the forward strand.
TGTCGCCCACAATCTCCTTTCTCTTCGGCACGGTGAGGATTAGGCTCCAGAGATGCGCCCACGCAATCGACATCATGAACATCGCCTGCTGGAGAGGAGTGGCGTTCATGAAAAGATGCAGGAACTTTCCTTCCGCCATCTGCTTCTTCATCATCTCTATGACTTCGTCAAGTTTGGCCATGCCCTTCTCGACCAGGTCGACATACTTGTCCTCTACGATTCCCCTGGCGTTCTTCACTGTGTCGGCAACGCGCTTTCTCCACACCTGGTAATTGTACTGTTCGGGGTTCATGAGGATTTTACGCATGGTAAGGTCCATGGACTGAATGCCGTTGGTCCCTTCATAGATTGCGGTGATTTTCGAGTCCCTCATCAACTGCTCCACGGGATAATCGGAGCAGAATCCGTAACCGCCGTAACACTGGACAGCCTCTGAAGTAACGAGAACGGACATGTCGGTGTTACCTGCCTTACAGATCGGGATAAGTACTTCCGCAAGGGCCAGGGCTTCCTTCTTCACATCTCCTTCGCCTACATGCTCAAGGTTCAGGTTGTGGGCCAGATACAGGGTGAGTATCCTCATGCCTTCAATGTAGCTCTTCTGCCACAAAAGCATGCGCTTCACGTCGGGATGCTGGGAGATGGAAACCGACTGGGCCTCGGGGTTCAGCATCTGGGTCACGTGGGCGCCCTGCTTGCGGTTTTTGGTGTAGGTCACGGCGTGCATGTAGGCGGTGCTGGAAAGGGCAAGGCCCTGTAAGCCGACGCCCAGGCGCGCCTCGTTCATCATCTGGAACATGATCTTCATGCCTTTGCGCTCTTCACCGAGGATCCAGCCCTTGCAGTTCCCATTATCGCCGAAGCTAAGGGTGCAGGTCGCGGAACCCTTAATGCCCATCTTGTGCTCAATTCCGGCACAGGTCACATCGTTGAAAGTTCCATCGGGAAGATATTTGGGGACCAGGAAGATGGAAATCCCCTTTGTACCCTTCGGGTCGCCTTCGATGCGGGCGAGGACGGGGTGAATCATGTTTTTATAATAGTCATTTTCTCCCGAAGAGATGAAAATTTTCTGCCCCGTAATTTTGTAGGTGCCGTCTGCCTGTTTTACCGCCTTGGACTTCAGAGCACCCACGTCAGAACCGGCGTCGGGCTCGGTAAGGCACATGGTGCCTCCCCATTCCCCGGTTTGCATCTTGGGGATATAGGTGTCCTTCATCTCCTGAGTGCCGTAGTTTTGAATGAGAAGCATGGCGCCATGGGAAAGGCCGGGGTACATCATTAGCGGAATACTGCCCGCGCAGAAGAGCTCGTTACAGGCAAGGGCTAAAGCGTAAGGCATCCCCATTCCGCCTATCTCCGCCGGATCCAGGACCATGAAGAAACCCGCTTCGTAGTAAGCATTAAAGGCCGGCTTGTACGATTCAGGGATCTTCACTTCTTTGGTGTCGGGATTGTAAGTGCAGCCTTCCTTGTCGCCGGGAGCATTGGCGGGATACACCTGTTCGATGGCAATCTGCTCGGCCAGGTCGAAGGTGGACTCAATCATGTCCCTGTCGATATCGGCGTACTGCGGATACGTTTTCCCCAGAGTGTCAATTTGCAGCAGTTCAAAAAGAACAAACTTCGAGTCTCTTACATCTACCAGTAAATTGAGAGCCATAAAGACCTCCTTACAAGATTAAATCTTAAATTTTGAGTAGTAACGCGCCTGTATCTCCCCAAAAAAAATGCTGTTTTTTGGTAACCTTAAAAATTAAGGACAGTTACTAATATTATATTTTTCCCGCCGAAGGCGGGCGGGAAAACCTGATTATTCGAGGTTGCATAAATTAAAAGAGAACGCCTTTCTCTTTTCTTACCAGAAGACCCTATTTACAAATTAAAATTGAGGGTCATATTGTCAACGATGATTTACGGATTTTCTCCAATAATTCCATCAGGCAGGAGCAAAAAAGACGGCAATATACAATCGGTTCATTTTGTTAAAAACAAAGTTGCAGATTACGTCGCATAACTCAAGAAAACCCAGCACTTAGGTTTTTCTGTCAATTTTATTCCGGACGGTTAACCTGTGCGTTCCCCAAAATGTAGTAAGTGAAGAATCCGGGATTGACCCAATAGCGGATACGCATCATGCGTTGAGCATCACTACGCCATCATATAGAAACTTAAAGCCGAACCCGACCAGGAGAATTCCGCAGACGAGGGAAACTCCAATCTGAAAACGGCCGCCAAGAATATGGCGGCCCCGATGGGACATGAATGAAAGGAAATAACACCAGAGAAAATCGCAAACCCAGTGGGCCCCCATGAAGATCACGAAGGCAAGAACGCCATAATCCGCGGCGGTGACGATAAGCGCGGCCCCCACGGTTGCCCACCAGACGATGAAATACGGGTTTGCCGCGGCGAGCAGTATCCCGGCCAGGACCGGCGATTTGCCGTATGAACCTGCGGCGGTTTCACCTTTCCGGGCGCTTCTGAGCATGCCTGCCCCCATGAATACGAGCACCGCGCCTCCCAGAAGGGCAAGAGTCAACTTCACTGAAGGCATGGCGAGGAAAGGGGCTATCCCGAAAAAAATGGCAATCATCAGCGGAAACTCCACGATGCCATGCCCCACCGCAATGAAGGCCCCGGCGTGAGGCGACTCACTCCCCTTGCCGATGGTAACGGCAGTCATGGGCCCCGGCGAAAGGGCCCCCGAGAGGGAGATTAGAACAGCCTGAAAAATAAACATCCACATAGTATTTCACGCTTAAGTATTGAAGGTAACCTCAAATCTGAGTTTTCGAGGTCACCTGAAAATATTGCAACCCCGGATAATCGGTTGTCCCGTTGTACATGGGACACAAAACAATGTGAAACAAAAACGTATTAGAACGATAAAATCAACAATTTTCAAGGCCCGGGACGAATTTTTTTAAACGACTCACCGCTCATCTCGGCGGCTGGAACAGTCTATCAGCCATGGTCTGCTGCAAAAAATTGTTGTAAAAAAAGATAATGCTCCCGTACATTTATTGAATCAGCGGACAGGGAAACCTGATTTTTTGATAACCCCTAAACCTCCGGGTAAAAAGGACAAAAGGTACTAACATGGAAGCAAAAAAAAGAAGGTTTCCCCTTCCGGAGATTTTTCTCATTCTCAGTAATGCAATACCTCTCGCCGGTGCGCTCTTTCTAAACTGGAACTTATTGTCCATCTTCATGGTTTACTGGGCCGAGAGCGGCGTGGTGGGCATCTACAATATTTTCAGGATGATAAAGGCCCCCGGCTTTGGTAAAGCTTTTATGGTGCCTTTCTTCATGTTCCACTACGGAATTTTCATGATGGTGCACTATATGTTCATCCTCGTGTTCGGGGCCTTCGCGGGATACGGATTTGTCATTGAAGAAGGGTCCCTTTCGCCTTTATACGCCGACCCCACGCTGCTCTCCGCCATTGCGGCCTCCTTCGTAAGCCATGGCGTATCGTACTTCCAGAATTTTATCGGGCGCGGGGAATACCTGAAGACAACGGCGATACATCAGATGATCCGCCCCTATGGACGCATCGTTGTGATGCATGTGGCCATACTCGCCTCGGCCTTCGCCATGGCCTTCGCGGGTTTCGAAAGGCCGGTGGTCGCAGCGGTAATCCTCATCATCCTAAAAACTGCGCTCGATTTCATCTCGCACCGGAAGGAGAGAAAGAAGGCGGAGGCGAGCTGATCATCCCCCGCCCGTGGGCTTGAAGCACTGTATCTCGTCACCATCATGGAGCCTTCTCCAGAGGCCAATCCTCCCACCGCCGCGGTAATAGGAATTGGCCCCCCTGTTTTTCATACCAATAGATTTGAGGAGGGCCCGTAGCCGCGTCCCTTTTTTCACTTCGAGGACGGCCCCATTTTGGGTGTCATAGTCCTTAAGGTCCACCTCCCTGTGCAGTCCCGAAAAGAGCTTTAGATTTATTGTAATCCGTTCCGATTGCATCCCGGTACCTGTTTTTTAAGTTTTAGGCCCCCGCAAGCTCATAAGATATTCTTCGCAGGGGATGACCGTTATTCCTTGAATAGACAGTTTCTCTTTCCCCCGATACAGGATGATTCTTTCCGCTTCAGGGTAGTCTTCCGCGAATGACCTGAGGCCCCGTTAGTCCTCTTTAAGGAAGGTCGTTTTACCTGTCCCTCTGGGGCCAAAGAGAAAGTAGCTCTGTTCCGGGGGGGCTGAAAAATCGACGTACTGGTTCCATTTTTGGTCCAAATATGGAGTTTTCAACTCCATATTCTGCAAAAACAGGCTTAAGTAAAGCACTTTTCACTTAAATTGCTGAAAATAGCGACGTTTAACAGGCGACGATCATGATCGTCGCCTGGCCATCGTCTCTATTCCACAATAATCTTCCGGTCAACCACGGCGGGGGCGGCGTCGCTTTCCACCATCACCCGGATACCCGGGTCTTCCTTGAAGCGCAGCACGTTCAGCATGAAGATCTCGAGCTTGCTCACCACGCCGGGGGGAAACAGGTTCCCGTCTATCTCGATGGACATCACGGGATATTTCCGGTCACGGGCCCAGGGCGTGTAGAGCCCCTCTATCACCCTCCCTATAAGGCAGGCGAAGGGCGATATGTTCACAATCCCGGAGAAGCCGTCGTTCATCGCCGCGGCGGCCACCCCGCTGGAGATGACGATCTCCGAGTGGAGCTCGTGGTTTACGAAATGGCGCTCCGCCAGGTCCATGATCTTGTACATATCGTGTGGGGCCTCAGGAATGAGCCCTGAGATTGAAAGGGCTTTTTTAATCCTGTGGTCCACCCGGTGTTTGTAGGCCATTTCAATTTTATACAAGACCAGGTCTTTGAATTCCTTCGAAAAAAACCGGGAGAACCAGGGACGCAGCTTAAGTTTTTTCTTTAGCTCGTATTCCCGCACAAAGTCGCAGTAGTATATCCACTCCGTTATCCCCGACACCTTACCTATGATTCCGCGCCTGCTGAAGTGCTGGATAAGCTCGTCTACGGCGAAATCGTCCCGGCGCACATAAATCTCCCCTACGATGAGTACTTTGGGGCACTGGTCGATGGTTTTTTTAAGGGGAATCTTCGCGATTTCGGAGGCAATCTCCTTCAGCTCCGGTATCACTTTCCGCACGTCCTTCTCCGAAGTGGCAATCATGCGCCGCCAGAGGGCGTCATATTTTTCCATGGCCGCCACCGGGTCCTCGGCGCAGGTTCGCAGGGAGGTCTCGATGTCCTTCATGTAGTCCCCTATTACCACGGCCCACCAGGCGTGCTTCGAGAAGCTCTCGCCTAACTCGTTGTATGAGTTGTCGGAATCAAGGGTGAATATCACCACGTTCTCCAGGCGCAGGTCCCGGAAAAGGTTTTCGTAGAAAACGAAGTACTGGCCGGTCCTGCAGGGCCCCGTGGTGGTGGGCACGAAGAGCAGGTAAATCTCGTCCTTCCGATACTTTCCGGAAGAAAAATATTTCAGGGCGCTTCCCAGCACAAGATGGGACGGGAGGCATTCCTTTCCCGAAGCGTAGTTTCTCGCCATCTGGAGGGTGTACACATCCGGCACCGGCATCGCCTCGGCGCCGGCGCCGAAGGAGCGGATGGCCGCGGCGAGCATCTCCGCGGAGAGGCGCCCCATGTTGGAGAGGAGTATCTTCACCTTCGGGTTGTTCTTTATTTCCACCCGGGAACCGTCATTGATGTTTTCGATGTACAGTTCGTTCCGGCCATTGCTCCTAAACCGGAGCCCGTTGTCGTACCTGACGGCTTCGGCGCCGGAGTACTTGGTGCGGTACCCGTCGACAATATCGAGGAAAGCCTCGATGCGGGTATCCACCCCGGCGTCGGCGGTGTGGGAATCGAGCTCCAGGATGAGAAAGGGCTTTGTACCCATCATCCACTTCAGATAGTGAAGCATAAAGGAATCGGGGGCGCAGGAGAAATTGCTAATAAAGGTGATGTATATGTTCTTCTCTTCTTTTAACCTCGTGCAGGCCTTCATGTCGAGCTGGCCGTAATACCAGTACATGTTGGCGTATATCTCCTCGTCTCCCCGCGGGAGAATGTCGAAGGGGATGATGGAAAAACCCCGGGAAGTAAACTTGCGCGGAATCCCCATATTGGCGTCGGCGGTAAAGGCATTGTAGGGCCTTCCAAGGAGGGCGATGACGGGCTTATCGGAACGCCGGGACTCCTCCAGCGCGCGCTCGCCGAGTTCTTTCGCCTTCGTAAAATACTCCTCCTGCTTTTCCAGGGCAATTTCGAAGGCCAGGCGAGTTTCTTTTTCAGTGAAGCCCAGACGCAGGCCCATTTCAATAAACGGCTCCATGGCCTTCATCTTTCCGTACTGGAACGATACAACGGGCGCGAGGTATTTCTCCTCGGGGATCTCGGGAAACGCTTTTTTGATGTAATAAGGAAGCCCCTGGGTGATGGGGCAGAAGTTCCCCGGCATCTTTTCCTCGAGGCTCTCCATGTCCCGGAAGTGGGGGATGAAGATATAATCTACCCCGCGGTCAAAGCTGTCCTGGACGGCCCCGTGGGCGATTTCAGCGGGAAAGCAGTATGCGCTTTCCACGCGCGCGGTACCCTCATGGGAAATGTTGCGCGACAGCTCCAGTTCCACCCCTAAATTGTGGAAAAACCATGAGTAGAAGGGCCACAGCGTGTAAATGGAGAAGGCGCGCGGGACGCCCACGATAATGTCGCGGGACTTTACCAGGCGCGCCGGGTCCGGAGCGCATACCTCGAAGAGGAGGAGGTTGCGTTCTTCCACATAGTTTGGAATATCCGCTTCGTTCACTTCCCGGTTTTTCCGCTGATTCGCGTACTTATTGCACCTGCCGCCGAACATGTACTTGTTGCCGTTTACGTTCAGCACCCTGATGGGGCAGAAATTATCGCAGGCCCGGCATTTGAATTCGCGCTCGTAGACAATCTCGGTGTTTATGATGTCGTCTATGACATAGTCACTCTTTTCGATCAGCCCTTCCTGAAGCTTTTGCCGCGCTAAAATTCCCACGCCGAAGCACCCCATGAGTTCCGGGTCCGGCGGGACCAGGATGTCCTTGTCCAGGAGCATGGCAAAGGCCAGAGGGACCGCCTTGTTCTTAGCCACACCTCCCTGGAGCACGATGGAGGAGCCGATGGTGCGGTTCCCCACCACGCGGTTCAGGTAGTTCGACACGATGGAGGTGACGACTCCGGCGGTGATGTCTTCACGGCTCGCGCCCTGGTTGATGGCGCTTCGAATGTCGGAGTTGATGAAGGCCGAACAGTGCTCCCCGAACTTCAAAGGCTCCTTTGCCTCCATTGCTATGTCGCCAATGAGGTCCGCGCGCGGGATGTTCAGGTCGCCCTGGGCCGATTCTTCGAGGAAGGAGCCGGTCCCTGCGGAGCAGGCCTCGTTCATGGCATAGTCGATGGGCACCACGTTTTGAAGATACACGTATTTCGCGTCCTGGCCCCCTATCTCAAATATGGTGTCTATATCGGGCCTGAAGAAAGTCGTCCCCACGGCATGTGCGATGATTTCATTGTACACCGCCGGCGTTTCGAGAAAAACCCCGAGGATTTCCCGGGACGAGCCCGTCGTAGAGGCAAGGCTTATCTTTATCTTTCCATCGCCTATCTCTTCCTTCACCTGCTTTCGTATTTCGATAAGGCAGTTTTTCAAAGCTTTCACGGGGTCTCCGTGTGTGCGGCCATAATAAGACGCCACCATCTCGTTCGTCTCGATATCGATAAGGCAGGCCTTCGTGGTTGTGGAGCCCCCGTCAACTCCCAGGATGTACTCGCGCCCCTCCTTCACCTTTCCGCGCTTCGCGTCGAGATAGGTCACCCGGCCCTCGGCGGTGCGCAGGCTTTTAAAGCGCTTAAACTGGACCTGCGCGGGCTTCAGGAGCTTCTCCGGGGAGGGAAGTACGCTTCCCTGGGTCTTTGCCAAAAGAGCCGCCCCGAAGGCCTCGAAGTACGGCGCCTGCTCGGGGACGATGAACTCTATGTGAGGGAGCCTCTCCCGGATGAACTGCAGAATGAATTTATTCAGGGTGACGCCTCCGGTGAGAAGGACGCTCCCGCTCTGGATTCGCGCGCGCTTTAGGAAATCGATAACCTTTGTGGCCATCACATCGCTCAGGGAGAGGACAATGTCGCCCTTCGTCGCCTCCCCCTTGTTCAGACGGTGGGTACAGTCGCTTTTCATGAAGACGGAACAGCGCGAGGAAAGCTTCAGCACCTTGCTTTCGGGAGGGATGGTATTGATATCTTCGAGCTTCATGTCCATACGGGCCAGTTGCTGTTTGAAGAACTCTCCGGTCCCCGACGCGCACTTGTTCCCCGAAAAATTGGTGATGATTTTCTTGTTTTCATCGACGGTATACACAACCAGGTCTTCCCCGCCCAGGGACACCACGGCATTCACATTATGGCGCGTGTGTTTCAGCGCCTCCTCAATGCAGAGCGGTTCGATGACGCTGTTGATGTTAAGGAGATGCCGCCCCTCGGTGCCCGTGGCCATCGCTTTTAAATTGGACGGGAGCTGCCTGCTTCCAAGAATGCGCCGGAGGGCATCGGGGAAATTCCCATCGTGAGGAAGCACTTCGCTCCACAGTATTGAATATCCCTCCAGCATGGAAACCTTCACGTTGGAGGAACCGATGTTAATTCCAAGGCTGTGCATATTAAAAAACTCCGCCATAAAAATTTTATTAACAACATACAGGCGCGATGTCGCACCTGTATGTTGTTATCAATGTGTCACCATACATCTTTGTCCATGACTTTTTATGCAACGGGTGAGTAAAGACTCGCTGAGTATATAAACCAGCAGTACATATTGACAGTCTCTAATAATTGGATTACCCGCCCGCCTTCGGCGGGTAATCCAATTATTTAGAGGATGTCACAATTTTTTGAAAGCGAGAAAATATTTTTCTCTTCTCCGGGACTTTAGCATTCCATTTTTTTCGGCGCCCTGATTATCGCGAGGACCGCAACGGCGATTGCCACCAGAATCGCAGCAACAACAAATGGAGCTAAATACGAGCTGGTTGAGTCCTTGAGCCATCCGCCCACATAGGGCCCCGCGAATCCGGCGAAACCCCAGGCAGTGAAAAGAAGTCCGTAATTGGAACCCTGGGAAGTGGGCCCGTAGTACTGGAGGCATTTCGCCGGGAAGAGCGTAAACATGGAACCGTAATTCCATCCTATAAGGGCCGATACGGCCCAGAGGGCCCAGGAGATGCCTCCGGAAGGATAGAGTAACACCATGGCAACTGCCTGCAGTGAGAAGACGCCAATAAAACTTAGCCTGGTGCCAACCTTGTCCGCCACCTGCCCTATGAGGATTCGGGACGCAGCGTTCATGATGGCGAGCCAGCTCGCCGCGGCCGCGGCCTCCATGGGAGAAAGGCCGCTGTCAATTCCGAAACCGGCAATGTGCCCTATCACCAGGAGGCCCGCGAACGCGCCGCAGAAATAGGCCCCATAGAGCATCCAGAACTGCGGCGTTCTACAGGCTTCCTCAAAGTTGTAATCGCGATATCTTTTATCAGCGCCGCTATCAACGGTCTTTGGGTCCCCCCCCTCCGGTTTCCATCCCTCCGGTGGGTTTTTCAAACAGAAGGCGGCAACGACGGCCATAACCAACATGGCAATTCCAACATACAAAAACACGTCCCGCCACCCCATACTCGGGTCCTGGATAATATATGTAGCCAGGGGCGCCATAATGAAGGAACCGAGCCCGAGGCCTACGACAGAGAACCCTGTGGCCAGGGCCCCTCTGCCGGGCCACCACTTCGGCGCCGTAGCAACGGGAGGGAGATACACAAGGCCGCCGCCGAAACCGGCGATGACGCCATAGCTTAAATACAATTGCCATTTCTGATAAATGAAGCCCGAGCTGATAAAACCCGCCCCGAGAAAGAGAGCGCCGATGAGGACAACAATACGGGGCCCGAATCTATCGCTGAGCCTGCCGGCGGGAAATGTCATAAGCCCGAAAATAAGGCACGCAATGGCGAAAGCCAGGGCGATATCGGCCCTGTTCCATCCGAATTCATCGTGTAAGGGCCTGATAAAAACGCTCCAGGCGTAAAGAAGGGCGCCGCAAGTTGTGCTCCCAAGGACCCCGCCGACGAGGGTAATGATGCGAGGGAAGGCCCCATTCTGTATATTGCTCATTTGAGTTCTCCGAAAATAGTGTGGAAACCTCTGTCGAAATCGATACCCCGTTTTTCCCGTTAGCCTTCGGCGGGCGGAATAACCTGATTATTAGAGATTACCGCATGTACTTTTTTTAATTTCCTCTAACCTCTGTCAATTAACAAAACCGTTGAGGCCTTAAAAATTAATTTTTAAGGCCTACGAATTGTAAATACCGGCATACTCAGAAATGAAATACGCCTTTCCCGAAAAGACAATTGGAGCAGCCTCAATTCGAAATTCGCCCTGTAGACGACATAATTACTTCCAAAAATAACGGCCGGTTTAATTTTCTTGACATAACCCGTTAATCGCAGAGAGATATAAAGATAATGAGAGTCATCGATACGAAAAAAATCACCTCCTCAATCATCACCCTCATTGAGCGGGCGAGCTTCGAGGCGCCGGATGAAGTTCTGGAGCGCTTCACTTCCCTTCGAGACGCCGAGGAAGACGAAACTGCGCGCGCCACCATGGAAATAATCCTTGAAAACGCAAAAATTGCACGCCGGGAAAGGCTCCCGCTCTGTCAGGATTGCGGCTCCGTGGTGGTCTTCGCCGAAATGGGACAGGACCTGCGCCTGGAGGGCGCGCCCTTCGTCGAAGCAGTGAACGAAGGCATCCGTAAAGCGTACGAAATGTTCTACCTTCGAAAGTCTATAGTCGCGGACCCTCTGAGGCGCGAAAACACCGGAACGAACGCGCCCGGATTCATCCATGTTGATATCATTCCAGGCGATGTCCTCACGCTCACCGTTATGCTGAAAGGCGGCGGCTCCGAGAACATGTCGTCCCTGAAGATGTTCAACCCCACTGCGTCCATTGATGAAATAATCGACTATATCGCCGCCGCCGTAGTGGACGCGGGGCCCAATCCCTGTCCGCCTATTTTCTTAAGCGTGGGCCTCGGCGGCACTGCCGATGCGGCGATGCTGAACGCGAAGAAGGCGGTCCTACGTGGAATCGGGACACGCCACCCGGACCCGTTCTACGCCGACCTGGAGGACCGCATCATGGAAAGGCTCAATGGAAGCGGAGTAAGCGGCCCGGGCCCCCTCGGCTTCGGCGGGAAAGCTACAGCGGCCGGCGTTTTCGTCCTCACCGCGCCCACGCATATCGCTTCGCTTCCCGTGGCGCTGAACATGCAATGCCACTCCTTCCGCTGCGAAAGGGAGGCCCTGTGAACTGGAAGCAGCTTCAAACACCCCTCGACGACAGCGCTCTGGAAACCATGCGTGCCGGGGAACGCTATCTCATTTCCGGGGTCCTCTACACCGCCAGGGACAGGGCCCACCGGCGCATTGCGGACATCGTAGAAACCGGCGGCCCCCTTCCATTTGACATGAAGGGCGCCCTCATATACTACGCGGGGCCAAGTCCCGCCCCCCCCGGGAAGGCCGCCGGGTCAGCAGGACCAACCACATCCACACGCATGGACCCCTTTACGGAAACAATGCTCCGGCTTGGAGTGAAGGGCTTCATCGGCAAGGGAAAAAGGGGCACTTCTGTGCGCTCGCTTCTCGGGGAATACCGCGCCGTCTATTTCGCCACCTATGGCGGCGCCGGGGCCTATCTGAGTACGCGCATCGTAGCGGCGGAGCCAGTGGCCTTCCTTGACCTTGGCCCCGAAGCGGTATACCGCTATGAAGTGCGGGAATTCCCCGTCATAGTGGTCAACGACATCTACAACGGTGATATGTATGAATCTGTCCTTCGCCGGAAATGATGACTACGAAACTTTTTTAAGTGAAGTAAGGGACCGCCTGGACAGGAGGTCCCTCAGAGTCATCGAAAAACCCGATCTCGCACCGGCGGCGGTGATGATGCTGTTTATGAACAAGAACTGTGAGCCCCATGTACTTCTCACGCGGCGCACCAGCAAGGTTGCAACCCACAAGGGCGAGGTGGCCTTCCCCGGCGGAAAGCGCGACCCCGAAGACGCGGACACCCTGGCCACGGCCCTCCGGGAAACCGAGGAGGAAGTGGGAATAAGGCCTTCCGATGTGCGCGTCCTTGGCGAGTTCGACCACTTCTTATCCATATGGGGCTTCCATGTTTCGACCTGGGTGGGGGCCGTTCCCCATCCCTACGACTACAGCATAAACCGCGATGAACTCGACGCCTGCTTCGAAGCCCCCTTACGCATTTTTTTCGAGGAAAAGTACTACAAATCGGAAATCTTCACCTATGAGGGCCGCGAGGCGGAGATATATTATTATAACTACGACGGGTTTAAAATCTGGGGACTCACGGCGCGCATCCTTACGGACTTCGCGAGGAAAATTTTAAGGGATTAACGGGGAATTATCGCATGATTACTGCCGGCGTCGACATCGGATCCATTACTACCAAATGCGCCATTATGGACGGGGACACCCTCCTGGGTACCAGGGTGATATTCACGGGATACAGCGCAGAAAACGCGGGGACCCGCGTCTTCGAGGAACTCCTGGCTGAGTTAGGGGTTGATGCCGGGAAGGTTGAAAGGACCGTCTCCACAGGATACGGGCGAAACAGCATTAAGTTTTCCCACAAGGCGGTCACGGAGATAACCTGCCATGGGGCCGGGGCGCACTTCTTAAATCCGAAGGTGCGGACCATCATCGATATAGGCGGCCAGGACAGCAAGGCCATCGCCCTGGAGAAGGACGGGAGGGTAAAGGACTTCGTGATGAACGATAAATGCGCCGCCGGCACCGGCCGCTTCCTTGAAGTGATGTCCAGGGCCCTGGAAGTGGACCTGAACGACTTCGGCAAAATGTCCGACGGCGCCGAGAACCCCGCCCGCATTTCGAGCCTGTGTACGGTCTTTGCCGAATCCGAAGTGATTTCCCTCATCTCGAAGGGAGACAGCCGGGAAAACATCATTGCCGGAATCCACGAGTCGATCGCCTCCCGCGTGGGGGCCATGGCCGCACGTGTGGGCATCGTTCCCCCGGTGATGATGACCGGAGGTGTGGCGAAGAACTCCGGCGTGGTGCGCTCAATGGAAAAGAAGCTTGGCATGCCGATAGAAGTGACGCCTTACGCCCAGGTCAATGGCGCCATAGGTGCGGCCCGGCTCGCACAGACCATTTGAGGAAAACTTGCTTTTTAGAAGTTAACCTCATGGGACCTTAAAATATGGTTTTTTCGCCCGCCTCTGGTGGACGAAAAAACCTGAACGGGAATGCCGTGTATCATTATAAAAAAACCAGGAGGTCGTCATGTTTTTCATAGGACACTTTACGGGACATCCCAACGAGCACATCATCAAATTCTCGAAGGGCAAAATAAAACCTGAATTTTTCAATCGACCCTGTCGGCCGCGGGTACCTTTCCGAAGACCCGGACAAGCTCCCGCAGCGCATCATCAACGCGGTCCAGATGCTCACGCGCGAGCAGGTACAGGGCCTTGCCCTGGAGGAGGCCCTGGGAAGCTCCGAGACAATGGCCCGGGCGGTAATGAGTAAGATAAAAAACGACGAGCGCATGAACGCCATGGGCGTGGCATAGAAAGCATCTACTTTACCGCTGTTACTCCAATTCCCAAGGTAGCCAAGGCCCTGGAGGCCGAGTACAAATCCAAAGCTTTACACTTTGAATGGGAGCCCTATCGCGACCTCGATCCGAAGCTGCTCATCGCCCTGGGGATGAAGTCCCTTGGCGAAAGCGGCAAAAACATCCAGAACCTCAACCTCAACCCGGACCTCATCACCCTACTTTTGGGCCTCGATAAAAAATGACTTCGGCTTTCGACAAGATAGTCATTGTAACAAAAGAGACGCAGATGGACCAGCTTGTCCACGCCTTCGCGACGAAGGCGCAGGCAAAGTTCTATTTAGCTCAGGCGGCCATGGCCGCCTCACCCGACCCGGATGCCTTTCGCCCGCGGGGAAAAGCCCGGGCCCCGGGCAAGGGCAAAGCGCTGCAGATCAAATCGGAATTCGACGAAGTTGAACTCGCCGACAGAGTATACAAAAATTCGCTCAGGAAGCTTCAGGCTTCGATACCGGTGGGCGTTAAAACCCAGCACATCGACTGGACGTATCTGCCCACCTTCCTCTTCGGGGAAAAAGACCTTGTTATCGCGCTTGGTCAGGACGGGCTTGTAATAAACATAGCCAAATACCTTGGGGAACAACCCATCCTCGCAATAAATCCCGACCCCGCCCGCTACGACGGCGTCCTGCTCCCCTTTACCATGGGCGATATCAAGCGCCACCTCGACCGCGTATTGAAAGGTGATTTCGACTTTTCGGCCATCAGCATTGCGCGGGCCACGCTCAATGACGGCCAGGCCATCCACGGTGTAAACGACATCTTTATCGGGCCTCGAAGCCATATTTCATTCCGGTGCAGGGTGCGTTTCGACGGGAAGGAGGAACAGCAGTCATCGAGCGGAATCATCGTTTCTACGGGCTGCGGTTCCACGGGATGGTTCAAGTCGATAGTGGAAGGCGCGAGGAAGATATCCTCCGGTTTCGACAGCGCTCCGATGAAAAGCGACCAGAGCCGCTTCCCCTGGGACGCGGACCATCTCTTCTTTAGCGTGCGGGAACCTTTCGAGAGCAGGACCTCGAGGGCGGGACTTTCATTCGGGAAGATTACATCATCCCAACCGCTCGTGGTCACCTCCCTAATGGGCCGAAACGGCATAATCTTCAGTGACGGCATAGAGGACGATTTCCTGGAATTCAATTCGGGGAAAACGGCCACAATAACCCTGGCGGACCGAAAAGCGCGCCTGGTAAAAAGCTGAGGAGGGGGGGGTAAGTCCACGCGGTCCGCTCGGCAGACCCCATCTTACGCAAAATAATGCCGTTTTGCTCCTGTACATTTTGCGTACTGTTGTCATGGTCCCCTCACGGGGAACACACCGCCTTATCAGAAAAAAAACCTTGCCAGCTTACTAAAAATTTTCTAAAAAGGAACCTCTAATAATTTAATTTTTGGGGTCCCCCCTGAGAGGTCGCCAAAATTTTTTTTAAAAAATTGTATTCCCATTGACCTTTTAAACTGGAAAAACACTATAATGTTTGTAGTGGTATAATTACAATGAAAGGCGCTTTTAATAATTTTGTTTTCCTGTCGTCAAAGGCCTGCGAGAAAACAAGAGAATTGAGTCTGCCATCTGTATTGCCCTGACGGGGTTTAACAATGTCAAAAATTGATAAAACCAAGGAAAACATCGGGGTTTCAAAACTCGACGAGAAAACCAAAAAGGACCTTTTTAATAGGTTTGTCGAATCCGGCGGCCAGGTAGTGGCGGACAAGAAAAGGGGGGGCTTTAAGGATTTTGACCGCGAGAAACAAAAGCAGTACCGGCAAAAGATAGAAGCCCATAAGGACAAGCTACAGAGGGAAAGGCCCGGGACCCAGGCGAAGAAGGCGGCCCCGAAAGCCGCAGCGCCCCAAAAGGTGAAAATCCAGGCGGCACAGCCCCCTAAGGCCGGTTTTTTCAGCGGCTTCATCAACCGCACCATCATCCGTTTTAAACTGCTGTTTATGGGTGTTACCGACTTCTGGGGCGGCTACTACAAGACCGGATTTATAGAAAAGTTCAACACCGAATACAAAACCGCCCTTCTGGAAACCCAGATGATCTACCTTGACCTCTTCAAGCAGAACCCCGGCACTGGAAAGAAAATCATAGACGGCCTCGACAGTCTCAAACCGATATACTACGAAATCATTGAAATGATTTCGGCGATATACGACCGCAGCACTTTCATGCTCATCACCCAGGCCTACGAGGAATTTCCCGATATCTCTCAAAGGACCGAGGATTACAGGGATTTTTTCACTGCACTTCTCAAGAAGCTCTACGTCCTGCGCGCCTATGCCACTTTATTGATAGACGGTTTCGAGCGCGCCGTGAATTTCCAAATGGAGGCGGAAAAAAACAAGGCGTCATCGTACTCCTCAAAAAGGAAAAAAATCCGAAACGACGTATACATCATCTTCAATAAATTATTTCCGCGTCTCTACTGGCTCTTCTGCGGTTACCAGGGGAACATCATACCGCGGAACGATCCATATATGGAAACGGCCCTGGGTATCACCCTGGACGATAAGCCGGGAAAGCGCGTGAAGGGCGCCCCGGTGACGGAAGTAGAAGTTCCCCTCCCCGGGGACGCCGCCATAAAGGCCGATGCGGAGGCGAAGAAAGAAACGCTACCCGACGGGATCAAGAAAGGCCTTGAGATGATGTACGGACTCGACATGAAGAAGCTCAGGACCGAATACGACAAAGGGAACGCTTTCAGGTTGGTCAAGGACAGCGACAGGGTCCTCCAGGGAAACCTCCTCCTCCGTGAGTTCGATCACGAGTATTCCCTGATTCTCACGACAAACAGAATCAAGTATACTGTCTTTTACGGCCCGGGAGGAAAGGTGGATTACCGTACCTCCCTCTCGGACCTTTATAACGAGCTAAGAGACTGCATGGAAGCCCTCCGCCAGTACTCAGACATCCTCGAGGCCTACGAGAAAACGCGTCTGGACAAACCCGTCAGCAACGTCCAGTACATCGAATACTCGAAAAAGCTCACGGCCCTTGAAAAGAACAAGAGGAACATAGGGAGCCAGGCGCGGATGACAGTAGCGTCCTTCATGGATAAGGTAGCGGCCCAGCTTAAGGTCCTCATCGACGACATGAACGGCGCCCAGACTATCGTTGCCAATCCCCAGGACATACTTGCCTTCGATTCAGACATCGAAGGCCCCAAAAAACTTAGCGGGAAGAAAGTCTACGAGGGCATTTACCTCACCCATTGCTATGCCGCCGCCCTGGCGTACCGGCTCAGTGCCGGCGGCGATTTATCGGGCGAACCAGAAGGAGGTGCGGAACCGCTCCCCGGCGAAGTAGCGGCCCCCATCGACAATAACGCGTCTCCGGACCGGGCCCAGGTGAAGGCGAAACAAGAACTGACAGAAAAGGAAGAACCGAAGTCCATTATCGAGGAACTTAACGACCTCATTTGATTCCCGAACTATCGACGAACCACTACAGCATTGAATTACTGTTAGGACCGGACCAGCATCGCTTCAGTGGATATAAAAGACCATCGCATACTTATTGAAAAAACTTTGGACTGTATCGTCCCATGGCCCTTTTTGAACGATACTTTCATTTTTAGTTCACTTTTTTTGAAATATGTCGTCCATCGCGATACGATCATTTATCGACCATGCAATCTAAAGGGAAAAGCGGGCAATTTTACAACAAGGCAACTTCTAATAATTTTGATTTCCCGCCCGCCTTCGGCCGGCGGGAAATCATAAGTCTTGAATATGCCGGTAGTTACAATTTATGGAAACCTCAAAAATTTAATTTTTAGAGGTTCCCACAAAATATATAGGAGTGTTAATAATAATGAAAAGGCGAAACCTTGTTGAAATACCATCGTTTCTATTAAAATGGTTCCTGGCGCTCTATCTTCTCCATCCGGCCTTTTTCGCCGCTTCCTTCATTATTACTATACAGTTCGAAGACGCTTTCCGGGTTGTCAGGGTGATAGGGGTCCTGGCCGCGATTATTGTTGCCTCGTTCACGGCGCTTTTTTTGTTTCATAACAGGAAATTAGGAAGGTTAGCCGAGTCCCTCTCCTCCGGCGGCAGGGGCGAGACAGTCCACGAAAATCCGCAGGCTTTCATTGCCCGTTATCCCTTATTCTCTTCCGCCATTCTTCACGCCGGTTGCGCGGGTGGACCGGTCCTGACAGTTATTCTTGGTTTGCATTTCAATGTGCTCATCTCCTGGCAACAGGCCCTATTCTTCCTTCTCACGGGTGAATTCACCGCTACGATTGCCGCAGCGGTTTATTTTTACGTTGCAAAAACGCAACTATATGCGTTCAACAATTATTTCGAATTCAGCCCCCTTTCCCTATTTCACAAGTTCGCCATCCCGATCCTCGCGGCCGTCATGACTGCAATGACTGTCCTCGGTTTTGCGATCTATAACCTCAGCTACAAAAATACCA
Source organism: Spirochaetota bacterium (assembly GCA_029974015.1). GTDB lineage: Bacteria > Spirochaetota > UBA4802 > UBA4802 > JAGODF01 > JAGODF01. The sequence continues at coordinate 24,221 of JARKUF010000036.1, forward strand.
TGGAGATGCAGACGCGCATTCTCGGCATGAGGGCCGGGGAAGCGTCACAGTACATAGATTCGTACATGAGCAATATTGTGACCGAGCTTCGGTCCAATGCCCAGACCAACATCGCAAAGACCATGGACCTCAACGCCATAGGACCATGGCTCGTGGGCCTTCATAAAATGAAGGGAAGCAACATAGAAATGATCTTCACCGCGGCTCCTTCGGGGGAAGCCGAGACAAGCATTGGGGTGCGGCGTAACATAAAAGACAGGGACTACTTCAAGGAAGTGATGTCGCGGGGTAAAACTTCCTTTTCAACGCCTGTCCTGAATAAGGCCACGGGGAAAGAAATCGTTGTCTGCGCCTTACCTGTACTCCGCGGGGGCAGGACCATAGGAGTTATAGGAGCGACCATTCTCATTTCATCAATCAATGACATGCTATCCAAGTCGAAAGGAACCGATGGCGCCACATTTTTAATTACAACACCTGAAGGAAAAGTCGTGTATTTCCTGGATAAGGGCTATGTCGACAAAATCCTTGGGAAGGAAATAACGGATGATGGCGCTTCTTTTATCAATGTCAACAGGGTTCTTTCAGAACCCGACGGATCTTTTTTCGATATGGCCTTTGCCGGGAAAAATGTATATGCCGTCAAGACGAACATTCCGACGACGGGGCAGAACCTCATTATGATGGTGGATAAATCCTCGCATCTGGGGAAGACCAATATGCTGATGATCCAGATCATCATCTCCCTCATCCTGATCTCCATCATTATTTTCGCCGTGATCCTCGCCATTACAAAAACGATATCGTCGCCGATCCTGAACACCATCACTATATTCAAACGCGCGACAGCGGGAGACTTAACTGCCAGCACCGATGACTATGTCCCCGATGAGTTCGGAGAGCTTATAAAGAACCTTAAACTACTCCTTAAGTCCCTCCGGGAAATAGCGCGCGCTACCATCGAATCGTCGAAACAGCTTGTTTTCTCATCGGAATCGCTGGCGTCCACAAGCCAGGACCTGGCACAGGGCGCACAGAACCAGGCCGCCTCGGTGGAGCAGGCCTCGGCGTCCCTGGAGGAAGTATCGGCGTCAATTGAGAATATTGCGGAAAGCGCCCGGACCCAATCGGACCTCGCCGCGAAAACGAACAAGTCGATGGAAGACCTGCAAACCATCATCACCCGCGTTGCCGAGTACGCAGGAGAGGCCCAGCAGATGGCGGGGAACAGCACCCGGGAGGCCGTAAGGGGGAACGAACTCATGCAGAACGCCATCCGCGGGATGAACAACATTGACGACAGCACAAAAAAGATATCCGAGATGGTGACCCTCATCAGCGATATTTCGGACCAGGTGAACCTTCTTGCCCTGAACGCCGCAATTGAAGCCGCCCGTGCCGGGGAACATGGCAGGGGGTTCGCTGTCGTCGCCGACGAGATAGGTAAGCTCGCCGAACAGACCGCCATGAGCGCTAAAGACATCACGTCCCATGTAAACACGGGACTCCATGAAGTTCTGAAAGGCCGCGAGTATGTAGACGCCACCTCGAAGGCCCTTGCGAACATCATCGAAAATATCCGGAAAACCGACGAGCTTGTTCGGAAGATTTCCCAATCCGCGCAGTCCCAGGCCGACGCGAGCCGGGTGGTCCTGGAGGACACCCTCAAGGTGAAGGAGATGGCTGAAAATATTTCCTACGCCACAACGGAACAGATGAACACAAACCGGGAGATGGTGAACACGGTGAACCAGATAAACCAGCTCACCCAGTCTGTGGCGGCAGGGGCCGAAGAAATCGCCTCTTCCTCGGAAGAGATAAGCGCCCAGGCCCTTGGCCTAAAGGACCAGATAGCGGTTTTCAAGATCGAATGACGGTCAATCCGACCGGCCCTTCTCTCTTTCCCTGCGGGCGATTATTTCCTCCTTTGTGGAGGACAGGTCCGGATCGCGGTACGGAATTGATTTTCTCCCCCGTGCGAGAGCGCCTATCTCTCCCTCGTCCAGAGACATCTTTAGAGGTCCCTTTGAGGCGACCGTTCCTTCACGCTTGGGCCCCACGGCGGGCCCGCGCCCCACGGTGAAACCAGCCTCAAGGAAGGCCCGGCGGACCCCGGGTACGCTGGAGTACGTGGTAAGGACACAGCCATCGGCTGCGACGCGGTAAAGCTCCCGAAAAAATTCGACGGTCCACAGTTCGGGGTTTTTCGGCGGCGAGTATGGATCGTGAAAAATCGCGTGAAATGTTGAATGGCCCAGGGCCCGGACAGAGCGCCTCGCGTCTCCTATCATGATTCGAAGCAGGTATCCGTCCCCGGCAATTTTCCCCTTCCCCGGCAAGGCCTTTATGCTCTCGTAGAGTACGCCGGTCCTTCCTGAAAAATGTATATCATCAAGCAACTCCATCGTCGGCGGGTCTTTTTCCAGGGACATTATCTCCACACGACGGCCCCCGGGCTCCCTCAAGAACTTGTCGAGCAGGGCGAGAATATTATAGCCAATGCCAAATCCTATGTCGAGCACCCGAAGCACTGATTCTGTGCGGTCAAGAACCCGGGAGGGAAGCACATGCTTGAGGAGCGCCTCCTCATACGCTCCGGAGAGGGTGTGCATGGCCTGGCCGTACTCATCGGAGTGGAGAGTGAAAGTCCCGTCGCCTGTGGGGGTTAGTTGGAGGGCCATTTGAAGATATCCGGGAATTCATCATTCGCGAAATGAAATCGGTATTATGCTTGATACAAGCTTTTTTATTTTACAAACTGCTCTACGGTATATGTCAAACTCTATTTATCTTTAAGGTTTTCCGCCTGCCGAAGTCGGCAGGGAAAGCCGGAATAATGTTACAGCCCATAAGGGCGGTCACAAAAACTACTTTTACACGCCCGCCTTCGACGGGCGTGTAAACCTGAGTTCTAAGTATGTCGGCAGTTACAATTCATGGGGCCTCAATAAAATTTATTTTTTTGAGGTCTCACATGAGTTTTGTGAATGCCCATAAGGATTGAGCGAGGAGGTTTAGATGAGCATAGCGAGAGTGCTGACCATTGCAGGCTCGGATTCCGGCGGCGGCGCCGGCATACAGGCCGATCTTAAAACAATCACGGTTCTGGGAGGCTTTGGAATGAGCGTTATTACCGCGCTTACCGCCCAAAACACAGTGGGAGTGCAGGGAGTGTTTGAAGTCCCTGTGGACTTCATCGAAAAACAGTTCGACTCGGTGCTTTCGGACATCGGGGCGGACGCGGCAAAGACAGGGATGCTCTCCTCTCCCGGGATCATTGCCGCGGTTGTACGAAAAATCAAGGAATACAGGATAGACCGCCTGGTGGTGGACCCCGTTATGGTCGCCAAGGGGGGCGCGCAGCTCCTGCATGCCGAGGCCCGCGAAAGCCTTATCAACGAGCTTCTTCCGCTTGCGCTCGTAGCCACTCCAAATATCCCGGAAGCGTCCGCGCTATGCGGCATCGCAATAGAAACTTTAGACGATATGAAGGCTGCAGCCCGCGCAATCCATGAAATGGGCGCACGAAACGTGGTTGTGAAGGGGGGCCATCTTATCGGAGATGCCATAGATGTACTTTTTGACGGAAAAGGCTTCCATATCCAGAAGGCCGAGCGCATCGATACGCGCGACACCCACGGCACGGGTTGCACCTATTCGGCGGCCCTCGCCACAGCCCTTGCCCGCGGCGAGGGCGTCCTCAAAGCGGTGGAGATCGCCAAGCGCTATATAACCGGGGCTATCCGCAATTCACTTCGCCTGGGCAGCGGCCACGGGCCCACCAATCATATGGCTTGCTCCAGCGGCTTTTCATGAACTTAACTCGAGCCGCTCTCCAATTCGAGGGGTTTTTTAGGTAAAAGGCATATCAAGCGTATGCGGTCCTTTGTCGGGAGCGGGTAATAAGCTGCAAAGAGAGGCCGCTGCTGGTTTTTCTGGCCGTGTAAGTGCGAGTTGTTTATAAAAATAATTTTTTATAACACCTTCACCTTTTCGAATCTGTTTTTTATTTTATCCCCATCAAGTAATATCTCATAGTCAGAATAATCTCGGGCCGGTCCCTCAGTTGTTCTCTTCCATGTTACTCTGTCAAAAAGCTCATGTGCAGGTTTATTACCAAGCGCTGTCTCATGTTCAAATACTACTATCTGCCTTGTACTCATAAGGCCTCTTGCGGCAGAATGATCATGTTCAAACATTTCCTGGAGAGCTTTCCAGAAAAGATCGAGGTCTTTAGAATCAAATTTTGTCTGCTCAGCTAAATGAGCTGAAATAAAACCATGAGCACGGTAAAGGCCATATGGAATTGTAAATTTTCGTCCCATCTCTCTATCTTTACCTTTTTCAAAATCTTCTCTGCGTGTAACAGCCATTCTCGTTATACTATGTTCAAGGGCAACAACTGGCTCGAGTGATCGTGCAAATGTAAATTGTATAGGGCCTCTTACCTGACCTGCATTAGCTCCAGTGCTCAATACAGCTCCAAATGCTCGTATATCAAAATAATCTTTACACATTTTTTCACGGCCAGCATCTATTTCGCTCCCCTGAGCTTTTCCTTTCTCCAGTCTCTTTTTCCCATCCTTTTCATTTTTAGGCTCTTTTTCTAAATCTATACTAATGTCTGCATAAGCTTTTTCAATACTATCATTAAGAATTCCTCTCTCTTTTACAAATATATCATATCCTTCCTGTTTTTCAATTGCTATCTGAATGAAGTTGCGCACTTTCCTTTTTAAACATACATCTGTAACAAGTCCCATGCCCGTTTCCGCATCTATTCTTGGAAGATTGCCTGCATCGGGATCTCCATTGGGGTTCCCATCCTTAACATCAAAGAATATTACAAAATCATACCTTTTGTCAATTTTTGACATGTTTATACCTCCTTTGGTTCATTATCTTTTTTGGATATAAAATAATTCTGTCTCTGATGATAATAACCTACAGCAAATCGGCCCTGATCCTTGAGCATCAAATGCGATGGGAAGTCATCTATGCCGGCAAAAACCTCTCCAAGTTCTTTTTCAAAGTTAACTTTTCTACCAGTGTTTTCAATTTTAGCAAGGTGATGGTTTTTCAAATTAAGCAATCTTGAAAAAACACTTGAAGGACTTGTTGATGCAGCACTATAGAATCTTTCCCGTATTGTGCCACTACCTCCCTCTTCGTCAATCTTTTCAAGAACAGCAAACAATCTGCCTAACCTATACCCAATATTCTTATTATCTCTATCAAGACTCACGGCAACCTCCTTTTCTTTATTATTATAATATCTATTGAATCTGTTAAAATAAGCCTTAATTATAGCTGCTCTGGTTCTTGTAACATGACGCTCAGCGCGAATACGATTTATGCATAGGTTCAATAATGTTTCCGGGTAAGGAGTTCCATCAAGAACGCTTTCAAGTACTTTACCGCTAAGATTTGGTGGAATATTTTCAGACTTGTATTCAAATACAACTGCTCTTAAAATCTGTCCAAGAGAAAGAAATTCAGTATCTTTTGTGCCTCTGTGAATTTCAAAATCATCAAAATGTTGTTTGATCTTACTTGAAAAATCCGTCACAGTGCCATGCTTCCATGTTCTAACCGATATTCGTGCTGAGTTTGGAGAGAGTCCCAAGATGAAGAATCTATTATCTTCATCATATACCTGCTTTCCGATATAGTGTGAATCATATAATGCTTTTATTGAACGTATGCCCCTATCGGGATCATCTTTCGGTGGATCATCAATGTACCATTTAAAATTTGATTCAAGATCGAATGCTTTATCAGTTTTCTTTTCAGCCCAAAAAATAATAGTTGAATCTGATAAATAGAGTTTATTTTGAGATTCTTTATCTAATAAGTGATTTAAGGCTGTAGTATAATAAAAAGCCGTTTCTTCTGTTATTGGTGAATTAAAACTTTGATCTTTACCAAACGATTTAAACGAATTAAGGTTAAATGAAACAATGGAACCACCTGTAGTATTTGTACCACGCACTCCCTTAATAAAAGGGTGGAGTCTGGCGATTTTCCCTCCTTTGCCAGTAATAAGGCAAATACCATCATTCTCGATATTTTTAATATTGATATTTTTTACAATGTCACTGATAAGCCCTTCTGGCTTATCTTCTAATCTAAAAGCCACAAAAGCATTTGAATTTACCGCTTCTGACCATAATTCTTTATTTGAAATATTTTTCTCTATCTCGCTAATCGGGTCGTTTTTTAAAAAAGACAATAATGATTTTATCTCTACCTTATTTGATAATTTCAAACAATCATTTTCGATTCTCTTGATAAAGGAAAGTCTTCTTTCTTCAATATCACTTCGATTTCTGTAGCTAGCGCCAAAGCAATATTCCACATTGTCCCATAGCAAGAATGGTTTTATATTAACGGTTCTCTTTTCGGATTTAGGAACTAAAAACGATTTAGCTCTTTTTTTGTTATCTTCCCCTTCTCGTGTATCAATAAAATCTCTGAATTGTCCTTCCTCATTTATAACTATAATAAACGGTATTTCCTTCCATTCCCATCCTTCTGGAGCTATATTACTTTCCGGATCTGCTGCTTTTCTATTATAGTATTCCGTTAGTGCCTGTAATATCATCTACGCACCTCCTCGCTATTCCAGTCGGGAATTTTGATGGTGCCATTTTCAATATTCACACGAAAAAATGCAGGTTTAATATCCTGGGAGTCGGTAAAATCCAGATCATATAACATAAATCCCAAATCTCTTGTTACCTTAATAGGGGGCTTAATCTTTTTTTCTTCTTCTGGATTTTCAATAAATTTGAATCCGCAACTAAACTCTCTACATCCCAGATATGGCTGATTAAAACATTGGCCTTTTTTTGCACGTCTTTCAAAAATTGCATTATATTTACCTGGATTTTCATCGTTACCTAAAATGTTTTTTTCTTCAATATCTATCAAGTGATCAGGCAACGTTCTTAAGGTATCTTTTCTATTGCCAATAGGTATAAATACAAGCTCGGCATGCAGTCTGTATCTTACATCTCGAAGTAGAAGACCAGCCCTCTGCTGTCGATTATCCTCAATAAAAATACCGGTAGAACGGTCACTCATAATAATACCTACTTCATTCCTCCTAACAGAAATCCATTTAATTGGTTTCAAAATTTCAATCTCTTTAATCTTCCACTGAATTGCCGGCTTCCAAAAGATCGCTTCAAATATTGCGCGGGCAGCAGATGGTGTTATAACGTCATAACTCACGCGTTCTACTTTCATTTCAGGTCGGGTGAAGCATGCGTAATCACCCCAAACTTCGATACAAAATGTTTTATTAAAAAATTCCATAGCCAAGCAACACCTCCATTTTAAAAAACTAGAGATGATGAATCCCATTTGGGATCGTACATAAGGCCTAACCCGGGCTCATACAACTCAGGCCTCTTTTGAACTACATATCCATGCGTGTCTGTATCACTTATGAAACCATTTTCAATAAGATTTTGAAAAATTCTTTCAGGAACATTAACCGTAAACCTTTGAAGTTTGCGTAAAAGTTTATAGTTTGGTCCCGATATAGTCAACTCTTCTATCAAATCTCGACTATCATATTTTTCTCCTTTATGCCAGACAATAACACCTTTTTGCTTTTGATCATCTATTAATCTGAATTTTTTGGCAAATGTTCTGAATTGAAATTTAAAGTCACCCGATTCATTAACAAGCATTCCTGTAAAATCAGGTAGATCAAAATTGTTTACTGATGAATAAAAAGTTCTGAAATATTCTTTAAATAGTTCCGGCGTAAGGCTAATTTCATTTTTAAGCCTTAAAATATTTCTGCTTGTATCTTCACTTTTTTTTAATAGACCTGCCGGCGAAGGTTTTGGAGGGTTAAAAACAAATACTTGCCCCAGTTTACCTTCTTTATTCAGCTTGCCTTCCCGGTTACATCGTCCTGCCGCCTGTGCTATCGAATCCATCCCGGTAAGCGATCGGTATACAACAGGAAAATCTATATCAACCCCTGCTTCAACAAGCTGGGTGCTTATAACTCTTATCAATTTATTATTCTTAAGATCAGATTTAATTTTTGATATTATTTCACTTCTCTCTTCACCGCACATTAAAGCAGAAAGATGGCAAGTCCCTTCCGGCATCAATGAATGTAGTTCACGGCAATCACTTCGTTTGTTGACAATACAAAGAACCTTTTCATGATTCTTTAGCTCAGAAGCAATTTCCTCCCAGGATGATCTGGCTGATAAGTCTGTTGGTATTCTAATCTCTACCCTTTTGAAATCTTCAGCCAATACTTCAGGATTTTCAATTATAGATTTAACGTCATTTAATCCTTCAAATGTCGCAAGTTGTGAACCGATTTTTCCTTCAAGTGCGGGTTGTGTTGCTGTGCATAATAAAACGGTAACTCCAAAAAATTCTACAAGCGTACGCAAAGCCGATACAATGGGTTTTAAATATTCAGGAGGAAGCATCTGCGCTTCATCAAGTATTATAATGCTATTAATTATGTTATGTAGCTTTCTGCAATCAGATGGTTTTGAGGCAAATAGTGATTCAAATAGCTGCACATTGGTTGTAACTATGATCGGAGCATCCCAGTTTTCTGCCGCCAATCTACTCGCGTGAGTTTCTTTATACGGATCAATATTGCTGTGATGTTCAAGGACTGCATCTTCACCAAAGAGAGTCATGCCTGAAGTAACATTATCCTTAATTTCTTCATCATTATCAGTGCCATACTTGTATACCTTTGCAGTCTGTTCAATAATACTGGTATAAGGAATAGCCATAATTATTCTTTTCTTATTATATTTTAAAGCGTGCTCCAAAGCAAACGCAATTGATGATAGGGTTTTTCCTCCACCGGTCGGTACATTAAGAGAGAAAAAGCCTGGAGCTAAAGAGGCTTTCTCTTTACATGATAACAAAATGGCGTTGCGTTGTCTGTTTATTTTATTGTCTTCTGATAAATCCTGTTTATATTTAATAAATCTGTCAAAACGCTTCTTCAACTCAGTTATTTCGGGATAATTGCCTCTAAGTTCAAATTGCTGAGGTTTCATGAATGATTCAGTGTCAAGATAATCGGCATCAACAAGGCATGAAAACAATATTCTTATCCATAGATGAAATGCATCATTTTTATCTTTCCCTTTTTGAATTCCAACAGGGGGGCTAGAAGGTAGCGGTTTATTAATAAACTTCAAAGATTCCTGAATGTTTTTAACTTTATTTAATTCGTGAGTCTTTAATTCATTATTCAAAAATATACGATTTTGTAAATCACCTCCTGCATAGTCGGGATACCAGTCAGGCAAACCTGCATGATGACCGGCAATAATGTAAGCTAATATCCTTGCTATGGCATGACCATGTTCAATATTATTCATAGCTTCTATAAAACGCTGGAATGTTAGAATTGCACCAGATGTGCTATGATTAGGCCTACCGGATGAGGTTTCAATATGTGCGTCTATTTCAAAACCTGTTTTCTTTCTTATATAACTCTGCCATTCTGGTAAAAATTTGCCTAAATCATGTCAATAACCCGAAAGCTCAGCCCAATCTGAATTGCCAAAAAATCTTGCAAATTCACCTGATAGTTTTGCAGTTGAAGAAAGATGTTCTTTTAAAGAATGAGTTATCCAACTTCCATTATCATTCTGCCTGACATGGGCAATAAATTCAAGGTTTTCCTCTATATTGCCTTCAACTGTATGTGCATTAAACTTCAAACAACCACCATGAAATTTAAATAATTAATCTAAAAATTGATTTGATACCCATTAATAAATTGACATTGATTGAGTTATGATTGTTTCAATGTAGCAATCCTAAAAAGGGATAATTTGCCATAAAGAAATTTTATACTTGAAATGCTTATCCGATAATGGTTTTTAAAAAATCAGAAGAAAGGTGTTTTTCAAGAAAATTTAAAAATACGGGAAAACATACAGAAACGCAAGAACAATTTTTGAAACGACTGAAAATATTCATTATTGCTTGATTAAGCCGATGATAAATACGAGAGGAATTACCTTTGGCGTATATAAAACAGATTTGGCAATACATTGTAAATCAAGAGTACAACCATGAAAAAACCTCCCCTCTCAATTCTATCCATAATAACCGAATTTCGGGAAGAGCTGAAAAATTTATATTCCGACCGCTTGAGAGGAGTCATCCTCTTCGGTTCATACGCACGTGGTGATTATACGGAGGAATCTGATATAGACCTTGCACTGCTTATAGATGGAATGGGAGATATTACTGCGGAACGGGACCGGTATATTCATATTCTGAGCAGGTTGTCACTCAAACACGATATTCTCATTTCAGCAGTGCCATTCGACTATGTTCAGTTTTATCATGAAAATACACCTCTATCATTAAATGTAAAGAAAGAAGGGTTCCTTTATGAATGAGAAGGAAGTCAAGGATTTGTTAGACAAGGCAATACAAAGCTTCAATGCTGCTAAAATCCTTCATAAAGAATCATTTTATGATTTTTCCGCTTCGAAAGCGTATTACGCAATGTTTTACGCTATTGAAGCACTTCTTTTATCACAAAATTTGTCATTTTCCAAACACAGTGCAGTAATCTCAGCTTTCGGTAAAAATTTTGTAAAACCGGGATTTTCAATGAAAAATATCATAGATATGCCGTCGACGCCTTTGATTTACGGAACATCGGCGATTACGGCACAATGGATTCCATCCCAAAAGAGAAATCTGAAGAATTGATAAACAACACCGCAGAATTATTGGAAGTTATAAAGAAGTATCTTATGGCCACTTCAGAGAATTAGCTTTTTCCGCCCGCCTTCGGCAGTCAGAAAAGCTTGAGTTCTGAGTACGCCAGTAGTTACAAATCATTGGAACTAAATAATTAATTTAGTGGTTCCCCAAATGAATTTGTGAAAGTTTGATCAATCTGACCATGTACCCCGAAGAAGAATATATCCAACTATCGTCAATCCAGCACTACGTGTTTTGTCCCAGGCAGTGCGGACTTATCCACGTTGAGGGCGTCTGGGAGGAGAACATCTTTACGGCGCGCGGCAGAATTTTACATGAACGCGCAGATAGCGGCGAAGATGAAACAAGGGGCGATCTCCGCGTTGTGCGTGGGCTCAATGTTTACAGCCGTCGACTGGGTCTTTCGGGGAAGGCCGATGTCGTAGAGTTTCATACAGAAAACGGCGTGCAGGTTCCGTTTCCGGTGGAATATAAATCGGGCAAGCCCAAAAATAATATAAGCGATCTCGCACAGGTCTGCGCCCAGGCCCTCTGTCTGGAGGAGATGACGGGTATACATGTAAGCAAAGCGGCGATATATTACGGCAGGCCAAGGCGCCGCCTTCTTGTGGACCTCGACGACTTATTAAGAAAACAGACTGAAGAAGTAATAGCCGCAGTACATTCCATGATCGAGTCGCGAAACGTCCCAATGGCCCGCAAAGAAAAAAAATGCGAGTCCTGTTCCATCAATAATTTTTGCATGCCCGGCGTA
>JARKUF010000038.1 GCA_029974015.1 Spirochaetota bacterium
GGGGCATTCTATGCGAAGGCTAAAAGTGAATAATTCTGGACAAAACCTGCCACCTCGTAGTTAACTGTTTATGCCCCTGGAACGGCTTTGAAAGTGGCAGGTATTTTCCGGAATGGGTGGCAGGTTACGCCGGAATGTGCATAAATATCAACGAATTAAATTTTTAGCCCCCTTTCAAGGGGCTTTTTGCCGGGGATGAGACGGCTACCCCAAATGGCGCTTCCGATATAATGTCTTATATCGGGAGGGAGAGCGCTCCGAAATGGAAGCAGTTTCCTGGATATTCACTGCTAAGCTATTTTATGTCCTTCATATAGGGGGTTTTATGAGACACTTTGACCGGACTCAGTACAGGTGCCTTTTGCCGTTTTTAATATTTTCTTGTGCTAAGCGGAGTATTTCTGTTGCCGGAACCCACTCTGCACGGAACTTTCCTAAATCTACAAAAGAGCAAAGCCTGTCAAAATTCGTTGAAAAATTTTATCTCTTCCTTCTCGTGGTCCTGTTGGCGCTGGCGGGTTGCGCAGAATCGGACGACAATATCGACACCTCGGTCCCGCCTGTCAACACCAATGACCGTCAGGCCGTTGTCGCGCTCTATAAAGATTTTTACCTGCCTGGCTTCGAGGTGAAGATGGAGTGGACGGGCAGTGTCGCTGCGCAGAATCCGGGAACGGTCAGCCCCGCCTATAGTCAGGCAACAGTCCAGCGTCTGAATTATTTCCGGGCGCTCTGCGGCTTGCCCTCGGTGGGCTGGAATGCCTCCCAGTCCGCGAAATGCCAGCAGGCCGCCCTGATGATGTCGGCCAATAACGCGCTCAGCCATGAACCGCCTTCTTCCTGGCTCTGCTATACCGCCGACGGGGCCGAGGCGGCCGGAAAGTCCAACCTCTATCTTGGCGTCGCCGGTCCTCGGGCCATTGACGGCTATATCGATGATTCAGGCGTGAATAACAGCGCGGTCGGCCACCGCCGCTGGATTTTCTACCCGCCCCTCTCCGAGGTCGGCACCGGTTCGGTAAACGCCGCTGGAGGATACAAAACAGCGGACGCGCTCTGGGTCCTCGGCAATACGGGTCCGCGCCCGGGCTCTCCGAAATTCGTAGCGTGGCCTTCCGCCGGCTACTTTCCACGCCGGCACCTGCCCGCCTCCGGGCGCTGGTCCTTCAGCGTGGCCGATGCCAATTGGTCGAGTACCACGATCACGATGACCCGGGACGGGTCTTCGGTTGGTGTGACGATGGAGCCCGATGACATAGGGTTCGGGGACCGAACGATTGTCTGGTTGCCTGAGAACGGCGGACCGGCCGGCTATCAGGGACCGGAGGATGTCTGGGTGGTGACGGTAAACGGGGTCAAGGTCGACAATGCCACCAAAAACTATTCCTATACGGTGCGGGTCTTCAATCAAGACGAATGATGAAGTGGGCGCACAGGCTTATGCCGGGTCGCTTATATTCCACGATGCGATGACTCACCCCTAAGCGGAATCAGAGTAGTGGCCCGCCCGGGGGTGGCAATAGCTTTTCCCGCGAAGCGCCGTCACCCCTCCGCGGGCGCCTCCGACCGCTCGACGAAATCTTCTATGTCGCGGTGCATCCCCTCCACCCTGGCGACGATCGACTTTGTAGAGTCGGTAATCTGGAGTATCTGGTGCGCGTTGTGCTGCGAGAGCTCATTGATCGAGCCGATGGTCCTGGATATCTCCTCGATGGCCCCCTTCTGCTCGGTCATTGCTATCGTGATTTGCTGTGAGCGCTCCTTGACCTTCTCCGCGTTCTCGTTGACGGTCTGGTTCGCCACCGTTTGCTGGGTCATCTGGTCGGAGATGACCGTGATCTTCTCAACGATCCGGCCAATATCTTCGATGATGTCGTTGATCTTCCCGACAGTCGCGGAGACGTTCTGGTTGCCTACGGCAATCTCCTTCTCATTGGTCCTGATGAGCTCGCTGATGTTCTTGATCGACGAGGTGGTCTGGTCGGCCAGCTTGGATATCTCGTCGGCGACGACGGCGAATCCCCGCCCCGCCTCCCCCGCGCGCGCGGCCTCGATCGCGGCGTTCAGGGAGAGAAGGTTGATCTTGTCTGATATGTCATTGATGATCTCAATAACTCCGGACATCTCCTGTGAACTTTTCCTGATGTTTCCCATGCTCTCGCCCATGACCGCGAGGGAGTGCTCGCCGGACCGCGCGTTTTGGGATATCTGGTCTATCATGGCCAGGGCCTCCTCGACCAGTCCGTTCATCGTGACGATGATTCCGGAGAGATTCCGCATGGTCGTGAGAAGGAGCTCCAGGTTCTTGTACTGCTCGTCGGCGTTCGCCTTGACGTTGTCGGCCCCCGCGGTGATCTCCTCGATGGACGCGGACACCTCCTCCGTCGCGGCTGCCTGCTCCTGGCTCTGCAGGGTGAAGGCCGATATCGTCGCGGAGAGCGACTCCATCGATTCGACCAGGGCGAGCGAGCCTGTGTTGACCACATCCCTGATGAAGGTGATCTTCTCCAGGTTTTTGCCTGCCTCGCGGCTCGCCTCCGCTTCGGCGACCGTCACTTCATGGGCCGCGTCGAAAAGTTTCCTGAACACGGCCGAGGTGCAGAAGAGTATCAACAGGGTGATGCCGACCGTAAACCGCGAGTGCTTGCTGAAGGGGAAGGGGTCGAGATAGAAATGGTTGGCCCAGATATTGACGATATCGACTACCGCGCCATGAATCGCGAGGAGGAAGCCGATGAAGGGGAGGATGATATAGCCGAGCCTGCGGTGCCGTATCATGTCCAGGATGAAGCACGCGACTGCGTAGAGAATCACCAGGAAGATCAGCGCGTCCCGCGCCATGTAGGCGGGCCCCTCCTGGCCGCGGCCGTATTCGCTCTGCATGAAGTCCCAGCCCTGTTTGTGGACCGTTTGCGAGATGTAGAGGTCGGGCCCGATGAAGGCTATCGCGAAAAACAGGAACCCCAGAACCAGACCCGCTATCGTGATCACGCGGTTCACCTTCCGCCACCGCTCTCCCAGATCGACGATGCCGTGGATGAAAAAGGACGCGCCGAATATGAAAAAGGCGCCGCTGAGCTGTTCGACGCGATGGAACTGCATGCCGAGGGCATGTTCGAGTCGAAACGCCCCCACGGAGAGAACCATCGATTCCGAAAACACAAAACCAAACCCGAAAAAAGAGAGAAAGAACATTGAGAGGTGAAGGATTTGCCGCGAACGGGCGTACATGTAGGCGAAAAGAACCCATGCCAGCAGGAGAACCCCCGAGCACATGACGGGAATAAAGTACTGCGACAGGGCTATGGGCGTCTTGAAGTCCGGCATATGCGATCCTCCACCTGTTGGTTTGAACGGGAATAAGATTAACCATTGTTCTTTCATTACGTAAAGTAAAATTTCAACGCATGGGGCATATTTATGCGGCCGCTACAAGGACGGACTGGCCACCTGTGGTTAAGCGGCTGCGAGTCTCCCCTAAAATTAAAAATTTTTTTTTAAGTTCCCATAAATCGTAACTACCAGTATACTCAGGCCCCGCGTTTTCAGGATTATTAGAGCCTGCCTTCCTGCATCAGGGGCCTGGGGCCCGCCCTCGCGGCCCTTCCGGCCTGACGAGCCAGGCCAGAGTGGCCCCCCAGTTGGAGAAATCGTCAGCATATCTTTGAACGCTTTCCCGACGGGAAAGCTCACGGAGGACCATCTCCTTGAGGGTCGACCGTCCCTTTCCATGGATGATCCTCACCATGGCATACCCTTTTTCCTCGGCGTGGTCCAGGAAGTCGGAGAGAATGCCACGGGAGTCCCTCGGATGGAAGTGATGGAGATCAATCTCCTCGGTGAACTCTATGCGCTCAACATCGTCGCTCATCGCCATTCCTCACAAAAACGGGTACAGCACCAGGGTGCGGGGATGCATCACCCGCAGGGCCGGTACTCACCCTTATCTTCCTCTTCCGGGCCTGTAAAGCAGGATATGCTCCCCCTTTTGTTTTTGCCCTCCGAGAAGAGGTAAAATCATTGACATAACTGCCCGGGCTTGAAAAAACTCCTGACGAGGCGCGATGAAGATGGCATTAAATGCTAAGGCATTTCTTTTCGATTTTGACGGGACCCTTGTCGACACAATGGGCGGTTTCGCGGACATCGCCGGAAGGGTAATCCACGAGCACCACTCGGAAATGAGCTTCGAGGAGGCGCGTCGGCGCTACCTCGACACATCCGGCGTACCGTTTTTCCAGCAGCTCGAAATCATCTTTCCCGGAGACCCGAAAAACGCCGAAACCTCCGCAATCTTTGAAGAAACGAAGAAAACAGGGTTTTTCAACCAGCATTTTCACGATGATGTAATCCACACCATCACAGCCCTGCGCCGAAAGGGCATCATAGCCGGGGTCTGCTCCAACAACTTCCAGGAACTCATCGACCGATTCGTGTCCCGGGAAGGTTTGGAGTTCGATGTGGTCCTGGGTTTTCGTCCGGGCTTTGAGAAGGGAAAGGCCCATTTCGACTTTGTGATGGACAAATTCGGCCTCGGCAGGGAAGACCTCGTCTTTGTAGGCGATTCCCTGAAAGACGCCGAGAAGGCCCGCGCCAATGGCCTTCGCTTTGTGGGGATCTGCGGGACCTTCACTGCCGATGATTTCCGGCGCCGGGACCCGGATACCATTACCATTGAGAACATCAAGGAGCTGCTTGACCTATGAGAGCGATAGTACTTGCCGCCGGGACCGGAAGCCGCCTCGGGGAGATTACGAAGGCCAGGACCAAGGGGATGGTGCCGGTTAACGGGAAACCCTTAATCGACTGGCTCATGGAGTTCTTCCAGCCTGATTTCTTCGATGAGATACTGGTGGTTGGCGGGTTTTTTTATGAAGATTTGAGAGACCACCTCCACAGCAAAGGATATCCCCGAGTAAGGGTGATAGAAAACAGCGAGTATTTGAAGGGGAATATTTTTACACTGATGCGCGCCCTGAAGGAATTTGAGCGCGATTCGTTTCTCATCACCAATGTGGACCATGTCTATCCGCGTACCATGTTCGACCGCATGAAGCTCGCCCTGGAAGGAATTACCGCCATGTGCGACTTCGACCGCGACCTGGGCGCCGACGACATGAAGGTGAAACTCCGCGGCGACGAAAGGACCGTCCTGTCCATCAGCAAACAGCTTGCGGATTTCGACTGCGGCTACATCGGCATGACCTATGTGGACTCCCTTAAAGAGAAGCTCTACCGGGAAACCGTGGGCCGCACCGTGGAACGCTTCGGTGAAAAGGCGGTCGTGGAAAATGTCCTCCAGCTCCTGGCGGAGGACGAAAAAACCGCCCCGGTGATATGCGATCTTTCCGGCGTAGGCTGGTATGAAATCGACACCCCCGAAGAGCTGCGAAGCGCCGAGAAGCAATTGCTCTCCGACCGGAACTTTCGTTAAGGGAAGGCGGAAGCGCTTTCTCGCCGCCCGCGCAACAGTTTTAATCCGGACGAAGTCCGGCGAAATAAACAATAAGGAGCTTTTTTATGATAAAGAGAATCGGCCTTTTTCTGGCAACCAACATCCTTGTAGTCCTCACTATAAGCTTTATTCTGAACACAGTACTCCCGGCCTTCGGCATTGAAATTCGGGGGGCATGGGGCCTCGCGGTTTTCTGTGGGTTCTTCGGCATGGGAGGGGCCTTCATCTCCCTTTCCATCAGCCGCTGGATGGCGAAGCGGGCCTATGGCATAGTGCTCATCGACCGGATGGCACAGGACCCCGGGCTGCGGCAGATATACGAAATCGTAGCGACCCTGTCGAGGCGGGCCGGGCTTCCCGCCGTTCCGGAAGTGGGGATCTACGAATCGGGCGAAGTGAACGCCTTCGCCACGGGGCCCTCGAAAGCAAAGTCCCTCGTGGCATTCTCCACAGGCCTTTTAAACTCCATGAACAGGGAGGAGTTCGAGGCGGTCGCCGCGCACGAGGTGAGCCATATCGCCAATGGCGACATGGTCACCATGACTCTCCTAACCGGCGTGGTCAACGCCCTTGTGATGTTCCTGGCCCGCCTTCTGGCGAGCATCCTGAACAGCGCCCTGAGCGATGATGAAGGAGGGGGCCTCGGGTTCTTCGGTTATATAATGGTGGTGATGCTTCTTGAGACGGTATTCATGCTTCTGGCGTCGATCCCCCTGGCGGCCTTTTCACGCATGCGGGAATACCGCGCCGACGGAGGCGCCGCCCGCCTGACCTCGCCCGTCGCCATGATCAATGCCTTAAAGCGCCTTGGCAATATCCCGGGGACGCCTCCACTTAAGGATTCGATGGCCATCGCAAAAATCAACTCCCATCGGCGGGTGTCCCTCTGGTCCACCCACCCCTCTCTAGAGGACAGGATCAGAAGGCTTTCAGGCGCGTAAATGCTGGATGCGGTCCCCTGTGCCGGGAACGCGCGCGCTTAAAAACTGCGGCCGATCTTCCGGTGGGCGAATTTCTTGCTCCCCCCGGCGTAATCGGCCACGACCTGGCCGGAGCCCACAAGCTTGTACTTGTAGATGAGGAGCCCCTCAAGCCCCACGGGCCCCCTGGCATGGATCTTGTTGGTGCTGATTCCCACCTCGGCCCCCAGGCCGTAGCGGTATCCGTCGCTGAAGCGGGTGGAGCAGTTCCAGAACACGTTCCCCGAATCGACCAAGTCCATAAACTTCAACGCTCTGCTCCTGTCACCTGTTACGATTGAATCGGTGTGGCCGGAGCCGTAGCGATTGATGTGCTCAATCGCCTCATCCAGGGAATCCACGACGCGTACAGAAAGGCGGTAGTCGAGGTATTCCGTTTTCCAGTCCTCCTCACTTGCGGGGCCCGCCTCGATAATCGCCCGCGTCCTCTCACAGCCCACCAGCTCCACGCCCTTCGCGTCCATCGGCTTTTTCATCGCAGGAAGGAACTCCTTCGCGATGTCCCGATGCACCAGGAGCGTCTCAAGGGCATTGCAGACAGCGACATACTGGGTCTTTGAATCGACCGCGATATTCACCGCCATGGCAGGGTCGGCTTTATCGTCCACATAGAGATGGCAGATGCCGTCGGCATGGCCAAGGACGGGAATATTCGAATTGTCCATGATGTAGCGGACGAACTCATTGGACCCCCTCGGTATCACCAGGTCGATAAGGTCGTCCAGGGCGAGCATTTCCTTAACATCGGCCCGCGTCTCAAGGAGGTGGAGCCACCCGGCCGGAAGGCCCGCGCGCTCCGAAGCCGAAGAGATACAGGAGGCCAGGGCGCGGTTCGTCTCCAGGGCCTCCCTCCCCCCCTTCATGAGGACGGCATTTCCGCTTTTAAGGCACAGGGTCGATATCTGCACCAGGGCATCGGGGCGCGATTCGAAGATTACGCCAATGACGCCGATGGGGCAGCTCACGCGGTAAAGCTCAAGCCCCTCGTCGAGCTCCGTGGCGGTCTGGGTGGTACCCACCGGGTCGGGAAGGGCAATGAGGCTCTCGATACCCTGAATTACCTCTTCAATTTTTTCTTCGTCGAATTTCAGGCGCTTCAAAAGGGGCGCCGGGAGGTCCTCTTTTTCACTGCGTTCAAGGTCGACGAGGTTTGCGGCGATAATCTTCTTCGCGTCGGCTTTAAGCGCCCCGGCGATTTCCCCCAGGGCCCTGTTTTTCTCCTCTGTTAATGCCGCGGCAAGGCGTATGGAGGCATCGCGGGCCGATAAGGCATAGTCTCGTAAATTCATATTAATCTTCTCCTGTATACATAATGGCTGACGGTCTTGAAATAATTCGCCATAATGCCTTTTTTTAAATAGACAAACCTGCGGCGATCTCTAATAATTCAGGGCAACCTCTAATAACCAGGTTTTTCCGCCCTCCATCGGCGGGCGGAAAAACCTGAGGCAAGCTCTAATAACCGGGAAAGCACCCATGATTGAGTACGACCATAATTCAATGGCGGCAATTTTCCAGAAGAATTCCGCGATTTTTGGAGAAAAAGCCTACGCTTCATACAAGAAGGACGGCAGATGGGCGGACATTTCATGGAAAGCCATGAATTCCCTCGTGCACGATCTCGCCAATTATCTTATATCGATCGGCATGAAAAAAGGCGACAGGGTGGGAATATTTTCTCCAAACCGCTGGGAATGGCATCTCGCCGCTCTGGCCATAAACTCCACAGGGGCCGTCGATGTGCCGATCTACGCTACAAATTCCGCCGAAGAAACGGAGTATATTTTAGGAAACTCCGATTCGAAAGCATGCTTTGTCGGCGCGGAAGAGCATCTGGCGAAGGTCCTCAAAGCCCGTTCGAAGCTCCCAATGCTGGAAAAAGTAATCATCTTCGATGAGGCGAACGTCAGCCAAAAACGGGAACTCACGCTTTCAAAGGCGCTGTCCATCGGCAAAGAAACGCCGAATAGCGGGACCCTGGAACAGCGCATGGGCTCCCTGCGGCCATCAGACCTCTCCACGCTGATGTACACCTCCGGCACGACCGGAAACCCGAAGGGAGTCATGCTCACGCATGGAAATTTCGTCTCGAACGTTCAAAACACCTTTTCCGAGATGAAGGACCTGAAGACCGGACGGGGCCTCATAGGCCCCGATGATGTTTTTCTTTCCTTCCTCCCCCTCTCCCACTCCCTGGAAAGGACGGCAGGGTTCCACGGCGCCATACTGTCAGGCGCGAAAACGGTGTTCGCCGAGAACCTCGGCAAGCTCCTCGCCAACTGTAAGGAGGTGAGGCCCAGCATCATAATAAGCGTACCACGTATTTACGAGAAGTTCCATGCCGGCATACTGACGAAAAGCGCCAGAGTAAAGGGCCCGAAGAAAGCGATATTCAACTTCGCCATGCGCCAGGCCGAGAGGAACCTCCCCTATGTGTGCCGGGACCTTCGACGGAAGGGGCTTTTCGCCATTAAATACCGCATAGCCGAAAAGCTTGTCCTGTCCTCGCTCAAAAAAAACATGGGGATGGACAGGCTTCGCTTCGCGATATCCGGCGGGGCCCCGCTCTCGCAGTCAGATGCGGAATTTTTCATCGGCATGGGCTGTAAAATTCTCGAGGGCTTCGGCCTGACGGAGACATCTCCCATTATGACTTTCAACAGGCCCTGGAACATCAAGCCGGGCACCGTGGGACATCCCATTCCGGAAACGGAAATTAAAATATCCGACGATGGCGAGATTCTCGTCCGCGGTCCCCAGGTGATGACGGGATACTATAAGAACGAGGAAGCGACCGGGGAAGCCCTCATGCCCGATGGTTTTTTTCGCACCGGCGACATCGGCATCATAGACGGGGAAGGCTTCCTGAAAATCACGGGACGCATCAAGGACATCATCGTCACGGCCGGTGGAAAAAACATATCGCCCCAGAACCTGGAGGAGAGCTTAAAGAAGTCACCTTTCATAGAGCAGGCGGGGATAATCGGCGACGGGAGGAAATACCTCACGGCCCTCATTGTTCCGGAGTTCCGGGAGCTGAAAAAATGGGCCGGAGAAAATGGCGTAAAATTCTCGTCCCGGTCCGATCTTATCGCCAGCGAGGCGGTCCGAACGCTCTTCAGGAAAGAAATCGACGCCCATACCTCCCATGTATCCCGGGTGGAGCAGATACGCAAGTTCACCATTCTCGACGCGGAGTGGACCCAGGCATCCGGCGAGCTCACGCCCACCCAGAAGGTAAAGCGCAAAATCATCAACGGGAAATACGCGAAAGAAATTGAAGCGATGTATCCCCGCGGAGGGCCCGCCTGATTCCATCAGAGCCATTCCATGTGTTCAGCCAAAATCTTAGCGCCAATCACTACAAGCATGATGCCCCCGACGGCCTCGGCCCGGCGCCCCAGAAGGGCCCCTGCCCTCTTCCCGAGAAAGACCCCCACTGCGGAAAAAATAGCGCAGGTAATGCCAATTATGACGCTCGGCGCCAGGATGCCGCTTCCCAATACTCCAAGTGAAAGCCCCACCGCCAGAGCGTCGATGCTCGTGGCAACAGAAAGAACTATGAGGGACCATCCCCGGGAAGGGTCACGGCCTTTAAATTTCACTTCGCTTTCAACTTCACCGGAAAAGGCGCCCCGGACCATCCGGACCCCAATAAATGTAAGGAGCGCGAACACGACCCAGTGGTCATAGTCTCGAATAAGATGCTCCACATACATCCCGGCATAGTATCCGATGAGGGGCATTATGAACTGGAAAAGCCCAAAATGGAAAGAGAGGCGGAAGTAGTGTCCCATATCCGGTTTTTTGACGGCCATCCCGGCAGAAATGGAAACAGAGAATGCGTCCATGGCAAGCCCGCAGGCTATAAAAAATGTTTCTAAAAAACTCATCCGCTTCCCCTGAAGGCTTTAGACGTTCACGGCAATTCCTTGGCCAGTTGTACCAAACCTTTGAATGTGGACAGGATAGTGCGGGCCGCCTCTGTCAGCAAATACTTTTGCATCAGCGCCATGTCCAAAAAAAGACGGGCCCCTCATATACCGAAGGGCCCGTCCGATAATGCCTTTTAGCGCTCTTTAACGCTTTTACACCTGCCTATGTCACGAGGGCCTGTATTCTCTGCATGAAGTCGTTTATCTGCGCGCCGTATTCAGGGGCCCCTTCAATGGTCACCTTCCCTTCGGCAACACCGCTGACAAACTCCACGTCCCGGAGAAGCACCGCAAGGGCCCCGTCAACGCCGTGGAACTTCATATGCACAAAGGGCCTGCGCCGCTGGTAAAAGCCCCTTCCCGCTTTGGAATTCCCTGCCTTCACGCGGAGATAGGCGGCGATATCCGTGCCCTCCACAGACATCTGGTAAATCCGGTCAGGCTGTTTCTTCGTCCACTTCACCATCTCCGGATTTCCCCCCTTGTTGTACTGGCTTAAGGCCGTTGTTATCATGTAGAAGGCGAGCTTCACTTTTAAATGCTTTTTGTCCTCCTTTTTGGGCCTGGCGCTCGGCATCATGATCTTCAGGCTCATAAGGAGTCCCAACACCTTGATGAGAAGCCCCGGTTTTCCCCACCCCTTGATGGAGGGGAGAACGGGCTTTCCCGCAAGCATGTCGTTCATCTTTTTCACCGTTTTGAAGGAAAAAGTGATATCGGCGGATTCGCCCACGCCCTGCTCCACGGAAAAATCCCCATTGTCGAAAACCAGGCAGGCCCCGATTTTCTCCCCGTCATTGTCCGCGACAAACTGCACCCGGGCCTTCACGTTCTCGAATTTTTTCTTCATGGACGGTACGTCCGAAAGCATAACCTTGATCACAGGGAAGACCGCCCGCATGAAAATCCTCGCCGCCATCAGTTCCTTTTCGGTAGCAGCCATGTCACACCTCGTCTTCCCAGTTTTCGTCTTCCTCGAAATCTTTTCCCATCAACTGGCGGACCTTGGCAATGATTCCATTGGAGTCCAGGCCATAGTGGGAGTAGAGGTCCTCGGGGTATCCCACAACGCAGTAGCAGTCGGGTATGCCAACTTTTTCAAAGGCGCACCCCTTGCCGCTGGCGGCTATCACGTCCGCCACCGCGGAGCCAAGGCCTCCGTGAATGTTGTGGTCCTCGAAAGTGATGATGCGGCGCGTCTCTTTAACGGCCTTGAGGATCGCCTCCTCGTCGATGGGTTTGATGGTGTGCATGTTCAACACCCGGACCGAGAGGCCGTCGTCCTCTTTCAGTGTTTTTGCCGCCTCGGCCGCCTGAAGCACCGTGATGCCGCAGCAGATGAGGGTGATATCGGTCCCTTCGTTGATGGTGACGGCTTTGCCGATTTCAAAACCGTAGTCCTCTTTCTCGTAGTACGGCGGCTCGAAACCGCGGCCAATGCGGATGTAAACCGGGCCCGGATAATTTACGCAGGCCTTTACGGCATTGGCGGTCTCTATTCCGTCCGCGGGGGCGATGACCGTCATATTCGCGAATGAGCGCGTGATGGCCAGGTCTTCGGTGCAATGGTGCGTGGTCCCGGCGGCGCCGAAGGAGGTCCCCGAGTGGGTGGCGATGATCTTCACGTCCAGGTTCTGGTAGCAGATATCGGTGCGGACTTGTTCGGCCGAGCGCATGGTGGTGAAGGCCGCCATGGTCGACACGAAGGGAAGGAGTCCGGCCTTCGCCAATCCCGCTGAAATCCCAAACATATTCTGCTCGGCGATGCCTACGTTAAAAAAACGGTCCGGGAACTTGTCGCCAAATTTGCTTATCTTCGTGGATTTCGCCATATCGGCGGAAAGCCCCACTATTTTCGGATTGGCCTTTCCCAGGTCGCAGAGGACTTCCCCGTAAATTTCCGCCTGGGTAAGGGTATTCGCGTCATATACAGTCCAGGTTGTTCCGGTTACTTCTGCCATGGTGTTCCTCCCGATTATTTTCCATACATGGTATCAACGGACTTGTGGGCCCTTTCGGCAAGCGTGGAATCGATGCTTCCGTAATGCCACTTCACTTCGTTCTCCATGAAGTCTACGCCTTTCCCCTTGACGGTGTGGGCTATGATCAGCACGGGGCCGCTCTTTTCGCTGTGCGAATAATCGATGGCTTCCGTGAGTTCCGCAAAGCTGTGCCCGTCGACTTCCTTCACTATCCAGCCGAAGGCCTTCCACTTATCTGCGAAGGGTTCCAGGTTCATCACCTGTTCCGTGCGCCCGTCTATCATGAGCTTGTTCCGGTCCACAATCCCGGTGAGATTGTTAAGCTTGAAATGGGACGCCGACATGGCGGCCTCCCAGATGGTCCCTTCATTGCATTCACCGTCACCCATGATGCAGTAGGTCCACCAGGATTTATTCTGCATGCGCGCCCCGAGGGCGAGGCCAACCGCAATAGAAAGCCCGTGGCCCAGGGAACCCGTGGAGACATCCACGCCCTTCACTTTACAACTATCCAGGTGCATTCCGAAGGGTGACATGAAGTGGTTGAATTCCTTAAGCTCTTCCTTATCGAAATACCCTTTGTTCGCCAGGACGGGGGCGTAGCCTACTCCGCCGTGGCCCTTGCTGAGCACAACGCGGTCGCGGTCTTCCCAGTCCGGCCTCTTAGGATCAACTTTGAGATATTTAAAATACAGGAGCGTTAAAATCTCCACCATGCTCATGGCGCCCCCTATATGGGCACCTCCGGCCCACACGGTGGTATCGATGATGTCCCGGCGTATCTGCCAGGCCTTTTCGTTCAGTTCTTTCAATTCGGCATCGGTCAGCGGCATGACATCCTCCTTAGGATAAATTTTGGGGAGCGCCCGGCGCCCCTAACTGTATTTCTTTTTCACTACCTTGAATGCCTCGTCCGCGATGGCCCAGGTACGCTTGATGTCGGCGTCGGTGTGGGCCGTTGAAATGAACCAGTTGTGGTGGGACGTGAAAAAGGCCCCCCGGCGCGTGCATTCTCCGCACCAATCCTGATGGAGCATGAGGCTCTCGTCGTCGGTTATGCGAAGATACGGCATGGAGGCGGCGCCCGACACCTTCAAATTGTACCCATATCCGGCGGCGATTTTCACCAGGCCGTCCAGAAGTTTCTTCCCCTTCTCAAGCATAATCTTCGGCGCGTTTATCCTTTTCATTTCCTTGAGGCACGCCAGGGACGCCGCCATGGGGGCAGCCTGATACCAGTAACTGCCGGTGAAAAACACCCGGGCCGCTTCCCCCTTCAATGCCCCGGTACCCACCAGGGCCGATATGGGATGTCCATTGGCGATGGCCTTGCAGAAACAGATGAGGTCGGGCTTAAAGCCAAAATACTCGCAGGACCCTCCCATAGAGAGCCTGAAACCGCAACGCACATCGTCTATGATGAGGACGATGCCTTCCCTGTTACAGAGGGCCTGTACCTTCTGCCAGTACCCGTCGGCGGGGAGCTCATTGTCGACGAAAGTGGGATGATGATAGGGCGTGGCGATGAAGGCCGCGATCTGACCGGGGTTTTCATTAACCGCCCTTTCGAACTCCTCGTAACGGTTCCAGTTGATGCGGACAATATTCCGGTAATCTTCCTCAATGATTCCGTGGTGTCCCGGGGCCTGCATCCAGGGTGATACCCCGTGATATCCTCCTCCGACCATCACCACCTTTTTCCTTCCCGTGGCCGACCTGGCGATCATCACCGCGTAGTTGGTCACGTCCCCGCCGTTTTTCGCAAAGAAGGCCCAGTCGGCTACAGGAATGAGGTCCACCAGGTATTCAGCGAGCTCCACCATCACCGAGGATGCTCCCATGAGACAGCTTCCGGATTTCTGGTACTTCGCCGCGGCGGCCTCCACCTTCGGATGGTTGTACCCGAGCACCATGGGGCCATAGGCGCACATATAGTCGATGAAATCATTGCCATCCACATCTTTGAAATGTGAGCCCCTTCCGCTGGCGGCAAAAAAGGGATAGTGGGCCGCGGGGATAAGCGGGGCCGGGCTGAAATGACCGTAAATACCGCAGGGGATCACCTTCGCCGCGCGCTTAAAAAGGTTTTGTGAATTTTTATAGCTGTAGGTTTTCATCGCATTCTCCGGTTCATAAGGTTTTACGAAAGATACTTCGGTATTAAATCGAGAATCAGACTCAGGTTGTCGAGCATCGACGTCTGTCCCTTGATGACCACATCGCCAGCGGCGATGGCCGTGAAAGCGTCCATTTTACCGTTAAGAAAATCATTTGCTGTTTTGATTCCCATCAGGTTCATGATCGCCATCGGCTTTGTGGCATCTCCCTTTGTCACCGTGATATCACCGTCATTAAAATCGATATAGACGCCGGGGCCGTCCGGGTATATCTTGAATTGGACTTTCCCATTTATCATATGGGACGCCGCCATTTTTCCAACCGGATCGAGAAGCGCCAGCTCCCGCGCGGCAAATGCCGCGGTGTTGATGGTGAAGCGGGTATTCATTTCCAAATATTTCTTGTCCTTTAAAAGCTCATCCGTGGGTTTGAGATAATATTCGAGCTTTTCCGTGAGTTTAGGGAACTTTTTGGTGAGGAACCCTATTTTGGTGAATCCCCGTAAAGGAATTGGGTTCCCCTTTCCGTCGAACATCCTGTTCAGATGAGCCGGTGAGGTGAAGAAAAGTATTATGGATGGAGATTTGCATTTCCCCCGCCCCACAGTGCATTTGCCATCTTTGAATATGATATGGGCCCTGGGGCCTCCAGCCACGGAGAACTGGATGGAAATGTTCCAATCCCGCGCCATTTCGGCCATTTCCCTGTCATAGGTCACTAAATCTTCCAGATTTTGAATGACCGCGTACAGATTCAAGTTTGCCTTGATAAGATCAATGGACATTGGAATACCCCGATGATAAAGATTGAGTGAGTACTTACTCAAAATACTATCTGTACTTTCAATTTTCGTCAAGCAAAAATCAAAACAAATTCAAAAAAAAATTGAGTGAATAATCACTCATAAAAGTGTTTTTTAGTTGCAAAGAACCGCTCACCCCCAACAGTAGCCATCGGGAACCAATAATAATTAATGGCAGTCACAAAAAAATATGTTTTCCCGCCCGCCGAAGGCGGGCGGGAAAGCCTGATTATTAGAGGTTGCCACAATTTTAAGGTTGGCTGCAGATATTTGGTTTTTATAAAGCACAGAGCTTCCAAAGCTCCCGTCATAGAATGAGAATCCGAGGACATATACATGAAATGGGCGGCACTGACTCAATTTGATACCAATAAAACCCCGAAGCACGAACGGTTTTACAAGGACGCCTTCGATAAGATTTCATCCCAAAAACGCGACAGGATCCTAAGCGCCGCTATCACCGAATTTTCAAAAAAAGGCTTCAATGCCGCCAACATTAACGTCATCGCGAAAAATGCCGATATCAGCATCGGCTCCATGTACAACTACTTCGCCTCCAAGGAAGACCTCTATCTCACCCTTATAGATTATGGATACCAGCTCCTGGAATCGGTTATATCCAGGATAGACCTCTCCAAGGGGAATATCTTCGACAAATTAGAGAAACTCCTCCGCGCGGCCCAGGAGTATTCCCGCAACTACCCGGAAATCAATCAAATTTATTTGGATATTTCCACGGAAGGGCTCGCACATCTTTCGGACAAGCTCTCCCTGAAGATGGAATCGATATCGGCCATATATTATCGTTCTCTCATCGGCAAGGCTAAGGAGGAGGGGCTCGCCTCCCCCGACATCGACCCCCATATCGCGTCCTTCTGCATCGACAACATCATCATGATGCTCCAGTTCTCCTACGCCTCCCAGTACTACAGGGAGCGAATGAGGATTTTCGCCGGAGAAAAAACCGTCGAGGACGACGACGCCATCATCGACGGCATCATGAAGTTCATCAGAAAGGCCCTCTCGCCGGAATAATGGGCCGTCCCGCCGCGGGAAATGACTTAGTACAACATAGCCTCCACGCTGAAGCGCGTTTCCGGCCCTGCTGGACCGAACTGTGCTTCTCGGCGGCCGTCCCTTCCGCAAACCCGAGAGCCCGGCCACCACGATTGCAGAGTAGCGATTTCTCCTTATGCCAAGTGTCCCGGGATTTTCGCGGTCCCCTGATATCTCGTGACATGGTGACATAATAATCCTATTCTCCGAAAGCGGGGAAGAACTGTGGTTTTACGTCACCAAAAACCAAAAATGTTTGACAAAATAAACTTATACCCGCAAAAATTGTTGCACAGTCAAGCGGGAACCTCTAAAAAGTAAATTTTTGAGGTTCCAATAAATTGTAACTACTTGCATATTCAGGACCCAGGTTTTCCTCCGCCTTCGGCGGGCGGGAAAACCTGGTTATTTAGAGATTGCCAGGTGTTTGCCTGAGAAAGCATGTGCTAATTCATGTATTGACGTAACCCCGCATCCGCAATGTTTCGGAGGAACCATGAACGGGAGCAAGGCCGTACCCAAGGTTGTCACTAGAAATGACCGGGAAAAGCTGCTGAAACTGCTGGAGGAGGCGCGCCACACCACTTCGGCGGAGGAACAGAGCATCAGGAAATTGCGTCACTGCCTTGAAAAAATCAAACCCGTGGACTCCCGTAAAATCAAGCCCTTCATAGTGACCATGAATTCCACCTTCAGCCTTAAAAACCTCGGCAACGGTTCAAAGGAAACCTACCGCCTGGTCTATCCTCCCGATAGCGACCCGTCGAGGAACAACATCTCCGTTCTCTCCCACATCGGCTCCGAGGCCCTGGGAACACCTGAAGGGACCATCATAAAGACGGATTCCCGGGGAGAACAGTACTACCTCATCGAGGAAATCATCTATCAGCCCGAGGCCGCGGGCAATTACACCCTGTAGCACCTGTCTTCTACATCTTCCCAATAATCGAGGTCAGGGTTTCTTCGGCGTTTCCAAGCATCAGGATGGTGTTCTCGCGCCCATAGAGTGGGTTGTCCACACCGGAGTATCCGGGCTTGGTATCGAGATTGCACACCACCACGTTTTTTGCCTCATGGACAAGGAGGATCGGCATCCCGTAAATCGGCGTTCCCTCGGCGGTGATGGCGGAAGGATTCACCACGTCGCAGGCGCCCACGATAACGGCGACGTCCGTTGACGCGAACTCCGGGTTGATATCTTCAAGCTCGTAAAGCCGGTCGTAGGGCACGTCCACTTCCGCCAGGAGGACGTTCATGTGCCCCGGCATTCTCCCCGCAACGGGATGTATGGCGAATCGTACGTCCTTGCCCCTTCCCACAAGCAGGTCGAACAATTCCTTCACCTTTCCCTGGGCCTGGGACAGGGCCATTCCGTAACCCGGAACGAAGATCACCCGGTCCGCCCCATCCAGCGTCCTGGCGATCCTCGATAAACGCTCCTCCACGCTTTCCTGTGTCCGCGGCAGTGTCCCGGTCCCGACACACTCCTCGGGGGCTGACGCGACTGCTGAAGTTCCTTTCGCATAGGAAGTCCTTCCCGTAAGTATGTCCATGAGGGACCTGTTCATTGCCCTGCACATGATCCTGGTGAGAATCAGTCCCGCCGCACCGACAATTGCCCCGATGGCGATGAGCATGTAATCGTTTACGGCGAATCCGCAAATGGACGCCGCGAGGCCCGAGTAAGAATTTAGCAGTGAAATGGTGATCGGCATATCGGCCCCGCCTATCCTCACCGCGAAGATCGCGCCGAAAGCCAGGGAAACGAGGGCCGCCGCGACGGCAATGACGATCGATTCACCGCGGCCCTCAAAGGGCCCCGCGGCGGCGAGGACAGCCATGACGATAATAAGCTGGAGGCTCAATGCACTGTGGCCCCGCATCACCAGGGGCTGTTGGGATATCCTCTTGTCGAGCTTCCCTGCCGCGACGAGGCTTCCGGAAAATGTAACTCCTCCAACTATAATCGCCAACTGGCCCGCCAGGAGGTTCACTCCGTCAAGCCTGTCGTACTGCTCAAATAGCACCACAAGCGCCACGAGGAGAGACGCTAACCCGCCCAGGCCGTTAAGAAGGGCCACGAACTGCGGTATCTTCAGCATGGTGACCCTTACGGACAGAGCGGCCCCTATTACGGAGCCCACGAGGAGCCCCGCAATGAGAAGCGGCATGTCGATGATGTCGTTGTGCAGAAGCACCGCCGCTATGGCGAAGAGCATTGCCAGGGCGCCAAGCCGGTTCCCCGCGACAGAGGTGCGCGGAGAGCTCAGGAGGCGTATCCCCAGGAGCGTCACAAGCACTACGGCGGCGGATATTAGTTCATAGGTCCCGAAATCCATAATTGTCTCACTTGTCCGATTTAAACATTCGAAGCATCCGGTCCGTCACGAGGAACCCCCCCACGACGTTCACCATGGCCAGGACGATGGCGAGAACTCCCAGCGAGCGGCTTCCCAGCGCCACGGCGAAGGCCGTAGCCACGAGGGCGCCGAGGACGGTAACGCCCGAGAGGGCGTTCATTCCCGACATGAGCGGGGTATGCAAAAGCGACGGCACATCGGAAATGAGTTTATATCCTGCCAGTGTCGCCGCAATAAAGACCAAAAGAGAAATCCATATATTCATTTCGAAGCACCTCCGGCAATTCCTTTCATCGCTTCCAGTGTCCCTTCATGGAGGATTTTCCCTTCGAAGGTCACGATGGCGGACTTTACGATTTCGTCGTTCATATCAATAGCTATCGCCCCGTCCTTCACCAGGATGGAAACAAAATTCAGGATGTTTTTGGCAAACATAAATGTGGAGGTGACAGGCACGGACCCGGGGATGTTCTTTGTGCCGTTGATGGTTATATCGTGCCTGGTCACCATCTTCCCCGGTTCCGTAAGTTCGCAGTTCCCCCCCTGGTCAATCGAGATGTCCTCGATAATGGAACCGTATTGCATGCTCTTTACCATCTCCTCGGTGAGGAGTATGGGCGCGAGCCTCCCCGGCACCAGGGCCGACAGGACCACTATATCTATTTCTTTAATGATTTCCTTGAAAGCCTCTCGTTCCTTAAGCAAGAGGTTTTCCGGCAAATGACGCGCGTATCCCCCTTCCCCCACCGCATCGGCGGGGCCGATGCCGGTGTCGATGATCTTCGCCCCCAGGCTCTTAGCCTGCTCGGCAGCATCAGGGCGCACGTCCGCCGCATAGGTCACGGCGCCGAGCCGCTTGGCCGTCGCCAGGGCCTGGAGCCCCGCCACGCCCACACCCACCACGAAGACCTTCGCCGGCTGGATCATGCCGACGGCTGTGCCCACCATTGGCATGAACTTGGGCAACATGGAGCTTGCGGAGATGATGGCCTTGTATCCCGCCACCGTGCTCATTGAGGTAAGGGCGTCCATAGACTGGGCGCGGGATATCCTCGGTATGCAATCCAGGGAGAGGCTAATTACGCCTTTCTTGGCCATGGCCCGGACCATATCGTGGTTAGAGGGATTGGCCGGGTGCAAAAAAGTCACAAGCAGCTGCCCGGAACGCATGAGGTCCACCTCGTGTTTGCCCAGGGCCTCGTTCCGCATCGGTTCCTTCACCTTCAGGATTATGTCGGATGAGGAAAAAAGCTTCCCAACGTCCTTCTCCATAACCGCCCCGGAAGCGCGGTATTCGTCATCCTTGAAAAAAGCCCCGAGCCCAGCCCCCTCCTGTATGAGGACCGCGGCCCCTTCGGCGGCGAGTTTTTTCACCGTTTCCGGGGTTGCCGCCACTCTGTTCTCCCCGGGCATAATTTCCTTTGGAATGCCGATCGTCAGACCTTTAAATTTCATCGTTTCACCTGTGTTACACCGTAAAAGTTGCCATTCCCATTTTAACATGGCCCTTTCCGGCGCCATATACAGAAGACCGGACAAGGGCGATACAGGGAAATGGATATTGTACATGTAAATGTGAGTAAGTACTCACTCACCAAAATACAGTATTCCCTTCACATCGTCAATTAAAAATGGGAAAAAAAATCAAAAAAGTTTTCGCTATGGGGCGGGGCAACCTCTACTAACCAGGTTTCCCCGCCCGCTTTCAGCGGGCGTGAATACCCAAGTCTCAGTTTGCCAGTAGACAATTTAGTAGAGCTGTCCTGAAATTCGAAGGACTCACCAGATAAAAAGAAGCGGATTGATGAACTCCCCATGCCGTTTCATGACGAAGTGCAGATGGGGCCCCGTTGAACGGCCCGTGGTGCCCAGTTGGCCGATCACGTCCCTCTTCTCAACAATATCGCCTTTCCTTACGAGTATCTTCGAAAGATGGCCATACATGCTCACGTAGCCGTCCTGGTGTTGGATGACGATAGTCTTGCCATACCCGTCCATCCACCCCTCGAAGGACACGATGCCCCCGCGCACGGGGCGTATCGGGTCGCCGATGCGTCCTGAAATGTCGATGCCATTGTGAAAGGCAAGGCCGCCGTAGTGCGAATCGTGCCGCATGCCGAACATGGAGGTGAAATATCCAAACACCGGCGCCTGGAACTGCCTCTTGATTTCATAGAGGCTTTCCATCCGTTCGTTCACCAAAACGGGCCTGCAGTTTTTAAAAAACGCGAACCTCACCTGGTCCAGGGAAAAGAGGTCGAAGATGCCGTGGCGGTACGCCCCGCGGATAGGCCCATCGTTGGACAGGCGCCGCGACATCCTCCATGCATCGGTAATCTGGTCGATGGGGAGGAGCACCCCCTCCTCGAGGGGAACGACGATTTCCATTCCGCCCCTTGTTTCAAGGGAAGTAAGAAATGGGTTGGCGGCGATGATGGTGTCGACGGAAATCCTGTAGTTATGGGCGATCATCCAGAGCGACTCCCCGCTGCGCACCTGGTGCACCCGAATGGGAACGCCAAAGTCATGGGGATAGCTTTTTATGAGACGTATATATTCCTCGGCGTCGGTAAAGACCGGGAAGCCGTCAACGAGGACAAACGATGAAGGCTTTACGGCAACGCGGTCCTTTATGAGCGCCTTGATAAGGTTTCCTGAAAGAAACACCGCCACGAGAAGAGCGGCGCCGACTTTTGAATAATACGAAAGTCTGGTCACCTGATAGCGAGTTAGGGGTATCCAGCTCATTCCTTCTTTCCTCCCAATGATGCGCCATGAGTCGCGTCATGCGCCGCGCCGAGTGCCGCGGATTTCAGCGCAGCCGTCTCCACGGCGTCCATGAGAATTCCCGAGAATCCCGCCCTCTCCAGGCAATGGACCGCCTCTATGGTGCTTCCTCCGGGAGAGGTCACCATGCCGCGCAGGGCCATCGGCTCGCGGCCAGTATCCATCACCATGGCGGCGGCGCCCGCCATGGTCTGGGCCGCCAGGAGAACGGCACTGTCCCTGGGTATGCCGAGCTTTACGCCCCCGTCCGCCATTGCATGGATCATCGTGAAGGCGTAAGCCGGCCCGCAACCCGATAGTGCGGTGACCGCATCCATCAGTTTTTCCGGAAGCACCATGGTTTTCCCAACAGCGGAAAAGACCGCCTCTGCAAGCTCCATCTGTTCCAGGGACGCACCGCGTCCCGCGGCCAAGACCGTCATTCCGCAGTTGACCAACGCGGGGGTGTTGGGCATCCCCCGGACCACGGCGCCCCCTCCGATGGCGTCCTCCAGGGCGACCGTCCCCACGCCAGCGGCGATGGAGATGACGGTTTTCCCTTTCAGGTGTTCCCGGAGTTCTCGGGCAAGGCCAAGCAGGATGTCCGGCTTCACCGCGAAAATCACCGCATCGGAGATACCGCAGAGTTCCCGGCCTCCCGGGCATACCTCCGCTCCCGTAGCATCGCCCAGGGCCCGCGCCTTCGCTTTGTCAACATCGTAGAGGCATATCTTCGCCTTACCGGCAAGGCCGGAGATGATGGCCCCCCCCATGTTGCCGACGCCGATACAGCCGATCGTCTTATTATGAAGTATGTCCATGATATCAGGCCCTCGAACCGAAGATGGCCGTGCCTATCCTCACGAGGGTCGCCCCCTCTTCAACGGCGATACGGTAATCCGACGACATTCCCATGGAAAGCTCCGTCATCGACGTTCCCAGGGAGCGGTTTATTGTCCCAAGAAGTTCCCGAAGCGACGAGAAGGATGACCGCACGGAATCCTCATCTCCCCCCAGGGGACCTATGGTCATGAGGCCCATGATCTCCACATGATCCAAACCGAGGACCGCCCCGCAGAGCCTCTCCGCTTCATCCGGGGGAACGCCGTTTTTCGAGATTTCCCCGGAGGTGTTTACCTGGATAAGTATTCTCTGGCGCTTTCCGGCCCTGGCCGCCTCTTCGTCGACACGGCGGGCCGTTCCTTCCTTGTCGATGGAATGAATCAGGTCGAAAAGCGCCACGGCGTCCCGAGCCTTGTTAGATTGGAGATGCCCCACTAAATGAAAAGAAAAATTCCCCTTCAACCCCGGGATTTTTCCTTTTGCCTCCTGCACCCTGTTTTCCGCGAAAAGACGTATGCCGGCGTCGATGGCGCTCTGGATAGCTTCGCGGGAAACGGTTTTACTCACGGCAGCTATTTTCACCGACTCCGGGGGCCTCCCGGACCGGGAAGCGACATCATTAATTTCAGCCAGTATTCGAGAATAATTTTCAATTATTGGCATCATTGAACGCCTGCCC
The DNA here is from genome assembly GCA_029974015.1 of Spirochaetota bacterium. Taxonomy (GTDB): domain Bacteria; phylum Spirochaetota; class UBA4802; order UBA4802; family JAGODF01; genus JAGODF01. The sequence goes on from JARKUF010000038.1 coordinate 22,977, forward strand.
CGCCTTTCCATTAAAGGACCGGCACCGCTTGCTCCGTAATGTCCGGAGTTTTTCGGATGGGGCGTCTGTTCCCCGTCCATGATTCAACGGATGATACCAAATGGCCGCGCCGGGATATTTTTACGAGAAAAATTATTAACGCCGTTATATATAAAACAAATGGCAAGAAAGTCAAGTTATTTTAGCATTTACAATCCTTGTTTTTGTATAGTAGACTTGTTGCCTTTTTAAGATCGCCAAGTCGGCCTGCGGCCTTTTTGCGATGACATTTTTATCAGTTATGCAACAACTCAAGTACATTCAACCATAAGGATGGCGATAATCAGGGTGCCGGGGGTGGTCGGATGACCTGGAATTCCGCATTGAGATAAAAAATTCAATTCAATACGAAAAACCCGGCAATATTCTATTGACTTTTTTCCCCGCCTCGGGTTCAACACTCTACTATCCGCATAAGGCAAATCCAAGGTCATTACGGTAAACTGCAGCCCATGAACATATCCGCAACCGAAATTACGCTCTCACTTCTGCCCATTATTATTCTTAACGGCGCCCTAATACTTTCCTGGATTATCTTCGCCTTCATCTACCCGAGGCGGGAAAAATCGACCCAGGTATTGGAGAGGATGCACCCCTCGTTTCTGGGGCTTTTTCTACGGGAATGGGTGTACTGGATACTCCGCCCGGTTTTACTTGCTTCCCGGGCCATTGGCCTGACGCCCAATATGATCACGGGGTTTTCACTGCTTCTCGGTTTCGTATCCGCCGTATATTATTTTTTCGGCAGCTTCGCCGCGGCTGGATGGATACTCGCCTTCAGCGGGGCCCTGGACCTGATAGACGGGAGCCTTGCCAGAATGACCGGAAAGGTCACGAAGGAGGGGGCCTTTTTCGATTCCTGCGCGGACCGCTTCACCGAGTCCGCCATCTTCACGGGGATCGCCCTTTACTTCGCCACGAAGCGCGACATAACCGTTTTCGGAAGCGATACCTGGCTCTACCTCATCCTCCTTTCCATACTGGCAATGACGGGCTCGCAGATTGTAAGCTATGCAAAGGCCCGTGGCGAGGCCGTGGGCTTCACCACAAATAAAGGCATCATGCAGAGGGCGGAGCGCATCGCCGTTTTGGTTTTTTTCTCCGTGTTCTACCCGTTTTTCAAGCTCCTCCTCGTCAACAACGGCATGGACGAGCACTGGCCCCTGATCTTCGCCGTGGCCGTCCTTGCAGTGTTCACCAACTACACCGCCATTGCCCGTATAATCTTCCTCTTCAGGGACATCAGGCGGTCTGGCGCGGGAAATGCCTAAGACTTTCAGCATCAAGACCCTGGGCTGCAAACTCAACCAGTACGAATCCTCCCTCATCGCCCACCATTTCCTCACCCGGGGATGGGCGGCAGTCCCTTTCGGCGATGAGGCAGACGCCGTCATCGTCAACACCTGTACCGTCACGGACCGAAGCGACAGGAAATGCCGCACCCTCATCCGACAGGGGGCCCGAAGCTCCCGTTGGGGAGGCGTTTTCGTAACGGGCTGCCTGGCCGAATCGTCGAAGAAAGAGATAGAATCAATGCCGGAGGTCCTCGGGACCTTTGGAAATTCCGAGAAGGGCGAAATGGCGGCGCGGATTGAGGAGTCCATAGATAACGCCGCTGTTTCCGAAAGGAGCAGCGATATCGACGCTCCCCTCCCTTTTCTCCACACCAGGGGGTTTCTCAAGATCCAGGAGGGTTGCGACAATAATTGCAGCTACTGCATCGTCCCCTCGGTGAGAGGAAGGGCCCGGAGCAGGCCCTTCCGCGAGATCATGTATCACGCCGAAAAGCTAATTGATGCCGGGTGCCCGGAGCTCGTCCTTTCGGGCATAACCATCGGGAGTTATGCGGACAGCGGGATGGACCTGGCCGGACTGGCCGAGTCCCTGCTGGGCCTTGAGGGGAATTTTCGAGTCCGAATAACCTCCATAGAGCCGAACCACGTAACCGGGAAGCTCATTGAGCTCCTGGGGCATCCAGGAATATGCCCCCATCTCCATCTCCCCCTCCAATCCGGTTCGGACAGCATACTCTCCCTGATGAACCGCCCTTACACGGAAAAACAGTATCTGTCCGTTGTGGGCGAAGTCCGCAGAGCCAGCCCGGAAATTGCCCTTGGAACGGACATCATCGTGGGATTTCCCGGCGAAAGCGAGGACGATTTCCTCCGGACCCTGGGACTCGTGGACCGCGCGGGCTTCGCGTATGTGCACCAGTTCACTTTCTCCCCGCGGCGGGGCACCGCCGCGGCGTCGATGAAGCCGGCGGCCACTCAACAGGAGATCGCCGAACGCGGCGCGAGGCTTCGCGAAAAGGCGTTTCGCGCCGCCCTGGAGTACCGGCGATCGTTCCTGGGGAAAACACTTCAGTCGGTGGTGGAGAAGGACCGCTCCGGGGAGGGATTCACCGCAGTAAGCGGCAACTATCTTAAAATTTCGCTGGAAAATACGGCGGAGGCGAAGGCCCTCTACGGAGGCATTGCCGCCGTGGCATTGGACACCGTCGCTCCCGAGGGAAACCGCGGGCGCATCATCATATCATGACAGGCTTTCCATTCTCGTCGAAGAATTCACCCTCAAGCTCCGTTACATATACGTTCTGATACCGCCTGACACTGAATGAGATAATCTTCCTCCCTTCCCTGTTGTAAAACGCAAGAGCATCGGGGTCACGGTCCTCCCGGCACCCCTCGCCGAGGGCCCCGGTTTCATTGCGGAGTATCGAAACGACGAGACGCCCCTTTTCGTCGAATAGATTGCAAGATATCTTAGGAAAAGGTTCCGGATACACGGACTCGGCGGCATGGAAGTAAAAGCCGTCCCCCTCCGTTCCGAAAGTAATTTCCTTCTTTAAAATTCCCCCAAACTTGTAGTTGTGATACGAGCTTATCGCCGTTATCGCCGTTTTCAACGCCATGGCCGACTCCGTTTAAAAAGAGGATATCCAATGCCGAAGGACCAGGGCCGGGAAAATTTGGTCCTCACTGTCTTTCCCTCGAAAGCCCTACAAGCTCCTGTATGGAATTGGCGATCTCCCGGGAGGTGGCGGTGAGTTCCTCGGACCCTCCGGCAATCTCCTGGGCCCGTTGATTTATATGGGAGATGCTCCTCGATATTTCGTCGAAAGCCAACTTTTGCTCGTCCACGGCGGCGAGGATACCATCGGCCCCCTGGAGAATCCCCTGGAGTGAATTCCGGGCATGCTGGTTAAGTTCCATGTCCTGATGTGCCAGGGACACCACTCCGTCTATGCGGGAACTTATATCGGCGATATGGGTGATCATCTGGTTCAGCGATTCGATAAAGGTCTCCAGGCTACCGTAAGAGCGCTCTATTTCCGTATTGCTTCGGAGGAACATATTGTTGATCGCCTTGGCATTTTCGGAAGTACTGTCGGCGAGCTTGCCTATCTCATCGGCCACGACGGCGAAACCGCGCCCATGCTCCCCCGCCCGGGCCGCCTCGATGGAGGCGTTCAAGGAAAGGAGGTTTATCTGGTCCGAGATGTCCTGGATGACGTTCACGGTGTCCTGTACGTCCCGAAACGTGGAGGTGGCGCTGGTCATCAGCTCCCTCGTGACGCCAAGCTCCTCCTTGGATTGCCCAACCATGGCATTGAGGGAATCACGTATAGTCAGGACCGCCTTCATGTTCTCGTCCACGCTGGTGACGATACGGTACAGGTTTTCCATTTCGCCGTTCACCGTACGCGCCAGGTCCACCTGGACCTTCGCCATTTTATGCACTCCTTCTCCGCTCGCGGCGATCTCCTCCACCGTGGAGGTAATTTCTTCCACAGAGGCCGCCTGCCCCTGTGCCCCCTCGGCAAAGACCCCCACGGTGTCGCTCATTATTTCCGTGGTCCCGTCAAGGCGCCGTGCTATTTCGTCGGTCTGCCCTAAAATTTTCTCTATGCTTGCGCTGAAAGCCCTGTTTTCATTAAGGGAGTTTTCCATCTGCCCATAGGCCCCACGGGCGAGGGAGAGAAAAAAATAACAGCCCGCAGCGCTGGCCAGGAGGGTCACCATGCTGTCGACGATAAAATCCGCCGCCTGGGCGGGGTTAAGGACCCCCGAGGATTGCGAGCTTACGCCTAAGATCACAACGAGGACCAGGTTGGCCGCCGTGTACACGAGCATCCATCTCGCTTCGGTCATGATAGAGGAAAAGATGATGATGGGGAAAATATAATCGATGGTGTTCATCCGGGAAACAAGGTCCTGGGTACCCCGGAAAAAGATGAACCACACCGCGGAAACGCAGATAATCAGAATCAAATGAGTTGCGGTTTTTCTATAACCCATCCTATGGATGATGAACGCTAAGATAAGCATCCCCTGAACACAGAGGATGCTTATCACGCTTGGATGGGTGATGCCCCTCCCAAGCCGTATTGTAAACACGGCAAGAAGGGCAGAAAGAAGAAAAAACAGGATAAAGATCATCGCGAGGAGGATCTTCATCTGCTGTTTTTCCATGTACGAGCTATGCTCGAATTTTTCTTGTAAAAAGCCGAAAATTGCGCCGCTCATAAACACCCTCCTGTTGTGAAAACTTCGAATTATACGGTTTTTGCGACTGCGCTTAATTTTTTCAAAGCTGCCCTTATGCCAGAACGCACCGTACGCTGGTCGATTATACCGTCAGAATGGCGGTTATAAGCTTCATCTCGGAAGTATTCAAACAAATTACTCAACGTGTTGGAAAAACCGCTGATCTTGCCCCCTTGCCTCCGCAGTAATAAAAAAGACGGGGACCTCTAATAATTAAGGGCAGTCACAAAAACTTCGTTTTCCCGCCCGCCTTCGGCGGGCGGGAAAACCTGATTATTAGAGGTTGCCAGGCCTTTTCTTTCATAATGATAACTAAAAGGACCGCTATACCCGCCAGGACAATAAAGAAAAATACGTCCCCAAACCTCCCATAGAAAGTGCCGTGGTTGAGGCGATAGTCCATGTCCCCTGTGACATACCCCTTCGTGAGGATATTCATTGAGGCCCGGACCCTCCCGTAAGGATCGATGAGAGTGGAGTATCCCGTGTTCCCCGCCCGTACCACCCAGAATCCGTTCTCCACGGCCCGGAAGACCGAGGCGGCGAAGTGCTGCATGTGGCCGCTGTAGGTGTCGGTCCAACCGTCATTGGTAATGTTCACCAGGAAATCGACCCCAAGGGCGACGTAGCGGCGCACATGGCGGAAGAAGATCCCCTCATAGCAAACGAGGACGCCGAACTTCCTTTCCCGGACATCAAAGGTAGCCAGCTCCGTTCCCGGCGTGAAGCTTGAGGCGCCGAAGCTGTCGACTATATTCTTCACCCAGCCAAACCATCGCTCGTAGGGAAACCACTCCCCGAAGGGGACCAGGTTGATCTTCGAATACGATTTCACCACGTTCCCGCCGGCATCGATGAGGACTGCGTTGTTCTGGTAGGACGTAACTCCATGAATGCCGTCTACCAGGCGCCCAATCTCACCGGTGAGAAGGGGCGTACCGATCTCCCTCACCAGTTCGAAGACCGCCTCTTCGAATACATTGAGATTGCCATGGAAAAAATCGTAGGAAAACATCTCCAGGGTGGCGGATTCCGACCAGACGACCAGGTCGGGATTCTCCGCCGCGGCCCGGCGGGTGTAGCCCGCAAGCTGATCAAAGTACCTCATGCGGTTCCGCATCCAGTTGTCCCAGGGGTTGATGCACGACTGGACCATCGCCACGCGCAGGTCCCGCCGGGGCTCCGGATTGTTAGCCAGAAGCAGAACGCGTCCGGCGGCAGTGATGATGCCGATTGCCACGAGGGCCACGGCGAGGCGCTTAAACGACACCAGGCGAAAAACGCCCTTTCTATTGCTCCTGAGAAAATCGCCGTTCAGGGCCTCGTGAAAGAACTCTGAAACCATATAGTTGAACATAACCAGGGAGAAGGTTACTCCCATAACGCCGGTGAAGCGCGCCATCTGGATGAAGTCCGTAAAGGGATACTGGCTATACCCCCAGTAAGTCCAGGGAAATGCCAGAAACCCCAGGGACTGGACCCAGTCGATCATTATCCACAGTGAGGGGTAAATGAGAAACCTTAGTTTTTCAAAACGGCGGGCAAGGAACTCCGCGAGGAGGACCTTCGTCACCATGAAGGCCGTGAGGGCCGGGATGAGGAGCGCCACAATGAATGTGAATCCACCCGAAACTTTCGCGCCGAAATATCCGATCCAGCTGAACGTCAACAGGTTTCCAAAGAAAAACGCTACAAAGGAATAAAACACAAGCTCTCCGTATTTCCTTCCCCTGACGAAAAGAAATACAGGCACCAGGGAAAACCACGCAAAGAAAGGAAATCCCTTGAGGAACCAGATATCATAGGCTGGAAACGAAAGGTACATCAGAAGGGAAGTGGCGAGATAGTAATTACCGGCAGCGAATTTCATACCCCCCTTCACTATTTTTTTCATAAGCCCCATGTTATTTCACGCCTCCCGTCATGGCGATGAACTCGTCCTCTGTTAGTATTTTCACGCCCAGGGAGCGGGCCTTGTCCAGCTTGGACCCCGCGGCCTCCCCTGCCACCACATAGTCGGTTTTTTTGCTCACGGAACCCGCCGCGCGGCCTCCGAGACGCACCACGATCTCTTCAGCTTCGCGGCGGGTAAGCTTCTCAAGGGAGCCGGTAAAGACGAAGGTTTTCCCTGTAACTTCGTCGGCGGCCCCATCGGCCTCATCTTCCACTTCGACGACAAGGCCCGCTTCCATCATTTCCCGCACCAGGTCCTTCCCATCGCTGTGGAAAAAGCCGTACACCGATTCCGCAACGCCGGGCCCCACCTCATGGATCGACTGGAGCTCCTCTACTGTAATCTCAAAGAGCCTGTCCAGGCCCTTCACGGCCCGGGCAATCACCCTGGCGATATGGTCCCCCACATTGCGGATACCCAGGCTACGCAGAAAATGGGCGAGCCCTATTCTCCTCCTTCCGTTTATCGATGCAATGATTTTTCCGGCGATGATGTCTCCCATGCGTTCAATTTTCAGGAGGTCCTCTTCCGTCAATCTGAAGACATCGGCAATTGTATCGAGCTTCCCGGCTTCGTGGAGGCGCTGGACCAGCTCTGGTCCGAAGAATTCGATGTCCATGGCGTCCTTCGATACAAAAAACTTCAACACCTCAAGGCGCTTCCCGGGACAATGCCGGTTAACACAGCGAATAAAGATATCCTCCCGCAAGAGCGTCTCTCCGCATGACGGGCAGGTCTCCGGGACGGTAATATCGCCCCTGGTACTGCCGCCGGAATGGACCACCTCTATCACCTTGGGGATAACATCGCCGGCGCGCTTCACCTTCACCGTATCCCCGAGGCGAAGCCCGAGCCTCTTGATTTCGTCAAAGTTGTGAAGGGAAGCGCGCTTCACGATGACCCCGCCGATGTTTATCGGCGCGAGATTTCCCACGGGAGTTATTACCCCTGTGCGTCCCACCTGAAGGTCCACGGATTCAAGTACCGTGAGGGCCTCCCGGGCGGGAAATTTCCAGGCCACTGCCCAGCGGGGGGCCCTGCTCGTGGCCCCCAGGCGCTCCCTTGCGTCAAAACGGTCCACCTTGATTACAATGCCGTCAATATCAAAATCCAGGGTATGGCGGTGTTCAAGCCAGTGGTCGTAAAAAGATTTCGCTGAGCGCACATTCCCCACGACAAAGCGCTCCGTCACGGGCATGCCTGAGCGGGCCAGGAGACGAAAGAGCTCCTCCTGGGTGGCGGGGGACGCGCCCTCAATGAGGCCCGACGCATAAGGGGCAAAATCGAGGTTTCTTTTTCCGGTTACGGAAGGATCAATCTGCCGGAGGGAACCGGAAGCGGCGTTGCGGGGATTTGCGAAGGGGGCCTCGCCCTCCCCCGCGCGCTCCCTGTTGATCCTTTCGAATTCTCCATGGCGCATGAAGATTTCCCCGCGGACGGTTATTCTCGAAGGCGGAGAGGCCCCCGCCAGGGTCTTTGGTACGCTTTTGAGCGAGGCCAAATTCTCCGTCACGTCTTCGCCGACCTCGCCGTCGCCTCGAGTGGAGCCGAGGACCAGACGGCCATTCTCATATAAAAGTTCCACGGCAAGGCCGTCGTATTTAAGTTCGATGAAATAGTCTACTTCCTCCCCGAGGCCCTTCACGCAACGGGCGTGAAATTCTTCGAGGTCTTTCTCGGAAAAAACATTTCCCAGGCTCAGCATGGGAGGATCATGGCGAACTTCAGCGAAGGAGCTCGACGGCGCTCCCCCTACCTTTTCCGTGGGGGATTCGGAGCTTTTCAGTTCCGGATGAAGTTCTTCAAGTGAAGCGAGCTCGCGAAGTATATCGTCGTAAGTAGCATCGTCCACGAGGGGAGCGTTGAGTACATAATAATGATGGTCGTACTTTTCGATGAGGGCCTTCAGTTCCCCGTGCCGCCCCCGGATGTCTTTCTTTTTACCTGTCAAAGGCAACCTCTAATAATTATGGGCATACTCAGGACCCAGGTTTTTCCCCGCCCTCGGCGCATAATTTTATTACTACTATTTTTTTAGGCACTCCACACTGTCCCTTACAGTTTCGTCGATTTAAAAAGATTCAGGTTCGAGGCGATGACCGCCGGCACGAAGGCCGAAGCCGCCGCGACCGCGGCCGAAAGAAACGCGGCGGGGGCCAGAAATTTCATCGGAGGGGGCGAAATCTCGAGGCCCGCCAGGAGGGGCACCCACTTGGGAAGCATCCTCGAAAGATGGGCAATGCCCATCTGACCAATGAAAAATCCCCCGGCCCCGAAAATTGCCCCCACGGCGGCCGCTTCGACAATGAAGGAGAGTACCACCCGTAGCTTCGACTGCCCCACAATCCTTCTTAGGACGATTTCCTGGCTTCGATTGTACACCACGGCCATGTATGAATTCGCGATGGCCGTCACGGTAAGGGCAAGAATGATGATCATGACGATGAAGAAAACACCGTCCACAAGCGCAAGGGCGCGGTTCGTCTTTTCCGCGATGTCCCGGCGGGACTGGACCTGAAGGTCGAGCCTTCGGATACCGTCCACGAGGGACGGGACCTTCGCGGGGGACCGGGACGTTATGTGCAAAAGTATAGTGGACCAGGTGTTCCCCGGATTGTCCCGGCAGTAGCGCCTGATGAAGTCCGAGGGCACCACTATGCCGGCGGAGGAGACCCTGTCGCTGAAACCCGCAACCTTCGCAGGGAAGCGGCTCTCCTTTCCTCCGGGAATAAAGGATGATTTTCCTATGGATAGGTCCATCATAAACCCGGTGAGGGCCTTTTTACCAAGCTCCGGGAGTCCGCTTGCGGCGGCGAAGTTATTGTAGAGGTCCAGGGCGAAATACGGTATTACTACGGGGAGGCGCTCCCCGGGGACGAAGCGCTTCCAATTTATATCGGTACCCCTGAAAAAATCCGGTTCCACGCCGCTCACGAGGATGTCCGTTCGCAGGTGCGTGCCGAAGGCCCCGGCGTACAGCATCGCCGGGGCGTTGAGGCGTATAACCCGGTATATGGACCCCACGCCGTCCAGCTTCCTTATTGCCCTTATTTTCGACTCGGGAATTTCGTTGGCCCGTGTTGAAGAGAAATCAGGCCCTCTCCCTTCCGGTAATGGCCGGGGCATCACCCGGACCTCGTTGATGTCGAGGCGCCCAAAAATCCGATTCTCCATATACGAGCTCACGGAATCGCGAAGCGCCATAAAAAAGGCAAGAAAGGCGATGAGGAAAAAGACGCCAAAACTCGCCAGGAGGACCCTGGGTATCCGCCCTAAAAGGTCGCGGACTTCCAGGCGGAGGTTTCGGAAAATATAATAAAGGTATTTCATCTCAGCCCGGTCCGGGCGTATTAGAAAAGCGTCCCCTGGACATCATCTTCCTCCTTTTTTTCCTCCAGCGCCGCAACGATCCTTTCGTCCAGGACTGCCCCTGAGTTCACCGCCCCGCCGCCATCCGGCGTAACACCGCTACGGGTGCTCAGCCGAGAGATGATCTTTTTGATGTCCTCCCACACGTCTTTTTTAAGGGGGCTCGCGTCACCGCCATTGCGGAGCACATAGGAGGGATGATAGGTGGGCATGACGGGAATGCCATTGTACGAAAACCATTTTCCCCGTACTTTCGTTATCCCTTCCATTATTTCGAGGAGAAACTTAGTCGAGGGATTTCCCAGGGTGACTATTACTTCGGGCCCGATAATCTCTATTTGCTTTTTTAAAAACCCGCCACAGGCCGCGGTCTCTTCCGCGTCGGGGGGACGGTCGCGCTGGAAAGCCAGATCGATGGTGGGGCGGCACTTCACCACATTGGCAATGTAGACGTCTCCCCTGGCAAGCTTCATGCCCTTCTCTATGATGGCCGTCAGAAGCACGCCCGCGCGTCCAACGAAGGGCCTTCCCTGGATGTCCTCCTCCTTCCCGGGGCCTTCTCCGATGAACATCACCCTCGCCGCGGGATTCCCCTCGCCGAATACAATGTTGTTCCTCGTGGATGCAAGCTTGCACCGCCGGCAATCCCCCATCTCCCCGCGAAGTTTTTCCAGGAGGGCGGCCCTATCGCCCCCCTCTCCCTTGCCTTTTCCAATCATATCCATGGCTTTATTTTTCTTTGAAGTTGACCCTGTACGCGCCGGCATGCGGCATACCCCTCCTCGATGGCCCGGGAGGCGTGGGTGAAATCCAGGGTGGGCATGTCGATGAGGTCCGGCTGTATGAGGACGGCGGGCTTGAAGGCCCTGAGTATCATCAGGGTGTTCATGTATTCCATGATATCGATGGCCTGGGAAATGATTTGAAAGAGGTTTGGGGCGGGGTCCTTTTCCTCCTTGCTTTTCCGGTGTGAACCAATAAGATTCGAGATGCGCCACCGGCCATCCTTCCCCGCCGTGGCGCCAGAGGACATTGCGCCTCCGTCTTCGATTGCAGAGGCGTCCGCCATGGCGGCCGAGTCCAGTGCTTCCCTTACAGTCTTTTTTAGAAAGCGCCGAGGCAGTGTGGGATGGAGGTTCACCGCGATGGTGAGCCCCGACTTCATGCGCGCCAGGACGTCCACGGGAAGCGGGTTTGACACCCCCCCGTCGATAAGGAATGAATCGCCATACTTCACCGGCGTGAAAACCCCCGGTATGGCTATACTCGCCCTTAGAGCATCCAGGACATTTCCCCTTGTGAACACCACCGGGAGGCCCGAGAAATAATCAGTGGCCACGACAGAAAGGGGGACCGGAAGGTCCTCGAGATTTGCTTTCTCAGGAATAAATTTTGAAAGAAACCCCCTTAGCTTCTTTCCCTCCACAAGGCCCATGCGGGGAAACACGGGGTCCACCAGGGAGAGGAGCTCCTTCCAGTCCATCTTAAGGAGCTCGTCGCGGTACCGTTCCATAGCGCCGATGCTGTACAGCGCCCCGATAACGGCGCCAATGCTCGATCCGGCGAGCCTGTGAACGGGGACGCCCTCGGTCTTCAGATAATCGAGGACGGCGATATGGGCCAGGCCCTTGGCGCCTCCGCTCCCCAGGGCGACGCCGACAGTGCGGTTGCGGAAATATTTCAGAGGATTCAGCATAATGGAGACGGTTTAAAATACTGTAAAGACGATATTACTTCTGCTCCAGCGCAGGCGGGACGTCAACTATTTTTGAGTATTGCCATTTATGTTCTAATCCGGCCCTATTTATCCGGCCTCTGGCGGCAAAACCGCTCCAGAGACCGCCTTTTTTATCGTGGTAAGGCCAATTTGTGAAAAATACATCTTTCTTCAACAGGTAATCTTAGTATTTCAAAAAAATAATTGACACCCGGGGCTCCCAGCACTATCTTGGTCATAAGATCGCGAGGTGGAGCAGCTGGTAGCTCGTTGGGCTCATAACCCAAAGGTCGCAGGTTCAAATCCTGCCCTCGCTAATTCCGGCGGAGTAGCCCAGCTGGTTAGAGCAGCGGAATCATAATCCGCGTGTCGGGGGTTCGAGTCCCTCCTCCGCTAATACGGACCCCCCAAAGGTCCGGCTTATTACACCCTCCGGGCAGATTGTTCTTCTGCCCCTCATGTCGTAACCGCAAAAAGATATAATCAATCAACAACACGAATTATTAGAAACGGACGGCTCCTCAACCGCGGCGATGAGCGCAGGGGGGCCCGTTCGTGCGCTTGCATAAGTTATCAACTGCCGCTTACGTAATCAGGGCTGCCTATAGCCCGGAGTCCCCGGACGGGCCTTCTTCGCCCGCCACTGAGAGGATGTCCTTTATCATCGGGAAACCCCTTGATTTCTCAATGATCTTGCCATGGGCGGGGCTTACGCGTATAGAGATTTTTTTGAAAGCTGAGAGGTTTTTTGTGAAGAGCTGGGCCATCGAAAGGGCCGTGTTTTTGTCGATGGCGCACTTATCGTCAACATTGAAGACGATCTCCTCGTTGAAGCTGAACTTTTTTTTGTCCCCCAGGCCCTTTTGGAGAACGTTCGCTATCTTCCTCGCCAGATCGAGCTCCGTAGCGCCGGTCCAGGAGCCGACAAGGTAGAATTCATTTTCCTTAAGGCCCCTGTGCTCCGCCGAAAGGCTTTCAGGGAATTCGCCATCGTCGTACACGGTGTTTTCGTCGAGGCGATAGAGGACCCTCGCGGCCGTATTCAAAGGAGCGGACATGCTCCGGTCTTCCGTGCTCACTCCATTCTTTTTAGAAGTATCCACAGAAGACGGTACCGGTCCATCATCTCGAAGAGAGCCGGCCAGCAGGCCGGTTATAATTTCTTTCATGGACCCCGAAGGGATGTCCGGGTCCACTATCCTGATAGTGAACAGTTGGTCGAAGCGGGCCTTGTTTTCCTTAAGCTCTTCTATGAAAAAGTTGATGTCCGGGTTTTTGGTCGCCAGGAGGTCGAGGATGCGGTGAGTTCCGCTTCCAAGGCCGTATTCCTTCTCGAAATCCTTTCCCCTGGCCAGGAGGATAAACCTCCCATGAATGCCGTCAGTGTCCTTTCCCTTGCTTAATATGATATAGGAAATGAGGAACGTCTTCAGAAGCTTGATGTGGCCAGGGTCTTCACCCGGTCCCAGCTCGAGGTCTATCCTTGCATCCATTATGATCGCCCGCGGAAAGCCCCGCTCCCTGATGAAGCGCAGCAGTTCCGTTCGGATAAAGGCCGTCCGTCCCGAACGGGCTATACCTTTCTTTATAGCGGGAATCGAATGGAGGTTAAGGAATTCGGTTTCGAGCACTATTCCGAGACCCGAGAGGGCCTGACGGATAGGCGCTGCGATCCTCGTGTTTTCGGTGATTAAAAACACCCTGTTGGAGAATTCTATAGACATGGCTTTTTCATCTAGTTATAGAAGGAAACCTCTAAAAATTAAATTTTTTAAGGTTCCCATGAATTGTAACTACTGGCATACTCAGGACTCAGGTTTTTACGCCCGCCTTAGGCGGGCGGGAAAGCCTGAATATTAGAGGTTGCCAGAAGGGAGCCTCAAATTTTTGGTTTTTCCAGCCCGTCAATGGCGCTCGGAAAAAACCAATAATGATCGCCAAAATATTCAAAGATACAGTAGACATACCCGCAACCTGTGTCAAGCCATAAGCGGAAGGGGCCCGGTTTCGGAGAACCCCCGGGCCGCACGCCTTCACCTCTGTTTGAAAGGAGCGTGCTCCACGCGGTTTCTTCCATTATGCTTCGCCGCATAGAGGGCCTTATCTGCCTGTTCCCTGAGTTCCGCCAGAGTGGAGCAGGTGGCAGGGAAATTCGAAATTCCCATGCTCACGGAAAGATGAAGGTCCGGGCCTTCGAGGTTTTTCAGGAAGTCGAGCCTTTCAACGTTCCTCCTCACTTCCTCGGCCACCGCCATGGCAGTGGCGAGGTCCGTGTCGGGGAGAAGGATGGTGAACTCGTCGCCGCCGTATCGCGATACGATGTCGGTTTTGCGGAACGACGAGGTGAAGACCTTCGCCACCTCGACGATGTACCGGTCCCCCACCTCATGGCTGTATCCTTCGTTCACCTCCCGGAAGAAGTCCATGTCCGCCATGACCAAAGACAGGGGAGCAGCGTCCTTTTGTGCTTTGGTGAAACGGTTCTCCGATTCGCTTTCCATGTATCGGCGGTTGAAGACACCCGTGAGTTTGTCGGTGACGGCCCGAAGGCTCGCGTCCTCGCCCCATTTCACCATCTGGGTGATGAACTGCCCGCTGGCGTTGAGGCGGTCCGTGGTTTTATTCAGCATGTTCTTCATAATGTTGATGGCGGCGTGTGGGGAATGCTTCATTAAATCAAAAAAATCTTCTTTATTGAGTTTTAAAATTTCGCACTCCTCGGCGGCAATGCAGGTGGCGGACCTGGGGGCGTTCTCGAAGATCGCCATCTCGCCGAAGAACTCTCCGGCTTTCAGGAGGGCAATTTCCTTTTCGGCGCCATCTTGTAGAGAGATGCGCACGGAGGTGGAGCCGGACTTAATAATAAAAAGCTCGTTCCCCTCCTCTTTCGCCCGAAAGATTACGCTTCCCATGGGATAGCGCACGAGGTCCAGGCGCTGGGAGACCAGATGAAGCTCCGACATCTTGAGGCTTGAAAGCATCCCCACGTTCTTCAGAAAATTGTACAGCTCGTCCCCTCCCGCCGAGGCGACGCGGACCCCGTTCCCTCCGACTTCGCGCTGTTCGAAAACCTTGGTAAAGGCCTTCTCCACCAGGTCCAGGAATTCCTTCTCATGGTCCGGATACGACGCGACACCGATGCTGAACTTCTGAAAGAGGCTGTCGCGCTTCATCTCTTTGCCGATATCAAAGCCGTTCATCTCCCGAAGATACATGCGGGCCAGGTCGACCGCCTCTTCGATGGGCGTTGAAGGAAAGAGGACGATGAACTCGTTGCCCCGGTACCGCACAGCCAGATCGTCATTTCGCAGGAGGGACTGGAGCTTTCCGGAAATGGCCTGGAGGGCCCCATCGCCGGCCTCGTGGCCGAAGGTGTCATTGATGAGTTTGAAATTGTCGGGCTTGATCACCAGGAGGCTGAAAACCGTTCCAAGGAAAGCGTAGTTTTTCGCCAGCTCGTCCTCCAGATAGGTACGGTTGTAAACCCCCGTGAGCTTGTCGAAAAACATCTGCTTTTTCAGCTCCTCTATCCACCCCGTCTTCTCGCTGATAAGCCTGTGGGTGAGTCGCTGGCGGCCTGCGTTGACGGAGATCAACCTGTGGTAAATCTTCGCGAAGATGTGGGCGTACTCGTCGAAGAGTCTTTCCAGATCTTCCCCCTCCCATGGAAAAACCAGGAGAGAGGATTCCTCCGCGGCGGCGGCAAAGGCGGTCCGTATGTCGTTCTCAAAGAACTCGAACTCCCCGAAGATTTCCCCGGCGATAAAACGGGCGATGGCCTGTTCTCCTGCCGATCCGCCCCGTGAAGCCGCGTCCATGGAGCTGGTGATGGCCACCTCCCCCCGTGCAATGATAAAAAGACTGCGGCTTTTGTTCCCCTTCTCGAAGATGACCTCGCCTTTTTTATAATCGCGGAAACCGCAAAACCCCGCAAGGACCGCGAGATCATCGTCGGGAAGGCGGCTGAAGATATCGGTCTTCCTGAAACAGTCCATTATGGCTGCGGGTGATGTATCTATGATAGCTGGCATAGCGCATTCGGCTCCAGGTACAGGATAAGGCCCTGGGGAGCGGTCCCCTTTTCCTTATGAAGCGGAAGGCCATATTTGTCAACCTTTGTATTTTCCGCAACGGCGCCGCGGCCCTCGATGATGAAGAGCCCCGGCCAGACAGGCAAAAAAAGTGCTTGAAATCGACGGACAGTGCAGTACATTTGCGCTTATTCTCGGAGAAAATATGCAATTCAAGACCATATCATCGTCCAGAAGGGCCTACCAACCCCTAACAATAGCAAAGAAGGACATCGAGTCGAAAATCAAGGCAAAGGCGCGTGAAATTGTCAAGAACAACTGGTCCGAAAACGATCCGTTCACCGTCACCCATGAATTGAGGTTCATCTTCGCCGGCAAGCGAATGCAGTCCTCCGTGGAAGTCCATTTCTCCAGAGTCAAGGTCAAGGCGCCGGACAAGCAGTACTCAATCCAAATCCACATCGAGTACGACAACCACAAGACCTATCCTATCGGCGTCGGGTACGTCACAAAGAAAGGCGAGATATCCTTCGATCCCTTCAACGCAATGAACTGACCCCGGGACTTGGTATAAGTTTTTTCCGGCCCCCGGGCCGGGACTACCGTGCAATGCTTGACGCGGAAGGACCGCCGAAAAAAATGCCGCATTATCCTAAAAAACGGACACACACATGAAACAGGCCGAGATCATCATTGACGGAACTACATACGCGTTTCCCATCATCGAGGGCACCGAGGGCGAAAAGGCCATCGACATAACAGCGCTCCGCGATAAAACGGGGCACATCACCTTAGATGTGGGATACCAGAACACCGGCTCCTGCCTCTCCGCCATCACCTACATTGACGGCGAGAAAGGGATCCTTCGCTATCGGGGCTACCCCATCGAAGAGTTGGCGGAAAAATCGAGCTTCACCGAGACCGCCCACC
The DNA here is from genome assembly GCA_029974015.1 of Spirochaetota bacterium. Taxonomy (GTDB): domain Bacteria; phylum Spirochaetota; class UBA4802; order UBA4802; family JAGODF01; genus JAGODF01. The sequence goes on from JARKUF010000038.1 coordinate 39,567, forward strand.
TCCTGGTCTATGGGCATCTACCCTCCCCCGAGGAGAGGAAAGTGTTCTCGCAGCGCCTTACGGAAAACTCGATGATCCATGAGGAAATGATCCGCTTCTTCGACAGCTTTCCCTTGAAGGCGCATCCCATGGCGATCCTCTCCACCATGGTAAACGCCCTGACGGTTTACTACCCGGAATTTTTCACCGTGGATTTCGAGAGCGACACTTTCGACATCATGGCGGCGAGGCTCATCTCAAAGATCCGCACCATCGCGGCCTATTCGCACAAACACTCCATCGGCGAGCCCTTCGTCTATCCCCGCCACGATTATCCGTATTGCACAAACTTCCTCTACATGATGTTCGACAGTCCGGTCCACCCCTACGAGGTGGACCCCGACATCGAAAAAGTCCTGAACATACTCCTGATACTCCACGCCGACCACGAGCAGAACTGCAGCACCTCCACGGTGCGCCTCGTGGGAAGCAGCATGGTGAACCTTTATTCGTCGATCTGTGCCGGGATATGCGCCCTCTGGGGCCCACTCCACGGAGGGGCCAACCAGGAGGTGATCGACATGCTGAAGAACATCCAGAAAGACGGGATGACCCCGAAACAGTGCATGGAAGCGGCAAAGGACCGCAGCAATTCCTTCCGCCTCTTCGGTTTCGGCCATCGGGTGTATAAAAGCTACGATCCCAGGGCGAAAATATTAAAAACCCTGTGCGACGCCATGGTAGCGAAGCTCGGCGTGAAGGAGCCCCTCATCGACATCGCCCTGGAACTTGAGCGCCTGGCCCTGGAGGACGAATTCTTCCGGGAAAAGAAGCTCTATCCCAATGTCGATTTTTACAGCGGGATCCTCTACCGCCTCATCGGCATCCCCACGAACATGTATACCGTGATGTTCGCCATCGGGAGGCTCCCGGGGTGGATTGCCCAGTGGAAGGAGATGCACGACACGAAGCCGTTTAGGATCGGGCGCCCCAGGCAGATATACACAGGCCCGTCCTTAAAACGCTATGAGGACGAATAGCGGCGCGCCGCCCATTGATCGGGGAAATTTTTGTTGCAATAATTCCGACGCGAAGGCCTGCTATCATTACAGTCGTGCTTTAATGGCAGGGACCCCATGCAGATCGGACCACATCTCAAGAAGATACGCCTTTCAAAGGAATATACCCTCAACGATGTCGCTTCAAGGCTCCACATATCAGCAAGCCTTCTTTCACAGATAGAGAACGACAAGACATCACCGTCCCTCCAGTCACTTGAGGAACTGTTGAAATTTTACGCGGTCAACTTTTCAGATTTCTTCAGGCAGGTGGAACAGAAAAGATACATTATCGTCAGAAAGGCCGAGACCGAAACTCTTAGAAACCCCGAAAATGGATTCACCCTTACTCTTCTTGCTTCGAAGCTCCAGAACAACGCCCTCGAGTCGTTCATAGCAGAGATCGGTCCCGGCTCAACCGTGGAAGTCGGCGTGCTTGGTGAAGAAATAAACGGGGAAAGGATCGTCGTGGTAATCGAAGGGCTCATTCATGCCACCATCGACAGGGGAGATCCCCACGCCCTGGAAGCGGGGGATTCGCTGAATTTCAAGTCGTACGTCCCTTGCTCCCTCCACAACGGCGGGCGTACTCCCGCCAGGTTTTTTATTTCCGGGATTCCTCCGGTCTTTTTTTAAGACGAAACCACTGGAGAGCCATGGCTTCGGATGATGCGGCGTGCGGAGCATAATTCAGGGTACGCATACGTCGCTCCCTTTGTCTTGACAAAAACCGCCGGGAAGCGGAAAATCGCATAATAGCAGGACGGCCCCTCCCGGCGCGGAAATCCGGGCCCGTCACTTCAGGAAACGAGAATGATACGAATCGGCACCCGGGGAAGCGCCCTGGCCCTCTGGCAGGCAAAACACATAGCCGGGCTCATCGGAAACGGCAGGACCGAGATAGTCACCATCAAGACGAAGGGGGACAGCATCCAAAACATCACCTTCGACAAGATCGAAGGTAAGGGCTTTTTCACGAAGGAGATAGAGGAGGCCCTGCTTGAGGGGTCCGTGGACTGCGCGGTCCACAGTTTAAAAGACCTTCCCGTTGAAAACACCCCCGGCCTTGCCCTGGCCGCCATCACCGCCCGTGAGGACCCCTCCGATGTGCTTCTTGTGCGCCGGGACCGCTACGACCCGGGCAACACCGTCCCCGTGGTGGCCAGCGCCGTCGTCGGCACAAGCTCCCTGCGGCGGGCGTCCCAACTTGTCCACGAGATGCCATCGGTGTCGATTAAGCCCCTCCGTGGCAATGTAACCACCCGCGTGAAGCGGCTGCGGGAAAAAAAATTCGACGCCATCATCCTCGCCCGTGCGGGGCTCAAACGGCTCGATATAGACCTCTCGGAGTTTGTGGAGTTCACCCTTCCCTACAGCTATTTTCTTCCGGCCCCGGGCCAGGGGGCCCTGGCGGTCCAGGTGCGCAATGGCGACTCCGATACGAAAAACGCCCTGGCCTTTCTCAACGACACCGACACGGCCCGGGCCGTCACCGCCGAGCGCGCCTTCCTAAACCGTTTCGGCGCCGGGTGCCATGTTCCACTGGGGGCCCTGGCCCATGTGGACGGCGGCCTCGTTTATCTAAGCGGCGTCATTGCATCGACGGACGGGAAGCGCCTCCTCAGGGACGCCGTCTCGGGATCGGACCCGGAGCTTTTAGGCTTTGAACTCGCCGCTGCATTAAAAAACGCAGGAGCCGACGAACTTCTATGAAAAAAGGAAAGGTGTATCTTGCCGGTGCGGGCCCCGGCGATCCCGGGCTAATCACGCTCAGGGCGCTGGAAGCGCTGGAGGAAGCGGACTGCGTCATCTACGATTTTCTGGCAAACGCCGGCCTGATCCGCCGGGAGGGCCTCGAATCGATCTACGTTGGAAAGAAAGGGGGCGACCACACCCTCCCCCAGGAGGAGATACAAGCCCTCATTATAAAGAAGGCCCTTGAAGGCAAAACCGTCGTGCGCCTGAAGGGAGGGGACCCTTACATATTCGGGCGCGGCGGGGAGGAGGCCGAGGAGCTCGTGAAGCATGGGATACCCTTTGAAGTGATACCGGGAGTATCGTCCTTCTACTCCGCCCCGGCCTACGCCGGGATACCCGTGACCCACCGCGACCTTGCCGACCGTTTCGAGGTGATAACAGGGCACCGCCGGACCGACGGCCCCGGGGACCTCGAGGTGACCCTCCCCGGGTACGCGCCCGGCAAAACCTTCATCTTCCTCATGGGAATGAAAAACCTGGCCTCGATTGCCCGGGGCCTCGTGGAGAAGCGGGGCTTCCCGGAAAGCACCCCGGCCGCGGCCGTCTCCTGGGGGACCACGGCCCGCCAGAAGACGGCAACGGGGACCCTTGCGACAATCGCGTCAGCCGCCCAGGATGCGGGGGTGAAAGCCCCGGCCGTCTTTATCATTGGGGACGTGATAAACCTTAGGGAAACCCTCAGGTGGTTCGACAACAAACCCCTCTTTGGAAAGAAAATCGTTGTGACCAGGACCCGTGAGCAAGCCTCGGAGCTTTCAAAGAAGCTCGCTCGCCTGGGCGCCGAGGTGGTAGAATTCTCAACGATAACTATTCAGCCCAGGAAAAATACGGAAGACCTCGACAGAGCAATCGACGCCCTCCCGGCATTCGATTGGACGATATTCACGTCCCAAAACGCGGTACGCATCTTCTTTGACAGACTCCGTTCCCGGGGCCTCGACGCGCGGGCCTTCCAGGCGTGCCGACTCGCTGCAATTGGGCCCGCCACTGCCCGAGCCCTGGAGGAGCGCTCCCTCCTCTGCGACATCGTCCCGGGAGAGTTCGTGGCCGAGGCCCTTCTTGAGGAGCTTGAAAAGCAGGGCGTCCGCGGGGAGAAAATGCTCATTCCCTGCGCCGCTGAAGCCAGGGACGTTCTTGCAGAGGGGCTCCGGAGCCAGGGCGCCGAGGTGACGAGGGTCCACCTTTACGATACGGTGAAACCGGACACAGTAGACGAGGCGCTCCGGGAGGCCGTTGAAAGCGCCGACATGATCACCTTCGCGAGCTCTTCGACGGTGCGGAATTTCTTTTCAATCTTCGGAAAAACTGAAGCGAAGCTCGCCTGCATTGGGCCTGTCACCGCCGAGGCGGTGCGCAGAACAGGAAAGGAACCCGACGTGATTGCCGCTGAGTACACCATCGACGGCCTTGTGGACGCGATTGCCGGGTACTGCGAGAGGGAATACCCGCGGTAAAACCTGGAAAAAGGCGAAGTTAATCCCACATTTTATGTGCTTTTTCTACGCCGGAGCGTCGGCATCCGGAGGAAATACGCTTTCCCATTTGGCGCGGACGTCACGGAAAGTACCGCTGATGATGCCGGAGCGAATATCATCCATAAACCTTTTCATGAAGGCCAGGTTGTGATGGGTATTGTATACCAGCGCAACGATCTCGCCTGCCCGATAGAGATGGCGCAGATAGGACTTCGAAAAGCTGCGGCACACATAGCAGGGACACTCTTCATCCAGCGGTGAGAAGTCCTTCTCCCAGGCCGCGGCCTTGATGGAGATGCGGCCCCGGGACGTGTAGAGGGTGCCGTTCCGGGCGATTCGCGTGGGCATCACGCAGTCGAACATGTCTATCCCCTCGGCCACGGCGTGGAGTATCTCCCGGGGGCTTCCCACCCCCATCATGTAGCGGGGCCTGTCCTCCGGAAGGAGGGGCGCCGTAAGGGAGGTGATTTCACGGTAAAGCTCTTTCGGTTCCCCGACAGATAGGCCGCCGACGGCGTATCCGGGGAAGTCCATCTCAACAAGGGCGGAAGCGCACTCCCGGCGCTGGTCCGGAAACACCCCTCCCTGGACAATACCGAAGAGGGCCTGGCGTTCGCCATCAACCGATTCCCGGTAGTGCCGGATAGACCTCCGGGCCCAGTCCAGGGTTTTGTTCATCGCGGCCCGGGACTCCTCCTCTGACGCGGGATAGCCGGTGCACTGGTCGAGGACCATCATCACATCGGACCCGATGGCGCCCTGGATGGAGATGACGCGCTCCGGCGTGAAGAGGTGCTTGGAACCGTCGATGTGGGAGCGAAACTCCACGCCATTGTCCCTGACCGTGCACAGGTCCGCCAGGGAAAAAACTTGAAATCCACCCGAGTCGGTAAGGACCGGCCTGCCGTAGTTCATGAATCCATGGAGCCCGCCGACCGCGTTTAAAACTTCCGTACCTGGCCTGAGATACAGGTGATAGGTGTTGGCAAGGACCATCTCGTACCCTAACTCGTCCAGGTCGCGAAGGGCCAGGGCCTTCACGGCCCCCGCGGTGGCCACAGGCATGAAAAACGGCGTGCCCACGGCGCCATGGTAAAGCTCCAGCGTCCCCGCCCGGGCCCGAGTCGCCCCATCACGCGATGTTATTATAAATTTCATTCAGGCCCCGGCCGTCCCCTCAGGCAGACGCGAAAGCTGGTCCGCGCGTTTAGACTCCTAACATGAACTTCGCCGTGGCGAAGTAGATGGCGATACCGCCTATGTCCACCAGGGTGGCGATGGCGGGGCTCGATACCACGGCCGGGTCGATTTTAAAGCGGTTTGCCGCCATGGGAATGAGCGCCCCGAGGACCGTGGCCCATATCACCTGGACCGCGAGGGCCAGGGAAATCATAAGGGCGATCTTTCCTATCCAGAGCTGGGGCGGTATACCCTCATGCCCCGTAGGGGCCAGCATCACCCGGGCAAAGACGAGGGTCCCCACGCTGAGCCCAATCATTAGGCTTACGGCAAACTCTTTTTTAATTACATGGAAGATATCCTTCGCCGAGAGCTGGTTTAGCGCAATAGCGCGGATAACCATGGTGGCGGACTGGGAGCCCGTGTTCCCTCCCGCGGAGTTTAAAAGGGGCATATAGTAGGCCAGTATGATGAGGTATTGGAGCGTCTCGCGGAACCCTTCGATTATCATCCCCGATATGAACTGCAGGGCCGCCAGGACCACCACCCAGCCGACGCGCTTTCGGAAATGCACCCAGACCGGGACTTCAAGATACTCGTCCTCCTCGGGGCCCCCGGAGATGGCCATCAGCTTCTCCATGTCCTCGGTCTGCTCCTCCCGGATGATGTCGATGGCATCGTCGTAGGTGATGATCCCTACGATGCGGTGTTCGGCGTCCACAACGGGAAGCGCCAGGAGGTCGTACTCATCGATGAGGTGGGCCGCTTTCTCCTGGTCATCGTCCACTAGAGCGTAGATCGCGTCTCCCTTCATGAGATTGCCTACCGGCTCACGGGGCTTTGCGAGGATGAGTTTTCTGAGGGACACGATCCCCAGAAGGACCCCTCGGGGATCGGTCACGTAGATGTAGTAGATGGTTTCCTTCCCCGGGGCGTCCCGGCGGATTTTCCGCACCGCCGCCTCGGCGGTGTCGGTGATCAGGAGGGTAGCGTAGTCCGTGGTCATTATGGCGCCGCAGGTTTCCTCCCGGTACGATGTAAGCCGAATCACATCGGCCCGGTCCTTCGCCGGAAGGAGGAGGAGCAGGCGGTTTACCACTTCCCTGTCAAGGTGTTGGAAAAGATAGGCCCGGTCGTCGTGGGACATCTCCTGGACCAGGGTCTTCAGGTTCGCCTTGAACTTTCCCGAGGCCATGGAGACCTGGACGTCAATATCCAGGTATCCGAAAATTTCAGAGGCTGTGTACTTGTCCAGAAGGCCTAATATCTTCCATATCTCCTCGGGCTGGAGGAATCCGATAAACTCCGCGCTGTCACGGGGGTGCTGGTCTTCGAAGAACGACTTGATGACTTTAAACCGCTTCCGTTTCAGGAGGTCTTTTAGTTCAGGTACGAGTATCGGGTTTTTCATATCCTGTCTCCGCCATGGCAAATGCCGGGACAGGACAACGCGGGCGACGGCGCCTCAGGGGCGCCGCAGTCCCATTCCTGCCCGGGATCCGTCGCATGGGGCCAATTCATCGTCCATGGGTACCCCCGGTTGAAGATGGGTGAAGGATGGCGTGAAATCTTTCGGCACAATATATCCCCTTTTTAATTTTGTCAAGACCGGAAGGGATTTTTTGTTACATAAACGGCATGCGTACACACAAAGATCCCCACACAATGAACAAAGCGGGGGCGCCGAAATCACCCCCGCTATCTTGTCCGCTGTTGGCTTTTTTTATAGTTCGGTGACCACCAGTTTCGCCCTTGATGTGGCGGTAATCCCTAACGGAACCGCAAGGGGCTGCTGCAAGGTGCTACAGCCCCTTGTTCTGGTGCAAGATTGGTCCGGCGATTCGGCTGGCTCCCTTCACAGAGAGCAAGGGGCTGTAGCCCCTTGTGGCCGTTGGTGCTCGTTGTGACCGATGACGCAGCTTGTGGAAGCTGATGTCGTTTATGATTGTACTGCTGGCCCCCTACGGCCGTTCGCCCGTGGCGGAACCGCAAGGGGCTACAGCCCCTTGTTCTGGTGCAAGATTGGTCCGGCGATTCGGCTGGCTCTCTTCACAGAGAGCAAGGGGCTGTAGCCCCTTGTGGTAGATGATGATTCTTGTGGCTGATGACGCACTTTGTGTTCGTATGAAACCCCTGCCGGCCGGTTCCGCATTTTAATCCCGCCCATCTCCCTCCACCACGGCTATCTCCTCGTCGGTGAGGCCGTAGAGCTCGTAGACGAGCGCGTCTATGCGCGCGTCGGTGGACTCGATCTGGCGCTGGAGGGCCGTGCGCTGGTGCGGCTCGCGCGCGGCGGCGAGCTCGCGGTGCAGGGAGAGCATGCGCTCCACCAGGGCGACCATGCGGTCGTGGCGGTCGCGGTCGGCGGGGTCGTCGAAGTTGATGGGGCGGATGGGGAGTTGGGAAAGGTACATGGGCTTGTATTCAAAGTATCCACCCTGTTTAGTGGAGGAAATGTTGTGCATTACGTAATCGGGGACCTTGGAATTGAGAACTCCTAATAGGTACATGTCCTCTGTGGGAATAATAGTTGTTTTATCATTGGAATAATATGCATTGGTATCATATTGATATGAAGCTCTTTGTACGATCGCTGGAACAATAATTTTCGGCTTTTCAAATTCTATAAAATAATCAACCGTATCTTGAATTTCATACCATTGATAATTGCCCGGCTTTCGCCCTTTCCATTCCTTGCCGGAACATCCTTTTGGTTTAGGAATTAACCTGTCTTTATGTTTTGATAAATATCTCTCAATTGCGGGATAATTTTTAATGCTAATCCCCCGGCGTGTAAATATCAGAAAGCGATCAGCGGAAGGATGACCGTATCTTTTAATGTCTCTTCCCACCAGAAACGGTTTGATCACCTCCGCGCTCTTCGGGTCCTCTTCGACGAGCCTGCGGCGCGTTACCTCGTCGATGACGAAGGCTTTGTTATACCCTGTCTTGATTCCATAGTATATTTTACCTTCCACATACGTGCCCAGCGGAACTCCGGCGGCCTTGATCTTTTCCAGCAGGGCCTGCGAGCGCTCGTCGGCAAGCGACCAACCGGCGTCGTCGAGCGAATCGACCGCCACCGTGTGTGCGTGCTCGTCGACGTAGGCGGACAGGTCGGCGAAATCGAGTGTACCCACCCTGACCGCACGGAATTCGCGGGCGGGCTTTCGCATCCCGCGCAATCGAATAATGCAGGGATAGGTGGTAGCCCGCTGGAAAACCGGGAGGTCGCCGAAATCCAAGATTTCAACGATGTTCCGCGCCTTCAGCCAGCGGCGGAGCGGTTCGCCGTAGTTGGCGCGCAGCCATTTGTTCGCGACGATGAACGAGAAATATCCGTCCTTGCGTGTGAGTTTAATCGCCTTTTCGATGAAGTATGCGTAAATGTCGGCCACTCCGTGGTACACCTCGTAGGTCCGCGCGAAGTAGTCCTTGAATTCCCTCAGCCCTTCTTGCCGTATATACGGCGGGTTCCCTATCACCGCGTCGAAGCCGCCGCCTGCGCCGATAAAGGGAAACTCGCGTTCCCAGTCGAAGACGTTCACGCGGTAGCGCTCCTCGTCGTCCAGCAGGCTTAGCTGCGTGTCCTCGTAGAAGTCGGGGCCTATGAGCGAGTTTCCGCATTTGATGTTGGCGCCCAGGTCCGGAAGCGCCCGCTCGCGGAAAAGCGAGAGCTGGCTTGTGAGCGTCTGCTCCGACTCGTTTTCGAGAACCTTAAGCGCCAGCGAAAGCTTTGTGACCTCCACCGCCTGCGGGTCTATGTCGACGCCGTAGATGTGGTCCAGCAGAATCCGCCGCTTCTCCCGCGTGGTGAGCCGCCAGCCGCCTGGCGAGCGGTAAAGCACGGGCGATTTTCCTTTCGCGTGCTTTTCGGGATCGCCCTCCTCGTAGCGCTCGAGGTACCAGTCCAGAAGAAGCTGGTAGGCCACGATTAGAAACGAGCCAGAGCCGCAGGCCGGGTCGAGCACCCGCACCGGTGCGCCGCCGCGCGTTCCGCGCGCCTGGTCGATGGTTTTGCCATCGAGGAGCGCTCCGAGCGTGTGCTTCACGATATAGTCGACGATGTACGAGGGCGTATAGAACACGCCGCCGGCCTTCTTTACCTCGGGCTTGTCCTCCACCTGCGCCCGGTGCCCGGCGGTAAGGCGGATCACCTTGCCCAGAAACTGCTCGTACACCTGTCCTAAGATTTCGGCCGGCAGCACCGAAAACTCGTAGGGGCTTTCGGGATAGTACAGGCTTTTAATGATGTCCCTAAGCGGAGGGCCGTCCACGGTGAGCGCGGGCGTAAGGAGGTCGGGTTCCTCGGACTGGCCCTTTTCGTTTTCGAAGTGGAAGATGCCGGAGTTGTAGCGCGCGTCGGCGCGGCGGAAGAGCTCGACAAGGCGCGGATAGACACGGGGCCCGTTGGGAAGCTGCATGAGCTGTCCGTACGGCTCGATGCCGCGGTCCTCGCAGATACGAAGAAAGATGATGCGGTCTATGGTGCGCTGCACGGCAAAATTGAGCTCGCGCGTGGAGAGCGAGGGATTGCGAAGCGCGATGTTCCGCGCGAGCGCCTCGCGCCAGGATTCTATTTCGCGCAGAAACGCCTCGTCCACGTCGGCCGTCCCTTTTTTCCGGTCCGGGGAGTCCGCGTAACGGTCGAACGAGCCTTTAAGCACCGCCTCGCGCGAGTAGAGCGCGTACAGATCGTCCCAGCGTTCGGCGTACTCGCGAAAGGTGATGTAAAGCACGCGCGCGGTGGCCGCGCTGTCGGTGTGAACGGGCTTGATCCGGGTGTCGTACACGGCGAACTCTTCGAAATCGGTGAGGATGCTCAAAGGGAGCCTGGCCGACCAGGCGTACCGGCGCAGTTGGTAAGCGGGGTGGATGTCGCCTTTTATGTCCACCGAGGGTTTTTTGGCCTCGAGAAAAAACTTGCGCGCGCCGCCCACCCGGAAACAGTAATCGGGCGCCTTGGTGGACTGGTCTATCTTGATGGAGTCCTCGTGCACCACGTCCTTGTAGGCCTCGGCATAGCCCTGCCGGTTGTCAACGTCCCAGCCCAGCTCGGAAAAGAACGGGTCAATGAACTCGCGGCGCACCTGCGTTTCGTTGTACTGGCCCGATTTATACGCTTCGATGTTGCCCTCGAAACGCTCTACCAGCTCTATGACCCTGGAGGGGACGCTCATGTATTGGCTCCTCTTTCGTGTGTTCGCCGAAAATCCCCGGCGTTTTGCTGAAGGGCCCACATTATCAAAATGTGGCCGGTTCGCAAGGATTTTTCAGTGACGAAAGAACAGGCGCCCCCCTGAAGCCGGCAACCAATATCACCCCCAATAATTATGTTGACAGAAAGCGCCCCCATGAATAATGACACCCGGCATTTACACAACTGACGGTATACCTTTTTTCTCCCCGAAGCGCGTCCCGGCAGCATCTAATACAATATGGTCCAACAATGAACAAACTTAAGTTTGAAGAACTGGAATTATCACCCTCCATGAAGAAGGCCATCGCCGACATGGGGTTCGAGGAGGCCTCTCCCATACAGTCCGCGGCGATACCCCCGCTCCTTTCGGGGCGCGACATCATAGGGCAGGCGCAGACAGGGACCGGTAAGACCGCGGCCTTCGCCGTCCCCATGATAGAGAACCTCGACCGGAACCTGGCCGACCTGCAGGGGCTGGTGCTCTGCCCCACTCGCGAGCTCGTCATCCAGGTGACCGAGGAGTACCGCAAGCTCCTGAAATACATGTACGGCATCACGGTGGTCCCGGTGTACGGCGGGCAGGAGATAGAACGCCAGCTTAAAGCCCTGCGGAAAAAACCGCTGGTGATAGTGGGCACCCCGGGCAGGCTCATGGACCACATGCGCCGCGGCTCCATCAATCTCAAGACCGTGCGCCAGGTGGTGCTCGACGAAGCGGACGAGATGCTCGATATGGGCTTCCGCGACGACATCGAGTTCATCCTCAAAGAAACCCCCTCGGAACGGCAGACGGCGATGTTCTCAGCGACCATGTCGGATGATATCCTCCGCCTGGTGAACGCCTATCTGCGCGAACCGCAGCGCATCGACGTGAGCGGCCACCGCGTGAACACCCCGAAGATCGACCAGGCGTATTTCGAGATACCGGAGAAGTCCAAGCCCGAGGCGCTCGCGCGCCTGCTCGACTTCCACAACATAAAGCTCGCCCTCGTCTTCTGCAACACGAAAAACCAGGTTGACACGCTGGTGGAGAAACTCAAAAACCGCGGCTATTTCGCCGATGGGCTCCACGGCGACATGGGCCAGAACCAGCGCGACAAAGTCATGGGCTCGTTCCGAAACGGGAGCGTGGACGTCCTGGTGGCCACCGACGTGGCGGGCCGCGGCATCGACGTGAACGACATCGAGGCGGTGTTCAACTACGACCTGCCCCGCGACGACGAGGACTATATCCACCGCATCGGCAGGACAGGCCGTATGGGCAAAACCGGTAAGTCGTTCACCTTCGTCTCCGGCAGGCAGATGTACGCGCTCCGGCGGATCGAGAAGATGAACGGCATCACTATCGCGCGGCAGAAGGTCCCGACGATAGGCGACCTGGACGAGACAAGGGTCAGGGCGCTCGCGGAATCGGTGCGCGGCATCGCGGAGAAGGGAACTCCTGGCCGCTACATGGAGATGGTGGAGTCGCTCATGGGCGATGATCTCACCGCCATGGACATCGCCGCGGCGCTTTTGAAGATCAACTTTGACAGCCGCAAGGAGAGTTACGACGGGAAGGCAAACTTTGAAGCGCCCGCGGCCTTTCACGGAAAAAAGCCCGCGCACGGGAAACCTGGCTACGGCAAGAAACCGTACCGCGCAAAAGCGGCGAACGGGGAAAGACCGCGCCATGACGGACCGAAACGAAACGGAAAACCCCACAGGGACACGCCGGACCGCGAACCCCCCCCCCGGGGAAAGGAAACCGTATCGCGACGCGAAACCGCGGGGGATGAAGCACCGGCATTCCGACGCGCCACGGGACAGGAAGCCCCGCCGCGAAGGCGGCCCTTTCGGCGAAGCGCCCTGGCCGGGGAACCGTCCTCACGGAGGGCCGCGCCCCTTTGACGGCACGCCGAAACACGGCCGCGACAACCGTCCCCACGAAGGGAAGCCGAAGCGCCCCGGGAAGAGCGGCGTCTCACGCGCGGCCCTGGAGAACAAGTTCTACGAGAAGAAGGCGGCGAGGAAAAGAAGGGGGTGATGCCCTCCCAACATTGATCGGTTGATTTTCCGCTTGTCCCCGCCGGTAAACACCGCGCCCGGCTTCCTCGTTGCAGGCATGCAAAAACCTGCCCAAACCTGCCACCCGTTAAACCTCCGCATGGAATGTCCCCGCGGAATATTCGTATTTCTTTCCCGATTCCGGCGCCCATAATGCAGGCCGCGGCAGTGTCCTTATGGACATCGAGTCCGCACGCGTTTTCAATCAGTATTTCCATCCCTATACTTCTCATGATTATTGAAATGGATTGTACTTGACTTCCCGGATTGGGAAAAAATAACCTGTAGACAACTTCTAATAATCAGGTTTTTCCGCCCGCCTTAGGCGGGCGAAAAAACCTGAGCCATGAGTATGCCGGTAGTTACAATTTATGGTAACTTTAAAAATTTAATTTTTGAGGTTCCCAGATGTTAATAATTCAGGAACGGTTTGTTTGATTGTCCGGTGCGGGCTTCGTCCGTGATGTACCACTCCACGCGTTTCAAGGAGATGACGATGAAAAGATTATGCGGTATCCTGTTGCTCGTCGTGCTGTCGTTCACGGCGGGACTATCGGCCGAGGAGGGGGGAAGCGGCGCGGTGGTCCAGCCCGCCGATGGGCCCGGCCCCGTGGACTTCGGCATGGGCGGCGTTTTCGGCGCGGTCCAGATCAACGGCAAGAACTATCAGCAGATCGGCCTCCGGCCCGAGCTTAAGCTCTGGAAGCTCGGCATCGGCCTCGACGTGACCGTGCTCCTGGACGACGACGGCAAGGCGCGCAAGGAGGACTGGAACGACTGGCAGGACTATCTTGACAAGATGTACTATATACGCTGGGGCCAGAAGGGCGACCCGTTCTTCTTCCGCTACGGCGGCCTGGAGTGGACCACCCTGGGATTCGGCACGCTCATCTACGGCTACACCAACATGCTGGAGTATCCCACCTACAAGCGCCAGGGCCTGGACCTGGGCATAAACCTGGAGCACGCGGGGATGGAGCTGGTGATCAACGACTTCAAGGAGCTCTCGCGCGACCGGAGGGGCTTCATGGGCGGCGGTCGCGTTTTCGTGAAGCCGTTCTCCCGCCTCCAGATAGGCGCGGCGATAGCGGGTGACCTGAACGAGTACAACGGCCTGCGCGACACAGACGGCGACGGGTACCCCGACGAGATCGACAAATATCCTGAAGACAGACATTACGTCACCGATATAGATTATTACCGCGGCAAGGGGGTGGCCGAATCAACAATAACTGAACTTAAGGGGCTGGGACTTCTTTCCCCTATTGAAAAGACCGACCTGCAGAGCATCAAGGAGATCAGGTCGCGGACCTGGTTCTGGTCCGCGGACGCCGGGCTGAGTGTCGCCGATTTCGAATTCCTGAAGGTGGACATCTACGCGCAGTTCGCCCAGAACATGCAGACCTACGGCTGGGGCTATGCCGCCCCGGGAATCAGCGTGAAGATCGGCGGCTTCGTCGAGCTTTACGCCGACTACCGCCAGCAATCCGACGAGTTCATCTTCAACTACTACAACGACACTTACGATCTTGAAAGGGCCAAGTACGTGGACGACGGCACTGGCATGCTCTCGATCATCACCAAGCGGCAGAAGCTCCAGAATGCGGTGGAGTCCAAAGGCTACATGGCCGGGATGAAGCTCAACCTGTTCAACATCGTCACGGGCCGGGCTGAGTACCAGGACATGCAGTGGGGCGACCTGAACGACAAGTCGCTCCGGGGGGAGCTCTCTTTGAACAAGGACATCATCCCCATGATCACCAAGGCCAAGGTCTACTACGTGCAGAACAACGTGGAGAAGCTGAGGTGGAGGACCGAGAGCACGGTGATGAGCGCGGTCCTCGGCGTGGGCCTCGCCCAGGGCGTGAGCGTCGATTTCAAGTACCTCGTCACCTTCGAGGACAAAAACGGCGACGGGGAGATCAGGGGCAACGAGGAGACCATCACCAACGTGAGCGTGTCCACGAGCGCGCTCTTCTAGCGCCGGGTGGCTTGATAAAAAAGGGATGGGCGCGTCGCGCGGGGCGAGTTTGATGGAATACCGCATACTCTACAGGTAGACCTTATCGCGACATGAAAAACTTGATTTTTTCGGGATTATGGTTTAGCCTGTTAATCGTTCGAAAAGTATTCTGGGAAAATTCCTTTTCGAGTAGCAGCCATGGCCCGATTTTCACTCAACCTGATCAGAGAGACGCAGGCCGGCGTCCTGGCCAGCTACGAAGCTGAAATTGAGCGCCAGTCGCGCTTTATCGCCATCTTCGGCTCCATCGCCGCACTCCTCGGCATGCCGCTGTACATCCCCATCGACATGCGCCTCGTTCCGGGCGAGATGCTGATCCCGGTGTTCAGGCTCGCCGTCTGCGCCATCGCACTCATCGTGCTCATACTTGGTTTTGTCCCTTACTTCAGGGGGCGTTCATCGCTTCTGGTGAAAGTCCTGGGCTATTCCGTCCTCAACGCCACGGCGATATGGACCGGACTCGCGAAGGGCGAGCCGACGTACATGGGCGGCTACTTCTTCGTGCTCATGCTGGCCTTGCTCTCGCCGCTCCCGCTTGCCTGGAACTACGGGATGCTGGCAAGCTCCCTGCTGACGTTCTTCGCGGTCGGCCTTTCTCTGGGGATGGATGTTACCACGCTGCATTTCCGGTTCAGTATCATGGTCCTGCTGGTGGAACTGCTCGTGATATGCTTCTCCGCCTACCTCTTCGACTACCTCCGGAGGGACAATTACGCCAAGTCGAAGGCGCTCATCGCCGAGAAAAACGCGCTGGCCAGGAGAAATGAAGAGATAGAATTGGAGCTCAACCTCGCGAGGCTGATACAGGAGCGCCTCATCCCGTCGTCATGTCCCATCCCGGGCGTTGCGTCGCTCTACAGACCGATGAACCTGGTGGGGGGTGATTTCTTCGATTACGTCCATTTCAGGGAGACGAACGAGCTTGGCATCTTCCTCTCCGACGTGTCGGGACACGGCGTGCCGGCGGCGTTCATCACCTCAATGATCAAGAGCTTCATCCTCCAGGCGGGAGAGGTCCGAAGGGACCCGGCGCTACTGCTCGGACGTCTCAACGGCCATCTCTTCAACCAGACGAACGGCAATTTCATCACCGCCTTCTACGGGATCTTCAACTTCACCACCGGCAGGCTCCTGTATTCGAACGCGGGGCATCATCCTCCCATCGTCCTGGGGCCGGGCGGAATGAGGGAGCTCGATGTGCCGCGTGGCGGCCTGCCGCTCGCGATACTTAGCGGGCGCGAGATGGAGGAGGCGGGCAGAAAGTTCGTAAACGCGGAAGCGGTCCTCCCACCCGCCACCAAACTGGTCTTCTACACCGACGGCCTCACCGAGACGACCAGCGTGCACAGTCCCGGCGACGATTTTCGCTCGGCGCTGCTTGAGCGCACGATGGAAGAGCTGGAGCGCTCATCTTGCCGCGACTTCATCGACAGGATGTTCCACAGGCTCGTCGAGTTCCGCGGCAGCGACCGGTTCGAGGACGACATATGCCTCATCTGCATCGACATCGCGGGCGGGTGAGGAGGAAGAACTGAAATAGGCTTCTGAAAACACAGGTAAAAAAGGAATGACAGCCAGAATTTATTATGGCAACCTCTAAAATTAGGTTTTCCCGCCCGCCTTCGGCGGGCGGGAAAACCTAAGTCCTGAGTATGCCAGTAGTTACAACTTTTGGGAAACTCAAATATTTAATTTTTAGAGGTTCCCTTATCTCAATAATTATTATTCAAAAATTCAGGGGGAAAAAATGAAAAAAATCATAACACTCATCGCGGCAGTCGCCGCTGTATTCAGCCTGACTTCATGCGGATATAACACGATGCAGGCAAACGAAGAGGAAGTGTTGGCTAAATGGGGGGACGTTGAGGCCGCATACCAGAGAAGGATGGACCTCATCCCGAACCTGGTGGAAGTGGTTAAAGGTTACGCGGCCCATGAAAAGGATACTCTTACCGCCGTGACCGATGCAAGGTCAAAAGCAGGTTCATTCCAGGTAAGCAAGGATGTGATGGATAATCCTGCCGCGCTCCAGAAATTCCAGAGCATCCAGGGAGAACTTTCATCCGCACTTTCTAAGCTCATGGTGCTTGTTGAAAAATATCCGGACCTGAAGGCTAACCAGAATTTTATGGACCTTCAGCATCAGCTTGAAGGCACGGAGAACAGGATAAACGTCGCCAGGGTAAGGTACAACGAGGCCGTTCAGAAATTCAACACATCCATAAGAACCTTCCCCAACAGCATTACCAACAGCATGCTGCTGCATCTTAAGCTGAAGGAGCCCTTCAAGGCCCAGGAAGGCGCGGCAACAGCTCCAAAGGTTAACATCAGGTGAAAAAGCGCCTTAACATAACCATCGCAGCGCTGTTGTTTATCACGGCATCGGCCGCATACGCGCTTGAGGCGCCAGCGCTGAAAGGGCGACTGAATGATTATGGCGACATGATATCACCCGCAGCGGAAAGTTCAATCGAGCAGAAACTTGCTTCTTTTGAAGCGTCGGATTCGACCCAGGTCGTAATACTCACGATCAATTCCCTCGATGGTGACGCCATGGAGGATTTCACCATCAGGGTCGCTGAAAAATGGAAAATCGGGCAGGCCAAGAAAGACAACGGCGTTATACTTTTCGCTTCGAAGAACGACAGGCGTCTCAGGATTGAAGTCGGCAGAGGGCTGGAGGGGGTCCTCACGGATCTGCTTGCCGGCAGGATACTGGACACTGTAATAAGACCGAAGTTCCAGGCAGGGGATTTTGACGGAGGATTCACCGACGGCATTGATGCCATAATCAACGCGTGCAGGGGCGAGTTTACAAGCGATGGTTTTGCAAGTTCCGCCCGCAATGACGGGAATTATAGCGATTTTATAATCATACTTTTTTTCGGTTTTCTTTACTTTGTTAGAATGGTGACAAAAAAATCAAAAATCCTCAGCGGCCTTGGGGGCGCCGTGGCAATCCCGATTTGGGTTCATAATGCGTTCATGCCTCTTGGGCTTACGGGAATAATAATAGCTGCCGTTTCAGGATTTATATTCGGGCTGGTAAATTCATATATTCTCTTAATCGGAGGCAATACCGGAAGGGGTTCCGGAGGGGGTTCCAGTTTCGGAGGATTCTCCGGAGGGGGTTCCAGTTTCGGAGGATTCTCCGGTGGAGGAGGAAGTTTCGGAGGCGGGGGATCATCAGGAGGATGGTAATGAAAAACAAATCAGACAATTTTTTTACGGAAAAAGAGAAAACCGCGGTGGAAACCGCGATTAAACAGGCCGAGTCCAGGACATCGGGCGAGATCGTGGCCATGGTAGTGGAGAAAAGCAGCGCATACTTGGACATAGACGTGCTGACCGGGATCATTTTTTCCGCCCTGATAGCGGTATATCCGGCGGAAATTGCGTATCTTCATTCATCGTCAATACTTCGGAAAATCATTCCTTCGTTAAACTGGGTTGATCATGTGCCTGACAGCGAGAGGTTTCTCACAGGGCTGTTTGTATTTGTTACAATAACGGTCCTGCTTTACTTTCCCATAAAAATGCTTTTCAGGAAATTCCCCGCCATTAAAAGAAACCTGCTGCCCCTGAAGAGGAAGGAATTCGAGGTAAGGGAAAGGGCTATCAGGGCGTTCCACGAACACGGCCTGGCCAACACCCGCGACGCGACGGGTGTGCTGTTCCTCATATCGCTCCTTGAAAGGAAAGTCTATGTTCTTGCGGACAGGGGCATCTATACAAAGATCACTCAGGCCGCGCTGGACGGGTACGCTGCGTCAATAGCCAGAGGCATAGCAGACGGGAAAGGCGGCGAAGCCCTGTGCAACGCCATATTAGACGCAGGAAAGGAACTTGAGAAACATTTCCCGATCAAAAGCGATGACACAAACGAACTTAGCGACCGCATAATTTTTGAGAAATAGTACAGGGGAAAAGCCATGATAAAAAAAATAGTGGCGGCAGCCGTACTGTTTATCGCCGTACCTTTAATTGCGTCAGATGTCGTTCTGCCAGCTCTTACAGGGCCTGTAGTGGACAAGGCAGGTGTCCTGACCAGGGAGCAGATTATAAAACTTTCCGCAATATCCAGGGAATTCGAAAAAGTAAAAGGCAGCCAGATCGCGGTATGCATTGTACCAACAGTCCAGCCTCTTCCAATTGAGGATTTCGGGATCAAGCTCGCTGAAAAATGGAAAATTGGACGCGCTAAAATAAGCGACGGCATAATAATTATTGTGGCGAAAAACGACAGGAAGATGCGCATCGAAGTGGGACGCGGACTTGAAGGAATAATAACAGACCTTATGGCGGGCAGGATAATCAGCCGGATAATGGCCCCTGAATTCCGCAAAGGCAATTTTTTCAACGGTATCGAGGGCGCAATGGAAGCAATGATAGCGCTCATAAATCGCGGGGAGCTGCCAGGTATATCATCATCCGAAGCCGCGGCCGACACAGGCGTATCCGGGCGCATATTGGGGATAACCCTGATAGTGTTTGCCGTAATCCTGGTGATTTTATTTATCGTGATGAGGAAAGTATTGCCCTCCTTACTCATGCTTGCAGGCTCATACATAGCGGTTTTCGCCGCCTTCAGAGTAATAGGAACAACGCTAACGGTTGGGGAATCAATCGGGATTACCAGCGTTATCATGGTGCATATATGTTTATTTGCCTTAGGTGCGAAATATGCCCTTGGAGGATCCGGCTCTTCGTCAGGTTCTTATTCATCATCCGATTCATCGTACAGCAGCAGTTCATCAGCCAGCTACAGCGGCGGCGGCGGGGATTTCGGTGGAGGCGGATCTTCAGGAGACTGGTGAACAGTAATTATATTCCGGCGCGTGTTTTCTGATGAACCCGCGTACTCCGTTCGCCCACCCCGCCGACATGCGCATACATTCTTCGGACCATTCCTCATCGACCTGCACATACCCAATCACGCCGTGTTTTTCGTAATTATCGAGACATACCAGAAATAATTAGCAAAATCCCAATCGTTCCCGATGACGTGGTCGTGGAACGATTAGTGCCAGCGAAACGGGGGATGCGGGTATTAAAATATTGAAAGCATCCAAAACACAAATCCCCTCGGCGGCAGCTATGCTGCCGCAATATTTCCCCCTCCCGAAGGAATATCACTTGATTTTTCACGGGGAGCCGCAGAATACTAACCGCGCAGGAGGAGCCAAGATGTCCAGGGAACTGATGAACACGAAGGAAGTGGCCGAGTATCTGAGCATACACGAGAAGCAGGTCTACGCCCTCATCAAAGAGAACCGCATACCCTGCACCAGGGTCACGGGGAAATGGGTGTTTCCCAAACACCTCATCGACGAATGGATTGATAAAAGCGCCCTGGAAGGACGAAGCGATGGGAAAGGCGACCGGCCCGCCATGGATGCAATTTTCGCCGCCGGAAGCAATGATCCCGTCCTGGACATTTTGATGAACAGCGTCAAACGCTCGGAGTTCTACATCTTCAGCTCGAGCACGGGGAGCACAGAGGGGCTTCGTCTCTTGAAGGAAGGGCAAATTGACCTCGCATGGTGCCACCTCCTTGACCCTGAAACCGGAAGCTACAACATTCCCCAGATCACTGAAATGCTCTCGGGGATGAAGATTGCCCTGGTCCACCTCTTCTTTCGGGAACTCGGTTTCGTCTCCTCGCCAGGCCTGTCCAAGCCGGTGCGGAGCTTTGACCAGTTGGGCGCCGGGGAAATCAAGTTCATAAACCGCCAGGCCGGTTCCGGCACGAGAATTTTAGTGGATTACAATCTCGGCCGTGAGGGGATTTCCCCTTCAAAGATTCCGGGATACGCCCGGGAGGTCTACACCCATATGGAAGTGGGCCTGGCGGTCAAGTCGGGTTTGGCGGAATGCGGCGTCGCCACTGTGGCGGTATCGCAACTTCTGGGCCTCCCCTTCGAACCCCTGGTGAAGGAGAGCTTCGATATGGTCCTCACCCAGGAAACATTTTTTCGAAAAGGGGTCAGGCGCTTCATCGACACCCTTTCCACGAAGGAGCTGAGAAAGGTCGTGGAACCTCTGGGTAACTACGATTTCAACGAATCGGGAAAGATTATTCACAGCGCATCATGAAATACATTCGCATACTCATTTTCCTCGGAATTGCCGCCGCGGCCGCCCTGGCGGGCCTCTACTATTTCAACGCCCCGCCGCGCCTCATGCGGGACGACATCATCCGCGTGGCGCCAGGGGACGGCGTCATCACCCTGGCCCATCGGCTGAAAGACCGAAACCTCATTGAGAGCAGGCGCTTTTTTTCGTCCATGGCCTCCCTCTTGAAAATGACGGCTGTTAAGCCGGGAAAATACAAAATACCGGTCGGCATTACTTCGTTCGGAATCCTCTCGAAGTTAAACAGGGGGGACATCATGAAGGCCCGGCTCACAATCCCCGAGGGGTTCAACATCTACCAGATCGCAGAACGCCTGGAAAAACTAAACGTAGCCAAAAGGGACGATATCCTCCATCTCTCGTCCAATACTCCCTTCCTCCGTTCCATAGGCATCCTGGCCTCCTCCGCGGAAGGATACCTCTTCCCGGACACGTATATCTTCCCCGAGGAAAGCGACCCCAAAGCGGTGCTAAAAAACATGCACGAGCGCCTCAACCTCGTCCTCGGCCAGGTGGACCTTTCGCGGATGAACGAACTCAACCTCGACAGGCACCGCCTCCTCACCATGGCCTCACTCATCGAGAAGGAGGCGAAGATCGGTTCCGAGCGCCCCCAGGTCTCGGCTGTATTCCACAACAGGATGAAAAAAAGGATGAAGCTCGACTGCGATCCTACGGTGCGCTACGCCGTGAAGCGGTTCACGGGCCCCATCTACCTGAAAGACCTCAGGGACCCATCACCCTATAATACTTATATCCACCCGGGACTGCCGCCCACCCCCATTTGCTCCCCGGGGAAGGCGGCCATCACCGCCGCCCTGAACCCGGCCCCTTCGGACTACCTCTACTTTGTGGCGAGAAACGACGGTTCCCATTTCTTTTCGCGCACATACCGGGAGCACGCCAGGGCGGTGAACAAATACCAGAGGGGAGGAAATGGCCCGTACGGAAAATAAACGCGCCTCCCTCGTCGTCCCGGCTGGAAATTTCGAAAAGCTCCGTTTCGCCGTGCGCTATGGCGCCGACGAGGTGTATTTCGGCGGCGATGGTTTTAACCTCCGCGCCGGGAGCGGAAATTTTTCCCTGGACGACCTCCCCGGCGCCCTGAAGTTCTGCGCGGAAAGCGGCGTTCGAACGGTCTTTCTGCTGAACGCCTTCCTCCACGACGGCCAAATTGCCGCCGCACGGGAGTACATTTCCTGCCTGAAAGAATTCCGCTTCGACGCCGTGATGGTTTCGGACCCGGGGATGATGGCCCTCATCAGCGAAGCGGGCGCCCCATGGCAACTGCATCTCTCCACGCAAATGTCCACCCTCAACCGTTACGCCGCGAAGTTCTGGGAGGACGCGGGGATATCCCGCATCGTCCTGGCCAGGGAAGCTACCCTGGATGAAATCCGGGCCGTCCGGGAACATACTTCCGCCGAGCTTGAGGTCTTCGTCCACGGGGCCCTCTGCATCTCCTACTCAGGACGCTGCCTCCTCAGCCGATATCTCTCGGGGCGTGACGCCAACTTAGGCGAGTGCTCCCACCCCTGCCGATGGCGCTACGCGCTGGTGGAGGAAAAGCGCCAGGGAAGCCATCTTGAAATACTGGAGCACGCAAGTGGGACGGAAATCCTCTCATCAAAGGACCTCTGCCTCATCCATCGCATTCCCGAATATCTGGCGGCAGGCGTGGACGCTTTCAAAATCGAGGGGAGGATGAAATCGGTCTACTACACGGCGAACACCGCGCGCCTCTACGCCGAGGCCGTCTCCCTCGCCGGGGACCCGGCGGCTTTCGCGGAACGCCTTCCCTTCTGGCGAAAGGAGCTAAACCTCATCAGCCACCGCCCTTACACCGATGACCTCTTTAACGAATTTAGCGCCATGGAAGCGTCCCGAAGCGTGCCCTACCTCCGGGGAGCGCTGTACCTCGGGCATTATGAAGGGCCTGGGCGCGACGAGACTGAATGCCTCGCGACAGTCCGAAATCCCATAAGGGCGGGAGAGGCCATTGAGGCGATCTTTCCCATCGAGGACAGCATTGTTCGCGACAGAAGCTACATCGTAAGGGAAATCATCGATGGCGATGAAGCGACGCGGATGGCGCGCCCCGGGCGGGTGTGCATGCTTCGATTCGACACTCCAGTGTACAGGGACGCGGTGTTCAGGCGGGCGCCGAAAGTGTAGGGCCGCCCCGCGCCTGAACATAAATTCACTTTCCGCCCCCGATATCGCAAGCGCCTTCCAGCTCTTCCCGCCAGGCTCGTCCGCGGAAGGTGTTGTTGCAGAGATTAGCAAACCGCATGGTCCGCATGAGCTTCAGTATATACTTCCGCTCTCTTCCGCCATACTCCGCGCGAAAATCGTCCATATAATCGCCCGCCGGCTCCGCTCCGTCGAGGCATGCCCAGTCACGGGCGTACTTCAAGGCGAGCCACTCTCGGCGGTCAAAATCTTTTTTATCGAGGGCGATGAGCTTCTCAATCTCGTCCCCGGAGACGCCTACCCTCCCTGCCAGGGAGGAGTGGGCCTTCATTCACCCATAGCAATTGTTCACCACGGAGACGGTCAGGAGGACTTTCTCACGGAAACGCGGGTCTACCCGAAGAAAGGTCATTAAAAACGTGGGGCCCCGAAAAAGGTCCGCCATGCGGGCCAGAAAATCGGCGAAGGAATTAAATTTTCTCATTTGAATACCGCTCATCTTTCCTCCACAACGGCTTCTTGCACTTTCTCCCATGCTTCCATCTCTACTTCCATGGAAAACCGGCCTCTGGCAGGGAGGTCATGTCCGCCCCGGAGGCATTTACCGGGGACCTCTTTTTTTTAGCACCCGTTCCATGCGGTACGCCAGGTAATTCGCATAGAAGGCGACCCTTCCGCCGAATCCCACGAAAGCGATGGTGAGCACCAGCCCGGCCATGGAGAGGGAAATGAGAAGCCAGCGCTCGGCAAGGCGCCGGGTGACCGTTTCCGAATAGGCGATGACCGGGGACGGCTCCAGGGGAGTTTCTATGGTGAAGGTCCGTACCACAGGGTCCGTCCAGTAATACACTTTTTTCCCCCTAACGGTTTTATGATACTTTCCTTTATAGGCAAGATAATAGGTCCCGTCCTTCAAATCTTTGATGCTAATTACATTGCTTCGGAGGTTCACTGCATCGCCGGGCATGGTTTTCTTTTTATCAAGCACCACGGAATATCCCGCCACGTTCTGCTCCCGTATATTACGTGGCGAAATGAACACGTCAAAGGACCCGCCGCCATAGCTCCGATCGGTATCGAAGGGAAAATTCAGCACAAAAGCGGGCGCCCGTGGGACCGCCCTTCTTTTCACCACCGTAGTATCGGGCCTTTCCTTGTTCATCTCCCTGGCCACTCGTTTTATATACTCTAAATCGAGGGCCTCGGCCTGGCCTACTATGATTTCATAGCTGGACAGGGCGCCGGGTTTATTGGTCTTGTCCACTGCCCGTATGCTAAAGAAATAACGCCCCTCACCCAGGTCCCGAAAGTCGGCCGAAAAGTCCGTAGTGAAGGTCACCGGCTCCGCGATCTTGTCCCTTGTAAGGCCGACAAGGAAGCCCTTTGTCCTAAGGAGGTCCTGGGTATTCATGTCCCAGTTGAAGCCCGGCGCGTTCGAAACCTCCGGCGTTCCCTCCTTATGGGTGGGCGATTTCAGGTCCGACACCTGGAGGGGGGACCTGCTAATTTGAAGCTTGTAGTGCACGGTGCGGCTGACATTACCCGCGTTGTCAATGGCCCTCACATGAACATAATGTACGCCGTCGTCAAGCAGGGGCGTCTGATACCTGGTGAGCCTGCCGCTCAGGGTTTCCACGTCCGGGGGATTGTCATTCGGGTCCTGGTTCACCACAATTGAATAAAATTTGATCCCCGCTTCGTCCTTCGGAGGGGTGATTTCAATAAGCGCCCCGGGGGCCCGGGACCACATATTGGAAGGGTGCGTCAAGGAAGTCACGAAGGGAGGGGCCACGTACACGTCGCTGAAATTGGCCTTGATTCGCGCCCCTTCTCTCCAGAGTACTACCGCCTTTCTGTCCACCGATGTGGCCACGGGGTTTATTGAATTACGGGAGACCGTCATCACATCCGAGAGTTTCATGTCCTCCAGGCCAAGTTTTCTTGCCTGGAGTGACGGCTCCCGGAAACGGAGGTCGTACCATATCAGCATAAGCTCTTCGTTCACCGACTGCAGTACCGACGGGGAATAGCAGTTCGCGTTCGTGTCCGACACCTTTAACGGGGGCCCCTCCCAGTCGGCGCCTCCGTTTCTTCCCATGGAAAGATAAATGCCCCAGGTCTTCTCCCTGTTGTTCTGATATGCTACATAGACCGTGGAGCCTCTCACCTCGATGGAGGGCGACGCGCTGCTGCCGCGCCCGTCGGTGATCTTCCTGCTCCTGCTCCAGGAGTTGCCATAATTGTTCGAACGCATAAAAAACAGATCGTCGGAAAAGCGTGTTTCAGCTAACTTCCGTCCCTGCCATACGAGATAGACGGCATTGCCGCTGAATAGGATGGCGGGGAAAAAGGCCCCCCGGAGCCCCTCCGGCATGTCCACGAGCCTGCGCGGCACGTCGAATACCGAGCCGTCTGCGCTCACTGAATGGAAAAGATTGAAGGAGTTCCCCCGAAGGGCATGATAAAAAAGATGAAGCCGGTTCAAGTCATCGTAGTAAACCTGGGGCAGCATGTCCATATCGGTTTCAGTATCGCTGTCGCGTATCAGGCCCACTTCCGCCGGCGCCCCCCAGGTGGCCCCGGTGTCCTTCGAAACCGAGTAGAAGAGACGGCTATTGGCCCTGGGTCCCACAATGTTCTGCCACGCCACGGCCACATGGCCCCGGGGTGATATCGCAGCGTAAGGATTGTGCTCAATGGTCCCCGACACCGGGGCAATTTTAATCGGCGCAATATACGAGGCCCCTCCGTTGAAAGAGATGGAAGAGTAGATGTAATGCTGCCCCTCCCCCTTTCCTCCCTCGCGGCCCTGGTACACCGCCGCCACAATATTCCCCCGAGACACAAGCCTCGGGTTTTTGGCCGTGATATAGGGAGGCGAAACGTAGAAGCTCCTTTCCCATCCCACGGGGAGCGTTTCCACGGAGGACGTGGAGAAGAGTATGATAATCGCCGTAGCGGCACAAAGGGCCCCGGCCAGTATCCAACGCAAAGGCCGCAGGAACGGGTGTCGCATATACAGTGAAACCAGGTATGATTCGGGATTCCTCATTCGGTATTAATAAACGTTTCCCTTCAATTTTTCAACAAGATTTTACCATAGACATTAAGGGCGGGCGCCCGGGGTATGGAGGTTCCCGGTTTGCGCCCCCTCCTTAGTAGTATGATCGGAAGAACCGCTTCAGGAGTACATAGCCGCGAAAGCAAATGGTTGCGGCGCAGGCCATCAGGGAAACGTGTCCACCGCCTCTTCCTGATACCGGTAATACCAGCGGACCCAGTTTGCGGCCTTTACTTCGGCGGCCTTATCGAATTCGAGGAAGGATGCGTCCTTTGCAATCATGGCTTTCTTGACCGCTTCGCGAAATTTCACGGCGGGAGGGAGGAGATAATTTTTGAAATACGTATAATTCGGCCAAATCTTTCTTTTTTTGAAATAGTCGGCTTTGTGGCTGACGGTCATATTGATCCGCACGACGCCGTAATAAAAATTTTGGAGATCGGCCGGATTGGCGGCGTTTAGCACTTTCGCAAGCTCCCTCTGCTCTGCGAGCTGTTTACTGCGTTTTTCAAGCTCGCCCAGCTTTGCTAGGTTACTTTTATCCGCTCGTGATAAATAAACATAGAATAGATCGTTGACGCTGTCATATCCGAAATCATAATCGATCGCTTCAGTGGTGTCTTGAAGAAGCCTGATGGCTTTTTTGTCGAGGATATGGTTTGTTTCCATAATGTTTCCATGGGAACACCCCGTACACACCAAGGCCGGTACTGCCAGAAACAAAGTCAGTATTCTCACTCTGTCCATCATTCGAAATCTTCCATCCTGAGCGGGAAATCTTCTTCTATATCTACTAAAGCTCGCATACCCACCAGAACATCCCTCAAAGCGGCGGAAATACCGACTCCGGGTCGCTTCGCCGCAATATCATCATCCGAGAGTACCGTGCCCCGGGGAATATGCCTTCTCGCATAAAGGCTGCGGCGGGCCGATTTGGCAACATCTTTTTCGTAAAAATCGTAATCGATCCGCCCGTGGCCCATCATAGAAACGACGGTCTCGACAGCGCTGCGCATTTCCAGAAACTGGTCGGGGGTGAGGGAGACAGCCATGTCCGGGCAATCGTAATCAGCAGAAAGAGTAAAATGCTTTTCAAATACCCGGGCACCCAGGGCGGCGGCAATCTGGACCGCATGGAAATCGGGGGAGTGGTCTGAAAAACCCACTTCGAGACCGAACCTGTCGCGCAGAGCGGCGATTCGCCGGAGATTGGCCCTCTCCGGCGGAAGGGGATAGAGGGACACGCAGTGCATAAGTACGATATCGGGGGCGCCAGCGGAAACCAGGGCCGCAACAGCCTCCTCGATTTCCTTTTCCATGCAGATCCCCGTCGACAGGATAACCGGTTTCCCCGTGGCCCCGATTTCGCGCAGAAGGGAAAGGTTTGTCACTTCCGATGAAGCGATTTTATACACTGGAACATTGAGGGATTCCAGAAGTTCCAAAGATTCCAAATCGAAGGGCGACGAAAAGAAGAGCAGCCCTTTTTCTTTGGAGAGGTGCGCCAGACTTAAATAGTCGTCTTTTCCAAGGCGGAGTTTCCTGAAAAACTCTATTGTAGAAAAGTCGGCCTTCTCCGTTGTGTCACTGGCGAGCAGTGAGTTTCCGTACCGCGAAAACATTTGCTCCGGCGCGAAGGTCTGAAACTTAACGGCGTCAGCGCCTCCACGGGCCGCCGCTTCAACGAGGCGGGCCGCCAGGCCCGCATCGCCCCTGTGGTTAATGCCGATCTCAGCGATAAAAATAAGTTCTCTGTTTTTGAAAAAATCCCTGAATTTCATGAAAAGCGGCCGCTTGTATTTTTCACCGGGAAATTTTGAAAATTATATTTTTCCGCCCGCCGAAGGCCGACGGAAAAAAAGGCAATCTTAAAAATTATATTTTCCGCAAGCCTTCGGCGGGCGGAAAAACCCAATTGTCATTTTTACAATCAGAGGTTCCCATAAAGAGGTACATGCAGTCAACCAATAAAATACGCCTCTTTCCGCTTTTCTACTTTACAAAAATAAAATGTATCCGTAAAAATGACGATGTACTCCGCCGGTATTCCAGGCCTAAAGAAAGGTTTCGTAACTACGGGGACAATCACTTATATCTGCATAATTTGCAAGGGCAGTCACAAAAACTTCGTTTTTCCGCCCGCCTTCGGCGGGTGGAAAAACCTAAGTCCTGAGTATGACAGCAGTTACAATTTATGGGGCCTCGAAAAATATATTTTTTTGAGGTCTCACACGAGTTTTTTATGACTGCCCGTAATTATTTGAAAGAGGCGCAGAAGAATAGCTTTATAAAATTAGGGGCCGCCTTAAAGTAAACTCCATGGGAAAAAAATTCATCATGTCCATCGATCTCGGGACCACGGGAAACCGTGTTTTCTGCTTCGATGAAACGGGCCATCCAATATCCAGCGCCTACAGGGAATTCACCCAGTATTTTCCCCGGCCCGGATATGTGGAGCACGATGCGGTCGAGATCTGGAATTGCGTGAAAGAGCTCATACCTGAGGCCCTGCGAAAAGGAGGCCTTTCAGCCTCCGACGCCATTTCGATCGGCATCACCAACCAGCGTGAGACCACAGTCCTATGGGACCGGGGGAGCGGGAAGCCCATCCACAACGCGATCGTCTGGCAATGCCGACGCACCGCCGACATCTGCAACCAGCTCAAGGAAAAGAAATACGACGTGGTCTTCCGCAAACGAACCGGCCTGGTCATAGACGCGTATTTTTCCGGTACAAAAATAAAATGGCTCCTGGACAATGTGACCGGGGCGCGGGACCTGGCGAAAGCCGGCTCTCTTCTCTTCGGCACCATCGACACCTGGATTCTCTGGAACCTCACCGGAGGACTGTCCCATAAAACTGATTACACAAACGCCTCGCGGACCCTCATCTTCAACATCAATGACAAAAAATGGGACCCTGAACTGCTGGAGATACTTGGAATTCCGCCTGTCATCCTCCCGGAAGTGCAGGACTCCTCATCAAACTTTGGGACCACCCGGGGAGTTCCGGGGCTTCCCAACGGGATCATGATAGGCGGCATGGCTGGGGACCAGCAGGCCGCCATGGCGGGCCAGGGATGCGTGACGGAAGGCTCCATCAAAAACACCTACGGCACCGGATGTTTCATGCTCCTTAACACCGGGCAGACGAACTCCATATCGGAATACGGGCTCCTGACCACCCTTGTCTGCGACAATCTGGGCAAACCGGCCTATGCATTCGAGGGCTCCACTTTCATCGCCGGGGCCGCCATCCAGTGGCTCCGGGATTTCATGCGGTTTTTCGAAAAAAGCCCCGAATCCGAAGCCATGGCCGTATCGGTACAAAAAGCCGACGAGGTGGTTTTCGTCCCGGCCTTCGTGGGGCTCGGCTCGCCGTACTGGAAATCCGACGCACGCGGGGCCGTTTTCGGCATCACGAGGGACACCACGCGGGAGCAGATCGTCCGGGCGGGCCTCAAATCCATAGCGATGCAGACCTTCGACATCATCGAAGCCATGCAGCAGGATTCCGGCAAGGTGATACACGAGCTGAGGGTCGACGGGGGCGCCACGGGAAACGACTACCTCATGCAGTTCCAGGCCGACATCCTCGACATCCCCGTGCTTCTTCCCGAAGTTACGGAATCGACGGCCCTGGGCGCGGCCTATCTGGCGGGGGCCACCGCCGGCCTCTATGGCGGCATTGAAGAGATAGCGAAGCACAACAGGATAATCCGGCGCTTCGAACCACGGATGTCCGAGGAAGAGCGTTCCTACCAGAAAAAAATCTGGAAAGACGCGATTAAAAGAATATTGCTGTAAGCGGGCAGGTCGCGAAGCACGGGGCTGGCCGTTAGATAATCCACACAAAAGGGAGGCATTCCATGCCAAAACCGCTGCTGGGAGAACTACTCATCGAGAACCATGTTGTTACGCAGGAACAGTTGGACCAGGCAGTTGAGGTCCAGAAAAAGGAGGGAGGACTTATCGGAATAATTCTGGTCAACCTTGGACTCATCGACGAGCAAACCCTCGTCAAGTACCTCGCCATCCAGGCCGAAAGGGTCGTCAAGTCCGACTGAATCGGATCAGGGGTTGATCTCCATAAGCCAGCTATACCTGTCCTCGTACTCGCCGGTCTGTATCTTTGTGAGGCGCTCGTAAAGCTTCGTTGACACTGGGCCGGCGTTTTCATTCGAACAGAAGGTAAATTCCCGGTCCCGGTATTTGATGCTCGCAATGGGGGTGATGACGGCGGCGGTCCCCACGGCCCCCACTTCGTCGAAGGATTCCACTTCTTCGATATCGACCTTCCTCTTGTCGACTTTCATGCCCATGTCTCCGGCGATCACCGCCAGGCTCTTGTTCGTGATGCTTGGCAGGATGGTGATGGAATCGGGCGAAATATAGGTATCGCCCTTTATGCCGATGAAGTTCGAGGTGCTGAATTCGTCGATGTATTTTTTCTCTTTTGGATCAAGATAGAGGACGATGGGGTAGTTCTTTTCATGGCCGAACATGCTCCCCCGAAGGCCCGCGGCATAGTTTCCGCCCACCTTGCAGTCACCCACTCCCCGGGGCGCCGTGCGGTCGAACTCCTCCACCACCAGGGCCCTGACGGGCTTGAACCCTCCTTTGTAATACGGCCCCACAGGGGTGGCGAAGACAATAAAGAGGTATTCCTCGGCGGGACCAAGGCCCACTCTCGCCCCGGTCCCAATTACCAGTGGCCGTATGTAAAGGGACGCTCCGGTATAGTGGGGCGGGACAAATCGTGCGTTCGCCGCGACGACCCTTCGTATGGCGTCGAGGAAAAGCTCATCGGGGATCCGCGGGATGTAAATCCTGTCGCAGCTTTTCTGGAGGCGATGGGAATTTTCGTCGGGTCGGAAAGCGACGATGCGCCCGTCCACCGTCTCGAAGGCCTTCAGCCCTTCGAAGGCCTGCTGGCCGTAATGGAGGGACGGCGCGGCCATGTGAAGCGGGATGTTTTCATCGGAGGATATTTCCCCGGACGACCACTCGCCGTTTTTGTAATAATACCTGATATTGTAATCGGTTTTTACATACCCAAAGGGAAGGTCTCCCCAGTCGAGATTCGCTTTTTCCATTTTCGCGCTGTTCATACGTTGGTCCACCCTGAAAAAGGACTTAGGTTTTCCCGCCGGCCTTCGGCGGGCGGGAAAACACATTTTTAGAGATTGCCGAATATTTAAAATGCCCCGCGGTAATCGCGGGGCATGCCGTGGTATCCTCCGACGACTGACGGTGTAGTATCATTCATTAACTCTGAAATGTCAAGCACAATTGTAAGCCGGGCGCCGTAATTGACGGCATTCCGCTGATATTAAAAGATATCAATGGGCCCCTCCGGATCTCCACTGCAAAACTGTTGGGCAAAGGGGGACGATCCTTCGAAGAATTCTTCCTTCGTTCCCTGGAAGACGATTTTTCCTCCGTAAAGGAGGAGCACCTGGTCGGCGATCTTTTCCACGGTCTTCAGGTCATGTGTCGCCACAAGGGACGTGGCCCTGAAATTCATGCGGATATCGAGGATCAGCCCGGCGATTGAATCGGACAGTATGGGGTCAAGGCCCGCGGTGGGGTCGTCATAGAGGACCACGTTCGGATTGGCGCACACCGCCCGTGCCAACCCCACTCTCTTTTGCATTCCCCCGCTCAGTTCGGAAGGATATTTTTCACCGCTTCCGGCGAGGCCAACGCGGTCCAGGATAGAGACAACTGCCGCGCCTATATCGTCCTCTTCCATTCCCCGGCGTCGGAGAGGAAAGGCAATATTTTCAAAAACGCTGAGGGAATCGAAAAGGCCCCCCTTCTGAAACACGTATCCCATCTCGACCCCCTCCCGGGGGCGCTCCAAAAGCCCGGCCGGGTCCGCCCCGGCGACCCTCACGGCCCCCGCCGTGGCCCTCACAAGGCCCATGACTGTTTTAAGAAGCACCGATTTTCCCGAGCCGTTCTTACCGAGCACCACAGTCATGCTCCCCTCCGGGGCCTCCAAAGTAATTCCGTCGAGGACTGGTCCCGCGCCGAAGTCGACCACAAGATCGGTGATTGATATCATCAGTAGAGGCTCCCGTAATATTCCTTGAGGGACTCGAGGATATGAAGATACGACATGTAACGTTCTTCGTTGATTTTCCCTTTTTCCACTTGGCGCCGGACTTCGCAGGTAGGTTCGTGGTCGTGGGAGCACGGTTTGAAACCGCATTTGTCCCGGTAACGGTCGAAGTCGGCGAAATAATCGCCCAGCCTGTAGGGCTCAATGTCCATGAGGCCGAATTCCCGCATCCCCGGCGTGTCAATCATCCTGATGTCCCCTTCAAGGACGATCATCTCGACATTGGTGGTGGTGTGCCGGCCCTTCCCGGTTTTCTCCGAAACATCCGCCACGGGGAGGTCCAGGTGGGGGAAGACCGCATTGAGGATGCTCGTCTTCCCGGCGCCGGAATGTCCGGCCAAAAGGGAGGTCTTTCCTCCGATTTTGCCGCGAAGTCCATCGAGCCCCTCTCCGGAAATGGCGCTGGTAAAAACCAGGTCAATGCCGGAGCGGCTGAAATAATCTTTCACGAATTCGATGTCCTCTCCATCGGCCAGGTCCACCTTGTTCAGGCAGAGAAGGACGGGAATACCGTCCTTCTTGCCCCGTACCGCAAGCCGGTCTACAAAACGGAGGTTCAGCCGTGGCCGGTAGAAGGACTGTATGATGATCACCTGGTCGAGATTGGCCGCGATGACGTCTTCCTTCCGGTTGCGTCCTCTTTCCTTTCGGGAAAAGACGTTTTTCCTCTCGTGAATATGTGAAATCGTCCCCGTACCGTCCCCCCCTATCTCCAGAGTTACGAGGTCCCCTACGGCAACTGGATTTGAGAAGCGTTCCCTGTCACGGTGCGTACGAAGTTTACCCCGGAGTGTACACCGGATTCTGGTGTTTTTCCAGGCCACGTCGTAATAGCGGCCAAAGGCTTTGACGACCACCCCGGTCATGGCGCAAGGTTTTTCCAAAAAAAAATGCTCAAGTTTTCTCCATTCTTGGCCGATACATAAAACGCTGGGAACAGTATGGTATTTCCCTCCCAAAAGTTGTACTGTATTGTTCTTCGGCACTGCGTTAACTCAACCAGTGTGTGGAGGGCAGGATAGCCGCCCAGCTATTCTGCCCTTCATTTTATTTGTTCCTTCTCCGTTTTTTCTCCGCCCTCGGGAAGTTTCATGAGTATGGCGGGTGTGAATCCTATCAACTCTCCATTGATAATGCCGATATTTCCCACTCCGTTGAAAAGAAAGGTGACATGATATTCCAAGCCCTCTCTGAGATTGAGCATCTCGGTCCTGTACTCCTCCATGCCGGACTGGATGGCCACGTCGAACACTATGTCCTGGTTTTTCCTGTCGTAAAAATAGATTTTTCCGAAGAGGTTGTCGATACTTTTTAGTTTGAGCGGCATAGTGATTTTTTTCCCTTCGTAGGCGTCTTTTTGCGCCGCAAGATCACCCAGAAGCATAGCCCCTTCTTCCCCAAAGGCGCCCGGGGAAACGAGGAGGACGAGCATACACCACAGGAACGGTTTTTTCATGACGATATCGGGTTTCCCATTCATAGAGCCAAATATCAGGCAAACTCCAAAAATTGGTTTTCTCCGCCAGCCCTCGGCGGGCGGGAAAAACCAATTTTTTGTGACTTCCCCCGGTTTCCCCCGGCCGCCGAAGGCGGGCGAGAAAACCTGAGTCCCGAGTATGCCAGTAGTTGTAATTTATGGAAACCTCAAAAATTCAACTTTTAGAGGTTCCCTTATTTTACACTGGTAAAATCTTTTCTGTCAAATAAATTATTTGACAGAAAAGATCACGCAGCTCCTGATACAGGAAACCCGCGGAACAAGCCGCCGTGCGAATACAGAACCGGAGGAACCGTTTCATGATAACAGTAAATGAAGGCAAAAAGTGTTATTATACCGTCGATGAAAAGGGGATCGCCATCATGGTGATCGACAACCCGCCCATGAATGCCCTCAGCACTCCCGTTTTAGGCGACATCAGGGACACCATCACCAGGGCGCTTTCCGACGACTCCGTCCGCGTCGTAGTTTTTACCGGGGCGGGCAAAGCCTTCATCGCCGGGGCCGATATCAACGAGATACGGGGCCTTACAACGGCCAATGCAGGGAGCAGTTATCTAATCAACGGCCAGGAGGTCTTCAACCTCATCGAAAAGGCCGACAAGCCCTTCATTGCGGCCATACACGGCTACTGTCTCGGCGGAGGCATGGAGCTCGCCCTGGCGTGCCACATGCGCCTCGCCGACGAGTCCGCCCGGATGGGGCTCCCGGAAATCAAGCTCGGCATCATCCCCGGATACGCGGGCACCCAGCGGACCCCCCGGCTCATAGGGAGAGGACGCGCCTACGAGCTGGTGCTTTCGGGCAACTTTATAGACGGCGCCCAGGCCGAGACCTACGGCCTGGTGAACCGGGTAGTCCCCGCGGGGCAGGCGGTGGAAGAGGCGAAAAAGTTAGCCGGCGCAATAGCATCTAAAAGCCGCATGGCGGTACGGGGCGCTCTTTTATCGATCAGGGAGGGGCTTTTCATGGAGTACTATGAGGCGCAGAAAAACGAGAGGGAAATTTTTGGCACTCTCTGCGAGACAGCGGACAAAAACGAGGGAGTCGACGCTTTTCTAAACAAGCGTGAACCCAGATTCAAAGACCTCTGATTGCTTTCGGCCCGGGAAAATCCACCCGTATCTTCTTTGCGTCAGGGCTCCCCGGGGCGCCCTGACGTTTCCGGCCCACATCTTTTTCCTCATATAGTCCTCTGATTATTCCGATATTCATAAAAAGGCGCAGCGCCAACCCCGGCCCGCCGCAATACCCGATATTCGACACGTATATTAAGGAGGGACCATGCTGCAAAAGGAAGCCGACATGCAAAACTGGAAGAAGGAACAGATATCCTATTTTAAAAAATACATGAAGAATTTCAAGAAGGGGACCAGGGAGTTTACCATATTAAAAAACGGAATAGAAGAGCTCGAGAAGTCTCTCTGAGCGCTGCTGCCCCGGGACATTTCCTCTGTGTCCCCGGGAAGTCAAACCACCGTCGTCTTGTGGATCACGATTCCGTATCTTTTCAGCTTGTTGTGGATCGTCTTCCTCGATATTTTCAGGGCCTTTGCGGTGGAAGAAATATTGAAGTCAAAATGTTCCAGGGCCCTTTCGAGATACGCCTTTTCCATCTCATCCATGCTAACTATATCCCCGCCCGCCGGAAGCGTCCCCTGGGCCTCCAGGTCGCCGTCCCCGGGGCCCGGCGCCGCCGGGTCCTCGAACTCCAAAAGCGCCTTCACCTGATCGGGGCCCACAACCTTCTCGGTCGACAAAAGGACAAGCCTCTTTATGACGTTTTCCAACTGGCGGACATTTCCCGGCCATTGATAATTCGTTAAAAACATTCGCGCCTTGATGTCAATATTGAGGCTTCTGCCGAACTCGGTGTTGTATTTTTTCAGAAAATGGTCTATAAAAAGCGGTATGTCCTCCTTGCGCTCTTTGAGAAGTGGCAGATACACCGGCACCACGTTCAGCCGGTAATAGAGGTCCTCGCGGAAACGGTTCTGCTTTACCAGCTCCCTGAGGTCCCTGTTCGTCGCCGCCACTATGCGGGTATTCACTTTTATGATCTGGTTTCCCCCTACCCGCTCAAACTCCTTCTCCTGGAGAACGCGCAGGAGCTTGGCCTGCATGTCGATGGACAGGTTGCCGATCTCGTCCAAAAACAGCGTCCCCTTCGAGGACACCTCAAATTTCCCGATTTTGCGCGAGACCGCCCCGGTGAAGGCCCCCTTCTCGTGGCCGAAGAGCTCGCTGCCTATGAGGTCCCTGGGAATGGTGCTGCAGTCCAGGGAACGGAAGGGATACTGTTTCCTGTTGCTGTTGTAGTGGACCGCCTTTGCTATGATCTCCTTGCCGGTGCCGCTGTCCCCGGAGATAAGGATGGTGCTGTCAGTATCGATGACGCGCTCTAAGGTGGAGAATATTTTCAGCATGGCCTGGGACTTCCCTATGACATTTACAAAGCGGAATTTCTCCCCCACCTGCTCCCTGAGGGTGTCCACTTCCCTCTCCAGTTCGAGGCGTTCCACGATGTTTTTCACTATCACCAGGAACTTTTCGGCGTCGAATGGCTTGACTATGTAATCGTAGGCCCCCAGCTTCATCGCCGTGATTGCGGTCTCCACATTGTTCGACGCAGTTATCACCACGACCACCACCCGGACCTTCTTTTCGCTGATGACCCTCAGAACATCTATGCCGTTCATACCCGGAAGCTGGAGGTCCAGAATGAGTATGTCGTGCCTGTCCCGGGCGATGCGGTCAAGCACCTCGTCCCCCCTTTCCACGGTATCAACATTGAAGGACCCGCTCAGGAGATCACGGAGGAGGTCTCGTATCCCGGCCTCGTCGTCGGCGACTAATATTTTATATTCTTCATCCATTATCAGAACACAAGGTAAAAACCGCGCCGGGCTCCGCCATCGAGAAGCCCGAAGCGCCACCCGTTCATTCTTGCGGTGGCGAACACTTCAAAAAGCTCTGTTCCGCCGCGGTACAGTTTCTTTTCCGAGTACGGGAGAAAGAAGGTTTCCCCCTTCATGCCCTCAAAGGAAACGCCGAAAAACTCGAAGTCCAGCCCCGGCTTCCCCTCTTCCGTCTCACGTAACGAAATGGTTAGGGAGGCCCCACCGTTCCCCTTCCAGTCGAAGCGCCCCACAAGTAGGTGGAGTGCGCGCAGAATCCCCCTCCTCTCAAGCACGGCATTCACCCCTCCCGGAGGGTTTATATGCGACACTCTTGCCATGATATCATCGTCGAGGCTCCGGACAAACTCCCCCACGGTCCCGGCGATATCGATATCGGCCTTCTCTCCCGGGGTGAGTTCGAAAACCGCATACAGGGCGTGCAATCTCTCGTCGATGAGGTCCGCGTTCTCCACCACCATCTTCCTGGTCTTTTCCACGAGCTCCGGATCGCCGGGTTTTAGCCCAAGGAGCTGGGCATATCCTTTGATGGCGGTGAGGGGATTTTTGATTTCATGGCTGATATTGCGGACCAGCCTTTCGATGATTAAGTACTCTCCTTCCATTATCCGCTCCTTCACCCGCGACTACAGAGGAATGCGCCTGGAATCGGCCCAGAGCCTTTCGAGCTGGTAGTACTCCCGAAGTTCCAGGGTGAAAAGATGGACCACTATTTCGTTATAGTCAAGGATTATCCACCCGGAGTCGAGGCGGGGCTTTGAGCGGGCAGGGAACTTCACTGAGTACATGAATTTCTGGACCTCCTTCGCCATGGCTCGGCCGTGGAGGAGGGAGTTAGCCGTGGTGATGAGAAAATAATCGAGATAGCCGTTGACGGACCTGAGGTCCAGGAGGACAATATCTTCCCCTTTTTTTTCGGAAAGGACGCGGGCACAGCCTCTGGCGGTCTCCTGGATGGCTTCCTCAGTTATTGCCGGTGTCTTCACTTTTTACATTGTCCTTACCGAAAATTATCAGCACATCATGGAGCTGGGCATTGTCGATGACATGGTATATCTTTTTCACCCCGGTCACCTCGGCGACTTTTCGGGCATGCGACAGGTTTCCCCTCTGGTTTATAAGGATCGAATAATCGAGCCTCGGGTAGGGAGAGGTGCCAAACTCCACAACATTGAGGCCTTCCCGGATGAGGAGGTTTCTCATTTTCCGCGCCAACCCCGGGATGTCCGTACCATTCAAAATTTTCACTTTTATCGACCCTACATTCCCCTCATCCTCAAGAAGCTGGGCCAGGAATTCCTTCTCGTATATCTTGTAGGAAATGTTGTCCATGACATAATTCCCCGCGTCATCAATTTCCCCGGGCAGAATGGCGCAGTTGAGCTCCGTGTTGTCCGCAACAAGGCGGGCCAGGGACAGCATTTCCTGGGGCATAATGTTGGTCTTGAACGACGAGAGGGTCTCCGAAATAAAATCCTGGTTGATCAGGTCCCGGTACAAATCCCGGCTCCCGTGGAACGACATCACCACGTCCTGTATCCTATCGTATTTTTTGAAGATGGATTTGGTCGGCGTGTCGTTTATATATCTGACGATTTTCTTCCCGTCAAAATAATTGAGGCCGAAGTGGAACCCCTCGTCCAGGGGAAGCTGGTCGAGGACAAAGATTTCAATGCCTCCGATGAGGTCCACGAACCTCTCGATGTCCACGGCATAGAGCTCCAGATAAAAGGCCACGTTTAACTTGAGCTCCCGCTGGAGGGCCTCCCGGACATCGTCGAAGTCGCTTATGTCGACATCCTGGAGCTTCATATAGTCATTGCCGCGCCTGCTCATGTTGATCTTCAGCTCCGGAGGAAGGAAGGTGAACCCGATCTTTCCGTTTTCCGGATTTATGGCGGCGATGCCGCAGAACCGGTGGCGGTTGTTGTTGAAGGAATTGCTGCCCGCCACGAGGACATGTATCATCCTTTTCTGGGCCACCAGAGCGTCGATGACATTGCGCGTAAGAAGGTAGTAATATCTGTAGGATAAAAGCGCCCCGGCCAGCACCGCCAGGGCGAGGCCCGATAAGACCAGTTTTTTCTTCACGTACGATAGAGCTCCTTGGCATTGATGTAATCGAGGACCCCGTCTGGGACCATGTACTTTACGGATTTCCCGTCCCTCACGAGGGACCGTATGCGCTTCGAGCTGATCTCCATCAGGGGGTTTTCCGCAAAAAAGAATTCCCCGGCGCTGTGAATACCCGGAACAATGTCTTCCCCGGGACGGCGGAGGACGATGATTGGGGTCCCGGACAATATGCGACGGTATTCCTTCCAGGAGGCAAGCTGGCGGTACGAGTCGCCGCCGATGACGAGGAAAAGCTCGTCATCACAGCGGTCGTGCCCCAACGCATCCAGAGTATCGACCGTGTATGATGGGGATTTTCGGTCGATTTCCAGCCTGGAAATTTCGAAGGATGAGTTACCCTCCGCGGCGATCCCAAGCATTTGGAGGCGGTCCTCGGCGCCGGCACCGCCCTCCAGTTCCTTATGGACCGGATGCCGGGCGGGGATGAAAACGACGCGGTCCAAAGCATACTCATCAACGACATGCTGGGCATTGACAAGATGTCCGATATGGACCGGGTTGAAGGTCCCTCCAAAAATGCCAATTCGCTTTCCCATCCTCACGTCCAATACACGGGGACGCAACCTCCCCCCGGTCCGCCCCAGAAAGGTATTTTTGATACAGCGCCCCATGGATACGTCAATCTATTTTCCCCTGGGAAGGAAAAATCGGAACCATCGTCACATCACTTTTTATCGCCCGGGATGACCCCCTCCAGCCCGCCCCACAGGCGCCTGGCGGTTTTTTCCATCTCCTTTTTTATGGGCCCGGCGGATACTCTGTAAGTCTTTGCGATGAACGCTTTCACCTCTCCGCGGTTTCCTGAAAAACCGAGGAGCCATACGATGATGCGTTTAACATGAAGCGATTTCTCCCGGTGAAATCTGTCGACTAAAAACGGCGCGTCGGTCCTTCCGTATTCGCGCATGGCATAATATCCGATCACGCGGTCGTTTTCTTCGGGGCTGAGGAGCAATCCCCTGATGCGGGCGTATTCACTCACGGGCTCGGAGAAAAAGTACATCATCGTATTGCCCCGGGTCAAATACAGCCCCGGGAGGAGCGATCCCGACAGGGCCCCCAGGAGGGCCCCTCCCAGAAGCGCAAGGAGAGCGAAGAGCGCAAGGGTGGCGATCGCAGACGCCCCGGCCGTTTTCGATGAGTTCACCATTGGTTAAGTATTCTTCCCGCGATTCCCCACGTCAATCAAATCTGCCGCGGGTCCGGTATTTATGTCATTTTCCTTGACAAATAAACGGAGAGCCAAATTATCTTCAGCCAATCCTTATTTGTGTTCCCCCAAGGGCGGGCTTACTTGAATGCCCCATTGAAAAATACGATGAAATACGAACCGATCATCGGCCTTGAAGTGCATGTCCAGCTCAACACGGCCTCCAAGATTTTCTGCGGGTGTTCCACGCGGTTCGGGGCGGGGCCGAATACACAGACATGCCCGGTGTGCTCAGGCCTTCCAGGGGGCCTCCCGGTCCTCAACTCAGAGGCCCTGAAAAAAGTGGTCCTCGCGGGCCTCGCCCTTGGATGCGAAATCTCCGGGAACAGTACATTTGACAGGAAAAACTATTTTTACCCCGATTTGCCGAAGGCATACCAGATATCCCAATTTTACAGGCCCATCTGTCTCGGAGGATACATCGAACTGCCTTCGGGCGGGCCGCCGGGGCAACCCATGAGGAGGATCGGCCTCACCCGGATCCACTTAGAGGAAGATGCCGGGAAGTCCATCCATTCAGAAGATCCCGAACACCCCATCTCCTACGTCGATTTCAACAGGTCCGGCGTCCCTCTCATCGAGATCGTCTCTGAGCCGGACATCCGCACCTCTGACGAAGCATACGGCTACCTCCAGCGCCTGAAAAGCATCATGAAATATCTCAACGTCTCGGACTGCAACATGGAAGAGGGAAGCCTTCGCTGTGATGTCAACATTTCCCTGCGGGAGAAGGGCTCCGAAAAGTTCGGCGAGAAGGTGGAATTAAAGAACCTCAACTCTTTCAGGTCCGTTAAAATGGCCATCGACTACGAGATTGACCGGCAGGCGAAGCTTCTCGCCGCGAAGGAAAGAATCGTCCAGGAAACACGCCTCTGGGACAGTCGGCGCGCCATGACCTTCGCCATGCGTTCCAAGGAAGAAGCCCGCGATTACCGATACTTCCCGGACCCGGACCTTCCCCCCATCCATCTTGACGAAAAGTACATCGAGGATTGCCGCCTGGCCCTCCCCGAGCTTCCGGACCGAAAGAAGGCCCGTTTTATGGAAGAATACTCCCTTTCCGAGCAGGATGCCGAGGTCCTTACCTCGGCAAGGGAGCTCGCCGATTATTTCGAAATGACCGTGTCCCGGGGCGCCGTTCCCAGGAGGGCGTCCAATTGGATACAGAGTGAACTTCTGTCTCGCCTCGACGATGTGGACCGGATCGGCGCCTTCATCGTAACGCCGGAGAAGCTTGCCGCCCTTCTCTCCCTCATTGAAGACAATACCATTAGCGGAAAAATCGCAAAGGCCGTCTTCGGAGAGATGGCGGAGTCCGGGGCCGACGCCGAAACCATCATCCGGGAAAAGGGGCTCCGACAGGTCACCGATTCATCTGAGATAGGGCAAATCGCCGACAGGATCATCGTTGCAAATCCCTGTTCTGTTGCGGATTATATACATGGAAAGGAAAAGGCCCTGAAATTCCTCGTCGGGCAGGTGATGAAGGAATCGCGGGGGAAGGCCAATCCGCGGATGACCAATGAAATTTTACTTGAAAAACTGTCACGGCTTCAACGGTTGAATGAAGGAGGGCGCTGAAATGGAAGCTCTGCTGAGGTCCCATGTGCCCGGAACCAGGAAACTTTTTTCCGGGAAGGTACGGGACATCTACCGCGCTGATGACGATCATCTCATTATCGTGTCCACGGACAGGGTTTCCGCCTTCGACCACGTGTTTCCCAACGGCATACCCGGCAAGGGGATCATCCTCAACAGGATATCCTGCCTCTGGTTTTCCAGGATCAACTTCGTAAAAAACCACATCGTGGAGACAGACCACACCGTTTTCCCAAAACCCTTTAACCGCTGTCACGACCTCAAAGACAGGGCGGTTCTCGTAAAAAAAACGGACCGCATCGACTTCGAATGCGTGGCCCGGGGATACCTCACAGGAAGCGCCTGGAACGACTATCGCAATACCGGCGAAGTCTGTGGAATCCCGCTCGGCCCCGGACTAAAGAAAGCCCAGAAGCTTCCCCGGCCCCTCTTCACTCCGTCCACGAAAGCCTCTTCCGGACATGACATCAACATCTCCGTGGAGGCCATGAAGAAAAAGATAGACCCTCAGCACGCGGAACGCCTGGGAGAGCTCACCCTGCGGATTTATGAATTTGCCGGGGACATACTCAAAAGCTCCGGCATCATACTGGCCGACACGAAACTCGAATTCGGCGTCCTGGGCAATGAGATCATATTGATCGATGAGGTCCTCACCCCGGACAGCTCCAGGTTCTGGGACGCGTCCCTCTACCGCGTGGACACATCACCGGCAAGCTTCGACAAACAGTTTATTCGGGATTATCTGGAAACAACCCCGTGGGACAAGGACTCCCCTCCTCCTCCCCTCCCCGAAGAAATCGTCACCAAGACCCTCGAAAAGTACGAGGAGATATACAGGAAAATTACATCAGGGGGCCTTAAAAATTAATTTTTTTACGGTTCCCATGAATTTTAACTGCTTGAAAATTCAGCAATAAGGTTTACCCGAGTTTTCGAGGTTGCCTTGCGTTTCCCGCCCGCCGAAGGCAGGCTGGAAACCTTATAGGGTTAGCCATCAAAACCGGCATGAAAACAGTAAAAGAATGATAGAATAACAAAGGAGCGATGGAAAGGCGACACTGGCGAAAGCGTGTAATAAGTTGAAATTGCCTTGATTATGCGGTAAAGTTACATCAAGGCGCCTTCGATAATGATTGTGGGGAAGATCTAAAAAATAAAATTTTTAGGTCCCCCAAATCGTAACTGCTGGCAAACTCAGGACTCAGGTTTTCCCGCCCTCCGAAGACGGGCGGGAAAACCTGGTTTTTAGAGGTTGCCTG
The DNA here is from genome assembly GCA_029974015.1 of Spirochaetota bacterium. Taxonomy (GTDB): domain Bacteria; phylum Spirochaetota; class UBA4802; order UBA4802; family JAGODF01; genus JAGODF01. The sequence goes on from JARKUF010000038.1 coordinate 82,424, forward strand.
TGGTTTTTGCCGTTCCGCGCGACATTCCCTGGAGGACACAATGGCGATACCCGGAAAAAACCCCTACGACAAGTATAAACAGACCGAAATAACCACCGCCGGTCAGGGGACTCTTATCGTGATGCTTTACGACGGCGCCGTCAAGTTCCTCAACATCGCCAGGGAAAACATGGCCTCGCCTAAGACTTACGATGTGGTGAACGCAAACATCCTTAAAACCCAGGACATCCTCACGGAGCTTATGCTGTCCATCAACCTCAATGAAAAAAACGACATCGCCCAAAACCTCTTCAGTCTCTATATGTACTTCAAAAAAAGGCTCCTGGAGGCCAATATCCAGAAAAGCGTTGAAATAGTCGACGAGGTGGTCCGCCTCCTGAAAGAGCTTCGCGAGGCCTGGGAAAAAATATCGGCCACGGAAGTAAGGACGGAGAAATCCGGCCTCGAATCGAAGGGCAGTTTCAGCATTGAGGGATGATGTAACCGAACTCTTCCTTTCCCTGTTGGGCCTCATGAAAACGAGGCTTTTCCTCCTTGGGGAATTCCTTCAGTCTATCCGAGTAAAAAGGCATCTATTAAAATCAGGAGATATTGCAAAAGTTCAGGCCATGACCGAAAGGGACGCCCTTCGCATCGAGGAGATCGACCTCCTGGGGGCCTACATGGCGGAGAAGAAAACGAAAATCCTTGCCGTATGCGGCTTTCCCGACGACTGCGATTTCAATAACCGTTTCCTGGAGCCGGGGAACCCCCTCTTCGATGAATACCGGGCCCTTAAAGACGGCATCGCCGCGGTCATGGCGGACGCAAAGGAAGAAAACGAGCGGCTCCTTGGAGAGCTTGAAAAATCCCTGGGGCGGACCGGATGCGATATTGAGGACCTCCGGCGCATCATAGGGCTCAAGGAGCGGATTGGAAGGGACGAGGATGGAGGTTAGAGGTCTACGGCCTTTTTGCTTTTCAGTATTTCCTGCCGCATGGCTTTCATATTCTCAAAATCGAAGTGGTACTTTTTCTTCCGATAGACTTCCTTAAATCTTTTTTCATACGCCTTCGACCTATAGTACTTCTTTATCCGTCGCGAAAGGGGATATATCTGTTCTGCGGGATCATAGACCTGGGGCTTGCCTGTCGTATCGTCGATGATGGTGCCGGTTATCATTCCCCAGGAAATGTCGAGAAGGGAATGCCCCTCGAGGTCCCTGATTATGGCCCGGAGAATCGCCTCCTGGGCGGGATTGAAAAACTTGAATTTTCTGGCATACATGATGGCGCCATGCATGTGTTCGGGAATGTCCATGAAGCCGTCTTTGATCACCTCCCTGCCCACAATATACATCATTTCCATGAGATAGTTGAGGCAGCCAAGCCCCGGCTTTTTCTGCCCGGGGAGCTGGGGTTTCAGGGGGTCAAAAACGTTTTGGGGATTTTCGGCGGACAGCCACTCGATGACGATCATGTCCAGGGTGGCGTTCCCCTTCCCGCCTAAAAACAGGTCGTCCCGGGGGATGAAGCGCGATTCGGAAAGCCGCAGATCAATAAGGAGATTTCCCGGGGCGATTTCTTCATGGTAAAATTTCAGGTAATGGATGAGTGTTTCGTCCCGGTCGATTTCGACGAAAATATCCTTAAATCCGGTCTTTTCCAGATGTTCCACGAGCCCCACGGTCCTTCCGATGTCCAGGATTTCATTGTGGGAAAATCTGTTGAGAAAAAGCTTTTCTTTACGGGGCGAGAAGGCAAGGTAGCCAAGGCCTTCGTCAATATTGTGTTTGTCCGCCCCGTGGCTCTCGACGGCATCGAGAATGTTGATCGGTTCGAAATACTTAAAGAAAGACCCCTTCTTTTTTTTCAAACACACCTCGCGAGGAACGATATTGGAAGAACCCGGTATCCGGGACGATCTAACTTCATTATAAAGGTATCAGCACCGCCTATTAAACGCAAGCATTATTTCGGGCGGGAAAAGCCGCTTTTCATATTTTTAAGGTAGGAAAATATGAATTTGTCAATGTCGCCATCCATCACATAGTCCACGGAGCCTACCTCCTGACCGGTCCTGTGGTCTTTCACCATGGTATAGGGCTGGAAAACATACGACCGGATCTGGTTACCCCAGGCTATTTCCTTCTTTTCCCCCATCTTCTCCGACTTTTTCTCCTCCAATTCCCTGGCCTTCAGCTCATGGAGTTTTGCTTTGAGCACTTTCATCGCAAACGCCTTGTTTTTATGCTGGGACCGCTCGTTCTGGCACTGGACCACAATGCCCGTGGGAAGATGGGTGATCCTCACCGCGGAGTCGGTCTTGTTCACATGCTGTCCCCCGGCGCCGGAAGACCGGTATGTGTCAATCCGAAGTTCCGACTCGTTTATATCCACTTCGATGTCCTCGTCCACTTCCGGAATTACTTCAACGGCGGCAAAGGAGGTGTGGCGACGTTTATTAGCGTCAAAGGGCGATATCCGGACAAGGCGGTGAATACCTCTCTCGCATTTTAGAAACCCGTAGGCGTATTCCCCCCTGACGAGGACCAGGGCGCTTTTAATTCCGGCCTCCTCTCCCGGGGTGTAGTCTATCATATCCAAGGTGAAATCGTGGTTTTCAGCCCAGCGAAGGTACATCCGGAGCAGCATACCGGCCCAGTCCTGGGATTCCGTGCCCCCGGCGCCGGGATGGATGCTGAGGAAGGCGTTGTTTTCGTCACCCTCCCCGGAGAGAAGTTCGAGATTTTCAAGCATTTCAAAGCGCCCGGTGAGCTCTCCGGCCTTCCCGGTGATTTCACGAAGCACTTCAACGTCGTTTTCTTCCCCGGCAATTTCTATCAGGTCTATCGAATCCTCGACCTCGCGCCGGAGCCTGACCCAGGGTTCGTACTTCTTTCTCAGCATGCTCAGCTCCCGGTTCACCCGGGTGGCCTTCTCTTTGTCCTGCCAGAAATTGCCGTCCTGGGTTTCCTTCTCGAGCTTCTCCGCCGCGTCCCTTTGCTCATCAAGTTTGAGGGAATCGAAGATGTCGTCGATTTTTTCCTTCAACCGTACGAGCTCCCGGCGGGTTTCCCTGTAATCTTTTTCTTCCGACACCCGGTTTTCCCCGATTATTCCTTTCTTACCGTGACGCCAGAAATTCCTTCATGGCGTCGCTGAAATCCTTTTCAAGTTCGTCCGACGACGAGTAATTCCTTTTCATTGTCTCGTACCACATCTCCGAGCTTTCCATGCAAAGATACAGGAACGGTACTGTGGTGCGGCTTGTAATACGGTCAATCAAAAATTTATACATTTCCCTCCTGGCGGGTTTGAAATATCTCAGCTTGCCGTCCGCACCGGGAAACATCTCCCCGAGGGTCATTTTTTCCTTTGGAAAAAGCTCTCTCAATACGGCCTTGAATCCCGGAGAGTAGCGGAATCCGCCAAGGGAAATCCAGGGAATGCGGCTACTGTCGACTTCACGGAAGAGCTTTTCAAGCAGTTTTTCGTACTCCTCTTTCCAGCCGTCGTACAGTATAACCGGGTCCAAATGAAACGCGGTAAAATACCCGGCCTCGGAGGCCCGTGCCGCCGAGGCAAGCCTTTCGTCAAGAGTGGCCGTATCTTCCTCGTAATGCGAAATATTGTGGTTAGTCCCCAGGGTCCAGGAGAGCACGGCGTGCCCCCGGTCCCGGATAGCCACAAGGTGGTCTATATTGGATGATTTCGTCTTCAACTCCAGCATTACATTGCCCGACCCGGCCGTCTCGGCAATGAGGCTCCGGCCGATACCGGTCACCTCGTCGAACATAAGGGAATCGGTGAACTCACCTGTCCCTATGCGGTACACCATGTCCTTCCGGGAGGACGCGATAAACTCCCTCAAATCCGAGAAAAGGTCCTCCAGGTTGGTGAACTGAACTATTCCGTAGGAATTGAGGTATGAATTCAGGAAACAATAGGCGCAGTTATAGAGGCAATTAAAACAAGTGTTCATCACCCGGTAATTGCAGCAAATCATCCCCGGCGAACCCGGACATTTCTGGAAAAACCTGCCCCGAAACCTCCGTAGCACCAGGACCTCCTTGGAGGGTATCCCCCCGTTCCGCAGGGAGTTGAGAGCAGCGTCCATCTCCTCCTCGGCGTCGTAATACAGGATGTTTCCCGGACGTTGCGTAAAAGCGCGCACCAGGTCGTTGTCACGGTCATACGCCGGAGCGACAATAAACCGTATTTCATCAACAGTTTTCATTCTTCTTTTCTCTTTCGAAATGTGGCGAAGACACTTGTAGAAGACCTCCGAAGATACGTCAATTGACTATTGACAGGCCCTCATATTCAGGTTTCCCCGGCGGCCTTCGGCGGATTGAGAAACCAACCAGGACAACCTCCCTATTTTTTTCTTGCATTATCAATCGGCTTTTTATACACTATAATCAGCCTGCGTTGCCCGTGATAGGTATTGAAATTTTTGTACCAACACTAAACGCAAGGGGATCGCGAATTTGGGCATGGAAACCGGGCTTCTTTACTGAAGATGGTTGAAGTGTCCGTGAGAGAACCCACCTGTTACGGCAGGTGCAAAAGAAGATACCTACACGGCAATGGCGGGTTATTTTTAAACGGGGCATGTAGAATACGGTGGCAACCTTTTTGATAGGGCTGGAAGTGCTTTTCGGTACGGAAGAGCCGTGGCCTTCCATCGATCCCATTGTGGCGGCCATTGTCCTTTCTCTCTTTACGGTAATTATCATTTTTCTTCTCCTTCTGAGATATTCCTACAAACTCAAGGACAAACAGCGCAAAGCCCACCAGCTTTTCCTTTTCAAGGCGAAGCAGCTTGGCTTATCCAACTATCAGTTCAAGGCCCTCAGGGGACTGGTCGACATCATCAAACTCAAGGATCCGAACCGGATGTTCTCCGATGAGGCCCTCTTTGAGCGGTCCATAGGCGCTTTCCTCGCGTATCTGAAAAGCGCCGGAGAGGGAGACGAAACCGTGATCGGGATATGCAGGGACATCATCATCACCCACGAGAAAATCTACCGCCCCTCGGCCTTCCGTACACCGCTTACAACCCTTGCTGAAATCGAACCTGGCGGCCTCATCTTTCTCCTTTCCGAAGATGGAGGAGCCTGTATCGCCAAGATTACCGCTATCGTGGAAGGAAAGCTTCTAAACCGGGTATTCTGGAAAGGGGAAGCATCCCTGCCCCTCGAAGGAAAGAACGTTGATCTTTACTTCTGGAGGGCCGGCGACGCGGAATACAACGCTTCAGTGAAGGTGGTACGGTTTAAGGATAGGGAAATCGAGGTTGCCATACCCGAAAGTTATACCCGGGGGAAGGAAGTTCGGCTCCCCTATGTGGATGTAATGGTTCCCTGTACAATTAGAAAGGAAACCCCGGAATCCCAGCCCGAAAAAGAGGAGGAAAAGGGCGGAAGCATCGGCGGCGCCATCTACAAGATTAATGAGAACGAGGCGGTGGTTAAACTACCGGAAAAAATCGACTACCGGGGCCTCTATACCCTGAGCTTCACCATTTCCGACTTCAACGTAAAAATAACCACGAAGGTCATTGCCGACAGGACAATCCAGGAACAGACATCCATGTTTTATACTTTTAAATTCACCGCCGCCTCGGACATTGCCCGGAAGATCATTAAAAACTACGTGGTGAAACACCTGTAACAAACTCTCCCGTCCCCCCAAGACGTTGGGATGGGAGAGGCCAAATTATTTCTCCCCACTCCGGGCAAGCTTTCTGTACCTGTTATACCTCCAGATGGCGTCTTCCTTCGCGGCCTTAAACAGGGCCTCGGCCTGGTCCGGGAACGCCTTCTTCAGGGAATTGTATCTCACCTCGCCCATCAGAAAATCGTTGAATTTGTCCCAGTTCGGCTCTTTGGAATCGAGGACAAAGGGGTTTTCCCCCTGGGATTCCAAGAGCGGATTGTAGCGGTAGAGCGACCAATAACCGCATTCCACGGCGAGCTTGGCTTCCAACTGGCTTTTACCCATGCCGGCCCGCAATCCGTGGTTGATACAGGGGGAATAGGCAATGATAACCGACGGCCCCGGATAGGCCTCGGCCTCGGTGATGGCGCGAAGCACCTGCGCCTGGCTCGCCCCCATGGCCACCTGGGCAACATACACGTAGCCGTAAGACATGGCCATCATCCCCAGGTCTTTTTTCCGCACCCGCTTTCCTGCCGCGGCGAACTTCGCGATGGCCGCCGTAGGCGTGGCTTTCGAGGACTGGCCGCCGGTGTTCGAATAGACCTCGGTGTCCAGCACCAGCAAATTGATGTCTTCGCCTGTTGAGATAACATGGTCCAGGCCGCCGTATCCGATGTCGTAGGCCCAGCCGTCGCCGCCGAAAGACCAGATTGAGCGCTTTACAAGATAGCTTTTCAGCTTCAGCATCTCCCTGGCGGTTTCGCTTCCGTCCTTCTCCAAAAGCGGAACGAGAACACCTGCCAATTCCTTAGATTTCACAGGATCGTTATTAAACTGGAGCCATTGCTCAAGGGCGCGCTTTAGATCTGCCGACTGTGAAGACCCTAATAGCTTCCCGGCCATATCGGACAGGCGGGTCTTCATCTGGTTTACCCCAAGCATCATACCGAAACCGTACTCAGCGGCGTCCTCAAAAAGGGAACTCGCCCAGGCTGGTCCCCTCCCCTCGTTGTCGGTGCAGTACGGCGTGGAAGGCGCGGAACCGCCGTAGATGGACGAGCATCCCGTGGCGTTTGCTATCATCATCCTCTCCCCGAAGAGCTGGGTGATGAGCTTAATGTAGGGGGTTTCGCCGCACCCCGCGCATGCCCCCGAAAACTCGAAGAGTGGGCGTGCGAACTGGCTTCCCTTCACCGTGGTCCTGGGCACGAGGGTGTCCTTGTAGGTGACGGAGGAGCTGAAATAGTTCCAGCGTTCCACCTCCCCCATCTGGGTCCCCAGGGGCTTCATGACAAGGGCCTTTTCCTTTGCGGGACAGGTTTCCGCGCAGTTTCCGCATCCGGTACAATCAAGAACGCTCACCTGTATGCGGTACTTCAGGTTGTTGAAATCCTTCCCCTTGGCGTCCAGAAGGACCGTCCCTTCCGGCACGCCTGATGCTTCCGCGTCGTCAAGAAGGAAGGGCCGTATCACGGCATGGGGACAGACATAGGCGCACTGATTGCACTGGATGCAGTTTTCGGAAATCCACTCCGGCACGTTCACGGCAATTCCGCGTTTCTCAAAGGCCGTGGTGCCTGCAGGGAAGGTGCCGTCGGCGCGGTCGATGAAGGCGCTGACAGGCAGGAGGTCCCCCTTCTGGAGGTTCATCGGTTCGGCGATGTTTTTCACAAAGGCCCGCAGCTCCTTTTCGCGCTCCGTCCCCTTTTCTTCGGCAACCTGGATGTTCTTCCATTCTGCCGGGATGTCCACTTTCACGAGGCCCTCTCCTCCCATGTCGATGGCCTCGTAATTCAACTTGACGATATTGTCCCCTTTCATGCCGTAGGATTTTTTTACCGCGTCCTTCATGTGCTCCCGGGACTTGTCGTAATCGATGACGCCGGAAAGCTTGAAAAAGGCGGACTGCATGATGGAGTTTGTCCTGGTGCCAAGCCCCAGGTCTTCGGCAATTCTGGTGGCGTTGATAATATAAAAATTAATATCGTTTTCCGCCATGAATTTTTTCATCCTGTCCGGAAGCCTCCGCCGGGTCTCCTCCACGTCCCAGATGCTGTTTAAGAGGAAGGTGCCTCCCTTCTTCAGTCCGTGTATCATGTCGTAGGTGTCTATGTAAGCGGGGACACTGCAGGCTATGAAGTTGGGCCGCTCTATCAGATAAGAAGACCTAATGGGGTGCTTGCCGAATCGAAGATGGGACACCGTGAAGCCACCGGATTTCTTCGCGTCGTAGGCGAAGTATGCCTGTGCGTAGTAATCGGTGCTGTCCCCGATGATCTTAAGGGAATTCTTATTGGCGCCGACTGTGCCGTCGGCGCCGACGCCGTAGAACTTGGCCTCAAAAACATCCTCCTTGTCAATATTCACCCCTTCGTGCACGGGAAGGGAGGTGAAAGTGACATCATCGACAATGCCGATGGTAAAGCCGTTTTTCGGCTCCTTCATCTTGAGATTGTCAAAGACCGCCATGAGCATGCCGGGCGTCACGTCCTTCGAGCTCAGGCCGTACCGTCCTCCCACAATCAGGGGAGCATCTGGTTTTCCGTAATACAGGTCTTTCACGTCAAGATAGAGGGGCTCCCCATTTGCCCCGGGCTCCTTGGTCCTATCGAGGACGGCTATACGTTTTACCGTCGCCGGCATGGCCCGGAGGAAATACTTCTCTGAAAATGGGCGATACAGGTGCACCACAAGGACCCCCACCTTCTCGCCATGCCTGGCGAGATATCCCACGAGGTCCATCAGGGTCTCAGTCACTGAGCCCATGGCGATGACCACATGTTCGGCATCGGGTGCGCCATAGTAGTTAAAAGGATGATATTCCCTGCCGGTGAGGGCGGAGATATCGTCCATGTATTTTGCCACGAGGTCGGGAATAGCTTCGTAGTAACGGTTTGAAGCTTCCCGCATCTGGAAGAAAATGTCGGGGTTCTGGGCGGTCCCCCGGGTGACGGGACATTCCGGATTGAGGGCGTTCTTTCTAAACTTCTCAAGCGCATCGACATCCAAAAGCTTCGCCAGGTCCGCGTAATCGATGACTTCAATCTTTTGGATTTCGTGGGAAGTACGAAACCCGTCGAAGAAATGGAGGAAAGGGACACGCCCCTTTATGGCGGCCAGGTGCGCCACGCTGGAGAGGTCCATCACTTCCTGGACGCCGCCGCTGGCCAGGAGGGCAAAGCCCGCCTGCCGTACGGAATACACGTCGGAATGGTCTCCGAAGATCGAAAGGGCGTGCGCGGAAAGCGACCTCGCCGTCACATGAAAAACCCCCGGGAGGAGCTCGCCTGATATCTTGTACATATTGGGGATCATCAGGAGAAGACCCTGGGACGCCGTGTAGGTGGAGCTCAGGGCGCCGGCCTGTAGGGCGCCGTGCACCGCACCGGCGGCCCCGGCTTCGGACTGCATTTCGGCGACCTTCACCAGGTTTCCGAAAATGTTTTTTCTGCCGTTTGCCGCCCATTCATCGACATATTCCGCGATGGGAGACGAGGGAGTTATGGGATAAATAGCGGCGACTTCGGTAAAGGCGTAGGCGACATGGGCGCATGCCATGTTCCCGTCCATCGATTTCATAATCCTCTTGGCCGACATTACCACTCTCCTGATTTAGTATTTGGGAAGCCCTAAAAATTACATTTTTAAAATCCCCATAAATGGGAACTTCTGAAAAAAAGCACTCGGGTTTTCCCGCCCGCCTTGCTGGCGGGAAAACGAAACAATTTGAGGTTGCCTGCTTGCAAAATCAGAACTTATGTTCTCCGCCCGACTTAAGCGGGCTGGAAAACTAAATTTGAGGTTGCCATCATTCTCTTGTCTCGTAACGGCAAATTGGCAACCATAAAACTACTTCCGGGAGAAAAAGTTCCATATCCCATTTTGTCCCACGCGACAGGTATTGCAATTCTTTTTCAAGTCAGCAGTAAGATATTATTTCCAGGGTCCCCGCCAGTCAGCGGTGACAGTAGAGATTGCCATATATCAATTTGTGAGTATAGCACCTGTCCGCGTCCTATCAAAAAAACATGCGCCATATTTGAAACACGGGCTTCATCCCTTATAAAAAAGATTTGACTGGATTGCCGCCCCATGACATGATTTCCTCGATGGAACGCGGTTCGGCCACAACCTCCTGTGCGGGAAACGAAATTCCCATTTACAGGGCTTTCTGGGAAGAAAACCTCCAGAAAATGGAGGAAATATCGTCCCGCATAGAAAGAACGCTCATCCGGCTTGAAAAAAAATACCTTCATTTCCAGGAAAGCTACGACGAACTCACCGGCTCCATCGACCTTCTTCTGTCGATCTACTCAAGCTACAACAATCTGGGCGGCGTCGAGTACCTCCTCCGCCTGAAGGCCTGCATAACCGAATACCGGCGTCGTTACAGTCATGAGGGCGTCAGGTTCAACGTGCTCTACCATCTCCACGCCAAGGTTAAAGAGATGAGAAACGGGGGCTTCGCCGCCTTCCCACGGGTACGCCATCGAATGGTAGAAAAGGCATCCCTCCCCTCCCCTGAGCCGGGGTTCATCGCCACCTATCGGTGGATCACTTTCGGGCAAAACAGGGCGCGGTTCGTCACCCCCTACGACACCGTCGATATCCTCCGGGCCGATGGCGCTGAAGTGTACTTTAAAGACGATGCCGGACAATACTGTCTGGCGGTGAAAGGAGTTCATCACCCGGTCAGGGAACTTATACCGCGTCAAAAAACTGGAGCAAAGGAAAAAACGGAGTGGTACATTCTCGTCCGCCGGGGAGAAACCGCCAGCTGTTATGCCGCCGCGGAGAGGGGAAGGAGGATCCTTGCCAGGAAGGACATCATCGGAATGCAATTAAAAAGATATGGGCAATCCGAGAGAAGCTACGTGCGGCTCTTTGGGCGTAACCACATCTACCTGGATACGTGATTATTCATCGGACCCGCCGAGAAAGTAGAGCGACTTGATCTCCTCGGCCGGGACTTTCCCGGCGTGGATTATGTGCGGTTCGCCCCCCGTTATGTCCACCACCGACGCGCTGGGATGCTTCTTGCAAAGCTCGTCGACCACCACGATGAGGTCCACGGCCTCCCCGAATAGTACTGCAATCTCCCTTTTGCGGTACACCGTCTCCTTATTGGGGGCCGAGGCCCCGGTGCTGTACAGGGGGCCGCCCATCCTCTCTATCACGCTCTGGATAAACCTGTTTCGCGGATAGCGTATCCGTACTTTACCGCCGTTTCCACTCTCCTGTTCCCGCAAAATCACCGACACTTCCCCCGGCCATATCCTATTCATAAAATCGTAATCGGATTTGGAATAAAGGGCAAGTTCGTCGAGCATACGATAAGATGCTATGAGGGTGGTGATTTCCCGTGGGCCTCCCATAATCTTGGAGGACGCCCTTTTCACTGCACCTGGATCTGCGCCGATGATGCAGTACAGCCCGTCCACGGGCAGAAGTGTCACGGCCCCCTTACGGAGGGACGCGGCAACCCGCTCGACAATCGACTCTCCAAGATCCCCGTCCTTCCTGAGCCTTTTTACGGCGATTATTTCCGCTTTATTGGAAGGCATTTCCGCATTTCCTGTCGGGACAGTTGATGGCGTCGCCGAGAAGTTTCTGGGTTATATGGCCCGCCACATTACTTTCGTCGAGCCTGTAATGGGCGAAGTTCATGTGCAGGCACTTCAGTGCCGATCCGTCCCGAACTCCACCCACGCCGGTGTCGAAGAGGCCGATCAAGTCTTCGGGATACATGCCGCCGAAGTAATTCCGGTACAGTTGTTTCCTGAAATAATAAAAATGCGAATGCGCCGCCGCCATCATCTCCTTGAAAACCTGCCGGCTTTCAATGAGCGACGATATCTTCGACACGTATCCCCGGTCCTCGAACCTGTGGATGCCGTCATTAAGATAGGGGCAGGTGAGCCATATCAAATTGGACAGGGCCTCGTGGTTCACCGAATCTGCCGGGCCTTTTGAGCTCAGGGGCGAGAGGACCACGATACGCGGAAATCCGTAAACGCACCGTTCCGCCACAGCGCATATCGGCGCGGAGGCGGAATGTATCTGCCACTTCACCGCATCGATGTCCCGATCAGTGTAATTTTCGTACTGTATGTTCATCCGCGAAGAGGCGTCCTGCATGGCCCGGACGGTTTTTTTCTTTTCGGTTGTTTTCTTATCCTTTTTTATTTTCTTTCTTTTTCAGGAAAAAGAAGGCCAGGACCGTCATGGACACGAAAACCCAAAGAATTCGCAGGTGCTTCAATTCCATCACGAAGCGCCGCGAGACGGCGTTCCCGGGAATTTCCCGCCGGTCTCGGCCGGGCAGGTCCCGTAAAAAAATGATCTTTTCCCCCGCCCCGATAAATCCCGCAAGTACCGTATCTCCGTGTCTATATCGCCCTTCCCTGTACTCATCGTAGGCATGCCGCAGCACCTTCTGCCTTTCCTCAAGAAGCTCAATCCGTTCCGCCAGAAGCCTTTTCTCCTCGAGAAAACTCAGCCGTTGGAGGATACCGCTGTCTCCAAGGAAAAAGAAGTACAGGCAAGCAAGGGCCCCCGCGGCGGCGAGTAGGGGGATTCGATTATTTGCCAATATTATAGAAGACCCCTTTCCCCATGTATCGCGCCAAATTACCAAGGTCCTCCTCTATGCGAAGGAGCTGGTTGTACTTGGCGACCCTGTCGGTCCTTGAGGCGGACCCTGTCTTTATTTGCCCGGTGTTCATCGCAACAACGAGGTCGGCAATGGTGGTGTCCTCGGTTTCCCCGGACCTGTGAGAGACGACGGCGGTATAGCCCGCGCGCTTCGCCATCTCGATGGCCTGGATGGTTTCCGTAAGGGTGCCTATCTGGTTTAACTTAATGAGTATGGAGTTCGCGATGCCGCGGTCGATGCCTTGTTTGAGCCGGTCGGTGTTGGTCACAAAAAGATCGTCGCCGACAATCTGGACCCTGTCACCCAGCTTCTCGGTCAGATACTTCCATCCATCCCAGTCGTCCTCGGCCATTCCGTCCTCGATGGAGATGATGGGATATTTCTTCACCAGGTCTACATATAAGTCCGCCATTTCCCGGGACGACAGCTCGCGGCCGTCGGATTTCGAGAACACGTATTTCTTCTTCTGTTTGTCGTAAAACTCGCTTGCCGCGGTGTCCATGGCGAGCATGATGTCGGCCCCCGGTTTGTACCCCGCTTTCTCTATGGCCTCCACGATGACCTTCAGGGGCTCCTCATTATCGGCAAGGTTGGGGGCGTATCCTCCTTCATCCCCCACGGCGGTGGAGAGCTTTCGCCCTTTCAGGATGGATTTTAGAGTATGGAACACCTCGGCAACATACCTTATCCCCTCTGAAAAACTCGATGCCCCCACGGGCATAATCATATACTCCTGGAAGTCGATGGGCGCATCCGAATGCTGGCCGCCGTTCATGATGTTCGCCATGGGAACTGGAAGCTCGCAGGCCCCGACGCCGCCGATGTACCTGTACAGGGGCACACAGTACGCTTCCGCCGACGCCTTGGCGCAGGCCAGGGACACCCCGAGTATGGCGTTGGCTCCGAGTTTCGATTTGTTCGGAGTTCCGTCAAGATCGATAAGGACGCTGTCAATCTCCATCTGGTTAGAAGCGTCCCTTTCGATAAGAGAGCCCGATATCACGTCGTTGACGAACTCGACGGCCTTCAAGACACCTTTGCCTTTATATCTCTTTTCGTCACCGTCGCGAAGCTCCACCGCTTCATGCTCGCCCGTTGAAGCTCCCGAGGGCACCGCCGCCCTTCCCATGGCTCCTGAACTCAGCTCCACTTCCACTTCCACCGTGGGGTTTCCCCTGGAATCGATTATTTCCCGGGCATGAATGTCGGTTATGATGGTCATGACGCGCTCCTTGAAGGTTTGTAGTTAATGGCGCCTTCAACAATCATACGTTCACGGTTAAATAGCAAGTAATTTTTATTGCAGGCGCTCTCAATCATAATGAGGGGACCGCTAAATATTAAATTTTTAAGGTAAGCCTTTTATTGTGTTGCTTGCACCCCCCGAAGGCGCGCAAGCGCTTGCGCGCCTTCGGGGGGTGCATGAAAATCTCTTGACTAAATGTTCTTTTCCCGTATTATATAGATGCGAAATCTGGAAAAAAAATTTATGGGTGGTCACAATAAATAGGTTTCCCCGTACGCCGAAGGCAGGCGGGAGAACCAATTTACTAAAAGTTTCCAATTATCGAATCAGCCCATCAACGGCCGCTGGTCGGCGGCATTTCAAAAAACCATTTCCAGGGGAACAACCATGGCGAAACAAAGAAAAAAGATGGTAATCGACAAGAAATTCCAGTATTCGATGGCCATAAAGGCGGTGATTCTGCCCCTGGCAACCATCCTGCTCATATCCGGCGTATTGATGTATTATGCCTTCGATAATGACAGAAAGATAAAAGAGATTAATGAGAACCAGGAATTTATCATCTACACATTTTTATCAATCCCCCAGCTCGTAAACCCCCAGGACCAGATCACCAGGGACGCAAACCAGCGCTTCCAGGACAATCTGGGCAAATCGAGGGAGATACAGCAAAACATCCGCATAGTCCTCTACTTTCTGATAATTATGACGGTGATACAGACCATAATCATCTTCGGTCTGTCCATATCGCTCACCCACAGGATTTCGGGCCCCATCTACGTAATGTCGCAGTATTTGAAAGACGTGCGCGAGGGAAAAGACCCGGGCCTTCGCCCGCTTAGAAAGGGAGACCAGTTTCAGGATTTCTACAACGAGTTCTGCGACACCATCAACGGCCTTCACAGGAGGGCCGGGAAAAACGGCCCCCCCGGACCGGTCACTTGAGAAGCACCTTGAACCGGACCGCGCCCGGCGCTACGGCCCGGGCGGAACTACCGGCGCTCACGGCCACCACGCCCCTGTCCGCGGCATTGCCAAGTATCCGGATGGGATATCCCCCCAGGGCGCTCTGCATTCTGATCAGGTTTTCCGGGGAAGTTTCCGCGATGATGTAGGAGTCCGAAACTTGGAGGACCGTGCCATTGCCGTTCCTGACCATCTCCATGACCCTCGCCACGGGGTCACCCCGGGAGAGGGAATTGCCTTCGGAAGTTGATATCGCCGCGACGTTTCGCGACGAGATGTTATGCAGAGTGTCGGCGGAAAAGATTGAAATGCCGACTACCGCGACGACGATGGCGGCGACGGCCGCCGCGGGAACGTACTGCTTTCCGCGGAAAAGCGTCCCGCCCTTCCGACGCCTTCCGCCGCGCCTTTCCTCGGCGAGACGGATGGTTTTTTCGGCGAACTCCGCCCCCACCCCGGACCCAAGGCGGGACAGGCCCGCAAGCATCCCCACGAGCTTTTCCACCCTTTGAAGTTCCTGGCGGCACTCCGGACATTCAGCCAGATGCCGTTCTATCTCGCTTTTTTCAGTCAGGGTAAAGAAATCGCCGTCATGGTACCGCGAAAGCCTTACAAACGGTATATGGTTCCCGCTCATATCAATTTCTTCTCCTGCAGCCGTTCTTTTAAAAGTTCACGCCCCCTGTGTATCCGCACTTTCACATTGGAAAGGCCGATGCCCAGGATCCGGGATATCTCGTTGTACGGCAGGCCCTCGATGTCGCGTAAAACCAGTATCTCCCGATAGTCGTCGGGGAGATTAAAAAGCTCCTCCTTGACAATCCTGAGGGAATCCCGGTCGACCACCTGACGCTCCGGATTCTCCCGTTCATCTGTAAGCTGAAACTCGAAATCGTCACCGTGCACCCTGTCGATTGAAACGCTCCTGTACCTGTTCGCTTTCTTTTGATGGTTCTTACCGTAGTTGACCATTATGCTGTAGAGCCACGTGGAAAACTTGGACTCCCTTCTGAATTTTTCCAGGGACTCGAAGGTCATGATGAATATTTCCTGCGTGATATCCATTGCCTCATCGTAGTTTCCGAACTTCACGTAGACATACCTGAACACACGGTCGCGGTATTTTTCTATGATTTCCGCGAAGGCGTGCACATCCCCCTTGAGCACCCTGTCGATGGTTTCGATATCATGTATATCTGACATTAATTCCTTTCCCGTGTTACAGATGTACCCTCAAAATATTTCATGTTTATCCGATTATGCGGACAAATCTGCGTTTCCCCACCTTGACCACCAGGTCCGCGGGGAAGGTTATCTCGTAGTCCTCGCTTTCCACCCTGACGCCGTCGATATAGACTCCGCCCCCTTTTAGGAGGCGCCTCGCTTCACCATTGGACCCGGCAAGCCCCGCAAGGACCATCGCCTTAGCGAGCCAGATTTTTCCACTCTCCTTTTCTTCCCCGGGAACGGCGTATTCCGGAATTTCATCGGGGGTGTCCTTTTTCACAAAGATCCTGTTGAATTCAGCCTCGGCGCCGTCCGCCGCCGCGGGGTCATGAAACATGGAGCATATTTCTTTCGCAAGCCGCACCTTCACGTCCCTGGGGTGGACGGAGCCGTCGGCCATGCCCTTTTGAAACGCCTCGATCTCCCGCTTCGGCACATCGGTCACCAGGTCGAAATACAGGAACATGAGACCGTCGGATATGGACATGACCTTGCCGAAAATTTCGCGGGGAGACTCGTTTATTCCCACATAGTTATGAAGCGATTTGCTCATCTTCTGGACACCGTCGAGGCCCACCAAAAGGGGGACCGTCATGATGACCTGGGGTTCCTGGCCGTATTCCCTCTGCAGGTCGCGCCCCACGAGGAGGTTGAACTTCTGGTCGGTCCCCCCGAGCTCGATGTCGGCCTTCAGGGCCACTGAGTCGTAACCCTGGACCAGGGGATAGAGAAATTCGAGGATGGTAATTGGGACCCCACCCTTGTATCGCTTATCGAAATCGTCCCGTTCCAGCATGCGGGCCACATTGTATTTCGCCGTGAGGGACAGGACATCGGTAAAAGTCATGGCCCCGCACCACTCGGAATTGAACGCCACCTTCGTCTTCTCCCGGTCCAGGATCTTGAACACCTGCCGCTTGTACGTCTCGGCGTTCTCGAGCACCTCTTCCCTGGTGAGGGCCTTCCGTGTCACCGAGCGCATGGACGGATCTCCGATCATGCCGGTGAAATCGCCGATGAGAAACACCACGGTGTGGCCCATCTGTTGAAAGTGCCTCATCTTCCTGAGCAAAACGGCATGCCCCAGGTGAATGTCCGGCGCCGTGGGATCGAAACCGGCCTTCACAACAAGAGGCCTGTTCTCTTTCTCCGACTTCGCTAGCTTCTTTTCGAATTCGTCAACGGGGATGATCTCCTCCACGCCGCGCTTTAAAAGTTCGATATCGTTTTTAATCATCGAAGAGCACCTTTGTAGGGAATGAATGTGGAAATGCGGACGCCGGGTCCGGAAACCCGCAGTGATATAAAGATGAGGGGGCGTCCCCCTGTCAAGTATATTGCCGCATCGAGGCCAAGGCGTTACGGATGAGGGGAAAGGCGCACAAGGGAAACGGCCTGGGCGGCGATGCCTTCTTTTCTGCCGGTAAAACCCAACTTTTCCGTCGTTGTACCTTTTATGCCTATTCTACTGGGGTCAAGGCCCCCAAGGGCCCCGGATATTTTGAGCTTCATGGAGGGCGCCCATCGGGCGATTTTTGGTTCCTCGCAGATTACAACGGCATCAATATTTATAATGCGCACGCCCTCCCCGGCAAGGCGCCCGTATACCCACCCGAGGAGCTCAATGCTGCTGATATCTCGAAACTCCTCGTTGCTGTCCGGGAAGAGGACACCGATATCACCCAGGGAGGCCGCACCGAGAAGCGAATCTATCACAGCGTGGACAAGGACATCGGCATCGGAATGGCCCTTGAGCCCCAGGGGGTGCTTCAAGTCTACTCCTCCTATCACGCAGGGACGCCCTTCACAGAAAGGATGCGCGTCGAAGCCGATGCCGATACGCAGGTTGTCCATTAAGAGTTCATCCACCGCATAGCGGGAAAAATGACGCACTCAGCGCTTCCAGGGAGGGATTCGCCGCTTAGAGCGAGGCAAAAATGGAGCGGCGAACCTTCAGGGGTTTGCATAGAAGTTTTAGAGATTGAACACGTCCGCCAGGGAGCTGAGCTGGAGGACATTCATCACCTGGGAACTCACCTTGGCGATTGTAAAGCTCTTTCCCTTCTTTTTCTGCAGTTTCATAAGGCTGATGAGGACGCCCACGCCGGAGGAATCGATATAATCGACGCTGGAGAGATCGAGCTCCACGTCCTTGTTTTGATTTTGGCCGATATCAAAGAGTTTCTCCTTGAAATCCTTGATGGTCATCATCTCAATGTCGCCGTTGACGATGATATGTACAGTTTTGTCGGTCTCTTTTATTTCAATTTTCATGCCGCCCTAACACCGCCTTCCCTTGATGGACCGCCCTTCCGGACGCCCCGCTCAATGCCTGTGGAACCATGCTTTTACGCATATGGAATACCGTACAGCCGTTCCGACATATTACAATGGCGATACAGTATTAAGTCAAATATTTATTTGAACAACAAAAAAATTTTTTCCAATAAATATTGGTTGACGGGGACAAGGAACATCAGGCAACCTCATCATAATTAGGTTTCTCCGCCAACCTTCGGCGGGCGGAAAAACCTAAATGCTGGATTATTGAGGTTCCCATTAACTTTTCCACACGTTCACACCGGTATTTGGAGCAATTATGCGGCTGACGGTATCGACGGCATTTTCGGGACCCGTGCTTTTCATGGTGCTGGCCCTGGGCGTTGCCATAAAGCCCCCTCTCTACGCCGACAGGCATTCCGAGGCGGAAGTAAAAAAATACCTCACCGATGTCGAATTGGAGCTCTCCGACATGATACAGGAAGGGGCCGAAAATCACGCCCCAAGGGAAATTGCGCGGGCCCGGGATTATGTGGCCGCCGCGAAAAAGATGCTTGGCGATGAAGAGCGTGATCTCGCGTATTACGAGCTCAATAAGGCGGCGGCCCATTTCCGCCTTATTGAGGCGCTTCGCCGGATGGTCCACGCCGAACTCGACCTGGAACAGTCGCTAAAAAGCGCGGGAAAGTGAGCCCACGCCACGGAGACTTTCCATGAGAATGCGCCAATTCATCCTCGCCCTGACCTTCGTCTCCTTGATGCCATTCCCCCTTTTCGCGGCCAGCAGGTCCGAAGCGAAGTCCCACATCGAAGCCGCCCGGAAGGCCATGGAACCCATCGAGGGCAATGAAGAGCTAAAACCCCATATTCCTTACAGAAATTACTACGACGCCAGGGTGTACCTCGATACCGCCCAGTACCAGTTCTCCGAAGAGAGGGACTATTCCAACGCCTCCTACTTCGCGGTAATGGCCCTCGTGGAAACGGAAACGACACTGGCCATTGCGAGAACAAGGCTAGCACAGCACAGAAAGCTTCAAGTCGAACGAGACATCTTTAAGGAGATGTCCGACGCGTCGAACCTCCGCTCCCGCCTTCGCGGGGCCCTCGTTTCATCGGGACTGTATAAAGCCGGGGGCCCCTATCGGCGCGTCTTCCTCGATTCACAGCTCTTTACCAGAGGCTCATTCCAACTCTCGGAAGAAGGGACTGCGCTTCTTGGGAAAATCGCGTCGGTCATGGCCCTGGCCCCCCGAAGCACCCTCACCGTTATCGGGCATACTCGGTACGCCGACATCGGCAACCAGATGTCCTCCATGAAGGCCGGGGCGGTGGCTGAACACATAAAATCCCTGAGAGGCATCGCCCCGCCAGGGTCACCTCCAAGGGGGCCGGCGATTCCGAGGAAGAGGCCATCGGCGGAGAAATGCGGAAGTCCGACAGAATTGAGATCAGAGTCAACGGCCTGTAGGGGAGCCGGGGGCAATGTCAAGTATTATCATCCGCGGCGAGGTCCTTCCGTTGTATGTTGAATTCTCGAGCCTGTACACGATGTGGGCCCTTCCGGAGGCGGCGATGGATTCCATCCTGTCCCCCATTCCCCACCCCAGCGCCTCCAGCTCGTGATTGTCCCGAAACAGATACTTTCCATGCCGCTTGTCCGCACCGATGCGCGTGAAGCTCCTGATTGCCGCGTCCCTTGTGAGAAACACCGGTTCCTCGTTCCCGCTCCCGCACGGCTCCACAACCTTTAGGTCCTCCACCAGAACCGGCGTGATCTCCACGACGTCGAGTACACCGTCAACTTCGATAGCGCGGGGTTCAAGTTCCCCTCCGGACACGGCATCAACGAGGGCGTCGCGGACGGCCTCGAGGCAGTCCTGCCGGACCGTGAACCCGAAGGCGTGGGCATGGCCTCCGATCTTTTCAAAGAGATGCGAAAGGGGCTCCACCCGGGAAAAAAAATCCATTGCCCCACGGACCCTGCCGCTTCCCTTAAGAAACATCTGCCCCTCCTGACGCGATACGACCACGACGGGTTTGTTGACAGCGTCGGTAATCCTGTTGGCAATGAGGCCCGTCACCCCATCGGGGGCTTCGACGACCGCAAAGACCAGGGGGCCCGAAACATCCATATCGCCGCACCCTATCCGCTCCATGATCCTTTCGCAGTGCTCCGCAACGATGCTTTTTCTCATGGCATTGAGGCGGTTGATCTCCTCCATGAGGCCCCGTATATCGTTCTCTAACCTGCCCTTCTCCTCCATGTCCTTTTCTTCTCCCTGGAGAAGAAACTCCGCGGTGTAATCGGTTTTCCCCATCCTACCCGGGGCGTTGAGCACCGGCGCCATGTGCCATCCGATCAATCTGCTGTTGACCGGCCTCCCATTGATGAGCATGGACAGCCCTGCATGCCCGGTGTTATCCAGGGACTCTATGCCATGGCGGACCAGGATCCGATTTTCCCCCGACAGGGGCACGATGTCAGCAATGGACCCCAGCGCGACGAGGCCCATGACCGAGCGGTTGAAGTCGATGATCTTCGGGGACTTGCGGCGCTGGATTTCATTGAACACGGCCAGTGTGAACTCAATCCCGTCCCGGGCAACTTCAGGGCAGATGGAAAATTCCTCCATGACCTTTACGTCGCTTAAGTCGACGCCCTTCCCCTTCAAGATGGCGCGGACCTCCCCGGCAAGATCGTATACTCTGGGACCGGGGCAGAGTGCGGCGAGCCTCTCCTGAGCGACGGGGCAACGGTACACCGCGATGAAATCCGCCCCCTGTGACGCCTCCGTTAGGGCCGCCCCGTCGAGGCCGTTCCATCGCCGTGTCACCATGCCGTTCACGACCGATGCGGCGCTAAAGCTCCCCTCCTCTCCGGACACCAGGAGAAAAGTCCTGCCGTAACTGGGCAGATAACTCAGGAGCACGGCATGGCAAAGTTTAAAAGCGACGCCCACGCCGGCAAGGTCTTTGAAAGGATATGGGCAGTCCGCACGCATGGGATTTATAATGAGGGCCTCCGGAAGCCCCTCTCCGGGCTCGTGGTGGTCGCAGACAATCACGTCCAGGCCCTTCCCCTTCGCCAGGGAGATTTCGTCGATGTCCCGGACCCCGCAGTCGAGAGTGATGAGGAGTGAGGCCCCGGCGGCGGCGAACTCGCCTATCACCTGCGCGGTGAGCCCATAGTTTTCCCCGTTTCTGGGATACCGGACGCGAATACGCAATTCCGGGGCCAATTTCTTCAACAGGGTCACCACGGTGGTGAGGGACGTAAGGCCGTCAAGATCGGAATCGGAGAAGATGGCGACGGTTTCCCGGCGCTCCACGGCGAGGCGGATGCGCCGTACCGCCCGGTCCATGTCCCGCATAAGAAAAGGGCTGTGAAGGCGGGAAAGGGCGGGATGAAGGAAGTGGAAAGCTTCGACGGGTTCGGACAGGCCGCGGCCCGCCAGGACCGATGACAGGACCCCTCCTATGGAAAGAGAGCGGGATATCCTTTCCACCGCATCAGAGTCCACGGGACTTACGGACCACTCACGGGTCATTCCAAACCCCGTCTTTCGGCGGCCTTCTTGGCGAGATAATCGGCCTTGTCGTTGAGGTTCCTCGTCACATGCTCCAATTTCACCGATGGAAGGCCCCGGAGAATGTCCATTACGCTCTCATAGAGGGGCCTGATGTTCTCATTTTTCACCCTGTACTGTCCGTTGATCTGCTTTACCACGAGCTCGGAGTCGGTGCGGATCCGCACGTTTTTCGCTTTGAAATAAGCCGCAATGCGCAGGGCCCGGATTACAGCGGTGTATTCGGCATAATTATTGGTCTGCACTCCAAGATATTGCGACACCTTGCCCACCTGACGGTTCTGGGCGTCATATATGACGATCCCAATACCGGCGTGGCCCGGGTTCCCGCTGGAAGCGCCGTCGGTATAGATGGTAAGGACGGCCCCAAGGGGAATTGCGGTAAACTCGGCACCGTTGAAAATTTCATCATCAACGGCATCGCGGGCACCCTCGGAGCTTTCGCGGGAGCGGCTTTTTTTGATGATGATTTTTTTTTTCGCCCTGGGCTTTTCATACTTCATGACGATATCCAGGGCCTCCTCGATGATGGCCCTCACGTCACCGGCCTCCACTTCGGCGGATTCCGCGATTTTTTCGACCGATTTGCCCTCGGCCAGCATTTTCAGCACTCTTTCGATGTTCAACAGCATTTTATCGTCCCTGGTTTAATATAGGGAACCTTAAAAAAATTAAATTTTTTAAAATTCCCATTATTCGTAACTACCGGCATACTCAGGGCTCAGGTTTTCCGCCAGCCGAAGGCGGGCGGAAAACCTGATTATTTGAGGTTGCCCATAGTCACCGGGGCCGCCCCGCGAGGGCGCCCCGGGAAGGCCTGCGTCAACCCTCCACGCAGATGAACCTTCCGCAGTTGGTGCAGTTCATTATTTTTTCACCACGCCCCGCCTCCATGACGATGTGGACCGGGATGGCGGTATGGCATACGCTGCAGGTGTTTTCCTCAAGCCTGGTGATGGCCTTTCCCTCCTTTGAGGAAATGATCTTCCGGAATTTGGACCGAAGGTCCGCCGAAAGGTCGTTAATCCGTACATCGAAGCGCTGCAGTTGCTTTTCGGCGCCGGACTCCATCTCCTTTTGTTTCGCCGTGAGGGTCTCAATATCGGCGGCCTCCTGGGCCTTTATGGCAGCGAGGTCCCTTTCCTTCCCGGCGAGCTCGTTTTCCATGGCCGATGCTGCGTCCATATCGTTGAGGGTGGCCTCCTCCAGAGCGTCCCGGGCTTCAGCGGCAAGCGCGTACTCATGCTCCAGGGCGGCCATTTCTTTTTCCGTTTTGATGAGCCCCCGGCGTTCGTCCAGCCTTTTCATCAGACCTTCCTTTTCAGAAAGGTCCAGCTCCTTCTCTTTAATTGAAGCCTGTAGGCGCAAAAGGCCCTCCTTCGCGGCGGCGGCCTCCTTCTCGGCCTTCGCGGCCTTTTCCCGCCAGTAGGCGATTGACTTCACGCACCTTTCCCCTTCATCCCGGAACTCGATCATCCTGTCCCAAATCGACTGAAGGTCAATCATTATGCTGATATTGCCGTTCATAGAACCTGCACCTTATTTGCAATCTGACAAATTTTCTTCCCGTTCCATGTCTACATGTCCTTCATTATTGAAAGGACGTTTTTAAGGTTCTGAAGCTCATCTCCATACTTTGCCCAGTTCCCCTCACGCTGGTATTTTTCCGCCTGCATGACATGATAATACGCTTTTTTCGCATAAGCCTCCAGGGTCTGTTTTTCCCCGTCCCCACGGTACATGGAATCGCGGAAATAGCGGCGTTCGTAAAAAAGGCTCGAAAGCGCGGATTCGAGGTCAGGCTCCATGGCCAGGCGGTCCGCAAATGAGACAAATACCCGGCGGAGTTCCGGCATCTCGCCGGTTTCCGCTTTCTGGTACAGGGGTTCAATCATGAGGAGGGATTCCTCGATGGGAATGGCGAGCATATTGCCCCGAATGACGTCCGATCCCTTCCGGCTCCAGAGGGCAAGCTGTTTCGATATTTCCGGGTCCTGATTGATCCTGGCCTCCACCTGCATGGGCCCATAGCTCAGCCTGTCCTTAGGAAGGGTGTGGAGAGTGAGCTTTCCATAATGGGGGAAATCGCATTTCGCCGTTAGAAATGCCACCATATTATCTCTCCGAATTGGCGTAAAGGGGATGATGAGGATGAACTCGCTACGCTCTTCCTTTGGAAGCTTCGTCACCAGATAATAGCTGTGTACTACATCTTCCCGCCCTTCGAAGATCTGGCGGGCGAACGCCCAGGCGTCCTCATTGTTGTAAAAAACGTTGACGCTTTTCATGTGATACCGCAGGAGGACATGGCTCTGGATGTTGAAAAGGTCCTCTGGGTAGCGCACGTGGGCCCTCAGCTCTTCGGGCATGTCGGAGAGGGGACGGAAGAGCCCCGGAAACATGCGGGAGTACGTGGCGGCCATGGGGTCCCCGGGGTCGCTGATGTAGAAACTCATAGTGCCTTCGTAGGCATCAATGAGGACCTTCACGGAATTCCGGATATAGTTGATGCGCTTGCCTCCCTCCAGGGTAACGGGGGTGGAATATGGGAAGTGGTCGGTAACGGCGTATGCGTCCATCATCCAATATAATTTTCCACCGCAAACGACAAGGTACGGGTCGTTGTCGAAATCAAGGAAGGGGGCCATGGTCCTGGCCATCTGGACGATATTGCGCCGAAAGAGAACCCTGCTTTCGGAGGTAATACTCCCGGAAATCAGGATGTTGATATTGCGAAAAGCCACGCTGAACATTGCCCTTTTGATGAATGAAGAAAGCGCCACCCCTCCCTTTCCGTCGTAGCGGGTGAATTTATTGTCGGAACCGGATGGATAATCGAATTCGCCGGGCTGGATGGCGGTATTCACGATAACATAAGGGTTGTTATGCTCGCCGTAATAGACCGCGGGCCTCTCGACGGGGATGGAGACTGCGCTTCTGGGAGGTATGTCCTTGATGATAAACTCGGGCATTCCTTCGGGAGTCGCCCTGTCCACGCGGCTCATGACCATGCCGTAGCCGTGGGTGTAGATGAGATGCTGATTGATCCATGACCGGCCCAGGGCCCCCAGGTTTTGGCTCGAAAGCTCGCGGGCCGAGAGGTTCACGGCGACCTTCCTGCCGTCGATCATATAGCGGTCCACATCCACATCGTTAAAGTAGTAGTAGGGTTTCAGTTCCTGAAGCTGCCGGTAGGAGCTTTTCAGGGGCCGCCAATCCCAGAGTCGGATGTTCTCCAGGGTGTTCCGGTTTTTCACAATGTCCCGGTACGTGAGGTTGGGACTGTTGGGAAAGTCTTTTTCCTCCACATTGTCCAGGCCATAAGCGATGCGGGTAAAACGGATGTTGTGGCCGATATAGGGGCCCTCCCGGTCGAGCTCGTTGGGCTCCACGGCGAAGCGCTGCTGCAGGGAAGGATACACGGTCCCGAGGAGGAAATACGCCGGCACCAGAGTGAGGAGCACCACGAGGAGGAGCTTAAAGCTCCGTTTCACGATATTGGACAAGAGCAGCGCCGCGGCGATGAAGGAGATGACCATGCAGACATTGTAGGCCAAAAGCCGCGCGTGAAGGTCGGTATATCCTGCGCCGAAAAATTTCGCACGCTCGTTGAACAGAAGCGTGTAGGCCGAAAGCCGGTATCCGATGCCGTGTAGCAGGACGATGAAGGCCGCCAGGGAGGAGAGATGGGCCCGGGCAAAAAGCGAAAGCTTAACCCCCCCTTCTCCCACGGCAATCCCGCCGTTTACCAGGTGGAAAAGGGCCGAGAAAACGAGTATCATCGCCAGGGAGATAAAGAGCCAGTGGTAGAGAAAGCTATAAAAGGGGAGCGAAAAGACGTAGAAACCCATATCATTGCCGAACACGGGGTCTGCAGGGAAACCCGTGAAAGGCGAAGCGTGTACGAACATTAATAGTTCTTTCCAGTAGGCCGAGGCCCCCATGGCCATAAAAGCCCCGAAGACCGTCACTCCCAGGGCAATCATGATAAAAAGGGCGCGCCGTGGCGTTCCGAAAAGCGGCACTTTAATCCTATCGAGAATGTTGCGCGAGAAAATCCTGCCGGAACCTCCTATCAACCTGATGAGGAGAAAATTGAGGGAAAACAGGGCCACAAAAAGAAGAAAAAAAACCGCAGCGGCGTAGAACTTTCCGTAAAACAGCGTCCAAAAAACGTTCAATCGATTATAACTTGAAAACCATTGAACGTCCACGTAAAAACCTGCCATGGATTGGACAAGGAAATAGGCAAGGATGAAGATTACAATACCAGTTATCGCTTTTCTTCCCATTGTTCCCCCCGAAGGGCCTTCATTCCGTTAGAACGCCGTCAGGGCCGCCCGGATGAAACTGGTCACAGGGGCCTGCTCCCGTGTGTCCTCGATGGCGTCCCGGAGCTCCTTAATGAGGCCGTCGGTGTTGTCGTGGACTTTACCTTCGTTGATGAGTTTCCCCAGGGTCCCCTGGCCGGAATTAATTTTTTCCGAGATGTCCCGAATGTTCTTGATGGTGTTATAGACATTGTCCCTGTTATCGGCGATGAGCTCCGACAGGAGCGCCAGGGGATCGCCGAAGGCCTGGCCTTCGAGGGATGAATAATCCACAATTTCCTCGACGAGCTTGTTTCCGGCGATCCGCTCTCCCGGTTCAATGCTGATATAGCGCCCCCCCAGGGCGCTCTCACTGCGTATGCTGATGCGGTAGTTTTTATAGAGGCGGAATTTCCTCGTCATGCGAAGGTTCACCTTCACGGTGTTGTCCTCCTCGTTGAGCTCTATCGAATCGACGCCGCCCCCCACGACGCCGTTGATCTTCACCTTCGCCTTTGTTGACAGCCCTTCGACGCTTGAAAAATACACGGTCATCCAATAGCTGTCGCGGCGCTCCAGGATATCACCGCTCATGATGATGGTGTAATACCCCAGGATACCCATGGCGATGAAAACGAGTAAGCCTACGGCGATTTCTTTCTTCATGGATATTACTGTCTCTCTTTCGACACCCCCGGGGCCCTCGAAAGGCCCTTGGGAAACGGTGATGGGAAACGATAGACCCGGAGGCGCATGCAGTCAAGGGAAAAAAGCTCAGACCATCTCAATGGGGCCATGGAGCTCTCCATTGATGAACTGGCGGACGATGCGGTTTTCCGAGTTTCTGACGTTCTCCGGAGTGTCGCAGATGATTATCTCACCCCGGTACAGCATGGCGATGCGGTCCGCCACATAGTACGCGCTTCTCATGTCATGGGTCACCACGACGGAGGTGACGCCGAATTCGCGCTGCATTTGCCGAATAAGCTCGTCAATGACCCGGGACATCACCGGATCAAGGCCCGCCGTGGGCTCGTCGTAGAGGATGATGTCCGGATTTCCCACGAGGACCCGGGCAAGCCCGGCCCGCTTCTTCATGCCCCCGCTAATATCGCCGGGCATCTTGTCCCGGGCTTCGGTAAGCTGGAGTATCTTCAAATTTCTTTCCACTATTTCCGCGATTTTCTCCCTGGGATACTTCCTGTGCTCCACCAGGGGAAGCGCCACATTCTCCTCCACGGTCATCCAGTTTATGAGGGCGCCGGACTGGAACACTATCCCCATCTTCTCCCGAAGGCGGTTTTTCACCCTGAGGGGCGCGTCGTTCATCTGCATGCCGTCCACGAGCACCTCGCCCTCGTCGGGGTCAATTAGCCCCGCTATGTGGCGCAGGGTCACCGTTTTCCCGGTCCCGGACTGGCCGATTATGACGAATGTCTCTCCTTTCTCGATGGAGATCGACACATCGTCGAGGACCGTGAGGCCGTTGAAGGCCTTGCTGATGTTCCGGAGTTTGATCACAGGGCCTTACCGTAGAACAGGGAAGTAATGAAGTAGCCCACGATGAGGACAAGGAGAAAAGAGATGATGACGGAGGACCTCGTGGCCTGCCCTACTCCGATGGCGCCGTTTTTGGCTTTAAGCCCCTGGGCGCAGCTCACACAGGATATCATGATCCCGAAGACATAGGCCTTTAAAAGACCCACATAGGTCGCCTTGAACTGGAGCGATTCCAGGACGTGCAGGTAATACAAATCGTAGGAAACTAAAAGCTGGTTGTTCGCCACGATGGCCCCACCCAGGGTCCCCAGAGCGACGGTATACACGGAAACCACGGGCATGATGATCGATAGAGCGATTACCCGGGGCATGACGAGGAACTTCACAGGGCTTATGGCCATCATCTCCAGGGCGTCGATCTCCTCCGAGACTTTCATGGTGCCGAGTTCCGCCGCCATGGCCGATCCAACTGAAGCGGTAAGGACCATCGCCGCCGTGAAGGGGCCCATTTCCCGCGTCATGGTGGCGATGACGAGGTTTCCCACCATGGCCTCCTGCTGGTAGGCTGCAAACTCAATCCCCGCCTGCAGGGCCAGAATCATCCCGGTGAAGAGGGCCACGATGGAACAGACCATGAAGCTCTTCACCCCCGCGACATACATCTGCTTCGCAATTTCACGCCATTTCCCGAAGGCGTTCTTCGAATAGAAAACCGTCTGGAAAAAAAGGAGCACGATAAATCCGGCATCGTATATCAATCCCAAAAAGAGCCGTCCCGTCCTTTCGATGAGTCCGAATGTTTTTTGTATCAGAAATTTTCTCATACCGTGTCAGAACACCCGAGCCGAATGAAGCACCATCCTCCTCTCCAGGCTGAAAGCGCTTGATGCGTTATACGATGCATAGTCGTCGTGGCGAATGGCCTGGTCGCTGTAATCCTCGGCGGCCCGGGGCCCATCCCCGGCCCTCACCGCCGATCTCCCTCCTCCCGACAGGTCGACCGGGACCCAGAAAAGCCTGATATAGGAACCTCCGTTCCCCATGCGATATTCGAACATTGACAGAAGGATGGACCACTCCGTCAGTTGGCCATTTTCCCTCCCCAAAGTAAAGAGGAAAGGGACCTTCACATGAAGAAAAGTATCATTCCACCGCTGGCTGTACAGGCGCAGAAGGAGCCCCAGCCTCTTCTCGCCGTCCTGGAAGCGCCGGTACTCAAAGAGGGTCCAGAATGGCTGATACAACCGCTCGTATCCCTCGGGGTCGCGCCAGGGGAGGAGCGAAAGGGTATTGAACGTCAGGTTCCCCCGGTCATCGTACTCGTACTGGAAGAGGGGCCATATCTTGAAATACCGCCATCGGGAACCGTACTCGGAGCTTGGACGGTCCCTGTACTCGCGCGTAAAATACCAGACGATGAGCATGCTGATGTGGTATTCCGACTGGAAATTCCTGGTTTCGCTGCGCATAGAAAAATAAAGGGGCGTGGCGAAAAACGTCTCCCGCTCCTCATACCTGTATCGCCCGTAAAAGGGAAAGAAAATCCTTTTTGAAACCCTGGGGACCACGGACTCCTGAACCTGCACAAGGGGCCAGGGAAAGTTGAGTTCCAAGCTCCCCGCCTTCCGGCTGTAGCCCCAGGAGAAGAGGGGCCACAGGAGCGTCGAGGCCCCGGCCTTGCCGGAGCTGTTCCATCGCCTTCCATACAGGGGCAAAATAAAAAAGGTGCGCTGCACATCGTCCTTCATGTAAACCTGCTGATAGTTGAAAAGGAGAAACCAGGAATAATTGTCGTAGGACCCCTGCTTGAAATTATGTGAATAGAACGGAAGCACTCTCATATCGTCCCGGTTGTGGCTTTGGCCCCGCTGAATGAGTGGCCAGAGGACCCCCCAGGCCCTGTAATCCCTTGATTCGTAATCGACGTAGAGGGGCACAAACGAGGCGATGAGAACCGCACCGAACAGGAGGGTGGGCGGAAAGGCAGGCGGATACAGAAAGAAGAGCGCGAAACCGGGGAACACCCAGGCCGTAATTCTGTCCTGGCCGAGCTTACCCCGGATTGTCCCCCCCAGGGGCCATAAGAGAAAATACCGGTCCCGCTCATCAGGCGAATCGCCGTAGAAGAAAAATGGAAAGACACCAAAGTCGTAGTCCCTCACTCCTGTGCTGTGCCGGTAATCGACGGAATGGACGAGGCCAAGGAGGGAAAGCCATTCATCATTGCGCGGCGTTTCATAGGCCCAGTACACGAAAGGCATAAGGGAGGCGTAAAACCTGTTGCCGTCGGGCGACTCGTTAGCCAGATAAAAGGGACGCACCACCAGATGAGTGTCCGCGGCGCCGGACTGACGTTCGTAAAAGACCCACCACCAGTCGTACTCACCAGCCCCGGCGGCATGGGCATCGCGGGAAAACAGGACAAGGGCCAAAAGCACGAAGAGCGCCGCCACCGGGGCCAGAGGCATTCCCGCAAACCTTCCCCGGGCCCGGAACAGGTACGGTGTGCCGCATCGGCCGCCCACCGCGTTGGAATTTTCCCGTGCCGGCTTTTCTATGATAACAATTTCTCCCAGGTTTAACCCTCGCATCCATCATGGGGACCTCAAAATATTAAAGGGGCCCCAAAAAATGTAACTACTGGCAAAATCAGAGCTTCGGTTTTTCCGCACGCCTTCGGCGGGCGGGGCCCTCACCCCTCATCCCGGCAACAGCCAACCGATGTGCGTTCCTGCGTTCCATAATCGATGTTTATTTCCAATTGTAATTCCCGGCATTACGGCCGGTCAAGTACAAAGTTGCACGCGCCTCAAGGGACGATTCTAACCAGATACGGCTGGTAATCCTGCGGATTGATGTATATCGCGAATACATTGTTGCCGCTGGAATAGATTTCCTTTCCGGAATAATAGAAGAGTTCCTGCTTCCCGTCCTTTTCAGGAAGCGGAGGCGGCGTGTAGACCGTTTTCGCCACAGGAGCGTCGAGCTCTTTGAAATCGCGAAAATTCACCAGGGCCAGGTCTCCTTTCCAGAGTTTGCTGTACACGATCAAGAAACATTGAAGGGCCGGGTTGTAAGAAAGCGTACATTCGCCTGCCGCATCGCCAAAGAGCGCCAGGGACTCGCCCAGATTTTCCGTCCAGGCGCCGCCGGGGGCAAGGAAACGATACGCACGCCTCGTAGCTATGTCACCCGCAGGCACCCTGGCGATCCGAATATACGATTTGAAGTCCTTCGTCGACTGCTGACCCGTGATGTAGAGATACCCGTCCTTTTCGATGACACTGCCGCCGAAGGCCGGTTCGTCGCCGCGGAAAAGGCCGTCGGAACGGCGAAACGCCACGGGGTCGCCCATCTTCCATGCAGCCGGGACCTTCCACTCGGCAAGCCCCGTGCCAAGAGGAGTGAAGGCCAGGGCCTTCCCCGGATCGTCGACCCTGATTTTCAGATAGTACACCTGGACGGAAGCGCCGATGCGGATACCGTCCAGGGCCCAGATGCGGATGCGCCCCGGGTCTTCGCCGGGAAGGTTTTTCAGGAATGGAACGACGGCCCCCTTCTCACGATAAAAGGTGAAGCCAGGGTCGACGATCGCATTTTCGGAGAGGGCGCCGGTGAATGCGAGGGAGTTAGGAAGCATGCCCTTCACAATCGCCTTTTCCGAAAATGTGGCCCCGGCGGACACCTCCCCTTTCCAGGTGCCGAGTATGGTGTCGCCGAAGGTCCAGAGGGTCAGATTTTCATCGAATGGGATTGGAGCCACACCGTCCTGGCCCAAAACATGCCCCAGGCGTGACGCGCCAAAAAGTCCCAGAGGCTCCGACATCTTCGGCGTTCCGCAGTGCCAAAGCGCCGCGGCAATGATGAGCACCGCCACACTAATGTGGAATGATCGTAGTAATTCAGATTTCCGCATACAGTACCTCCCCCAATTTTCAGCCCGTCCGTGCTTCAATGGCAGGATATGGGTCCGCGGGCATGCATGCAATAAAAATATATTTCAAAAGAAAATCTCAAGATTTAGTCTTCCCCGCCCGCCAATGGCGGGCGGGGAAACGTAAATCTTGTGACTACTCTTTGCTTTCCCCGCCAGCCTTCGGCGGGCGGGGAAATAAAGTTTTAGAGACTGCCTTAATTTTTAGAGATTCCCATAAATTGTTTTGACTAATCCGGATTTATGGTTTACTATTAACATGGTTAATGGCGATAGTATTGGCAATATGGCATTCCTGGCAATCCAATAGTAAGGCTGCATATATCTTTGATGAGACCTAAAATCAACACCATAATCAGCGCCTTCCTTTGCGTCGTTCCCCTCCTGGCGGTACAGGCGGCACCCGCTGCGGGCCCAGGCGCGGAGGACGAGTCGTTCAAAAAGGCCGCAAGGTATTTCTTCCAGCGCAAATTCGAAATGGCGGAACTGCTCCTCCGGGAATCCCTGAAAAAGGACCCCGAAAACCACCTGGCATACAGCTACCTGGGCGACATACTCCTTATGAAAAAGCAGTTCGATGGGGCCCTGGAACTTTACAGAAGGGCCCTCGACATAGAACCGAAAAGCGCGGAAAATTATTTCAGATTGGGACAAATCTACTACTACAAGAAGTCCGGGGGCCTCTCTATCGACAATTACCGTAAAAGTATTGAACTCGACCCCAAAATCACCTATGCCCACTATCAGATCGGCCTCTCGTACCTGGTGCTTATGAGGGACAAGGACAACACCGTAAAGAGCTGGGAATCGTACCTGCGCCTGGCCCCCGAGGACCCGCAGTACGACAAGATCCGGCGCGCCATAGAGCTTCTAAAAGACCCGAACTTCCAGCTTCCGCCGCCGGGAAGCGATATCTCCATCGAGGAAGCCCTCCATCTGGGGGGCATGGTCCTGAAAGAAAGGGACCGCCAGGCCGCCAGCCAGAAAGCGGACCACGAGAAGAAAAAAACCCAGCACAAACTCGAAGACGTTGAGCGCGATGACGGGCTTTGATATCCGGAGGACATTATGCTAAGCTACAATAACGGGAACAGGAAATTGAAATACGGCGCGGCGGGCCTTCTCGTAATCCTGCTTCTTCTCCTGGGGTATTTCGGCATATCAAAGTTTTTCGGCGACAGGATCGATATCCCGGACCTCCGCCAGCGGCAAATTGCCCTCTATCAGGAGCTCCTGGAAACGGACCCGGCCAATATCGACATCCTCCTTCGCCTCGGGTCACTCTTTAAGGCCGCGGGCGATCTGGACCGCGCCATCGAATATTTTGAACGCGCTCTTAGAATCGATCCGAACAATTACACCGCCCTCAACGAACTTGGCCACTGTTACGCGCTCCGGGGCGATTATGAAAACGCCGTCCGCGTCTTTTCATTAGCGAAAAAAATCAACCCGCGGCACCCCAGGGCCTATAACAGGCTTGGCAACGTCTATGACGACCGTGAAGAGGAACTGAAAGCCCTCGTTGAATACACCCGTGCGAAAAAAATCGCGCCGAAGGACCAGGAAAGCTACTGGAACATCGCTAACCAGCGCTTGAAGAAGCACGATGAAAAGGGAGCGCTGAAGGTCATCCGGGAGGGCATCGAGGCAAGCCCAGGCGACGCCGAGGGATACTACAATCTGGGCAATCTCCATTACCGCCGTAACAATTTCGGAGAGGCGCTGAAAAGCTATCAGAAAGCATCGTCAATAAATCCCATGAAGGGGAAATATCACCACGGCGTCGGCGAATCACAGATACGCCTGGGTAATGTCGAGGAAGCGAAAAGCTCGTTTAAAAGCGCCCTTGGCATCGACCCCACGGACCATCATGCCGCGGAGCGCCTGGGGGACATCAACGCAAAATACGACGACCACGAGAATGCGGTGAAGTATTACGGAATGGCCCTGGGCTACAACAACAGTGACGCCAATCTGCGAAGAAAGTACCTTCGCTCCCTGGCGGAACTGAAAAAGAAAGGAGGAGGAGACGTTCACATAGCCGGGAAATCCGGGGGTTCAGGCCCTGGAGAAAGTATCAATGGTGAAAGTCCCGGCGGCGGCGCCTCAAGCGCCGGAGGCGGGACAGGCGCGTCCGGGGCGCTCACGGCCGACCGCGGCCTGGGCGACGATGCCACCGGCGCCGGAGGCGGAACTACCTCCGGCGCCTTGAAGAAAAGCAACGAAGAGGCGTACAACTGGAGGGCCCTGGGCGATAAGTACCGCAAGGAAAACCGGTACGACGACGCGGTGAAAGCCTACCGTAAGGCGGTGGATGCCGACTCCGGGGACGAGCACTCCCATTACTGGTTAGGACGGATTTATTACCATAACAAGATGGACAACGACGCTGAGAAATCGTTCAAAAACGCCATTCTGTCCAACCCGAGAAACGCCGACGCCCATTACCGCCTGGGGCTTATCCATTACCAGGCCGGGCGCTACGGAGACTCCGTCAGGTCCTTTTCCAAGGCCGTTGAACTGCGTCCACAGTTTTCAAAGGCCTTCTATTCGCGCGGCCTTGCCCATTACAAAATGAACAACCGGGAAAACGCCATCGGAGATTTAAAAAAATCCATCGAACAGGACCCCACATACTATCGGGCATACTACAACCTGGGGGACATCTACCACAGGAGCAATAATTACGATCAGGCCCTGAAGTATTTTTCCAGAGACAACGAACTCAGGCCAAATAATGCCGACACCCTCTTCCGGATTGGAGACACCTACCACGCAATGAAATCGTATAACAATGCCATAGATTTCTACGGCAGGGCCATCAAGGCCGACCCGTCCCATTACCAGGCCAATTTCAATTTGGGGCTTCTTTACTCCCAAAAGCGCGATTACAACACCGCCATCACGGCCTTAAACCGCACCCTGGAAATTAAAGAGGGCGATTATTCCACGCTCTACGAACTGGGTAACGCCTATTACGGCAAGGGCGACGACAACAATGCGATAGACTATTACAAAAAGGCGATTTCATCCAATCCCCGGGAAACGAACGCGTATATCAACCTGGGAAACATTTACAAGAAGAACAAGCTCCAGGACCAGGCGATTGAGCAGTACAGGAACGCCACGGCGAACAGTCCCCGGTCCTTCGAGGCCCATTACAACCTTGCGGACGCGTACCGGGAAATGCGCCGTTACGAAGACGCCATCGAGGAGTATAAAGTTGCACTGAGCCTAAAACCGATGGATTCGAAGATACACTTCTTCCTCGGCGTCGCCTATCGCGACAAGGGGAGCTTTAACGAAGCCGCAAGCTCCTTCGAACGTTCCGTCCAGCTCGACGGTAGCCTCTACAACGCCCATGAGGAGCTCGGCATGATCTATTACAGAAAAATCAACAACAATGAAAAGGCGCTGTACCACTTTAAGAAAGTCTTAGCCATGCGCCCCAACCACCCTGATGCCGACAAAATACAGGGAATAGTGAACCTTCTGGAAGGGAAATAATCCCGAATGGAAGGCAAGAAAACCACTTTCACAAAAGCAGCGGGTATCCGCCTTCTCATCCCGGCGGCCCTTATTGCCCTGTCCTTTTCGGAGTGCGCTTCTTTTTCCTCAGCACCCCGTACCCATGACGATGATTTCATCACCGTGGGCTTCCTGGACAACAATGTTCTTCAGTTGGTAATACGGGCCCGGCCCGATGCCGGAAGGAAGGGGCTTGTGGCCCGGCGCGACAGCGCGAAGGAACGCGCCGACAGAAGTTTCAACATACTGGCGGCGGAAAGCATCGCCGACTTCCGGGCCGGAATGTGCAAGTCTTCCCCGCCCGAAACGAGGCGCTTTCTCGTCGAAACGTCGGCCGAACTCCTGAAATACGGGACAAGAGTGAGGGAGTACTTCGGCGAAGACGAGTCCATTCTGATAGTCTATCGACTAACGAGGAACAATATACGGGGACTTTTCGAAGGACTCGCCTGCGGACCCGACGCCGGCGCCGTCAATGATAAAAAGGGAGAAAGAAAATGAAACATCTCGCATACATCGTTCTGACATCATTCATAACGGCCCTCCTGACGTTTCAGGGGTGCGGACATGATGTAAGGGAAGGAGATATCGTCGCCGTCCCGGACAGGAACAGTTACGACGATTCCTCCCTCCCGGAAGAATTCAAGACTGAGGGCTTCGTTGCGAGCGGAATTTTCAGGGTGGTCATCGTGGAACCGGGGGAATCGGCGGGAAAGGACGGGAGTAACATCGCCCGGGAAGCGAAAAAACGGGCGTTCCTGTCGCTGAAAAGATACCTGATATCCGAAAACCGCATCGTGACGCCTAATTCAGAAGCTTCCCTCCTCAATCTCGTTGAAAGCGAGGGAAAGCTCTCCCCGGTTGAGGACAAAAGCCGGGACAGAACCGTCTATTTTTTCGAAATTAAAAAGAACAACGTAAGGGAATACGTGGACGGCCTCGCCCCGAAACGCTAACCCGGCGCCACTTCACTCTTCCGCCCTTGCGCAGAAGTGGTACGCCACGTTTTTAAAGATGAAAACATCGAGATTTTTCCTGTCCTCGTCATAGATGCTGCTGAACATCACTCCTACTCCATGACTGTCATTGATACGGTCAGACCGTATCACCATAGCCAGGGCCTCAACTCCGCGGAGGTCAGGGTCGACAATTGACAGGTCTATTATCACGCGGATAATCGATGAAGGATTGATGTTTTCGGCGGATTTAAAGTAAAACCCACCCCTGCTTATGTTCAGGATGGTACCCACATAATCCAGCTCTTCGGAATCCCGGGAATCGGAATCGATAAGCCTCTCGACGACCTTTACCGGAATTTCAATGTCGAACCTAAAATGTTTCCTGTCGCATTTCCTGCTTCGATTGTATTTCTCCAGCATCCAGGCATCGAATTTACGGTCAAACCACAGGAGCGCCGCTTCTTCCATCGTCATGTCCCGGTTCTCGTTCCGGGAACCGTCCAGGAAGCGCTCCACCTCCCGTTTAATCTCCCCGCTCAACTCTTTATAACTGATGCTGTTTTTCATGGCGTTTCCCCGTGGACCCTCAGGTTGTCCATGTTTTTTCCGGCGGATTACTGTGACAATTCATCCATGAAATCAGGAAAAGGTCAAACCATAATTTTTTCAATTAGTAGGCAAATTATTGGTGGAAAATATCGATAATACATGTAAGAAGAGTTCCGTTCATTACAATGGGGCCTTTAATAAAGGGTAGTCACTATAATTTGGTTTCCCCTCCCGCTGAAGGCGGGCGGGGAAACCAAATTATTAGAGGGAGCCATAATATACCCGATCAAAAACACTGAAATAACGGACAATCATGAAAAGCAGAACATTACTGACCGCACTTTTCATTATTTCAATGGTTTTACCAGCGCTGTCCAGCGACGGGAGCGGCGCGGACCTCGGCCAACAACCCCCGCTTGTCAGGAAAATAATCGACGCTGAAAATAGCATTGAGCATACCAGGGGCCTTATGGCTGTCATCCAGGTCCTCGATGAGATGTACGGAGAGACCTGGGAGCGCCTGAAAAAAGGGGGAAAGATAACAATTTATATCGACCCCTGCCACGGCCAGGTTAACAAAAAATGGAGCGCCCATCCCACTGGACGCTACAGCGTGACCGGCATCACCGAGGAAATCTACTCCCTCATGCTGATAAGGAAGATGTACAGGCACCTGTCGTCCAATCCACACGTCCGCATAGTCACCACCGACGATTACATGGCGGCGCTGAAAAACGGGCAGGACGCCTACGACAGCCTGCCCTTCCGAAAAACCATAAAAAACGCCTACGACGCCAGGGCACAGATGATCATAAGCCAGCATTTGAACAATGTGCGGTACGGGGTAAAGGCGACGGGAAACAGCAATATTGCCGGTATCCACATCCTTCACGATTCCCGGGGAAAAAGGTATCTTTCGAAGATCACCGAAGTCTACAAGGGATTCCTTACATTGTATAACCGGCTCGATGTATCCGGGTTCTCCCGAAACTACGCTCTGGGCCTCAAGCGGGAACTCATGTCGGTGGGAATGCAGCCGAACGGATGGCAAATGGGCGCCGTGGCCGATGACCGCTTCATCTACTTTGTCGACTTCCCCATCTCCCTGATTTACGAAACCGGTTTTATCTCTAACCCCGACGACCTCGAGAAAATCACCGATCCTGTGATGCAGGATAAAATCGCCCTGGCCCAGTACACATCACTCCTCGAAAGCCTGAAAAACGTCTTTGGCGTCGATATTTCCGGAAACCAACCGGCAAAGGTGGACAATCCTGAATCCCCCTTCGATCTCACTCTGGTTAAGCTTTCGAGAATGGCACTTTATTACATGCAGGAGGGCAAGCCAAGAAGCGCCGCTTCGGTCATCGACCTCATGCAGCGCCATTATGGACCTGGGAGGTTCCGTGAACTCGTGGAACCTTACGTTTCCATGAAGCACACGGCACTGAGGGCGGAAAGCCTCTACGACAGGGCCAACTCACTTCTGGCGAAGCGGGCCAAAAACAGAAAACAGCGCCAGCGCAATGTAAAGGCGGCCAAAAACTATATTGTCGCCGCAATGGAGATAACGCGGTCAAAGGACTTCTACGGAGGTATTTACCGGAAATACAAGGCGGCATACCGTGACATCACAAGCCCCGGATGGCGCATCTCCAGTTCTAAGGAAACCCGGGAGATACAAGCCGATTCCAACAAGAAAGCGGAAAAGGCTGTGGCGGCGACGGCGCCGCCCAGGGTCCCGGACGTCCATTACCGGGTCACGGCCGCCGAGGTGACGCGGCCCATCATCTTAGTCTTCGAGGAGCACCAGACGCTTAAAGAGGCAATCAGGACTTCGATGGCCCCGGATGAGCCTACCCTTCTAAAACTTCACGACTCCTTTACCGGGGCCAAGGTCGACGTCAAGGTGAAAAAGCGCCAGTGGTCCAGGGCGAAGAAACGCAACATAACTGTATGGCGCACCGTGAAACGCCAGGTCAATTTCACTCCCGGAATATATGTAGTGAGACTCAACCACGACCTGAAAGTGGAAAGCGCAAAAAGGGTGTCGAAGGTGTACCTCAATCCCGACCGGTACCAAAACCAGTTGTATCTTAAAAATTCCCATTTCGCCTATGACGCACGTAACAAATCGCTCTAATCCCGGGGCCTGGGACGGGAAACCTTATAATTTCTTCGGCGATTATTTAAAAGACCGTTTCAAGACGCGCGTATTAAAGCTCCCCCTGGATGCCGGCCTGGGCTGTCCCAACCGGGACGGCACCCTCGGCAGCGGAGGATGTGTTTTCTGCTCGGAAGAGGGGTCCGCCCCTCCCCATCTGGAGGGTACAGATGGCCTTCATGAACAGATGACGCGGTCCATTGAATCATTCCGCCGGGCCGACGCCTCGACACAGTTCATCGCCTATTTCCAGGCATATACCAACACATACGCGCCTCTACCGCATCTTAAAGAGTTGTACGACACGGCGCTTTCCGGAGGCCCCATGGCGGGGCTTATGATCGGCACCCGCCCCGACTGCCTGGATAATGATGTCCTTGATCTCATAAAAAGCTACGATCGCGATGATTTCGAACTCTGGCTCGAAATAGGCATGCAGACCATGCACGAGAAAAGCCTTTATTTTCTCAATCGTCGACACAGCCATGGCGATACCCGGGACGCGGTCCGCCGCGCCGCGGAACGCCGCTTGAAAGTATGCCTTCATATCATCCTCGGGATTCCCGGAGAAACCTGGGAGGACATGATGGATACAGCCGTTGAAATATCCTCCCTCCCGGTACAGG
This sequence comes from Spirochaetota bacterium, assembly GCA_029974015.1. Classification (GTDB taxonomy): domain Bacteria; phylum Spirochaetota; class UBA4802; order UBA4802; family JAGODF01; genus JAGODF01. The sequence continues at coordinate 121,604 of JARKUF010000038.1, forward strand.
GCGTGAAGCTGCACCACCTCCATGTGATCAAGGGAACCCCCCTGGAGGATATTTACAACGAGTGTGATATGCGTCTCCCGGACTTCAGGGAGTACGTATCGACTGTCTGCGATTTTCTGGAGCGCCTGTGCCCGGATATTCTCGTGCACCGGCTCCTGGGTGATAGGGACGAGGACAGCCTCGTAGCCCCCCTCTGGGGCCTTCACAAGGGGACGGTTTTGAAAGCCATCGAGGATGAGTTTCAGCGCCGGGGCAGCCGCCAGGGGCATCTCCGGGAAGGGGAGATGTAAAAAAAGCGGAGGGGACCGTAAGCCGAATTCTGTTTAGGCGGCTATTCATCTTGCATGGACGTCGCCGCCCATGTCTTTGCAACCTACCCGCAGCCTCGGACGGACCACCCTCAAACGGCTGCATACTTGGTTTTGCACCGGGTGTGGTTTGCCTTGCCCCCGCCATTACTGACGGGGCGGTGAGCTCTTACCTCGCCATTTCACCCTTACCGCCGTATGCACGCGGGCATGCCCGCGTGCATACGGGCGGCGGTATATTTTCTGTTGCACTTTCAGTCGCCTCGCGGCGCCCGGACGTTATCCGGCACCCTGTCCTGCGGTGTTCGGACTTTCCTCGCTGTCCGCCTGTGGCGGACCGGCGCAGCCGCCCGGTCCCCTCCGCAGTAACAAGATACGGAAAAATCCCCTCCCGGTAAACTGTTTTACCGGAAGTCCGAGAAAAAAAGAGGGCCCCTGAACCGGGGCCCTTTAATGCGGTCACAATAATCAGGTTTCCCCATGCCTCGGCGCCCCGTCCTGTAAATGAGGGGCACCGAGGCATGGGTGACTATTGCATCATTCTATCGATAAAAGCGAACCTGATATGTGAGTTTCCACCTTGTCCACTTTGAATTTTACTGTAATTTTATCGGACGACTTCAGCCCTCCTATCTTTTCCTCAAGCGCATCCGGGCATGATAGGAAAATATCGTTCCTGTAGTCGTCCACGGTTTCTCCCACGAAAATTTTCCGTCCATTCTCCTCCTTCACGTTTTTAAAATTTAGAGGTAAAGAGAACTCTTTCCCCACGGCTTCGGATCCATCAAGCTTTATGAGCAAAGCGCCGGGTTTGGGGTCCTTCAATTTTCCGCTTATCGGCTTTCCTTTTTCGTCGGCCACATCATTCAATGCGGCGCTGAGGGTCGTGTACTGGTCATTTTTAGTTATCTTAAACTTGTAAATGTATGTCGAATTGCGTACAAGGTTGGCAACCTTGTTGCGGTTCTCTTTCGATACGTACACGAAGATAGTATTGTACTTTTCATCGAAGAGCCGCAGGTATGCGCCCTGCCTGTTCCTTTCAATATTTACGAGCCTCAAAGTAATGGTGTAGGTTTTCCCAATGGACGCTCCCTTTTCCGCGATAATCGGCTCAAGGCTTGTCCCCTGGGAAGCCAGGTTCCCCGAGCACCCGTAAAGCAAGAGTGTCACCAGCGCCATTGTTCCAAATGCCTTGTTGATTCTCATATACGGCCTCCTTTTATTATTTTTTAGAACCTCGAAAACTTATGTTTTTCCTCCTGAGTATGACAGCAGTTCCAATTTATGGGGCCTCGAAAAATATATTTTTTTGAGGTCTCACACGAGTTTTTGTGACTGCCCTTAACTTTTAGAGCCCCCCTATTGTTCTAATATACAAAACAATGAAAATATATTAACACATATTTTATTGCGATGAATTTATTTTACAGGAAGCAAAACTCGCATTAACCCCCATGTATCCCACCGTATGCGAGGGATTTTATCCGCGGTTGCTGAATATAAGTGAACATCCTGGGGCGTGTCATCAACACCAGACGCAAGCTGCAAAGCAAGCACTCCTTTTTGTTAGCTTGATTTTCCCATCAAATCAAGACATTCGTAACTTATCTTTGAACTTATCCCTAAATTTAACTATTTTTGGGGCAATCACCATCTGGCAATAGCCCTGGTTGGGGTTCAGGTTATAATAATTTTTGTGATACTGTTCAGCCGGATAAAAAACGTCAAGCGGGACTAATTCGGTAACAATGTCGTTTTTCCAAAGTCCGGCCACGTTTTCCATGACTAGTTCCGCCGTTTTTTTCTGCTCTTGGTCATGATAAAAAATCACTGATCGATACTGGCTTCCCACATCTGCTCCCTGGCGATTTAAAGTAGTGGGGTCATGCGTACTGAAGAATACTTCGAGCAATTCTTTGTAACTCAAAGATTCGGAATCAAATTCAATTTGAACCTCTTCAGCATGTCCGGTGTCAGAGTTACAAACCTGTTGATAAGTCGGATTTTGAACGTGGCCACCACAATAACCGGGGGTTACGCGCAACACGCCCTTCAGTTCGCTAAAAATCGCTTCTAAACACCAAAAACATCCTCCGCCAAGAGTGGCCCGGGAATGGTTCATTTTCTTTTTCCTTTCCACAAAAATTTTTAAAAGAATAATAATAATTATTCAAAACAGGACCCTGCAAAAAGGGCAGATAAAAGAATGGTATTGTAATATCAGGCAAGCAGTAATTGCGGAACCGCGCTCCAGGAGTGAAAATCCCCGGGATTGATATACTACCTTTCCCTTCCTTCCCTTATTATATCTACAATTTCCCGTGAAGTGATTTTCGCTTTTATCGCGGGGACATCGAGCGGGGATGATATGTTTTTTTCTGGGCTGATATAGAAAGTTCTTCCGTCTTTCCTTTTAATAATTACCTTGCCGGTAGCCTCCGCCTGTTTCAACAGGGATGCAAGTTTTTGCCGCGCCTCCGAATATGTATACACGCGCATTTTAAACCTCCAGTAATTTAATGCCGAGTTTCCGCGCGGCATTGTATAATTTATTATCAAGTGTCAAGATGAAAGAATTGCTTTGCATGGCACAATCTAGTATATAGGCATCATAGGCGTAGATGTTCGCAGTTCTGGATAACTTGAGTGCATTTGAGAAGTTCGTTTCAATATACCGTAATGGAATTCCGTTGAATATTGAAATTCCTTTCTGGGCTTCCTTGAGCGTAATTCTGTTCCTTTTAAACATGGCAGAAAATGCGTTCCCAATTTCATAGGGAACAGAACCGGGCGCTATCAGCGTGTTCCCTGCGGTCAATTCTACAATTGTTTCACGCACGGTTTCGCCGACAAGGACCGCAATGAGCGCAGAGGTGTCGATGGTTATATTCATTCACAACCCCTTTAATAATGCACAAATGTACATTTGTACAAATGTACATTTGTGCATTAAAGTCAAGTGGAAAATATTGAAAAAAATGCGGCCTCCTGCTCGATGGAGGGGCTAGCGCTTGCGCTGCATATTCCATTGTCGTTTATACCCAAAAAAAATCATTCAAGCAAATATACAGTATCAGCCTGGTTTATCCGCGTCAGCGAATTTAACGCTACGAGCGAATAGGGACACGCTCAGTTAAAAAAGGCCTTTTCTTAACGAAGTTTGATATTTTCATCTTTGGCAAACCTGGTACAGAAATTGCAGAACTAATGATTGAATCGAGTAAAAAGGTAGGGCCTCAGGTCAAGTTTGCCGTCAGCACAAAACCCATTAAGAACCATTCAGATATGAAGCATGTCAGAGCTCAAGAGCTCGACCGAAGATATTATATTACACTTTTCCTGATAATTGTGCCTGCTTGTATTTCGGCTACCGTTTTATTGATTACGATTGGATTTATTTAGGATTGAAAGACATACACCATGTTAGTTCATAAAAACAGCTTTCTGAAAAGTCAACAACTAGCGGCCAATTAAACAATTGGCTTTTCCATCTTTCTAAAGACGGGGAAATAACCTGATTTTTCTGACTGCCCTTAGTTTTAAAGGTTAGAATATTATTGTTGACACAGAATCTTTTTGTATTTAGGATTATTTTAGCAGTTTAAGCACAAAAAATACAATTCTCTGGAGGGCTTGTTATGTATCAAAGCGAAGGCAGCACATTTGGCTTGATCATCCAACTGCTGATCATTGTTGCAGTAATTGCGGGCCTGTAGAAGGTTTTTGAAAAGGCGGGCAAACCCGGCTGGGCAGCGATAATTCCCATTTACAACATCTGGGTCTGGATTGAAATCTGCAAAAGGCCCTGGTGGTGGATTTTGCTTTTTCTCATCCCGATAGTAAACATCGTCATATACATCATTTTAAGCATTGATCTTGTCAAAAAATTTGGACAGCCAGGTTTTCATGCCCTTGCTTTTATTTTCCTGGGGTTCATATACCTGCCATGGTTAGGTTTCGGACCCGCAACATATAGAGGATAACCATGTAGAATAACCCTTCCCCGAGACGGAGCTCTTTCAGATTGTCTCGGGAAATCCTCCTTGCTGATGAACACGTTGCAAGTGGTCTACACAATCAAATGAGCCACTTACGCATGTCAGCAACACAAAATACATATTGCAAAGCAATTTCAAGCTAACGCGACTGCAAATTCCCCTGTGGCCAAACACACCCGCAACTACGGACACGGATGTCCGGTAATCCCGGTGGGCACAGGATGTGCCTTCACCGGGCTACATCCCCTCGCGGACGCTGAGTAGGGCGCAGCCCGTATCGAAGCGCGGCGCTTGAGCGAGTGCGCGGGAGGGCCATCGAGTAGGAGGGGGCGGCTAACCCCCGTCCTCTCACACCACCGTACGTACGGGTCCGTATACGGCGGCTCACCAGCCTTGACGAAGCTTCGGATATAGTTTCAACAGATCAATCAATCCAAGATTTTCCCAGAACGAGTTATTGAGCGCCTTTTGAATTGACAACATCTTCGTCATTTGCCAATCCTTCTTGCTTGAATTGCCGGCCATATAGGCAAGGTCCTTATCCACACCCAGACTGATCAGTTTCCGCACTTTTGTTCTTGGACGCTTCCATTGTTGCCAGATGCATAGCCGCATTCTACGGCGTATCCATCCGGACAGGGCTCCAAGAACCGACGGACTGTCGGTCAACGCGTAATAACCAAGCCATCCGCGGAGGTAGCGGTTCAGGAGTTTCACCCGTTCTTCCGTGGGTATCGGCCAGGACGGGTTTGTAATCTTCCTTATCCTGTCCTTAAACCGTTTAAGCGATTGTCGGGATATTGTGATATCCACGCCATACCCCAGTATCATAAAGGTGAACCCGAGAAATTTCCTCACCGTAGGATGCCCCACGGCACTCTTCTTTCGGTTGACCTTTAGTTTCAATCGCTTTTCAAGAAAACGAGTAATGCTCTCCATGACACGCTCCCCGGATTACCTCGACCTCACATAAATGTTGCAGTCGTCGGCGTACCGGCAAAACTTGTGGCCACGCTTTTCCAACTCCTTGTCCAGTTCATCGAGCATGATATTAGCCAGAAGGGGGCTTAAGGGGCTTCCCTGCGGCGTTCCTTCCTTGCTTGCCACGCGTACTCCCTCCACCATGATTCCCGCCTGAAGGTATCTTCGGATCAATTTCAGAAGCCTTTTGTCCGTTACCTTTCGGGCTATAAGACTCATGAGGATGTCGTGGTTGACCCGGTCGAAGAACTTCTCAAGATCGATATCCACCACCACGTAGTGGCCTTCCTCGATGTAATTCCTGGACTGCCTCACCGCCTGATGCGCACTTCTTCCCGGCCTGAATCCATAACTTGATTCGGAAAATCCGGGATCGAAAATAGGCGTGAGCACCTGTAGTATGGCCTGCTGGATAAATCGGTCGATCGCATTTGGTATCCCGAGAATTCGTTCTCCACCGTCCGGTTTGGGTATCGTCACCCTGCGCACCGCAGAAGGAACATATGTTCCTGAGATAATCCGCTCTTTAGCCGACGACCAATGGGTTTTCAGATACTTTCCGAGGTTCTTTGCCGTCACTCCATCAGGCCCGGCCGCTCCACCGTTCGCTTTGACGCGCTTGTAGGCAGCTCTCAGATTCTCGGTCTCAAGCATCTGTTCCAGCAAATCCATTACCATTCCTCTTACTCCGCGAGATTTCCTCGGTTCTTGCCGCTTCGGCCTCTGCTACCGTCCTTTGATATCCGGCTTCACCTTCATCGCCGGGCGGCGGTTACCCTTTCGGCTCTCATTGACCGACTGCGAAATTGCCGTCTCCATCTCTTGACTGATGTTCGGCCCTTCATCCCGGTTTCCCGAAACTACTATGGCCTCTGCTGACTTCTGCAGGGTCAGCGGAGCCTCGCGACTCCGATTACTTCCTGTGGAAGCCTCCCTGCAGACCTCCCGGGGTAAGTCAACCTGCCTCCGTCACACTCCTGCCGAATATACACCACGGCCTCTTGATGGATATGGACTTTGCAGTCAAGCGCCCGCTCGTCCAGACCGTAATGCCTCAAATCCGGTTTTTGTACATCAGGTCATGACTTTGCTAGCCACTTCCTTCAGATTCCGCCTCGCGGCGGACAGCTCGTGGTTCGCCAACCTTCACCTCCATCAGGTTGGTTCGAGACTTTAACTCTTAAGCCGGTTGACATGCCCGGCACACGCTCTCGGACATCCTTGTCCTTCGCGGCATTCGGCCATCCTGGCCAGCAGGCGTGGGGAGGGGGCCGCATGTCTCCTCCCCACGGATGCCCGTTCCTTGCAGGATGAAAGTAGCCAGTGGGAACACATGTTGAAGTACAATTGCGCTCACAAGGAACAGGAACTCGCAAAAAACATCCTCCAATGTTTCAGAAACTCGAAACCTGCGATTTACTCAAACAAAGCCACCGCAAAAAACATATTGCCACGAAAAATCCTGTGGCACAGTATGTGCTTAACTTAAACCATGAAAACCCTGAATATATGCCGCCCCGGCTACGGGGCTTCCTGCGCACTCTGCTGCGGGAGCCATAACTACGATGCGCCCTTAGAGGAGATTGACCACCTTTATCGCAAAAGGGCGGAAGTCCTGAAAAACTACAGCCGTGATTATATTGTCCGCCGAATGCGGGGAAGCCGGAGCGATCTTACCGGCTCCTACTATTTCGCCCGGGACGCCGTGGAAGAATACATCATCACCCTCCCCCGCCTTTACGATGACGGGCTCCAGTGTCCCTTTGTCGCCTATATCGGCGACGGCAACATCCTGGGCTGCGCGCTCTACCCGCGTGAAGAAAAAGAAGATTACCGGTACGACTGCTTTCAAAACTACACCTGCAAATATTTCTCCTGTCCGGCCTCCGATGTCCTCACCGATGCGGAAATCCTCTTCGCCGCCAAGCTCTTTCGGGACTGGTATTATTACACTCTGCTCATCCACTCCGTTGACATTCTTAAAAAACTTGCCCATGAATACTCAAACCCCGAAAACATCCCCTCCGGAGAAATTAAAAAGCTCAGGGAAATACTGCTCTCCTCTCTGAAGTCGGAGAAAGAGCTCCACGCCCTTTCATCATATTTCTCTTGAAATTATTATCGCCGGGTCATACATTAATCCCGACGTGGGACTGTCCCGCGGGGCGGCCCTTTCGCAAAGGAGGCACAGAATGCGGATTACATCACGTTCCTTTGAAGACGGCGGCAGCATGCCGGCGAAGCACGCCATGAAGGAGGCCCCGGGCGGGGCCAATGTGTCCCCCCATCTTCTCATAAACGATATACCCGCCGCCGCGAAGTCGATCGCCGTGGCAATGGTGGACCGCCACCCCATGGCGCGAAACTGGGTCCACTGGCTCGCGGTAAACATCCCGCCTTCGGCGGCGGAAATAGAAGAAGGCTCCTCCGGCACCATGCCCGGCGGGGCCCTGGAGCTTGAAAACACCTTCGGCTTTAAAGGTTATGGCGGGCCCCGCCCTCCTCGCGGAAGCGGCGTCCACCATTATGAAATCACGGCATACTGCCTATCGGAAACCATCGCACCTGAAATGACGCGGCCTTCGGAAAAGGAGTTCATCGGCATGGTCCAGGGGAAGGTGCTGGCGAAGGCGAAAATAACCGCGGGCTTTGAAATCAAGTAGGCTGGGACGCACCGCATGAACAAGCGTGAAAGGCGGGAACTCATCATCGACTGCGCGAAGTCACTTTTTGTAGAAAGGGGATTTCACAATGTCACCGTGGGGGACATCATCGAAAAGGCGCGGATAGCGAGGAGCACTTTCTACGCCCACTTCACCTCAAAGGACGAAATATTTTCCCTGCTGATGGACGACTTCAGTGAAACGCTCCGGCGGTCGGTACTCGCCATCAACATTTCCAGGGCAGGAGACGGACGGCAACTGGCGTCAGAGATTCGGTCCATGACCCTAGGCCTCATCGACACCCTGGAGAAGAACGCCGACCTGGTAAGGCTCCTGGTCACGGCCTCCCAGGGAAGCGACAGCGCCTTCGACAGGAAGATAGGCGATTTCTACGGCGGGGTCCTCGCGGCAATACGTCAGCTCCTGTGGGAAGGGACGGCGGACGGGAACGTCAAGCCGCTTGACCCGCATATCATCTCCTACGCAATCCTCGGGTCCATTAAGCAGGTGCTCATCCAGTGGCTCGTCTACGAAGAAATCAGCGACATCCGCGGGGTGATGGACGATATCATCCGCTACCATCTACACGGCATCGCCACCAGGGTGGACTCGGAGGCCCATGAGGCGGCGCAGGCGCAGATACCTGACCCGGTTAAGGGGGTTTAATAAAGGAGACAGCTTGCTCCCGGGCGCTTCGGGCACCATAAGCTGGGGCATCGTTCTAAGGGAGAAGAGTATCCTGCCCTCGTCGCGGGCCCGTAGAAAGGACGCCACGGCGCTAATGAACATGTCCCTGGGAAACACTCCCCGGACTTCAGCAAACCCTATCGCCCTCAGGCCGTCCCTTATGATGGTACTGCAGTTTCGCGAGAAAAAACGAAACTCCGAATACTTATGTGGCCTCTTCGGGTCAACCGGAGCTTCGTGGATATGCCGCATCATCTCCCTGTTGAATTCGTCGAGGGCGCCGATGTCCGCCCCCTGCACCCGGGCCGCGTGGATGGTCCTCATGAAATTGCGGCCAAACTTGTCGTAATATGGACGGGCGGGGTCCGAAAGGTCGAAACGCCCCGTCACGGGATGGGGCGCGAATTCCCCCAGGGCCGGCCGGTATAGATACTCCTCGGGAGAGATGATTTCGTTCTCGTTTATTAAATGTGAATAGTTGAAGATGGCGCCGTTGATATTTATGGCGATATGCCCGAAAGTAGAAGCGGGATATTTCACCAGGCGCTCGTTGTAGTAAAGATCGAAGAAGGGCCCCTGGTGCGGGGCCTCACGCGGCCAGAGGATGATGATGGGTTCCCCATTTTCATAGTCGCGCTGGGGCAGGGCCCGTGCGTTTACCGGCCTCCCCTTCCAGTGGGTTAGATACCCCTGCCATATCCGCCTGCCCTCCAGGCGCCGCCCCCCTTCCCCTTCGATGAACGCGACGCCCCCTTCCTCACGGAGAAAGCCGCTGAATACCGTGCCGTCCTTCATGGGCCCGAAGCGGCGGCGTCATTCCCCTTCATGGGACCGCGCCGAGGCCATCCCCCGCTCCTGGTCGATGAAAAACATCACCGCCAGGGCGATGACAAAGAAGGCCGCGCAGAGGAGCACCGCGGTCTTCAGGCCCAACTCCTTCTGGAGAAACCCGAGTGCGATGAGGCCGAAGATGGCGGCGAACCGGCCCGCGAGGCTCCAGAGTCCGTAGAATTCCCCGGACTTCGATTCCGGCGAGAAAATCCCCACCATGGCGCGGCATGACGACTGGGTGGCCCCGAGGCCCAGCCCCGCGATGGAGCCGACGATGAGGAAAAACTGCTGGGCCTCCATGGAGGTCCCCAGGGCGCCGTTAAGGAAGGCCGTGAACTCACGCGTCCCCCAGATGAGGATGATGGCGACAATCCAGAGAAGCAGAGTAATGGCATAGGTCTGCTTCGCGCCAAGCCTGTCCTGCACCAATCCGAAGACAAAGGCCCCCAGGGCCGCCGTGAGCTGGGTGATGATGAACATGAGGGTCTGGACTCCCGGCGTCCACCGGACCACCTGGTCCCCGTAAATGAAAGCGAAGCTGATGACGATTGAAAGCCCGGCATAGGAGAAAATGAAAGACAGGAGAAGTATCATGAGGTCCCTGTAGTCCCGAATGTCCCGAAAGGTCTGCACCATCCGCCGTAAGCCTATGGTAAAATGGTTCTCTCCGGCAGGAAGCGGCTTTGCAGTCCCGCGCTCCTTCACCCAGAGAAAGGTGGGTATGGCCGCCACAAGGAAAAAGGCCCCCGTAATGGGTCCCACGAAACGCAAGTTTGGAAAATTCTCCATGGTCTGCGGCCCCAGGCCGAAGAGGACTATCGCCGTTGACGCCAGTCCCCCGAAATATCCAAGGCCCCAGGCATAGCCGGAAATTTTTCCCAGTTCATCCGGAGTTCCCAGGTGGGGAAGGAAACTCGAAATAAAGGCCTCCCCGAGGGAAAACCCCACATTGGAAAGTATGATGAACACCATCCCGAGATACACATATCCCGGCTCCACAAAATACAGTGCCGCTGTAGCAACCACCGTAAGAATATAACTGCCGAAAAGGAACTTCTTCTTCGACGCGGAAAAATCCATAATGGCGCCGATGAACGGCGCTGAAACGAGGACAAGCAGATAGCTTATGGAGAGCGCCAGGCTCCAGAGGAAATTGCCCATCCTGTAATCGGGGCCGTCTCCCACGATGAGCCTGGGAAAAAGAACGCTAAAAACCACTGTGATAATGACGGTAGTATAGGAGGAATTGGCAAAGTCGAACATGGCCCAGCCGAAAATTTCCTTCTTAGAAGATTTTTTCGACGATTCTTTCACCTGTTCCATGTACCCTCTCTGTGGCGTAACTTGGAAGCCCGCGCATCAGAAGCAATGCCGGGGACCCCGGCGCCGATTTCCTTTGGACGGATTTGGACACAACTGGCGGGAAAAGTCAAGCCATATAAAAGCGCCGCCGCCGTTACCGGCGGCGGCGTGTCATCCGGGGGGCGATGTGCTACTCGCGCTCTTTGACCGTGACAAAGAGGTTGAGGCCCGCCTTGTCGCGCCAGACCAGCATCTTCAGAGTGCTGCCAATGGAGGCCTTTTCAACCTCCTGCAGCAGGTCCGGAAACCCCTTTATGTCGGTGTTGTTGATTTTTGTGATAACGTCGCCCACACGCATGCCGGCCTTCTCGGCCGGGCCATTGGGCACCACGGCCCCCACGAGGGCCCCTTCGTTCTTCGGGAGGCCAATCTCTTTCGCGTACTCCTCGGTGAAGGGCACCACCTGGACGCCAATAAAGCCGCGCCGTACTTTTTTATGGGTCTTCAACTGGTCGAGGACCATCTTCGCCTGGTTTATCGGAATCGCGAAACCGATCCCCATATAGCCTCCGCTGTTTGAGTAAATCATCCTGTTTATGCCGATCACCTCTCCGTCAATATTGATGAGGGGCCCGCCGGAATTGCCGGGGTTGATGGAGGCGTCGGTCTGGATATGGGACTGGGAGCCTCCCATGAGGTCCACATCGCGCCGCGCCGTGGCGCTCACCACCCCCACGGTGAAAGTTTTATCGAGGCCGAAGGGGTTTCCGATTGCGATGGCCCAGTCTCCCACGCTCACTTTGTCGGAGTCGCCGAAGAAAACCGGGGAAAATTTCTCCCTGGACTTAATTTTGAGGAGGGCCAGGTCGGTCCTTTCGTCGGAGCCCACCACTTCCGCCTCATAGGTTTTATCGTTCACCTTCACCGTCACCTTGTCCACGTCCTTTACCACATGCTGGTTGGTGCAGACATATCCGTCCTTCGAGATAATAAAACCGGAACCCAGCCCGCGGCGCTTCTGTGTTCTGGGTCCCTGGCCCCGGAACTGTGGGCCGAAGAACTGGTTGAAGAAGGGATCGTCGAAAAAAGGATGGGCGCGGATTTTCACCGTCTGTTCGGTGCTGATGAAGACCACCCGCTCGTGGTAAAGCTCATTTATCTGGCGGAAGACTTTTTGAATCTCCCAGGCCCTTGCGTTCTCGGCGCTTCCTTTAAGCGGTGATTCAGCCGTTTCCCCGAAGAGGGCCTTGCCGGTGTAGCACGCAAAATTCGATATGGACAGGGCGGTCAATGCGGCCGCCATCAGCATAATTTGAAGCACCGCACATCTTCTCAATGTCGGTTTCATAAAAGCCACCTTCTTGCTCCGATAATTATAGGGAACTCCTAAAAAATTAAATTTTTGGGGTTCGCACGATGTGTAAATACCGGCATACTCAGGACTCAGGCTTTCCCGCCAGCCGAAGGAGGGCGGGAAAACTTGAATTAGAATCCGCCTGTACTAATCCGCAAACCCGCAGGGTATCTGCGCACATAATGTATGTCCGACACCCCGGGAATGGGTTACACTTTTTTTTCCGTCAGATGGACCTGTCAAGCACGTTATTGAGGCGCTTAACGAAGTCCGCCGGGTTTTCAAGCTTCATCCCTTCCACGAGCATCGCCTGTTCCAGAAGCAGGAGGGACACTTCGTTGAAAGGTTCCCCATCTTTCATATCCCGCAGTTTTTCCACAATTGGATGCGTGGGATTGATTTCCAGTATGGGCTTGAAATCCGGAAGGTCCCCCTTGCCGAGGCTCTTCAGCATTGCCTGCATCTGCACCGTCGGGTCGTTCTGGTCCGCCACGATGCAGGAAGGCGAACCGCTCAGGCGTGTGCTCGCCTTAACTTCTTTCACCCGCTCGCCCAGGGCGTCTTTTATCCGCTTGATGAGCGGCTCCACCGCTTTCTCCTTTTCCCTGTCGGACTCGGTCTTTAAGTCCTCGGCGGCGTCGCTGCGGTTCACCGATTTTAACTCGAACTCCTTATACTTCCCAATGGAAGGAATTATTATCTCGTCGAGCTCTTCGTCCAATACAAGCACCTCAATGTCTTTCGCGCGGTACATCTCCAGGAGGGGTGAATTCCGCAAATTTTTCTCGTTCTCCCCGGTAATATAGTAGATGGCCTTCTGGTCCGGCGTCATTCGGATTTCATACTCCTGGAGGCTTGTGAGGCCCTCAACTTTCGTGGATTTGAAGCGGGCAAGCTTAAGCAGGGTTTCCCGGTTCTCATAATCCTGGTAGAGCCCTTCCTTCATGGGCCTTCCGTACTCCTTCCAGAACTCGTCGTACTTTTCCCTGTTCTCCGCAAGCTTCTCAAGCTCCCCCAGCACTTTCTTCACCGAAGTGGTGCGTATCTTCCTTAGAATGCTGTTTTGCTGGAGGATTTCCCGGCTAACATTAAGCGGCAGGTCCTCGGAATCGATTATTCCCCTTAAAAAGCGGAGATACACGGGCATGAGCTCCTTGTCGTCATCGGTGATGAAGACGCGCTTCACGTAGAGCTTCACACCTGCCCGGTAATCGGCATAGAACATGTCCATGGGCGCCTTCTTCGGCACGTAGAAGAGCGTGGTGTAGTCCAGGGTCCCCTCGGCATGTGTATGGATATAGAGCATCGGGTCCTCCGAGTCATGACCAATGGACCGGTAAAACTCGTAGTAGTCCTCTTCCTTTAATTCGTTCCTGGAGCGCTTCCATATTGCCGATGCGCTGTTCACCTGTTCGGTCTTACGCTCGGTCTCCTTCTTCGCCTTGCCCTTCTCGTCGTACACCGTTTCGTCAAAGTGGAGGAAGATGGGGAACGGTATGTGATTGGAGTATTTTTTTATGATGCCGTCGATGCGCCACCGGCCCGCGAACTCTTTTCCGTTTTCGTTCAGATGGAGCGTCACCGTAGTGCCATGCGTATCGCGCTCTGCCCCGGCGATTTCGAACTCCCCCTTGCCGTCGCTCGTCCAGCGGAAGGCCTTCTCCTCTCCCGCCTTCCTTGTAGTCACCTCCACAGAATCCGCCACCATGAACGACGAGTAGAACCCCACGCCGAACTGGCCAATCAGGTTGGAGTCTTTTTTAGAGTCCCCGGTGAGCTTCTCAATGAAGCTGCGGGTGCCGGAGCGGGCGATGGTGCCCAGGTTTTCCACGAGTTCCGCCTCGTTCATACCGATTCCGGTATCGGCGATGGTCAGCGTGGGTTTCTCCCCTTCGGTGAAGCTGATATCTATCCTGGGAGCGAAATCGACGGACTTATATGCCTCATCGGTCAGGGTGAGAAACTTCAGCTTGTCGAGGGCGTCCGAGGAGTTGGATACGAGCTCCCTTAGAAAAATCTCCTTATGGGAGTAGAGGGAATGGATGATGAGGTGTAAAAGCTGGTTCACTTCAGTTTGAAATTTGTGGGTCGACATGAAAATACTCCTGATGCATTTGAAAATATGGGTTATTGGCACTCACCGAGATGGAGTGCTAATGAGATAAATATATAAAACATGGGGGAAAACGTCAAGTGAAGTTGGCAAGAAATAGGGCTGGTGTTATAAGAAAGGGATAATTCAAGTAAACGCGGGCGGTATTTTTTATTACCGCCCGCGTAGAGTTCGACATTACAGATTCTTCAGTAATTATTTTTTGAAACATGCCCTGAAAAAGCACTGCTGGTAATAGAATTAACCGATTTAATCCTATAGTGATGGTTTTTTGAGTTTTTTGTATTTGCATGAGTATAGGTCAAAGTACTAACAGTAACAAGATCTTTCCAACCATTAGCATTGGGGCTCCCCGACAATAAGGTGTATTGATGCTGAATAAGATATGCATCCGCCCCGACAACGGAATTCCATGTGAGTATCATGCTTTCACCGCTTTGTGAAACCGACAGACCCGTCGGCACTGCGAGGACTGTATTACCTTCCTCCGCAGCACTCATGGTCTCGCCGCTCGCGTTAATAGCGCCTACCTTATAAAAATAATGTTTCCCTACAATTATCGCCGTGTCGGTATAGGTCCGTGCGGTCAAGCCGGATGCGATAAGATTGTAAGTGCCATCAACCGTTTCCGCCCGGTAGACCTTATATGTATCCACCACCCCTGCCGAAGCGTTCCAGGTTATGACTATCTTTCCATCCTCCCTGTCGTCCGTTGCTGAAACATTGCCCGGGACGCCTGGAAGCTGGGGCATGGCGTATCCTTCCGCCGCGGGGCTTTCCCTGCTTTCAGCCGAATATCCGGCGCTCCAGGACGTGACCTTATAAAAATAATGTGAAACAAGCGCGGGGGGAGTATCAGTATAACTCGTTCCAGCGATTTTATTGGCGCCCGGAATTAAAACATAAGTACCTCCAATTGAGTCGCTCCTATAGACGGAATACCCCACTGCACCCTCTACCTCGCCCCAGGACACGGCAATGGTATCATATTCTCCATTCGTTGCCGAAACATTTGCGGGAGCAGAAAGCTGTACCGGCGCTCCGGTTATCCTCTTTCCAATTGCTTCAGTACCGAGTTCGCTTTCACCTCCAGAGCTTAAGGCCGATACTTTATAATAATAGGTTTCGCCAGGATTGCAGGTGGTGTCTTCAAAATACTCAGTTGTGATATTTCCCGCAATCAATATATATTCGCCCGCACTGCCTCCATTATCCGGAGCTCTATACACCCGGTATGATACTGCAAGCGGGCTGGAATTCCATGTGATTTCAACCATATTTTCATATGATCCGTCTGTAGCCGTGATGTTTTCAGGAATTTGCGGAACCTCTTGAAGGGATATCCCGTATACCGCTTCGCTTTCCTTGCCCTCCCCTTCAACATCGCTAATCCCTACCACTTTATAGTAATACTTGATGTCCCGGTCAGGGGAAGAGTCTTCGTATGACAAAACATCAAGCCCGTCTGCCAATTGCGCATATGGTCCTGCTATCTTTGTCGACCGGAGCACCTTGTAGGTGTCGGTCTGTGGTGTCTGACGCCAGGTTATGTTTATTTTCCCAATTACATCAGTTGTCGCCTCTACAAGAGGAGCTATTGGCGGACCAACATGCGCGTATCCGAGGCCTTCCGCGCTCGGCTGGCTCCAGGCATCGCCATTGGCTGCTGCCACCCTGTAAAAATAGTGACGGTTTGGCGTAACCGTATTATCAGAGTAGGACAGCTCCACCACACCGGAAGCGATTGCCCTGTACTGGTCTTTATTGTCGATGGATTTATATATAATGTATGAATCCGCCTCTTCAACGGCATTCCATGTAATATCGACCTTGTCCTTATAAACACCTTCTGTTGCCTGCAAGCCGGTTGGAACCGGCGGAGCAATTTTTGAAGTACTATTATCACCGCCGTCCTTGCACCCGATCGATGCACACACAATGATTAGCGAGAAAAACAGACTGAATGCCGGGGTTAATCTTTTCATGCTATTCTCCTGAACATGAACTTTCTTTTTCACTGTCCGCATACAAATGATTATGGTACAAGTTTCACTTGATTGCCATCAAGGGCGTCTCCGCCGCCAAGAAAGCGGTACGTGACGCCAAACGCAATGCTGAAGCGCTTTTCATCAAATTTTTTCTTTAGATAGTGGGTCGCATCGCTTCCAACATTCGTATGCTCGGTCGTGTATATTGTCACCGGAACGTATGCAACGTAAAATGCCCCGATGTTCACATCGAGGCGGTCCGTGACCCGCATACCCATGCCGCCGCCAATCTGGTGGTTTCTGAGCAGGGTATCGGCCTCGTTTCTCTTCTCCGGCTTGATCCCGAAATTGTTATATAGATACCCCGCGCTCACCACGACTTGCGGAAGTAATTTGTATTCAATTCCCGCTCCCACCCGGTATCCGAACGTGTAATCGTCCTCCCTGCCATCAAGGTCTCTCAACTGCCTGAAGGAAAGTTCGGCTGAAGTTTCAACTTTTATCCGGTCCAGGAAAGTATAAGCAAGCCCCATATGCAGGGACGGCGCATAGGTGACCTTTAACTCGGAATTACCATTGCCGGGCGCAAGGTAAGTCATCTGTTTTCCGGGCGATCCATCTTTAAAAATATCGAGCGCGCCGCTCGCCTCCAGTGTCGATGGTACGAGGAATGAATTGGTCTTTTTTTTCAACGCCATGGGCAGATAGTATTCCGCCCTGATTGTAGCGTCAAGGCCCTTGAGATACGAGACGAGACGTCCCGGTTTAAAATGAGAACTCGCTATGAGGCCAAATCCGTGCCCTTCGGTGTCCGTGTCGATGTCCCATACGCTTTCATCCGGGTACTCCAGAGAGCCGTTCATCACATAGCGAATGTTGTCCATCTTTATTTTCATATTGCCATTGGCGCTGATATAACGAAGCCCCCCTCCGGCTGAAAGCCAGTCCAGCACGCGGTACGCCCCCCCCAGAGTAAAGCCCAAATACATCTCATTTCGAACGGCAATGGCATTGCGGTTGTACTCTTCGAGTCGGTTTGCCGATTGATAGGCCAGACTCACTTCCTTTGTCGCGAGATTTCCCCAGTCCATCACCGCAAGGCCCTGGGGAAAAGTCATGTCCGTTGCGGCCTGCATAACCGACATATCAAAAAAGACGGCCCAGTCCCTGTCTTTCCAAACCACGTCAAAGGAAGGAAGCACAGGAGCTGTCAACTCGGCGCTGTACTCATCCGGAAGGCAGTCCTTGAACCACGACTGGGACACCTGTGTCGCGGTAGGCGCCTGAGCGCTCACGGACACAGCGTAGTAGTCCATGGTATGGGCCCTTTTGGCGTACAGGGTCTGTGTATTGAACGACACGTACAGTCCCTTCTCCTTCATGAAGGCAAGCCCCGCGGGATTATAAAAGGCCGCATCGGGGTCGGTAGATGTGTTTCTGTTCAATGTACGGACAAACTCGGCGGAATGGTTGGTGAATATGCCGTCCTCCTGATGAAGGCGCGATGCATGCGCCATGGTAACTCCAAATACAATCAAAACCAGAAAGGCGGCCGCGGTCACTCCGGTTGCAATTCTTATTTTTTTCATGTTCTTTCCCGATGAAATCAGATTTTGCACCCTGCCGGGAAAGTTATCCAAGCAGGGTGTACGTTTTCTCACGGAGCCGGGACAATCCAACCCGTAGACCAGTCATAGTTGTCGGTAAAAGGATATGGAACATTTGAAGCTCGATACATCTGGCGCTTCGTTTCGCCCATGTAATCCGTTATATCGGTGTACGAATCGGGTGCTGAAACTTTTTGTTGATTCGATATCTTCAGGTGATACACAAGCTTCGCTATCAACTCGCCTTCCGGAGTGGAGAGCGTATATTCAATGCCATTTTTGTTCAACTGGTAGCCCGTGCCGTTCATACTTGGCAGTTCCGCAAGCAAATCCCCGTTAGCGACAAATCCGCCATCGTTGTAATTATACCCGTATTTTCCGTCACTGTAATTAGTATACACCATGTTGTTGGTCACGGGTACTGCTGTAGTTTTCCAGAAAAGTGTGCCACTCACAAGACCTTTCACTGTTTTGCTGCTACCTATCGGTTTGGGCTCCCATCGGTCAGTGTATGCCTTTGACATGGGCGGCCCGTATATCCCCCAGTAAAACTCATCAATATTAAGAAGTTTCGCGTAGACGGTATATACTTTCTGCGTGGAGCCATCATCGGCTGTCACAGTAACTTCGATTTTGTTGACAAGCCCCTTCTCAAGGGTGATTGTGGCGCTTCCCACGTTCCCATTGAAAGCCGCATTGCTGACCCTCTCCGTATCTCCGTCAACTGTAAAGGATATCCCCTTCACCGAACTGTAGTCGGCCGTCGCTGTAAGCTTAATCGTATCGAACCCGTATATCACCGTCACATAATTGTATGTTTCAGCGCTGAAAGTTGTGACGTTCGGATTGTGATAGGTCGCGCCCCTGACGAATGTTCCAGGGTATAGCGGGCGCGCACTCTTGGTCCCCATAATGATGGAAATATTCTTGAGCTTGGCGTTATCGCTGCCCGCAAGAGACGTTGCATTTATTTTGTAGTCTGTTGTTGAAGAGTTCCACGCAGTAACCTTTACCACTATGGTGTTGGCGCCAGAGGGAAGCTTGATTTTTGAACAGTCTGCGACTTCATCGCCATTCAGTTTTATTGAAGACACATTCGCCAGGCTTGATTCCGGTATGGCGGTAAGGTTGATCGGATTTATTGACACCGGCACGTCTAAGGAATACTCAAACGTGTCCGGACTGAATGTTTCATTAAACGCGCCTCCCGCGACAGAAAGCAAAATCAGTTTTGATGATGTATTGGAGTTAGTCTGACGAATAAGCGCAATTTCATAAGTACGCTTTGTAATACCATCCTGTGCAGTCACGGTCACTTCAATGGTATTATTACCTTCAATTAGACTAATAGCGCCGGGATTCGTTACCGGTTCTTCGTTTGCAAAAATCGAAACTTTCGCCCCTTCATCCTCGGCGAAAGCTGTCGCTGTCAGCGAAATGCTCGCCGTCGATACAATTGCCGAAAAATTACGCGAAGGCCCTTCCGGGTCGAATGCCGGGCTGAGGGTCACTCCGTCAATTAAAAGTTGCGAAAGCCTCGCCACGGCAAAATATTCCGTTTGCCGGGTAACATGAATATGGTAATCCCACTCAAGCCCATCTTCGGCAACCATTCTGATTGTGATTAAATTGCCATCGCCAACACTGAGTTCTATTGGATCAGACGTATCGCCGTCTGCCAGTAGATTTCCATTCACGAATATTTGGGACCTGAGATGGTCCTTCTGTACAGTAACCGAAATGGAACTGGTCTCATACGGTACGGAGAGATAGTTGATCCAGTCATCGGAATTAAAAGGATATAATAGTTTACCGGCGGAGAATGTAATGTTCTTAACATAATAATTAGAACTCAAACCATCATCGAAACCAACCTGGTTGCCGGTCTGCTCTCTCCCACAGGAGGCAAAAAGGCAAAGAACCATTATCAGAACCAATCCGGAAGTTTTCAAAAATCTTTTCATCGTAACCTCTCTTTACAATTTCTTTACTGACCTGCCAGGTGGTTCATATAAACCAATAACCCATGGATAAAAAACTCCCCTGCCTTCAATATGACATATTGAATGTAATATCGAAGACAGGGTCCACATGTGACGGGGTAGTATTGAAGAGCATTTTCAATTTTACCGTAAAACCGGACCGTCGGTTTTCCGACTTTCTCATTTAAAGCTTTCCAAAAAGGCTTGCTGCATAGATAATGGCTTAATTTTTATAGTGAGCATATAAGGCAGTCAAGCTGTACGTGATTGTCGTACATTTTGCGACAATTATGAATTGTATACTATTTTTTAGCACTAAGTCAACACATTTTTTTGCCAAGCACTATAAAAAATCGCTTTTTTTATTAAGGCAACCTCAAAGTATTATGGGACCCTCTAAAAATTAAATTTTTGAGTTTCCCAAAAAATGTAACTACTGGCATAACTCAGGACTTAGGATTTCCCGCCCGTCGAAGGCGGGCGGGAAATCCTATTTATTAGAAGATACCTTATTTTAACTACAAATATCGGGAGGCACTGCGATGGCCCGCAAGCCTGGCTCAACAAAGATAGAAGCTCCCCGTGGCACAATTCTTTCAATAATCAAGGCAGTCGACATCCTCAAGCTGTTTATCGACGAAAGAAAACCCCTGGGGATTACCGAGTTCGCGGAGAAATTGAAACTGCCTAAAACCACGGTCATGGGCATCGCAAAAACCCTCGCAGGCGTGAGCTTCCTCGAAAAAGACCCTTTGAGCGATAAATACCGATTGGGCCCGATGCTCCTTCAGCTTGGACTGAAATACGTGTCGAATACGGAAATCATAACCATCGCGAAGGTCTGGATGGAGCGCCTCTGCCTCAAATTTCAACTCACCGTGAACACCGGTATTCTGGTGGGCAACAATGTCGTCCTGGTGTTCAGCGCCTCTCCCGACAACGAATTCCTGACCTTCCCCAAGTCCGGGACATGGATCCCGTCCCACACCACGTGCATAGGAAAGGCGCTCCTGGCTAACCTTGAGCACGATCGTTTGATGAATATACTCGAGAATTACCAGTTCACCCGGATGACAGACCATACCATCACCGGCAGGGACGCTTTTTTAAAAGAACTCGACAAAGTACGCAGGGACGGTCTCAGCTTCGACAATGAGGAGAACTTCATCGGCATGGCGGGAATCGGCGCCCCCATCTACAACCATACGGCCCGAGTGATCGCCGCCGTCGCCATCACGGGCAATGCTGAAAAACTCAATGCCCGGCGCAATGAAATCATCGAAGAGATCAGGAGTACATCCCGGGAAGTCTCGGCACAGTTGGGATATCTGCAGGATGGCGGGCGGTAAAATACAACAAGGCAAACCTTAATGCTCATGCTTTCCCGCCCGCCGAAGGCGGGCGGGAAAGCATGGTTTTTGTGACTACCCTTTATTTTTTTGGATTTTATAGAATTCTGTTGACGGTATTTTGTGCTATAATTAATATCGTAATCTATACGGTAATATCGAACATCGGTCCGGCATAGCCCGGTTTCCCCGTATATGCTCAAGAAGTCCTTTTTTTGATGCAGATATGCGGTAACGCATCACCAGAGGCGATCTCCCATAACATGCCGAACGGGGTGAGCCAGGGTGAAAAACCGACCGGCACCGGATATACGAACATCACAGGAGCAGTGCACGTGAAAACCATAGCCTATTTTGATTCATCCCATGACATGCCCGAGGAAGTGATAGACGCGGCCGGATTCATTCCCGTGAAAATTATGGGCGATGTCCATAAATCCAACGACCCGGCGGACCAGTACCTCCCGAAGTTCTTCTGCCCCGCCGCGCGAAGCTGGCTCACCGAGGCCCTCTCGCGCTCCGGCGATTGGGAAGGCATCGTCTTTGCACACGGATGCGACGCAACAAACCGCCACTTCGACGTGTGGAAGCTTCATGTGCAAACCCCCTTCTTATACTGGTTTAACAGCCCTATAAAGACCGACGCGGTGGCGGCGCGTTTTTTCAGAAAGGAGCTGGAGCGTCTGATAGCTGCCCTTGAAAAGCAGTTCGGCACGCAGGTCATGGAGGAATGCCTCCGCGAAGCCCTTAGAAAATCAAACGAGGTAAAAAAGCGCCTCAGGGAGCTCTCGGCGCTCCGTTCAACGAAGGACGTGAGCAACAGGGAATATCTTGAAATCATCACGCACTGTCTCAGCTCTTCCAAAGACGCGTCCATCGCCGCCCTCGACAGCGCGCTGAACGAGTGGAAGTCCAGAGGCCCCTTCCCCGCGGGAAAGCGGCGCTTTTATCTTACGGGGTCCGATATCACCTACCCGGAGTTCATGGACCTGCTGGACGAGTGCGGCATCCGGGTGGTGCGGGACGACCTGTCCCTTGGAGAGCGCTACTTCGCTACATCGTTCACCGAAACGGGGGACCCCCTTAACGCCATAGTCGATTACTATATGAATATACCTCGCCCCGCGACGAAACTCTCCATCGGAGGGCGGGTCGATTTTATATTGAAGTCCCTGGAGGAAACCCCGGTAGATGCCGTCCTCTCGCAAAACCTGAAGTTCTGCGAGCCCTACGCCTACGATTCCGTCATCGTAAACGACGAGATCCGGGAGAAGGGCTTCCGGGTCCTGCATCTAGAGAGGGAATTTACCCCCGTGACGGACCATCAGGTGATGAACAGGATCACAGCCTTTACCGAAATGCTGTAAGGACGGCCCTCCGGGCCCCGCAGAAGATACGCCATTTGAGGATAAGCATGAATACGACAACCACGAATAAAAACGGACATGAAACCGAAAAGGCCGCGGAAACCCAGACCCGCATTCAGACCCTCCCCCACGCCGGAGACCTTAAAAACGTCATGCTATGGTACTTCCTCCGCGGCATGCTTGCCACAAAACTGCCGTGGAAGAAGACCGCCTGGACCGGGGCGGGGTTCCCCATCGAACTCCTCTGGGCCTACGATGTTTTCCCGCTCCATCCGGAAAACATGGCCACGGTGGCGGCGGCGCGAAAACAGTCCCAGCGCCTCATAGAACATGCCGAGGGGATGGGGTACTCCCGGGACCTCTGCTCGTACTGCAAAACGAATTTCGGCGCCGTCGACACCGGCATCAAGACGACGCTGGGCGGTATCGCCAAACCGGACTTCATCGCCATCACCAACACCATCTGCGACACGCACTGGAAATGGTTCCATATCCAGGCGCGCAAATTCAAGGTGCCGACCTTCGTCTTCGACTGCCCGAGCTATGTCAGCGGCACCGACGAAAAAACCATGGAAGGCTATGTGGATTACCTCGTGGAGCAATTCTTCGAGTTCCATGTTTTTATGAGAAAGCATTTCGGAAGGAACTTCGACGAGTCGAAGATGCGCATGGTCATGGAGAAATCCGACCGCCTCTGCGCGCTCTGGAACGAGATATACGAGCTTCGCAAGTCGGTCCCGGCGTGCTACAGCTCCGCCGAGACTTCCGCCTCCTTCTTCCCCCTGGTGGTCCTCCCCGGCGTCGATGTGGGCATCAAGTTTTTCGAGAAAATCCGCGACGATTTAAAAAAGCGCGTCGACCGCGGGGAGGGGACGCTCAACACCGGAAAGGAGAAATTCCGCCTCATGTATGAGGGAATACCCTTCTGGTACCGGATGAAGTTCATGTACGAGCTCGCGAAATACGACGCCGTGGTGGTCTACGAGCCGTATACCTACTCCTTCGGCCCGCGCAAGCCGCTGGACCTCAACCTGCTGGACACTCTACGCCACGTGGCCAGGACCATGTTGGACCTTCCCTACAGCTACAACCTCGAAAAGCGCATTGGCTATTTCAAGAAAGTCATTGAGGAATACAGGCTCGATGGGGTGATCCTCCATGAGAACATGTCCTGCCGCCCCTCAAGCACGGGGATGATGGACCTCAAAGAAGCTATCCAGCGCGATTGCGGCATTCCGGTCCTCATCCTCCAGTGCGACATGAACGACCCCCGCGCCTACTCCGAGGGCCCGGTTCGGACGAGGCTCGAAGGCTTCATAGAGCTCATGGAGGAAAACAGGCGGCGCGGGTCCTGACCCCGCGGCGCGTCTTTACCGCACTGCCCGGGCTTTCCCTAATCTCTTGACATCCCTTCCCGCCTTTTCTACTATTGGAAACCTGTAATATCAGGGTTGGCCCGCCCAAGGCGGGCGGGACAACCCGGGCGGTAACATATTCCCGGGTCTGGTGTTGACGATGAGCGACATACACATTAAAAAAAGCTACGAAGAGATTAACGCGAAAATACGGCGCGGTGAAGCGACGGTGGTCACAGCCGAGGAGATGACGGGCATAGTGGAACGGGAAGGCCCCGGAGGGGCCTTCCGGAAGGTGGATGTGGTCACAACGGGCACTTTCGGCGTCATGTGTTCCTCGGGCGCATTCATCAACTTTGGGCATACGACGCCGCGCATGAAAGCGTCGAAGGTGTGGCTCAACGACGTCGAGGCGTACGGCGGCATCGCCGCCGTGGACTGCTACCTTGGCGCGACCCAGGTCCAGGAGGACGATCCGCTTAACAAGGTGCATCCCGGCCGCTTCCTCTACGGCGGGGGCCATGTCATCGAAGACCTCATCGCGGGAAAGAGCGTTAAGCTCAAGGCAAAATCGTACGGAACTGACTGCTATCCCCTGAGGGAGTTTGAAAAATATTTTACCTTGAAGGAGCTCCGCAACGCGTTTCTCTATAACCCGCGCAACGCTTACCAGAACTACAACTGCGCGGTGAACCTCTCGAAAAAAACAGTGTACACATACATGGGCATCCTTCGCCCGGGAATGGGGAACGCCACCTATTCAAGCGCGGGCCAACTGAGCCCACTTCTTAAAGACCCTTACTGCTGGACCCTCGGGACCGGGACAAAAATATTCCTTGGCGGCGCCATAGGGGCCATAACCTGGCAGGGGACCCAGCATGCCCCGCAATGCAGCCGCGGAGAAAACGGGGTCCCAAGGGAGGGTGCGGGGACCATCGCTGTTACGGGAGACATGAAGGAGATGTCGGCGGAATTCATCCGCGGGGCGTCCCTCACCGGATACGGCTGTTCGCTCATGGTGGGCCTGGGCGTCCCAATTCCAATCTTAAACGAAGAGCTCGCCTATTTCACGGGCATATCCGACAAAGACATCTTTTGCCAGGTAATCGATTACGGCATCGACTATCCCGCCGGAGTAGCCAGGAGCCTCGGAGAGGTGAGTTACGCGGAACTTAAGACGGGGCGCGTGGAGATCATGGGCAAGTCGGTCCCGGCGGCCCCCCTCTCAAGCTACCCCATGGCCCGGCGAATAGCCGGCATTCTAAAGGAGTGGATCGCATCCGGGGCGTTCACCCTGGGGATTCCCCAGATTAAAATGCCCACGGTACCCCATGTCTCGGACATTACATAGGACCGGCGAGCGCTTCTACCGCGATTTCGCCCCGGCGGACCGATGGACCGCTTTTCGTGTAAAGGTGGAAACATCTGACCTGTACATTCGCGCCCCCTCGGACCTGTCCCGGAGGGCACGGGAGCTGGTGGAAAAACTGCGCGGCGAACTGAGGGACCATATCGGCTGTCAGGGCGATTTTCTCACATCCCTCGACCCGGTGCCGCGCCTTGAAGGCGCGCCGGAAGTCGCGCTAAGGATGTACAAAGCTTCTGAACTCGCCGGCGTGGGTCCCATGGCCGCCGTGGCCGGGGCCATTGCCGAGCTAACGGGGCGCGGTCTGGAACTCAATGGAGGCGAAATTTTAATCGAGAACGGGGGCGATATCTGGCTCTCCCTGACCCAGCCCCTCATTGTCGGTATTTACGCGGGGACTTCGCCATTCTCGGGAAAAATCGGGTTGCGGATACTCCCGGACCGTACTCCAATGGGGATTTGTACCTCCTCGGGGAAGGTGGGCCATTCCATGAGTTTCGGGCTGGCCGATGCGGTGACGGTACTCTCCCGGGACGCCGCCCTGGCGGATGCCGTGGCGACGGGGGCGTGCAACAGGGTCAAGACCGGCGACGACCTGGGGGCGGCCCTGGAATACGCGATGTCGGTGCCGGGTATTACCGGCATCATGGCCATCAAAGGCGACCGCCTGGCGGTCCAGGGCGACATTGAACTCGCGGAAACGGGAAAGTGACCGCAAGAAACCGAACATTAGGACGGCAGGAGCAATGAAACAAACGACGACATCAAAAAACGTCCTCCTCATTTTTAACCAGCATATCATGTACAAACCGATCATATACAGACTGGCGAGGGACTTCAACATCATCTTCAACGTACTGGAGGCAAAAATTCTCCCGAAGCTGGAGGGCCGCATCATCCTCGAACTGAGGGGAAGCGAAAACGACGTGGAAACATGCATTTCCTATCTCAGGGAAGAGAGGGTCCAGGTGGAAATTTTAGCCGATAAAATCCGCCGGGACGAGGAAAAATGCATCCACTGCGGCGCATGTACCGCCGTATGCCGCACTGACGCCCTGGTGATACGGCGTGACACCATGGAAGTTGAGTTCCATCCGGAAAAATGCGTGGCCTGCGGCCTCTGCAAGCTCGCCTGCCCCGTTAAGGCCATGTCCGGCGTCGGCATCGATAAAGATATTGACAGCTAAACCCGGCTTAGCGTAGTATAAGCCCTATACGATACCCCATAGCGTAAAAACTTGATTTCCAATGGCACCAGGTAAAAACCAGGACGATTTCGACCTCGAGGGCGCCTTCAACGACGACTTGGGCCTCGATGATCTATTCGGAGAAAAGCCGAAACCCTCCGAGGCGGGGCAAAACCGCGACCGTTTCAACACGGAGGGCGCTCCGTCCCCCCTTGACGAATTGGACGGCGGGCCCGCCGGGCAAGGTGCGCCGTTTGGCGACGGCGATTTCACTATCGACGACGACTCCTCCGAAGAGGACAATTTCCATGAGGAGCGCCGTCGCTCTTCCAAGGACTTCGAGCTCAACATGGACGCCATTCTTCTCACGGCGCAGTCGGCGATGATCATGGAGGGCATCAAGGCGTACTCGAACAAGGACTTCTCCCCCGCCACGCTCCCCATCTACAACGAAGCGCTGAAGGGGATTGACCTCTACATCAAGATCATCGACAGGAACCCAAACAACTATGTGAAGCTGAAAAAACTCATCGACACCGACATCGACTGCCAGCGCGTGGAAAACACGGTGTTCAATCTCTTCAAGAAAGTTTTCAGCCGCCTCCCTGACGACAATGTTGAAAAAATCCTGGCCTTCGAAAAATTTCGGCTCCTCTTTGAAAGCGCCTTGAACAAGGCCTCGATAAGCGCATCATCAAAAATGATAAAAAAATACTACCTCATCACCGGCGGCATCGACGAGAAGAAGGTATCGTCTATGGTCGAATCCCGGAACAGGGAAATTATGAGCGACATGAACTCCCTCACGGGGCATGTCCAGATGGCCATGGACATGGTGAAAAATGGAAATTTCGAACTCGTCAAGGGCCTCCGGGGAAAGGACCTGAACGCATACATCATCAACGGCACAGAACTTCTTGCCCACTACTTCGGCCTCATGGGAAACACGCAAGTCGCTTCCCACTACCGCCGCATCCACGGCAACTTCAAAAAATATTTCATCACGAAATAATCCTGCCGCCATTGCGGCAGTGGAAACCTCTCACAGAAGAGGCTCAAGGGCGGTGTAGATGACGGAATCGGCGAAGAAGAGCCCCTCGCGGGTCAGCCGAAAACGTATATCGCCCTCCAAATATTCTATGGCGACCATCCCACGCGCTTCCAGCTCGTTAAAACGATGCCTCACCGCGATTGGAATCGCTTCGCAGAAGGCCGAATGAAATGCCCCGGCAGTGAAGCCGTCGATGAGCCTCAGGGCCGTCATGATGAACTCAGCCATGGCCCCGTTCGAAGTCCTTACGTCCTCCCGGAGCACGGGCCCGGCGAGGTACTCTTCCAGGGACTGGCCGTTATAAAACCGCCTTCCCCCGGCAAAGCTGTGGGCCCTCACTCCGAAACCGAGATAGGGCCCGTATGTCCAGTATTTCAGATTATGGCGCGATTCCTTTCCGGGAAGGCAGAAGTTTGAAATCTCGTAATGCCGGTATCCACGAGAGACGAGGAAGTCTATGACAAAGGAAAAGTGCCGCCTCTGGTCATCCAAGGAGTTATCATCCAGGACCATCCGCTTTGCCAGGGGCGTTCCCTCCTCAATGGAAAGCATGTAGGCGGACACATGCTCCGGCCGAAGCCCCGCGACGGCCTCCATCTCCCGGAGGATTTCCCCGTCCCCGGCTCCGGGTATTCCCACTATGATGTCCAGACCGTGTATGAAATCCGGCGCTTCCATGAACGCTTCGAGGGTACCGTCCGCTCCCGGGCCTGCCCGCCGCCCGATTTTTTGCCGAAGGCCCGCGTCGAAGGCCTGGACCCCGGCAGTTACGCGATTCACCCCCGCCCTTCTTATTTCCTTCAGAAAGCCGGGGGATAGGTCGCGTGGATTGCATTCCAGGCTTATCTCCGCGTCCGCTTCCAGGATGAAATGCCTCCGCAGTTCATCGAGGGCCTCGCTTATAAAGTCTGCCCCCGCAAAGGATGGGGTGCCGCCGCCGAAATAGACAGTATCGACTGGAAGGCCGTGGTGCTCCACCCGTGAGGCGATTTCCCCCTTTACCGCGGAAAGATACCGTGAAAAAAGCCCCTCCCGAACTGAACTGCCGAGGGCGCCGACCGGCGCTGAATCGAAGGAACAGTAATCGCATTTTTCACGGCAGAAGGGGACGTGGATGTACACTCCATGGATCAATTTTCTTTCTGAGTAAACCCCAGGTCGAAATTGATTTCCCGCCGGGGCACGAAGGAACCGCTCACGCACTCGGCGAGCTCCTCCAGGGAAGCCTTCGTGGATGAGAAGGTAAAGATAGTGGGAGGAAGGTCTTTCACTTTCGCCACGGGAAAGGGGTTTCCGGTGGACAGGAGGCAGAGTGAAAGCTTACGTTCGAGGCATATCTGCGCAACCTGGTGTATGGCGGGCGGGTTTGCGTCAAAAAAGTGGAAAAGCACCAGGGGCTTTCGCGGTTTTTGAACACCGGCGCCGCCCTCCCCGCCTACTTCCGGGAGCGGGACCCCGCCGATACCGCCGATTCCGATGAAAGAGGCCCGGGGGCCGCACAAGGCCGCGATCCCCGTGCGCAGATACGAGCTCTCCGTAATCACATACAGTTCCTGCTTCCTGTCCTTAAGCATGCCGATGAGTTCGTCGTCGAAGTTGTGGGCGTAGATCGCCAGGCGGGAAAGTTTTCTGTTGACGCTCTCCCCATGGGCCAGGAGCTCCATCTCCTCCTCTGTGAAGATCCTGTCCCGGTACATGGCCGTTCCATTCACCACATCCATGATTTTATAGCGGAGCTTCAGTTCCATGATCCGCTTTACGGAGGAGTCGATGCGTTCAATGGAAAGGTCGCCTTTTTCAACGGCCCGGCGGAGAGAATCGCGAATCTGCCTGGCGGCCCTGCCGTGGCCGGAGACCAGAACAATGTCGACGCCGGCCGCCACGGCCTTCACCGCCGCCTCCCCTATATCGTAATTCTTCGTGATGGCGTGCATCTCCATGTCATCGGTTATTATGACCCCGTCAAAGCCCATCCTGGTCCTCAAGAGGTCCGTGAGGAAATATTTCGAGATGGTCGCCGGCGAATTGTCCTTCTGGATTTCCGGATAGGCGATGTGGACCGTCATGATGCCGTCTATACCCCTCTCGATCGCCTGGATAAACGGCACGAGCTCAATGTCCATGAGCCTGGCAAAGGTGTAGGGGATCACCGGGAGGGTCAGATGGGAGTCGTCGGCGGTGTCGCCGTGCCCCGGAAAATGCTTGCCCACCGCTATGCAGAGCGCCCCCTGGAGCCCCTTCATGTACGCCACTCCCATGCGGGAAACCACAGCGGGAGAGGACCCGAAAGCCCGGGTGTTGATGACGGGGTTTTTGGGGTTATTGTTCACGTCCAGAACGGGGGCGAGGTTCATGTTCACCCCCATTAAGCGAAGCTGCATGCCGAGGATCCTCGCCGAAGTCCCAACAAGCTCCTCATCGTCGGCGATTCCCATGGCCATGGCGCCCGGGAACTGCGTTACACCGTCCACAATGCGGATTACCCTTCCGCCTTCCTGGTCTAAGGAGATGAAGAGCGGAAAGCCGTTGGCCCGCATTGATTCCCTCTGCATGTCGCCTATGAACTTTTCGGTGGCCTTCTTTGAGGAGATATTGTAGCCGAAGAGGATGATACCGCCCGGCTTATAGTCCTCGATAATGCGCCGCACTTCCCCGGACATCGCGTTGCCGGGCACTCCCACCATAAGGAGCATTCCCAGCTTCTGTTCAAGGGAGAGGTTTTTCACTATATCGGACGCTTCCCTGTGCATTTTCCTTGCCGGACACGAAGCATGGGGGAACACTAACAGTGTAAGCGATATCAACAGTAGGGCGGCGCGTTTTTTCATTTTTCACCTGCGGATTGTCCCTGTTGGCAAAGAATATTCACTTTGTCCCTGCTTTGTTTTCAACGCAATTCTTTTTTGCACACCGGGCCGGGAAAAAGTTTGACAGGCCCCTGAAAAAATGGAAACATGGGCGCGACAGGCGGGACCCGGGCCTTTGACCTTATCCTCCGGAGGTGGAGCAATTATGGGATGCCTTTTCTGCAACATACTGAGCGGCGCCACGCCTTCCGAAAAAGTATATGAGGACGACAAAGTGTTCGCCTTCAAGGACATCAATCCCCAGGCGCCGGTCCATGTGCTGGTAGTCCACAGGGTCCACACGAAAAACCTCGACGAGCTCACCGCCGACAACAGCGCCATGATGGGGGAAATTTTCCTTGGCGTTAAGGATGTGGCCAGGATAACCGGCGTGGACAAGAAGGGATACCGGGTCATCATCAACAATGGCGCCGCCGCGGGCCAGGTGATATGGCACCTCCACGTCCATATCCTGGGCGGCGAGGAAGACCTGGGCCCCATGCTTTCCATTCGCCCTAACTGATATTCTTTCCCGCCGGGACGGTAACGACCACTGCCTCCACGGCCCTCTCCGTGGCTTCTTTGATCAGGAAACGGAAACCTTCTATACGAAAGCTTTCACCTCTTTCGGGGATCCTGCCTAAATGCCAGGTTATAAACCCCGCCAGGGTCTCGAAGCCCTGCTTCTCCATGTGGAAACCGAACTTGTACTGGAAATACTCGATATCGATTTCCCCCATGACGAGGAAGCGCCGGTTCTGGAGGGGCCTAATGAGGTCCGACCTGGGATGGTCCCGCGTCTGTATCTCCCCCACGACCTCCTCGACGATATCCTCTGTTGTGACCAGTCCTTCCACGCCGCCAAATTCGTTCACCGCGAAAAGGATCCTCACCCTCCTCTCCTGCATCTCGAGGAAGAGCTCGTCGATCCGCTTCGTGGAAGGCACAAAGTGGGGCTTCCGCAGCACGTCGTCTATCCGCGTGACGCCCTTCTTTTCGATGATATCGCGGTAATATACATACCCCACAATATTGTCGACCCGCCCCTCGTAAACCGGAATACGGCTGAAGCGCGTACTGCCCACGAGCTCCACCAGGCTTTTCAGGGACGCTCCCCTGTCGATGGCGGTCATGTCGATGGTGGGGGTCATGATCTCCCGCACCGTGATGGTGTGGAGGTTCATGATTTCGTCCACATACTCCTGGTGCTTCTTTCTGATGACCCCCTCGCTCTTCCCCAGGCTGAAGAGCATTTCGATCTCGTCCCTGAACTTCACCATGCTCCTGTCCCTGTCGCCAATATCCAGGAAGCGCTTCAGGCGGGAAGTCACCGCGAGGGACAGGGCCGTCAGGGGATAGAGCAGTTTGTGAAGAACAAGAATTGCCCGGGAGTAGGAAAGGACCATTTCATCGGCATAGTTGCGGGCGATCACCTTGGGAAGAATTTCACATGCCACGAGGAAAAACACCGTCTGGACCGCCGTGATGGCCAGGATCCTGGAGTCCGTGAGGACCAGATATTTTGCGGCGATGAAAGTGACAAAAGAGGCGGAGGCGATAGTGACGATATTGTTCCCGATGAGGGCCATGCCGATGGTGTTTTCCATGTCCTGTATTATCGTCACGGCCCTCTTCGCCTTCGCGTTGCCCTGGTCCGCCAGGGCGCGAAGGCGGATAAGGTTCGCGGATATCACCGCCGTCTCCATGGAAGAGAAGAAGAAGGAGAGAAGAATGAATAAGAAGATGAATGTTTCATAGAGATAGTACATGCGCACTTTTACCTTTTCGTAACTTCGACGGTTCCTATTCTGTTCTTCCTTACGGTCCGGACCCTTATGATGTGCCGGGCCGTGACGATTTCGTCCCCCTTCCCCGGGAGCCGCTCCAACTTTTCTATGATATACCCCCCCACTGTCTCCGACTCCAGGCTTTCCAGTGCCTCGCCGAAGGCCACATTGAAATCGTCAATCTGCATGTCCCCGGAGACGACGGCCCTGTCGCCCATGGTTTTCCGCACGCCGGGTTTATACACCTCCTCCCAGGCGTACTCCTTGCCGATGATTTCCGAAATGATGGTGCCCAGGGTCACCACGCCCGCGGTGCCGCCGTACTCGTCCACCACAATTGCGATCTGTATCTTTTTTCTGAGGAAATCGGAGAGAAGTTCATCAAGCTTTTTGGTGCCCGGATAGTGGGTAATAGACAGAAGAAAGCGGTCGATGTTCTTCGCCTTCCGGTATCCCTTCGCGAAGGGCAAAAGCTCCCGGGCATCCAGGACCCCCACGATATTGTCGATATCGCCATCATACACCGGAAGCCTCACCGCACCGGAAGCCCGAAAAACCTTCATAGCCCCCCGGACCGACGTCCCCAGGGGAAGGAAAACCGCTTTGGTCCTCGGCACCATCACATTCTGCGCTTCCTTACGCGAAAAGCGAAGGACGTTTTTGATGAAATCCCCCTCTTCCTTATTGAGGACCCCCTCTATCTCCCCGAGTCGCACGGCCATGTCGAGCTCCTCCGGTGTAACGGAAACCCTGGCATCGAGGCTTATGTTGAAAAAACCTGAAAGCCTGTCGATGAAAAGGACCAGGAGATGGCGCAGGGGGATGAAGAGGAAATGGAAAAACCGAAGGAGGGGAACGGCCCTCCGCGAAATCACAATATTATTGTTGATCGCAACAATTTTGGGCGAGATCTCGCAAAGGATGATGATGACGGGGGTCATCACGGCGATCGATATGAAATGTCCGTAGGCCTCCGACACGGAGAGCATGAGCTTGGTAGCGATTGCCGACGATACGAGGTTCACGAAAAGGTTCCCGATAAGGATGGTGACGAGAATATGCCGGGGCGAACTCATAACCCCGGCGATGTAGTTTTCCCGCGCGCTTTTGGAATGGTGGAATTTGTGGAGGTCGGACTTGCTCAGGGAAAAGAGGGCCGTTTCGGCGCCGGAAAAGAAGCCCGACAGAACCAGGCAAAAGAAGAGCATCGTATAATCGAGAAAACCGCCGCCCATCGGACCAATCGGATATCTTGAGAACTATTCCTTACTTGAGATCGAGATTGACCATGAAGGCCAGTTCGCTTTCCATTTTATTGCCCGCGAAGTCGAAGGCGGTGACTTTAAGCCTGTTTTCCCCTTCGACGTACCTGGCTCCGGCTACCCGGTAATGGCCCTTCTCGTCAAAAAGATCCTCTGCCTCTTTTCCCATGACTGTCAAGACGTTTTTCCTGGAACAGATTTCTTTGAATTCCGCATCGAGGACCTTGCGGCCATTGAGCTCCACGGTCAATTTGTACACGCCGAGCCTCTCCCGCCCGGAAACCGTGTCGGCAATCTCCAGAAGCAGGGGATAGTGCCGGGTGAGGCGGTAGTTGACCTTGCCCCGGATGGGGACGTATGTGTCGCCGATGCGAAGATAGGTCCCCTTGTGCACCGGCGGCCGCTCGTCCTTCACGGGGGGGAGAACGGTCAGGGGATTGAGGGACGCGCCCTCCTTCAGTTTAAGAAGCGTAAAATGGAGATGGCGGGCCATGGAGTGCCCCGTATTTCCCATAACGCCCAGAACGTCCCCTTGGGCAAAGGCAGTCTTGAAGGACGGATCGTCGTCCAGATGGCCGTATATTCCAAAGAGGCCTTTCCCGTGGTCCACCACCTTGAAGTTGCCCATACCCGGATATCTGTCCAGAGGGAAATGGGCCCTGTTCCAATGGTACACGACCCTTCCCGATGTGACGGGAAAGATTTTTAAATCCGGCGAAATGACGTCCATCCCGTCGTGGAAATGGTCCCATCGGGACTCGCCGAAGGTTGACGTCACCGTCGCGTTGTCAACGGGCCACCGGAA
Source organism: Spirochaetota bacterium (assembly GCA_029974015.1). Lineage (GTDB taxonomy): Bacteria > Spirochaetota > UBA4802 > UBA4802 > JAGODF01 > JAGODF01. Next base: position 155,796 of record JARKUF010000038.1, read on the forward strand.
GGATGCCGTCGCCAGGGCGAGAATCGCCATGCCTGCGGCGATGGACAGCCCTCCGGGCCTGTTCCCTTCACCTTGTCTGTTCATCTTTCCTGTCCTCCTCTTCCCGTACCGCCGGGGCCTTGTGGATGTCGCAGTATTCCCCCGGCTCGGTGCCGGCATAGAAGACTTCGTCCTTCACGATGTTCTTGCACACTCCCTCGTCCCTGGGCACAAGCCCCGATTCGAGGCAGATGGTCTGGCGAGCCACGCCTTCCTCGGGGACCTTGAAATCGCCCGGGGACTGGTCTCGGTAAATCTGGGATATGAAATTAATCCATATAGGTGCGGCGATGACCGCCGCCGCCTGGCCCTCTCCAAGGGAGATTGCCCCCTGCTTGTTGCCTATCCATATGGCGGTTACAAGGTCCGCCGTGTAGCCCACCACCCAGGCGTCGTTGAAGTTCGAAGTGGTGCCTGTTTTCCCGGCGATGGGGAAAGGAAGGTTTCTCCGCGATACGGTAAAGTGGGCGGTCCCCTCGGGCTGGAAAACTCCTTTCATTATCGACACCATGACCGCGCATGCTATGGGATCGATGATCTTTCCATACTGCGCCCGCTTGCGTTCAATCTCCTCCCTGACTTCGTCCTCGTGGTTCCATACCACATTGCCCTGGTAGTCCTTAACGGTTTTTATGCCATAGGGTTTCACGTAATCCCCGCCATTGGCAATCACGGAGTGCAGGATACAGCCCTCCAGGGGAGATATTTCATAGGCCCCCAGAGCCAGGGAAAGGGTCCTGCCGAAACGCTGGTTTAATTCGCCGTCATCAAGGTCGAGGCTTTTTCTTAGAATGTCGAAAATCCGGGAATAGCCGGTCTTGTCGAGGATGCGGACCGCCACGACATTGAGGGACTTCGCCAGGGCGAAGTGCACCGTCACGTCGCCGTAATAGCGGCCGCCATAGTTTTTCGGGGAATATCCTCCTTCAAAGGTGTCCCGTTCGTCCTTAAACCTCGTCGAGGGAGTGATATCCCTGGCCTCCAGGGCGGCCACGTAGATGATCGGCTTGAACGACGAACCGGGCTGTCGGCGTATCTGGGAGACATGGTCGTGCTGGTTTGTCGATGTGAAGCTGTACCCCCCCACATAGGAGATAATTTCCCCCGAGTATGGGTCCATTGCCACCAGGGCCCCCTGGATGTCCTCAACATCGACCTTCTTCTTTCCGCCATACCGCTTTTTATACACGTCCCTCTGGCGCTTCACCCCGTCCTTGAGGGACTTCAGGGCCACGTCCTGTTTCTTTCCGTCTATGGTGGTGTACACCTGGAGGCCTCCGCGCTTCACGGCCTCCTCGCCGAACTTCTCCACGAGCACGCGCCGTATCTGCTCGTTGAAAAATGGCGCCCTGTTTATGCGATACGCGCTGTATATGAAACTCCCGATGAGGGAGCCGGACGCCCTCCCCCGCTCGTTGAAAGTGACGTTCCACTTGGTGAGGAACCTGCGCATCTGATAATCCGCCCTCGCCTTCTGAAGATACCCGGCATCTATCATTGACTGGAGGATACGGCGAGTTTTTTTGATGGAGTTATCGAGGTTGGTCAGCGGTGAATAAACCAGGGGATTGGAAATGGCGGCCACCACCATGGCGCACTCAACTTCTCCCAGGGAACTCACGGGCTGCCCGAAGAACATCTTCGCCGTGGCTTCCACGCCATAAGAACCATTGCCGAAGTAAATCAGGTTCAGATACATAAGGAGGATGTCGGCCTTGTCGTACCGCTCTTCAATTTCCATGGCGCAGAAGGCTTCGTAGATTTTTCGTTTCAGGGTCCGCTCCATGTCGGTAAAAAGGACCTTCGCCAACTGCTGGGTTATGGTGCTCCCTCCCTGTACGATCCGAAAATTCACAAGGTTCACCAGGAGGGCCCGGAAAATTCCCCGGGGATTGACGCCCCGGTGATTGTAAAATTCACGGTCCTCGCTGGCAATCACGGCCTTGATGAGGAACTTCGGGATTTGGCCATAAGGCACAATTTCCCGCTTCTGTTCGAAAAATTCCCCTATGATTTCGTTGTTACGGTCGTAGATACGGGTGGGAATGTCCACCGCGTGGGCCGTCACCTCCACGTCCTTCGAGGAGAAGGTCATTCCCCGGCGGATTTCCTCGGTCCTGTCGATGAGGCGCTTGTACCGCGCGAGTTTGTGAAGGGCTTCAGAGCGGTCTCCTCGCCAGCTCAGGTATATCACGGATATGTAGGCCGAGAGGAGAAATGCCGCTCCGAGGGGGACATAGATGAAGACGATTTTCTTATGGCTTCCTATCCATGAGAATACGCCCTTGAGAAAACCCATGAGGAAGCCTGCCGCCGCCTTGATGTAATGTTTCAGACTCTGCATTCGGGCTTAATTCCATAAAAACATGAGAAGATATCACCCTTATCTATGGGGAGTAAATTTTTCAATTACTTTTATAATGCGGAAAAAAGATCGTGGATTTTAGCGCCCCCCAACCCCCCGTATACTGGGGCATTATATATGTGTATACAATATTCTGAGCAGTGGCCACTGATGGGCGGGAGTAACACGGTGGAATTAATGAAACCGGTATGATGATAGGGGGGCTGGATTAAGTCATACGGAGGGCAATGTCATTCCGGCTGGAGCGTAGCGGAATGCCGGAATCTATTATGCCTTTGAGTAAAAAGCGAATTTTTAGTGGTTCCCTTATGTGAGAATTTTTCATGAGATTCCTGCATGCGCAGGAATGACAAAGGGCATGCGGCGCGCAATGTCATTCCGGCTGGAGCGCAGCGGAATGCTGGAATCCAATAAGGAACGGAATTTGAGTATGCTTTGCGGCATGCGTTGCGCGCCACCGCGCAGTTCGTGTTATGACTCCTTAGAAGCACAGTATTCATGGTTCCCCTCTCTCCGAAGGGGGGTGGTAAAATCTTATTTTAGAGACCGCATTCAACTTTTTTTTGAAAATATCCGGCATCTCGGAAGAAAAAAACAAAAAAATTACAATTAGTCCTTGATACTGCGAAATTCCTGTCGTATATTATAAGAAGGGATGTTTGCCAAATAATGGCAATCTTTCCACACCGCGCAGTGACATCGGGCGGCCCCATCGTCAGTTTACCGCGTAGACCCAAGATACTTAACTATAATTTCTCTCTGGAGGCGCCATGAAAAAATGGAGCGGCGAAATGTTTATCAATGAAGCGTGGGAACTGGGAAAAATCCTCGTTTCAAGTAAAGACCGCGAGGAGGTGCGCCGCCGCGTCCTGGACCATGTAAACCGCCTTCATTTTGAAACTTTCTCAGGGGGCCATGGAGACCTTCATGTGCTGGACCTCATCATCGTACGGGATTGCGCGAGGGCATGGCGCAGTATTCTCAATCCCCGGAGCGAGCAGATTTCGGGATGGAGCGTCCTCGACGCCCTGATGAAGGCCGCACGCGGAGAAGCCGATCCTGCACTCTCCCCCGCATTCTGGGCCGATATCATCCACCTCGCCCGGGGAATTGAGGGAAACTTCCACCCGCACAGCGATCAAACTACAGACCTCATCGACGCCGGAGAGGTCCATGGGAGGGAAGCCGCAAAGCTGCGTTCAAGGGAGTTGGACGAAATCGGCAAATACATGGATGCGCAGATGTCGAGGTACGAAAGCGGCCTAACAAAGGAAGCGGTGGAGCGCCGGGCAAAGAGAAGAAGGACGATACTGAAGGCCCTCGGAGGAACGGCCCGGGACTGGAAGGACTGGAAGTGGCATGTGAGGCATGTCGCGAAAAACGCCCGGGGACTTTCGAAAATGGCGAAGCTCAGCGAGGGCGAGAAATCGCGGATACAACGGGCGGAAGCGTCTTCCGTCCCTTTCGGCGTAACGCCGTACTACGCCTCCCTTTTCGATGACGATCCGGCCCCGGGACGCGACCGTTCCGTCCGGGCCCAGGTTATCCCTCCGGAGACCTACCTCGACGCGTTCCACGACAAAACCTCCGACTACATGCTCGAGGCCGATACCTCGCCTGTGGACCTCATCACCCGGAGATACGCGGGGATCCTCATCCTGAAGCCCTACAACACCTGCCCCCAGATCTGCGTCTACTGCCAGCGCAACTGGGAAATCGAAAACGCCATGGCCCCCGGCGCCATGGCGACAAAGAAGGACATTGACCGGGCGATCGACTGGATACGGGACACACCGGCCATTGGAGAGGTCCTTCTCACCGGCGGGGACCCCATGATCGCTACGGACCCGGTACTCAAGAAAATTTTGGACCGCCTTGCCGACATTCCCCATGTGAAGCGGATCCGAATCGGCACAAGGACCCCGGTGACCCTTCCCATGCGCTTCACCCCGCAGCTCATGGGGCTTTTGAGTTCGTACAATGTCCCGGGGTGGAGGGAAATCTGCATTGTGACCCACATCCAGCACCCCTATGAGTTGACCCCGGAGCTCACCGCCGCCACGGCCGGACTTCTGCGCCGGGGGATAAGGGTGTACAATCAGCTCGTGTACACCTTCTACGTCTCCCGGCGCTTCGAGGCCGCGGTCCTGCGCGGCCTTATCAGGCTCTGCGGCGTAGACCCCTACTACACCTTTTATCCCAAAGGTAAGGAGGAAACATCCGATTACAGGGTCCCCGTGGCGCGCCTGGTCCAGGAACAGAAGGAGGAAGCGAGGCTCCTCACCGGCCTCTGCAGAACGGACGAGGCGGTGTTTAATCTCCCCGGACTTGGAAAAAACCATCTAAACGCCTGGCAGCACAGGGACATTGTTTCCATACGTCCGGACGGGTCCCGCGTCTATGAGTTCCATCCCTGGGAAAAAAAGATCGCGCCCCGGCGGACCTACATTGGCGACGATGTCCCTATTTTAGACTACCTTGAGCGCCTGAAAAACATAGGCGAAAACCCCGATGATTACGAAAGCATCTGGTACTATTTTTAGCCGCCCCTGTATCCGCAAAATGTATTTGACGAATACTTCGCGTCCCATTACGGTACTTTAAGTCAAATAGTGAAAGGCAGTTATCGGCGGGGAGGATGAAACCGGGGCGCAGAGAAAAGGGCAGCATCGGCGATACGATCACTTCAAAGGAGCATACCATGAGTTTTTTTAAAGAAGCGGGCGATTCTCTTCTTCACTACACCGAGATAATCGTCAACAAAACCGAAATGTACGCCAAGATCGGGAAGATCACCCTGGACATCAAGAGGATCGAAACCCAGATCCAGAAAACCCAGAGGGAGATGGGGGAATACGTCTATACGAAGTTCAAGGACGGCGCGCCGTCCCTGGGAAGCGATGACGAATTCATCGCGCAAAAATGCGGGGCCATCGATGAGCAACATGAATTGATAGCCCGGAAACGCCGGGAGATAGAAGATGTCCGCAAAGCCGGCCAGGGCCAGGAAGCCGAAAGTACCGGTGAGGGAGGCGAATCCGGCACAGAAAGCGGCGAGCCATGAGCCGACATGGATATTCCGAAGGAAGGGGCCCGTCGCTAACATCGAAGCTTGTATCTTACATCAAAACTTGCCGGGGGGATTTTACCGCGGCCTCTGCGGCGGAGGCCATCTCGGGCCCCGGTGAAAAAAAGAAACAGAAGGGCGGCCGGAAAAGGCTGTCGGACATCGAATACATCATCTCATCACTCCACGGCATCGGTTATCTCTCTAAAAAGAAAAAAAACAGCTACCGTCTAAATCCGGACTTCGCCTGCCGGGGCGCCATAAAAGTGGGCGGCTCCGGGAGCGCCGCCATTCAGCTTGACGACGGGTTCGAAGTCCTCGTGAGAAAGGAACGCACGGGAAACGCCAGGACCGGCGATACCGTTGATTTCGAGTTCGACGACCTGATAAAAGGATACTTCTGGGCCAGGGTCACAGCAGTGTGCACCAGGGCCCGTGAAAGCCAGTTAGCGCGGATTGACGAGGCCCGGGAGAGGGGGATTTCGCTCACCCTCCTGGACACTCCCGGCAAAGTGCGCGTCCGGGCAGACCGTCCCGGCTTCGACGTGAACACAGGCTATTACGCCTTTGTGTCCCTCCTCGAAGAGATGACACCCCAGGGACAGAAGTGCGAAATAAAAGAAGCCTTCCCTCCGGATGATGAATCCTACGACCCACAGCGCATCATCGTGAAGCACGGGCTCCCGGGGCCCCACCGGGAATACCGTGAGCTCAAAAACGCGGACGAGGTGATTGCCGGAGAACTTAAGGGCCGGAAGGACTACCGGGGCCTTTACACCCTCACCATCGACGGCGCCTCGGCGAAGGACTTCGACGATGCCATCTCCCTTGAAAACGAGGGGCGCTGCCATAGGCTCTACGTCCATATCGCCGATGTCTCCGCCTTCGTCAGGAAAGGTTCCCCGCTGGACCGGGAGGCCCTGGAGCGCGGAAACAGCTACTACATCGGGGGCCGGGTGGTCCCCATGCTTCCCGAGACGCTCTCCAACGATCTCTGCTCCCTCAAAGCCGGAGAAGGCCGGCTCACCCTTACGGCGGAAATGCTGATAGACCCGGCGGGAAAGCTCCGCGAAATGGCTTTTCACCGGGGTATCATCCGCGTGGACCGGCGCCTCAACTACGAGGAGGCGCATGAAATACTCAACAGCAAAGGACGCGACAGCGCGAAAAAAACCCTTTTGAAGATGGACCGCCTTTCCATCCTCCTGAAAAAAATGAGAATGACCCGGGGGCGGGTGGACCTGAACATACCGGGAGAGGAGATCATCTACGGCCCCGCGGGAGGGATTTCCGATATTCGTTTCGGGGCGCGCCTCTCAAGCCACCGCATAATCGAAGAGTTCATGCTTAGCGCCAACGAGGCCGCGTCGATTACCCTCCGGGAAGCCGGGATCCCGGCCCTGTACCGTATTCACGAAAAAATCGGCGAGGAGAAGCTCACGGCCCTCGCCGGTTTCTTCCGCACCATCGGCATGAAGTTTGACAGGTCCCCGGGTATCGGCCTGGCCCTCCAGAAAGTTGTGGACGCCGTGGCCGGCAAGGAATACGAGCAGGTGGTAAACTTAATCATCCTCCGCTCCTTCATGCAGGCTTTTTACGGAAGTGAGCCTGCCGGGCATTTTGGACTGGGGTTTCGCGATTACACTCACTTCACATCCCCCATCAGGCGTTATTCGGACTTAATTGTCCATCGCTGCATCAAAAGCCTTCTTGAAGGCACGAAACCTCCATACACGCTTGCCGCACTTGATACAATCGGCGAGAAAATCTCCGCTCTGGAGCGCCTCGCCATGAAGGCAGAACGCGACTTTTTCAAACTCACCTCTTGCCGCCTCATGGCGGGCCAGGTGGGAAGGACCTTTGACGTTGTGGTGAGCAGCGTGTCGAAATACGGCCTCAACGTAGCGCTTATGGACCGGCCTGTGGAGGGGATGGTGCCGATGTGGACCATGACCGACGATTACTACATGGTGAACGAAGACGAATTCACCATAGTCGGAAAGCGCCTTGGACGGCGCTTCCGCATAGGGGACCGCCTGAAGGCGGTCCTCACAGGCGCCGACATCGATACAATGCGTTTGGATTTTGCAATACGGTGAGGGTGGTGGTAATAGAATTATTATTTTAATTACAAAAAATGATTTATCATTCAGTATATTTTCGAAAAATATTAATATAATCGATAAAATTAAAGAATGGAAAAATAGAAATAAAACATATATACTTAAAGCTTTCAGTATAACTTTTGTACTGCTATTGATTTTTAGGGGCTTCAGGCTTTACAGTGGGCAGCATATAGTATAAAGTGTCAAGCATGAATGACAAAGAACTGTACAAAAACATACTTCACGTTAAAGGGCCTTGGGAAGTTACTGACGTTCAATTAGACCTAAAGGGCAATACTG
>JARKUF010000048.1 GCA_029974015.1 Spirochaetota bacterium
GATGTTCCCGTATTTTTTTTGGTCGGACGGTCTCAAAAGCCTTATATTATTACAGGGCAGCCACAAAAAATTCGTTTTCCCGCCCGCCGACGGCGGGCGGAAAAACCTGATTATTAGAAATTGCCTTATTGCAATACGGGCCTATCACTTGAAGGCGTACACCACCATGGAACTCGTGACGCAGAAGTTGCCGGCATGTATTTTTCCAAGCATGTGGTAAATGGTAATGCGGACCCAGTGCCGGTAATCCAGGATAGAGCGGAAACTTCCCCGGGATTTTTTGAGCTTCGGCAGGAGGCCGAACTCTACGGGGTGATACACTTTAATACGGCTGAATCCAACTTCTTTCAGAAGAGCGCAGAGGTTGCGCCGGGAAAAATATGACAGATGCCCCGGCATGTAGTACGCATAACGGCTTCCTCTGAGCTGGGCCTGGAGCCCCTCCATATTCGCGGTCTGAATCACCAGGAGCCCTCCTTTTTGAAGAAGCCTGTGGCATTCTTTCAGGGCAAACACCGGGTCCGCCATGTGTTCAAGGACCTCAATCATGGTAATTACGAGGAAGTTGTCCCTTGGAAAAAAATGATCCTCAAGCGTGCCCACATGAATTAGAGATCCAATGCGGCGGCGGGCGTAATTCCCCGCGAACTCAGAAGGCTCAATTCCGGCGGGCTCAAAGTTGTGTGATAGCGACCCGAGAAAACCGCCGAAGGCCGCGCCCACGTCGAGAAACCGCCCGGCTTTTATGAACTTGCGAATCACCGCCAGGCGGGCGTCCCACACATGGCGGTGGAATTTTTCAGCGCGCCTTTCGTCCTGGTAGGAGTATTCAGCGCTGCCGCGGTAGTATTCCTCCCCGTAAAAACCGCGGACGGTCTCTTCGGTAAAACGGGGGTTCATGAAGATGAAGCCGCAGTCGCCGCAGCGGTCAACGGTGAAGTGCGCTGTATAGCGCGTTATCGTGTGGAAGGGCGATATTCGGGCGCTGCCACAGAGGGGGCAGTTGCCGCGGCGTTCTTCGAATGATGCCTGTGGTTTTTGGGCCGCCAGTGCATTCTCAACGGATGACTGTTCGGGTGTTGCAGTTGAGGGAGATGAGGCTGGTTTTTCTTCCGCGATTTCAGAACGGTTTTTCATGGTGATGCTCGATAGAGATGGCTCCCCGGAGGCTGATACCATTCGTTACCGGGCGGGTATTATTTCAAGCGCTTTTTGGACGCGCTCTTCCGGCGACATGCCCGCGGAGTCGAGGCCTTTAAACAGCTCCAGGCGGCTTCGCAGCCCAGTGAGGTTCGCGAGCTGAATTGCGAGGCCGGGCCGGGCGTTCATCTCGAGTACCAGAGGGCCCCTGTCGCGGTCCAGGGCTATGTCGACGCCAAGATAACCCAGGCCCGACATGTCGTACCCGCGGACCGCCATGACGATGATTTCTTTCCATCCGGGAACCGTTATTCCTTCTATTTTCTCGCCGGTATCCGGGTGCCGGGTGATGATGGTATTTCTCCATACGCAGTGCGTTGTGACGCCGCTTCTCAGATCAATGCCCGCCCCCAGGGCCCCCTGGTGGAGGTTTGCCCGGCCTCCTGATTCCCGGGTGGGTAGCCGAGTCATCGCCATCACTGGAAACCCTCGAAAAACGATTACTCGAATATCGGGGACGCCGTCCATCGCCACGCGGTCGAAAACGGGGTGCCGCACAATGAGATACTGGACGATTGCCCTGTCGGCGTATCCGTTCAGGGAGTAAAGGCCGCTTAAAATCTGGGACATGTGGTAGCGCAGGAAGCGGAGGCTCGTCGGGCGTCCATCGGCGCGGATGTACCCGCCGTCGATGGTATCGGTGATGACGATTATGCCATTGCCCATGGAGCCGCGCGCGGGCTTGATCACGAAGGCCCTGTGCGCGGCAAGCGCCGCATCGAGCTCCCTCAGGCCGCCGTAAGAATCGAAAATCCGGTAGTTTTCGGGCATGGGTATTCCGTGAAGCTCCGCAAGCTGTGATGTGATCACCTTGTCGTCCACTTTGGGATAGTCTCTGCGGTGGTTGTGAGGCAGCATGTAAGATCCGATCCTGGCGTTCATGCCGAGGACGCCTTTTTCCTTAAGTCGGCGGAACATCAGGGCCTCCTCGCCAGGAGCTCGCGAAAGCGCACAAGTTCCGTGAGACGGTAACCCGTGTATTTACCAATAAGTATTAGAATTGCGATAACGGCCAGTAGCGTTTCAGGATGGGTGAATACAATGGTCTGGAGAATACGTATCGAAAAGACGACACTGGTAATCGAGGCGATTACCAGTGTACCGGTAAGCGCCCATGCTGTGTTTTTCCACCCTTCTTCTTCGAGCATGATGCCGAAACGCTCTATGAAAATCGTGGTAATGACGATGGGAAACAGGGCAAGCGTGAAGTCCCGGAAAACCCCGATCTCCCGGCTGAGGACCGCAAACACGCAGAGAAAGGCCACCACCAGGGTCAGGATGATTGAAAGCCGCGGCACTGCCAGAAGCTGAAGTTTTGTCAGGAGATATCGCTCGCCGAAGCCTACAAGGACGATAACGGAGAAGAACGCCAGCCCGAAAAAGTAGGAAGTTTCAAGAAAGAAAAGCGCCAAAAGGACAGGCATGAAGATGCCGAAAGTTTTAAGCCCCACCATGTTGCGAAAAAGCGCCAGTATTACCGCGCCGAAGGGGATGAGGATGAGTATCCTGAATACGGATTGGACATTGATGGGAAGGAAGTAGAGCGAATAGTCAAGGAGCCAGGAGCGGGCTTTTCGAATTTCCTTCCGGTATTCGTAGATTGAAAACTCTGTCGATTCCACACGGTTCGCCATAAAGCGGATGGCGGTTTTATTATCGTTGACGATATCGCCAATGTTATCGATGTTCCAGAAAAGAGGGAGATAATCATCGCCAAGGACGGCGAAATTTCCGTAAGTGGCGCACACCGGGACCCATTTTTGGTCTAAATACACCTCGTTCCAGAACGCCAGATTATGGCGGCCCCTGTCGTCCTCCCGCCGCTCGGGACGGAGGATAAGTCCACCCACGGTCCGGGCCGGGACGCCCTGGCGTCTGGCAAGGACCGTAAAGAGCTTTGCTTTCCCCTGAGAGTCGCCCTCCATGTGGTCTAAGATTTCCCGGAGATTGTTCCAATTTCGAAGCCCATTGTAGAGCACTTCTTCATAGATGAAATAATATATTTCCTTCAGGGCCTTTAAGCGGTTTTCCCCGCCCGGGATGATTTCTTTTTCAATTCTTTTCACCGCGTCGAGGTCTCCATCGGAAAGGTCGTCTATGGTCAGGTAGTCGCGCATTTTCCGGTCATGGCTTTCCGGGTAGAGGAAGGACGGCACGGCGTACTGCTTCTCCCTTAATTCCACGGTGACGCGGTAAAAAATTGTGCGGGCAATGGGGACTTTACCCTGCCACTGGCCCCGGAGCCCTTCGGGGAGCTTCTCTATGGTGAGCGCCATTCCCTTCCCGTCGTATTGGGACCCTTTGATGATAAGCCTGTCGGAAGGGCGCGGCACCGGAAAGCCGATTCTCCTGCTTCGCTGGGAGGGTTTCACCTTCATCGCGATTTCGATGTTCCAGAGGTTTTTTTCTACCCTGGGGATGAAGGATACTCCCAGGACCAGGGTTTTGTACAATATTGAAATAGCCGTCAAGAGGAAGAGGAGAAGAACGAGGAGCCAGGTGCCGCGTTTCATATCAGTCCGCCAGGAGATGTGATCTGGATACGTCGACCAGGTAGCTTCCGCGCAGCAGGCTGCGCCCGGCGAGGAAACGATATTCAAGATGCGTACGGTCGTTTAGAGTGATAAAAAGCGTCCTCTCGGTATTGCCAAGCCTGACCGTTTCACGGATGACGAAGCGACGCCTGGTTTCCCCGGAGGTGCTTCGGACAGTTTTCATCTTGACGACCTTCGCCTTCAGCCGGATTGCCCGGTTTTTAGCGTCAAGGGTGCTGAATTCCACATAGCGTTCCCCTCCGGCCTTTATTTCCTTTTCGTTGAACGCATGGAGGGAGCAGTTGCGCGCGCCGGTATCTATGCGCGCTTCGAGCCTGAGGTTGAAGCGCGGAATGGTCACCCATTCCACGCGCCCTATGACGGTCTTTCCCTGTATTTGCCCGACAGTTGAGGGGGGAACGAGGGTTATCGCCGCCCCGAGCAAGAAGGGCAGTGCCTGTATAGACAATCTTGATATTATCCTGAACATATTTCAGCTTTCTCTAATAAGGGAACCTCTAAAATTTAAATTTTTGAGTTTCCCATAAATTGTAACTACTGGCATACTCAGGACTTAGGCTTACCCCTAAGTATTAGAGGTTGCCTTAATTAAGTTGCCCACCGCCGAAGGAGGGCGGGTAAACCTGAATTTTGTGACTGCCCTTAATTTTTTAGAAGTACCCTTCTGTGTTTCGGTCAGGGTACTTAAAGGGTTTGCTCCAGCCATGTCAAGCAGAAGATGGCCCCGTCTAAATATGTGCCGGATTTTGTTCTTTCGTTGAAAGGAAGCGCCCCATTTTGTATTTACATTTCCTGCGAGGGAATGTCTCATGGTAAGGGGCGCAAAGCATCATCGGTTATAGGGAGGCTAATATCATCCATGATATCGGACGGCGAAATTTTAAGCATGGCCTTCATTTTCTTCGCTCGTATCATTGACGTTTCCCTGGGGACCATGAGGATCATTCTCGTTTCCCGGGGGAACCGCTATCTTGCACCGCTGATCGGTTTTCTGGAGGTCTTCGTCTGGATCACCGTCATCAGCACCGCCATAAGGAGCCTCAATTCATGGGGGGGCTATCTGGTTTATGCCGGAGGGTTCGCCATGGGGAATTACGTGGGGATGCTCCTGGAGGGGAAAATCGCCATCGGATATCAAAACCTGAGGATCATCACGAGCAAGGTCGTGTCGGCCCTGCCATTGGTCCTAAGGGAGGAAGGCTTCGGGGTGACTACCGTCGACGGTATGGGGATGGGCGGTCCGGTGAACATAATGTACACGATGGTTCCCAAGAGAAAAGTGGATAAAATAATTGAAATCGTGAAATTGTTTGAGCCGAAGGCCTTTATCACCATTGAGGACGTGAAGTCCCATCATGCGGGGTTCCTGGAGCGGCGCGGATTCATGGATATTTTCGGCGGCACGAGTGCGAAGAAAAAATAGGAAGGCATGGGCATGGAGAAGGTGCTGGAAAAGATCATTTCCCTCATTAAAAAACACGATGAAGTTTTACCGGAGGTCATAAAGGAACGGAATGTCAAACTCGGGCTCAGGAACGCCGACGGTAGCGGCGTTGTCGCCGGCATCACCGGGAAGGGGAGCGTCTTCGGATATTCAAAGGACCTGGTGGACGCCGAGAACCGCGTCTTCGAGGTCCGCCCGCTCGAAGGGAGGCTCCTGTATTGCGGATACGATGTAGCCGCCATGGTGGACGAATACGAGGCGAAGGGACGTTTCGGTTTTGAAGAGGTGGCCTATCTCCTTCTGACGGGTGTCCTTCCCGGGCAAGCCGAGCTTGAAAGCTTTTCCGATGAGCTGGCGAAGCGGCGCGGCCTCACCCGGGCGGAACGGGCCGTCATCATGGAGAGCGCGGAAAACACCAACCAGATGTACGCCCTCCATTCGGCGATATCCCATTTGAGCCGCTGCGACAGGGAGCCGGACTCAACGGACATCGCCGACGTGACCCAGCAGTGCCTCAATCTCATCGCAAAGTTTCCCACCATCGTGGCGAACAATTACAATGTCTCGCGTTTCATAAAAGGCGGGAACCTTCAGATTGTGCGTCCCAGGTCCGATTTCACGACATCTGAGAATTTTTTGTACATGCTCACCGGCGAGGCGCCGGAGCCTTATGAGGCGAGGCTCTTCGATATAGCCCTGGTGCTCCATGCCGAGCACGGAGGCGGGAACAACTCCACCTTCGCCGTGCGAGTCGTCTCATCAAGCGGGGCGAACACCTATATGGCCATTGCCGCGGGGATTGCGTCCTTAAGCGGACATTTGCACGGCGGCGCCAACGAATCGGTCAACATTATGATGAAAGATTTAAAGAAGAACGTGGACGACTGGGGGAGCGATGCAAAAATCAGGAAATATCTGATGAAGCTTCTGGAAGGGAAGGAGGGGAACAGAAGCGGAAAGATTTACGGTTTCGGACATGCCGTCTATACCCTCTCAGACCCCAGGGCGCGTATCTTAAAACGCCACGCGGCGGACCTTTCAAAGATCAAGGGGGCCTATGACGAGTATCTCCTTTACGAAAAGGTGGAAAAAATCGCGGGTGAACTTCTTACCGAAAAGTCAAAGAAGGCCATCAGCGCAAACGTCGATTTTTACTCCGGGTTCATCTACAGCCTCCTCGGAATACCCCGGGAGCTCTTCACGCCCATCTTCGCCATGGCGCGGGTTGTGGGATGGTCCGCCCACCGCCTTGAGCAGCTTGTCCAGAACAAGATCATGAGGCCCGCGTATATCAACCCGTTTCTGGAAGAAAAAAGATACGTAAAGCTGGAAGAGCGTTAGGCGTTATTTCTCGGCGCGGTAGTACCAGTGGGAAATTATACGCGTCATGTCCCCCGGGACGGTGCGCTCCATGATGCCGTAGGCGAAGTCCTTGAACAGGGATAGGGCGCTTCGGAGCTCCTCTTCATCGTAGAAGGACACCACGGCCCGCTTCAGGTCCTCTAGGTCCGTGGTCCAGACATTGCCGCCCCTGTGGATGCCCCTTCTCATGTGGGTGTCCCTGGAGGAGCGGAGGGTCCCAGCGAGGCACCCTCCGCGTTTGAGGACCCTGTGTATCTCCTTCATCATGTCCGCCATGGCGGTTTTGTCGCAGTAGTGCAGAGAGCCCCAGGCCACCGCCAGGTCGAACGATGAGTCACGGAAGGGAAGCGCGGTATTGTCCGTCGCAATTAGAGGCGCTCCATATGAAGCGGCGCTTCCGCTGAGCGCCTCCATGCTGAAGTCCGTGCCTGCGACAAATCCCAGGCCCATTTCGCGGAGGGTCCCCAGGTGACGGCCGCTGCCGCAACCCAGGTCCACAGCGGCGAGCCTTTCGGGTTCTTTCCCTTTCAGGAACGCCGAGACGAGGCGCACCAGGTTCTCGTCGGGATACGCAAGGACCGAGCGGTCCCGTCGGTAATGGAGGTCCCACCTGCCGCTGTTTTGTTTTGTCATGGTTCCGGCCTTATCTTTATTCCGATTCGCTCGATGACGAGGTCGGCATTGTCCACGGCTTCTTCACGCGTCTTCCCCTCGGCAATTACCACGCCCAGCCGGTCGTGGTTCGTTTCCGGGGCTGATACGGCGGCGCCCACGTCCTTGAAGATGCGCACAAAGACCGCCCCCTTTATATCTTCCGCCTTTACGGGGTTGAAGGAGAGGAAGGTCCCTTTTCTTCCCGCAAGGTACTTCACCACCATGCTTTTATTTCCGGCACGGGGTTCGGGGGGACGGAAATCCATTCCAGTGACGGCCTTTATCGTTTCTCCGATGAAGTTATACCCTGTGCGTTTCGGGATGAGGACATCTGGGATGAACTCGCCGCCGAACTCCGGGACCGCCTCGATCAGGTGCAGGCCGCCGTTTTCGTCGATGCGAATTTCCATGATGAGGGGTGACGTGCGTATCTCGAAGGCGTCGGCTACTTTCTGGCCCATGGCGGCGATCCGGTCCAGGCTCCGATAGTGCTTTGACGGCGATATGTGCGCCAGATCGACGAAACGGGGATGGGGGGACATTATCTTGTCGCTGATGTCCACCGGATGGTACTTGCCCCGGTGCACCACACCCGCGGCGATGATTTCATCCCCTTCCACGTATTCTTCCACCAGGAGCTGGGTCCCGGCGGCGCATTCCGCGAGATACGACTTCATCTCCTTCTCTCCGGAAATGAGGCGGACGCCTTTTTTTGCGTGCCCCACGGCGGGTTTGACGATGAAGGGAAATGGGAAGCCCGCCGGGATTGAAGACTTTTTCGCGTCTCCCAGGACTTTAAAACGTGGGGATGATATGCCTCCCCGTGCGAAGGCCTCCTTCATTTGCTCCTTCCTTAAAAAATCGTCCACTCTGCGAAACGGCACCAGCGGAATGTTGAATTGTTCCGCGAGGTAGCAGGCGGTCTTTATTGAGGGGCCGTAGGACTTCGAGAGGACGCCGGAGATATCGCCGTCGATGATGAATTCCCTGAGCTTAACGTAGATTTCCGGATAGTTTTCGGCGGACTCCTGTATTTTCAGGTCACAGTGGACAATCCCGGCGGCGTTCGTGTTGGCATCTACGCCTATGACGTGGAAGCCGAGTTTCCGGGCTTCGAGGATGAGGGGTATCTGATTGATCCCCGCGCCGACGGAGACGAGGAACCTCAAACCTTCCTGTGAGTGTTTCTTCCCTATCAATACCATGGAGCCGGCACGCCCCTTTGCCTCCGGCTGTTCCGGGGAAGGAACGCCGTCATGAGGCGAAAATAACCGCCACTATTTTGGCGGGAGTATCGTCAGCGCAGGATACTCGATGGGGCACCGTGGAGTCGTAATAGACGCTGTCTCCGGTATCGAGGACGTCGGTATAGTTTTCAAGCTGTATTTCCACCCGCCCCTCGATGACGAAGAGGAACTCCTCTCCCTCGTGGCTGTATGGAAGGCCTTTTTTTGCCATGGGCTCCAGGGTGACGAGGAAAGGCTCCATCTTCCTGTTCACTTTGTCGGGTGCGAGTGATTCATAGGAATAGCCGTAGCGCACTCCTTCCTTCGAAACGACGCGGGACGTGGGGGTACGCTCGTCCCTTCTCACGATTGTGAAGGGCGAAGTGCCGGATTGGCCGAAAAACTTGCCTATCTCAAAATCCAGGCCGCGGGCAATTTTTATCAGGGCCCCCAGGGGAGGTGAAATGAGGTGGTTTTCTATCTGGGAAATTAAGGCCGTGGAAAAACCGGTCCGGTCCGCAACATCTTTAAGAGAAAACCCCCTGGATTCCCTCAGGGCTTTGATTTTTTCACCAACTTTGATTTCCGTGGGCGGCATGGTTCCTCCTGTATTTCTGCCTGACGATTTTCGTTACCGCTGAATTAGATGTCTCCGACGTAAAAAAGTCAAGGCAAAATAAGTCATTAGCTCTTGACTTTTTGACATCGGAGACGTATGAGATCTTCTAAATATTAAGGCAGCCAGAAATATTTGCTTCCCTGTCCGCCGAAAGCGGGCGGAAAAACCTAAGTCCTGAGTTTGCCAGTATTTATGATTCCCAGTAGTTATGATTCATGGAAACTTTATAAATTTAATTTTTAGAAGTTACCTTATTTGATTCTGAAAATGTAGGTTTCAAGATGTCTGTAAGATACGAAGTTTCGAGGGCCCTGGAGGTCAATGCCGATCCCGAGGTCTGCTATGGTCTCATGTGCGATTTTGAAAAGTATCCCGAGTGGTTTAAGTATGTCCGGGAAACGAAAATCCTCAAGAAAGACGAAAGGGATGCCCCGATTAAGGTGATGTTTCTCTGCGATATCATCACGAAGGCGGTCAGTAAAAAAGGTTTTCTCGTGGTCAACGAATATGTGTACGATCCCGTAAAGTACAGGCTCCTTTACCGTGTCGTGGATGGCATCGTTAATGATGCACGGGGGGACTTCCAGTTTCGCCGTCTCAATTCAGGCAGGTGTCTTGCTGAATTCAATATCACCATATATTTTGGGGCCTCCTTGCCGCAGAAGGTTGCTGCCTATCTTACCGAATCGCTCATGGACAGTGTGCTGATCATGATTAAACGGGCTTCTGAGAAGTTAGTCTGTGGTTAGATTTCGGTGTCCGGAACATCGGCTTTATGCAGACTTTTATATCTCTTTTCCTTCAAGTATTTCGCTATCATCTTCCCGGCGCTGTTGCCGTGGGTGGCGGTGTTGCTTTCCAATTCGAGGTACTCCCCCCGCGGCAGGAGCTCCACCATCTTCTCCATTTTTCCTGTACCGTGGAGCGTGTCCGATGTGGCCCCCACTATGAGGCAGGGTACATTGATGCCCGGGAGCCTTTCCCAGATTGAGTAGTCTATGAGGGCCAGGGCATTGGCCTTCAGCTTGTACGGGTCCGCTGCATCGAGGGTCCCCTCATATTTTTTCATCTGTTCCGGAGCGCGCTTCATGTCCACGCGGAAGTGCTTCAGATACCATTTCACCAACGGTTTCACCACGGTATAAAGGGACGGATGGAGCATCATTATCAGGGGGGTAAGGAGCCTGGGAAAACGGAAGTCGGCATTGGGGGCGATGAGGACCGCGCACTCGGGCGCCGGCCCGTCTGGGGCGGCGAGGTGTTCCATGATGGCCGTGGCCCCCAGGGAACTGCCTGCCATCACATATGGGGTGTTCACAGGAATAGTTTTTTCAACCACTTCCTTGAGGTCAAGCCGGAGGCGCTCGGGTGTGAAGCTCACTTTCTTCTTTGGCGGCACATGGGAGGAGCTTTTTTCCCTGGTTTCAAGATAGAGTGTCCTAAATACCGGGGTGATTTCCTGCAAAAAACCTTTCCATCCGGAGATGAGGGAAATCCATCCCGCAACGAAAAGGACAATAGGGCCCCCTTTCCTCGCGCCCGGGTCGAAGTCGATGATCTGTAACTGTACCCCGTCGGATACCTCGATGAAGTATTCCTTCACCTCCGTTGAAAAGGAAGTGTACTCTCCGTAGGCGCCCCGGTCCATGGTCAAAGCCTTGCGATGATGTCCTTCCCCACATCGGAAGTGGTTGCTTTTCCGCCGCGGTCCGGGGTTTTAACGTCACTTTCCGCCAGGTGGGCCCTGACGGCCCTGCGGATTTTTTCACCTTGCTTTGTATCGCCGAGGAACTCAAGCATCATAGCCGCGCTCATAATTGCCGCCAGGGGGTTTGCTTTTCCCCGGCCCGCGATGTCCGGCGCCGAGCCGTGGACCGGCTCGAACATTGAAGGATACTTCCTGGTGGGGTTCAGGTTGGCGCTTCCCGCGAATCCCATGCCGCCGATTATCACCGCCGCCAGGTCCGTGAGGATGTCGCCGAAGAGATTTGAACATACGACCACGTCGAAAATTTCCGGCCGGCGGACGAAGTTCATCGCGGCGGCGTCCACCAGCATGGAGTTGTATTTCACGTCCTGGTAGTCCTTCGCAACATCTTTGAGTACATCGTCCCAGAGGACCATGCTGTAAACCAGGGCGTTGGACTTGGTGATGCTGGTCAGGTGCTTTCTTTTACGGGTACGGGCCAATTCAAAGGCATAGCGGATAATGCGCTCGGTCCCCATCCGGGTGAAGTAATTCACCTGCATGGCAGCCTCGTTAGGCGTTCCCGTATAATGGCGCCCCCCCAGCACGGTGTACTCGCCTTCGGTATTTTCCCTGATTACCATCATATCGATGTCGCCGGGTTTTTTGTTTTTTAAGGGGCAGTCGGCCCCCTCAAAAAGGACGGCGGGGCGGATATTTACATACTGGTCGAATCCGCGGCGCATTCCAAGCAGGGGCTGTACGGCCAGGTGGTCCGGGGCGTTGGCGGCATTTCCCAGGGCGCCGAGAAGAATGGCGTCGAAATCCTTCAATTGTTCTAAATAATCATCGGGGGCGCATTTTCCGGTTTTGGCGTAAAGGGCCGTGCTCCATTCTATGGTTGTGTATGTGCAATCGGCTCCGGAGGCTTCAAGGACCTTCCTTGCCTCGGCGACGACTTCGGGGCCTATGCCGTCCCCGGGATACAGTGCAATTCTATGGGCCATCTGGTACTACCTCCGGGATGTCGTTGTCTCGCCCCGTGCCGGAAGTATGGCCCTTACGGGGAAGGCCGGAGACACGGGAAATTGATAACTGGACGGCGCCAAGTAAAAAAATCAAGGAAAAAAGGGGCAATAAAATATGGTTGATTATTTTTCTTTAGGGTGCGTAGTATCAGCATGTCGGGGAGGAAGTGCTAATCAACATGGCAGGACGTGCATGAAAGCAATTATTTCGATAGTGATTCTGGGGCTGGCGGTGTCGTGCAAAACCCTCGGCTCGTCGGAGTACCGAAAGCTCAACGAGCAGTTGAACTCTGAAAACAGGCTTCTAAACAAGAAGGTCACTCTTGTGACACGGCAGAACAGCGTGTATGTGGAGGAAAACCTGATTTGCAAGCGGGCCCTGGACCAGAAGACCGCCCAGATGGAAAAGCTTCAGGGCGATATGGAAAGCATGGAGCGCAAACTCCGGGGTGACATAGCCCTTCTGGAGGGGAAATACCGCAACCTCCTGGATAAGAACAGGATTCTTGAGGCCCAGAGCAGCGAAAAGATCCGGGAGCTTACGGAGTTGAACAATCAGATTGAAAAAAAGTTGGGCGATGAAATCGCGGTCCTCGGAGCGGCCATGAAGAAAAATGCGGAAGATTTCGGACGTGAGAAGGAACAACTGATGCTTTCAATCGCCCAGATCGAATTCAACAACGCGAAAGAATCCGAAAAGTATAAAAAGATTATCGCCACCA
The DNA here is from genome assembly GCA_029974015.1 of Spirochaetota bacterium. Taxonomy (GTDB): domain Bacteria; phylum Spirochaetota; class UBA4802; order UBA4802; family JAGODF01; genus JAGODF01. The sequence continues at coordinate 12,498 of JARKUF010000048.1, forward strand.
GGGAGTCGGAGCTTTCGGACGAGAAGACGCGCAATGCCGAGCTTGCCATGAAACTCGCCGATACGGCCAGGAGCCTGGAGGAGATGAGGGGAGCCGTGAAAAACCTCGAGGCGGAGCTTGTGAGGCTCAGGGAGCCGGTCCGCCCGGAGAAAAAGGAAGCCCCCGTCTCACCCAATGACACCGGGGAAGGCCCAAAGGCCGCTCCGGTAGAAGACGGTAAGGCCAGGTGATGGTACTATTGGGGGATGCATAGAGGGGATGTATAAAATAGTCCCATTTTTCGCCGCCGCCGCGCTGTTTTTTGCCTTTCCTCCGGAGGCCCGGGCCCGTGCGCCCCTTTCCCTCATCGTTACGTCGAATATCGAGGGAAGGGCCTCCCTCGGAATGGAAGAGGAAAGCGATTTTCTTCTGAAGCTTGGCCAGTCCATCATGTACGAAAAACGCCTCGGCCGCGCCGAGCTGTACCTCGATCTTGGCAACGCCTTTTACCCCGGGGCCCTGTCAAGGTTCAGCTTCGGTAGCGTCATGATGGATTTTTTCGATTTCCTCGAATGCGACGCGACCCTCATATCGACGAAGGACCTCCGGATAGGCGTAAACAACCTCGACTTCATTAAGGCCAACAGGAAGGCACGGCTTCTTTCCGCCAATATTATGCGAAAGGGGGACCCGGTATTTACGCCGTTTTTCATCCACGGAAAGGGCGGAAAGGACATCGCTTTTCTGGGATTGTCGTCAAATAAAATAAACATCGACATCGCCGAGCGCAATATCTTCAACATTGATCTGGCGGACCACATCGCCGCATTCGAACAGACCGCTGCCCTGGTGAAGGAGAGGGGCGCCGACCGCATCGTGGTTCTTTCGGGGCTCAGCACTACGGAGAACCTCCGGCTGATGAAGCGCTTTCCCTCGATTGACCTCATGATATCCGGCGGCGACAATACCGGCTCCCTTTACGGGACCGGGGCCCACAGGATCGATCTCGACGACGGGCGTTCCCTGGTCCTCCTTCCCGACAAAAACTCCTACTATACGGTCCAACTCGATGTTGAGAGCGGCGTCGAAGTGACGGGCTTCCAGAGAAACAATATCGAAGAGAGAAAGACTATGCATCCGCGGTATCGGGAGTTCGCGGACCGTTTTTCCCTCTGGAAGAAGGAGTACGCCAGGGAAGGCATTAAAGTAATTTCCTCGGCGGGCAAAGAGGAATACGCGATCGACGACGTGCGGACGGCGAACTTGCTGAGGGACAGATACAATGCCGAAGTTGCCATCCTCGCGAAGGACACCATGAAGGGGGAGAAGCTTTCCGGGGACGTTCGGCAGTATGATATCATCGACCTTGCCAATGACGAATACCCCATCTTCGTCTATTCCATGACCGGTGCACAGTTGAAAACCCTGGAATCGTCCAGCGGCAACCTCCATTTCTCAGGGCTCTCTTCCGGCAAGATACAAGGGTATCCCGCGGCGCCGGGGCGCAGATATCGCGTGGTATCAACCCAGACGGTATACGACCAGGTGAAGAGAAAATCCGGTCCCCCGGGCGACTTGAAGAACATGTGGATAGGCATTCCGGACCTGATTGAAAGCGACGTAAAAAGGGAGAAGGTCCTTTTCCAAAACGACTACGGCTATCTCGAAAGGCGGTTCCGGGCGACGGTGGATTTTCAGCTTTCGAACTTCTTCGACATATTGAACATTCTCTCCGACGGGAGCTTTACCTCCCCCGGAGGGCCGTCGTCCACGTATCAGCAATGGGGCCTGGAAAACAATATCGTCCTGAACATCTACAACCGTTATCACCGCTTTATTTTCAATCCCTATATGAATTATGTTGAGACAAGAAAGGAGGTTGTCAATAAGACAACCGGCGAGAAAACGACAGAGACCCTTATGGTCCAGAACCTTTTGCGGGGTATCTTCGAATACCGGCTCAATTATTTTACCTATGTCAACCCTTATCACAAGTCCCAGCTCGACACTGTGCTGAAGAGGACCGAGGACGGTGAACGGCCGGCCATCATCCGGGAGGTGGCGGGGGCAGGTTTCCAATACAAGACCCTGGAAGGAAAGCTTGGCGCCGGTTTCGAGCGAAAGGTGAACGATCCGAAGGAGGGGCCCGTATATGGTTTAGAAACCTATCTCGCCTGGAGGCAGGATTTTCTGAGTGTCTTCACGTACTCTTTAAAAATCGATAGTTTCGTGGCAAAAACAACCGGCGAAAACGCCGAAGGGGGATACTTCCGAGGTGAAATAGTCAACTCCCTGGGAATCAGGATCCTGGAGAATGTGGGGCTCTCTGTGAAACACAGATGGTATTATTACCGGTCCGACGCCAGGGGGCAGGACTACAATTACCAGCAGGTCCTGACTTCCCTGGACCTCAAGACCGACATGAAGATATATTGAATCAGGCATGCGTAACATAGCCTTTCTGAGGACGTCATAGGAAAAATGCGGAGTATTCGGCAGAAAATAACCCACGGGAAACCATCCATGAGTAAAAACCTCAGGACGGGGATCGTGCTTGCTGCGGCCTTCGCACTGCTCGGGCTGTCCACGGGCATCGTATTCCCCCAGACCGCCCTGGAGCTGGACCGCCTGGCCGAGGAGTATTACTCCAGGCGCGATTTCACCAGGGCCATCGAAACGTGGATGATCATCCTGGACCAGGAGCCGAACAATGAGCGCATCCAGAAGAAAATCGAGCGGGTCTACGAAGAGAAATACCAGCGGGACATTGCCTTCCAGAAGGCGAAGATCAACTACAGGCTGGCGAAGAAAAAGCTCTATGTGAACCTGGATGAAAAAAATGTGGACAGGGCCTTCGATAATTTCATCGACGGAAAAACAAAGGCCGAGGAAGCCCTGAAAAATTTCGTCATTGCCTACCGTATAGATCCCAAGGACCCGGAGATGCAGGTTATGAGGGACGAGATGCGGGAGTTAGATGGCGACCTGAAGGCCGCCCAGGCGAAGATAGAACTCGACAGACTCAAGCGGGAGAAATATATTGCCTATATGAACTGCGCCAGGGAACGCATGGGGAAAGAGCTGTATCAGGAGTCCCTGGAATGCTGGGACGGCATACTCGGAATAGTGCCGGACGACCGGGAGGGGATGGAAGGGAAGAGAAAAGCGGAATTGGCCATTTCCAACCGTCTCCGCTTCGAGAAAGTGCAGGCCCTCCTTGGCCAGGGGGATGCGCTCCTGTCCGATAAGAAGCTCTTCGACGCGCGGCAGGTATTCAAACAGGTCCTCGGTCTTGATCCTCGTAATGGCGAAGCCAAAGACCGCATCGCGGAGATTGACCAGAAGCTTGAGGAGGCGCGCTTCGCCGAGCAGAAAAAACAGCAGGCCGAGGGCTTCTACAGTGCAGGAGTGAATTTTCTCCGGGAGTACAAGTTTGACAACGCGGAAGAGGAATTCCGAAATGTCCTGGACCTTATGAGGGAATATAAAGACACGAGGCAGAAGCTCGCGGACATACCGGGCCTTAAAAGAGAATACCAGAATAGGATGCAGAGGGAGAGGATCCAGAGAATAGAGCGGGGCCTGGAAGCGGGAATGGTCGCATACGCGGAGGGCCGATATGACGGGGCCATTTCCTCCTTTGAGGAGGTGCTCGAACTGGACCCCAAAAACGAACTGGCGAAAAAGCAGCTTTCCCTGGCGAAAGACGCGAAGAGCATCGAAGAGGAGGAGATTGTCGACAGCAACTCGCCTTATTACGACCTGGTAAACGTCCTCATCTCTTCTGGAAAGGACCTCTTTGAGAAGGGCAGGTATGCCGAATCCCGCCAGAAATGGGAAAAGATACTCCAGCTTTTTCCCCGGAACAAAATTGCCACGGCCTATATGCTCAGAAGCATGAAGGACAATCCGGAGGAATTCCAGCGGTTTGCCAAAAACCTTGTTGATGAAGGAAAGGATTTTCTCAGAAAAAAAAACATCCAGAGGGCGAAGAGCAAGTTCGAGCTTGTAAAGTCAATCTATCCGGAATATCCCGGCATTGACAATCTTATCCAAAACTCTACAGTGGAGGAAATACCTCGTATTGTTGACAGGGGAGTAACCCAGGCCGAGCTCAACGAAAGGTACAATCGCGGTCTGAATTATTATCGGAAGGGGGGAGAGGAGAATATCAAAAACGCCCTGGGTGAGTTCAGATGGGTCTATGCCAGGGACCCGGGCAATACCAAAGCGCTCATCAACATAAACAAGATCGAGTCGATTCTTCGGATAAGCAGGGGGGAGGCCGGGGGCGGTCCCGCCAAAGCGGTTTTGACTGAGGAACAGAAGCGTCTGGTCCGACAATATTATTACAAGGGCATTACTTACTATTCCAGCAATGATTTCCCGAGGGCCATCCAGGAATGGCGCAAAGTCCTCGCCATCGACAGAAACCATGAAAGGGCCCGGAACAATATTAAAAAATGCCTCGTATTGCTGAGGAAATGAACATGGCCGAGAACCTCTCTGTGGAGAACAATATCAAAGCCAGGCAAAAGAAATCGCATAAACCCGAGAAGGCCTCCCGGGTGAGATTCGGGATCAGATACAAGTTTTCCCTGGCCATCCTCACCCTCGTGGCCCTGGTGATCGTCACCATGGCCGTTTATATGCGGGACGATTCAAGCGATATGCTTCGAAAGGAGATCATCAATTTTGCCGTAAGAGAGGCCGAGAACCTGGCCTCAATTGCCGAGGAATCCTTTAAAAGCCGTGACGATCTTGCCCTCTCTATGGCAGTAGAGAGCCTCAAGAATGTATCTTCGATAGAGTATGCCTATGTTCTTGATGAAAAGGCCATGGTCCGCATGTCACTGGACCCCCAAAAAAACGGGATGGATTTGAGTAAGGACCGGGCCACCATAGGGGCGATGAAACATAAAGACACTAAGAAGATAACCAGAACCTCGCTTCCCGACGAAAAGGAGAAAGGCGGTATCATCTATGATTTTTCCCGCCCTTTCAATAATCCTCTAAATAAAACCTGGCAGGGTGTTGTCCGCCTTGGGTTCTCGGACAGAATTATACGGGAAAAAATCGCCAACATCACCCGCAATATCATCATCATGGCGCTCATCTTTTTGGGTGTGGCAATCCTGGGGTCCTTCCTCCTCGCGGGGTATATCATTCGCCCAATCAGGAAGATTACGGAGGGGGCCGCTATCATCGGTACGGGGGACCTTGAATACCGCATCGACCTTACAAGCTCTGATGAGCTGGGACAACTTGCAAGGGAATTCAATATGATGACCACCCAGCTCAAGAAAGGCAAGGAGATGGAAATAGAAAAAAAGCTACAGGATGAACAGATATCCGTGGCCAAGGAGATCCAGGAAGGCCTCAATCCAATGGGCTTTTACAACAAGGGCGGAGTTGAGATCAAGGGATATACCAGGGCCGCCAAGGGGGTTGGCGGGGACTATTTCGATTATATCGACGTAAATGAGTATATGGTGGGGGCCCTCATAAGCGACGTGTCCGGGAAGGGAATTCCCGCCTCTCTGGTCATGGTGATGATCCGAACGGTCTTCTCAACGTATATCAAAGGCCGGGAAGTGAACTGCGCGAAGGTGGTCCGGGCCATCAATGACAGCCTTAGCGCCGATTTCGCCATCGACAAGTTCGCCACCCTCTTTTTTATGATATACGACCGCCGTACCGGAGAGCTTTCCTTCTCGAATGCGGGGCATGGCCCCCTGCGGTGCTACAGGAGCGACAGGGGGGCCTTTACCGTGAGCAAGCTAGAAGGGGTCCCCATCGGAATCATGGAAGATGTCGAATACAAGCAGGCGAAGGTGACGCTCAACGTGGGCGATTTCGTCATTCTCAACACCGACGGAATTACGGAGATGCGCAATGAGGCAAAGGAGGAATATGGTTATGGGAGGCTCCAGCGTTTGCTCCTCGCGAACCACGGGTTGAACGCGAAAGATATGGTTGACCTCATCGTCGGTGATGTGGACGCCTTCAGGGGCGGGGCCGAGCCCCACGACGACATGACCCTTTTGGTGTTGAGGCGTACGGACTGAAAAACGGAGACAGAACAGTCAGATAAGTTCGTTTTCGTTTTCGACGATGGTGAAAAACCTGTCGAGGGTGGCCAGCTTGAGGATGTTGAGAACATCCTCATGGATGTTCAGGAGGCTGAACTTGCCGCTGTGGGCTTTCATCTTTTTTTGTCCCGCCACGAGGGCCCCGATTCCGGACGAGTCCATGTAGTTCACGTTTTTCATGTCAACGACCACGCTGGAATAACTGCCGTCGGTAACGGAGAAAAGGACCTTCTTGAGATCGCTCACGTTGTACAGGTCTATCTCGCCGCTTACGGCGATGACCTTGTGTTCGCCGAGGTCTTTTACCTCAATCTCCATCGGATCCTCCAGCCGTGTATTGTGACGCTTTCAGGGGCGGTAGTAGAAAAACGATTCGGGAAGAAGTATACTGGATGCCCCGTTCTTGTCAATGATTTCCTTGGCGATTTTTATAACACCGCCCTGTTTTATGTCAAGAAATAAGAGTACCCGGCGATATATTTTTTACTATTAGATAAGGCAACCTCTAATAATCAGGATTTTCCGCCCGCTTTCGGCGGGCGGAAAATCCTGAGTCCTGAGTATGCCAGTAGTTACAGTTTACGGAAACCTCAAAAATTTATTTTTTAGAAGTTCCGATAAGTAATGCCGATCAATGTAGTCTGTGAAACAGGGGTTTATTTCACGAAAAGTTTGTCGATGAACTCGGACAGGTCGAGAAAATTCCGGACCTCCTTCATTTCGTTACAGTAGGGCATGTACAACTCGGCGATGCTGTCGCTCCAGGCCCAGAGGTGCCGGCGGTCGGGATTGAGCCAGAAGAGGTTGCGGCAGCGCTCGGTGATGCGTATAAAACTGTCCAGGCCCGGGTCCTGGTTGTTGTTCCGCCCGTCCCCCAGGACCAGGACAGTGGTTTTCGAGGTCAGAGAATCGCTGTATTCGCGTATGAACTGGGTAAAACACCGTCCGTAGTTGCTTCCCCAGCCATAGGTGAAATTAGTGTCGGAGAAGATGGAGTTCACCGCCCGCTCCGGGTCCATCTCCATAAAAAGAGGTGTAATTTCCACCATATTGCTTATGAAGGCGAAGCTCCTGACTTTCGAAAAAAGGCCCTGGAGAGTATAGGTAAGAAGAAGCATGAACCGGGAATACTGGCTCACGGAGCTCGAGATGTCGCACAGTACAACGAGCTGGGGGCGGTCAATCTTCCGGTCCCTGCGATAGATACGGAAGGGCGTTCCGCCGTACTGGAGGTTTTTTCTGAGGGTCCGCTTGATGTCGATGCCCCCCCGCTTCACCTTCTTTTTCCTGAGGGACACCCTGTTTTTAAGCTTCTGGCCGAAACGCTTTATGAGTTCCCTCATCTCCTTCACTTCTTCGGGGGTGAGGCGATAGATGTACCTGTTCAGGAGGTACTCGTCCCGTTTGTTAATTACGCGGCCCGTGGTTTTCTCAAAGACGCGGCGGCGTATCCTTTCCCGGACCATTCCCTCGATGAAATCATCATCATCATCCGCGCGGTCTCCCCGGCCAGTCATGTCCGTATCCATTGAGGCTTCCGGACTTCGGGAGCGTACGTTGAACAGGAGCTGTCCCAGGGCACCGGAGGAGGAGGACTCCTGGGGGTTTTCAAGGAGAATTTTTATGATCTCCTGGGGGGACTTCTCCGGGTTCTCGCCGATCACCGTGTCCACCAGGGCCTCAATCTCCTCCATGAGCCGGTCCATCTCTTCGTCGGTCATGCCGGTGCGCTTCCCGGAGGTTTCTGCGTTGAGGGCGTCCTGTAGGAAGATATTGAAGTCGAAACCCTTTTGCCCGCTCTTTTTTTCAAAAAACTCGGCGAAACAGCGGTCGAATACCGGGATGTCGGTGTAGTCTTTCACGAGTGTGGTGGCGAGGGATTGGCGGAAAACGTCCCTGTCGCAGGGATCTACATGGCACATCGCCTCGAACATGTCGAGGACTTCCACAGTGGAGATGGTCACTCCTGCGTCTTTTAAAACGCTGGTGAAGTCAAGGAACTTCGTCTGTATGTCGTGCTGTTCGTCCCTTTCCCTTGGCATGATAAAACTTCATTCAGCTATTGGATGTGTCAATGGGCGAAAATTTCCTTTCTGTTTTTCTTCGCCAGTTCTATGTCTTTTTCGTATTTAAGGAGAAAGTTCAGGGTGCGTATCGCCTCATCTTCCTTCAGGACTTCGCAGCCGAGAAGGGTGAGGGCCTTCGCCCAGTCTAATGTCTCGCTGATACTCGGGTCTTTTTTCATGGGGAGCTCCCTTATCCGGTGGACCGCCCGGACGAGTTCCGCCACGAGGGCGGCCCCGCATTCGGGCACTTTAAGGGAGACGATCTTTTCCTCGAGTTCGCGGGTGGGATAATCTATGTAAAGGTGCAGGCACCGCCGTTTCAGGGCGTCGGACATCTCCCGGGCGTTGTTCGACGTCAGGAGGACGAAGGGCCTGTGGGCCGCTTTCACGGTCCCGATTTCGGGGATGGAAACCTGGAAGTCCGAGAGGACTTCCAGAAGAAAGGCCTCGAACTCCGAGTCCGATTTGTCGATCTCGTCGATGAGGAGCACTGTGGGGCGGGGGCTCGTGACCGCCTGAAGGATGGGCCTTGGAATGAGGAATTTTTCCGAAAAGAACACGTCCTCCTCTCCTGATAGGCGGTTGACAGCGTCGGACAGGGTCTTCTCGTTTTCCATGATGCATGAGAGTTTGTCTTTCAATATTTGTGTGTAGAGTAGCTGTTTGGCGTATTCCCACTCGTAGAGGGCTTTCGCTTCGTCGAGGCCTTCGTAGCATTGTAGACGGATCAGGTCCATTCCAAGGGAGGAGGCCACGCACTTTCCGAGTTCGGTTTTCCCAACCCCTGCGGGGCCTTCCACGAGGACCGGCTTCTCCATCTTCATCGCCAGGAAGACAGTTGTGGCGATTTCCGCCGAGCAGATATATTTTTCCTTTTCCAGGGACTCTATGGTGCTGGCTACATCAATGAACATGGCCTACTCCGTGCTTTTTTACCACTTTCCCTGTCAGCGGTCCAAATGCAAGTAAATTAAACGGTTTTTTTCTTATGGCGGGGGTGCAGCTTTCGCACGGGGAAAACAATATCTTATTAGGCGGACAGTCCGGTTATACCTTTCAGGAAGATATCTTCGCCCCCGGAGGGGGGCTTATACTGTGTGTCATTTTTTTAGGGAAGCAAGGAGTGAAAGGTCGTCAAGCCGCATGGAAAGTTCAGAAGTGCCCGAGTTGTCGGCCTCCTTAACGATGGCTTCCAGTTCCTTGAACACGGCAAGGACCTGAAAAATATCCGCCCCCTCCGTGGGGACCCTTTCTCCGGCAAGGGCCGCCGAAAGGACGGTGCGGGTCGCCGTCCTCTGGGCGCGGAGAAGGTCCTCAATACGGACGAGCATGTCGCTGTCGCAGAGGCCCAGCGCAAGCAATTTCCCGGCCAGGTGCATTTCCGCTGAAATATACGACTCCATCATGAGGCTTCTTTCCGCAAGGCCCCATCTTTTGAGGCATCGCCGCAGGGCCCCGGGACCAGTCGTGATGAGGTTTTCCCGCGGGACTGCGAAGCCTTCAAGGGAAAGGGAAGCGTGGCTTGTTGTCCGCAGCATCGGAAGTGAAAGATCAACAAGCGAGGCTTCAGGTAAAAGAGAGCGGGGCAGGCAGAGAAGGGCGTCCGTTTTTTCCGAACCACGCCAGCGCGCCGTCACCATGACAAGGTCCGCCTGGAGGCCGCCTGTAATGTATTTCTTCCTGCCCGTGATGATTATATTCCCGCCTTCTTCATGGATGTAAACCGGAAAGTCCCTGTCCTCGGAATGGGCCAGGGCGCCGATTTCTACGGGCGTTATGGAAGAGAGGAAGGGTAGGGGGGAGCGGGCCTCATCGGCGAGGTCTTTCGCGAAGGCCCGCACCAGGGTGGCCTGTACTATCCAGAGGATTGCCAGGCCCAGGTCCCCCGCCTCCAGGGCGGCCATCGCCGAAGGCAGGGAGCTTCCATCGCGGTACGCCGTGAGGTCCGGGGGAAAGGCCCCTGCGAAATCGCGCCAGGCCCCGAGTGCCGCGGCCCTGTCGGCGCATCGGGCGGAGTAGCTCTTTCCGAGGGCCGTAAAAATATTGGACACAGATCCAGCCCCGCGTATCAGCCTCGTTCTTTCTTCATGAGGGCTTCGACTTTGATTTGGAGGCCGAAGATGTTCATGAAACCCGAGGCGTCTTTCTGGTCGTACAGGGTCCCCGCGTCGAAGGTGGCGATTTCGGGGTTATAGAGGGTCAATGGGGACTTCCTTCCCACCACGGTGCAGCTTCCCTTGTAAAGCTTCACCCGCACTGTCCCCGTTACGTTCTCCTGGGTCTTGTCTATAAAGGCGTCCAGGGCCTCGCGGCGCCGGGTGAACCAGAGCCCGTTGTAGACAAGAGTAGCGTATTCGTTTGCCAGATTGTCTTTCAAATGCTGGGTGTCACGGTCTATGGTGATAGATTCCAGGTCACGGTGGGCCGCGAGAAGAACCGTCCCCGCCGGCGTTTCGTACACGCCGCGGGACTTGATCCCCACTAGGCGGTTTTCCACGATGTCCACGCGTCCCACTCCATTGTTCCCCGCGATTGTATTGAGCTTTTTCATTAAGGATGCCGGGGAAAGCTTCTCGCCGTCAAGCGACACGGGAACGCCCTTTTCGAAACCGATTTCAACGTACACGGGAACGTCCGGCGCCTTCTCAGGTGAAGTCGTCAGGACGAACATGCTCTCATCGGGCTCGCGGTAGGGGTCTTCCAGAATGCCTCCTTCGAAAGAGATGTGCAGGAGGTTTCTGTCCATGCTGTAGGGTTTGTCCTTTGATACGGGGACTGGAATTCCGTGCTTCTCGGCGTAATCGAAAAGAAGGGAGCGGGAGTTGAGGTCCCAGATCCTCCAGGGGGCGATGATGTTCAGTTGCGGCGCAAGGGCCTTGAAGCCCATCTCGAAGCGCACCTGGTCATTTCCCTTGCCGGTGGAGCCGTGGCACACGGCGTCGGCGCCTTCTTTGAGGGCGATTTCCACATGCTTCTTAGCGATAACGGGCCTGGCGAGGGAGGTCCCCAGGAGATAGCGGTTTTCGTAGATGGCGTTCGCCTTGATTGCCTGAAACACATAGTCCCGGGCGAACTCTTCCCTGAGGTCTTCAATATAGCATTTCGAGGCGCCGGTTTTAATCGCCTTTTCATTGAGGCCGTAGAGCTCCTCCTCCTGCCCCACATCGGCGGCAAAGCAGACCACCTCGCAGTTATATGTTTCCAGCAGCCACTTTACTATCACCGAGGTGTCGAGTCCCCCGGAGTACGCGAGAACGACTTTCTTCACTTTCATGGAATGCACCTTTAAATTATGGTATGTGATTGCGGGTGATAAGCCTGCCGCGCCTGTTGCCCTCGTTCCGGGCCGTGGCGGGATAATAATGAAACAGGGGCTTTTTAAGGTCAAGAATTTATGGGGTCGCCGTCATTTCCGGTGCGTAGTCCCGGGGGATGAAATAGAGTGAAGGGAAGGCCGTTTTTTTATGCCGTCGGTAGGCCGGCCTTGGGGTCTTCACTGCCGCTCATTGTTTAGAATGAGGGTGCAAAGAAGGGCCTTCTGGATGTGGAGCCTGTTTTCCGCCTGTTCAAAGACAATGGACACCTCGGAATCCATGACATCGGCGTCTATTTCCTCTCCGCGGTGGGCCGGCAGGCAGTGCATCACCCGGCAGGCCGGTGCGCTTCTTTCCACGAGCTTCTGTGTGATCTTGTAATCCTGAAGCGCGTTTCTCCGCTCCATGGCCCCCTCCTCCTGGCCCATGCTCACCCAGACGTCGGTGTAGAGAAAATCGGCATTTTCCGCCGCCATATACGGGTCCGTGGTAATATCAATCTTTGACCCGGAAGAGGAGGAAAGCTCATGGGCTTTGCGCACTGCCTCAGTATCTGGCATGTAGTTTTTGGGCGTGGCAACGGATATGTCGGCCCCCAGGAGGGCGGCGCAGAGCAGGAGGCTGTTGGCCATATTGTTGCCGTCGCCAACATAGGCGAGCTTGACTTTCCGGACGTCCCCGCGAAGCTCGTAGATGGTGAAAAAATCCGCCAGGGCCTGGCATGGATGATAGCTGTCCGTGAGGCCGTTGATTACTGGAACGCAGGCGTTTTTCGCCAGGTCAACAACGCTTTCGTGGGAGAATGTCCGAATCATTATGGCATCGGCATACCGCGAGAGGACTTTCGCCGTATCGCCCACGGTCTCGCCGCGCCCAAGCTGGATGTCGTCCTTTCCCAGGAAGAGGGCATGCCCGCCAAGCTGGTTCATCCCGACTTCAAAGGAGACCCTGGTCCGGGTGGACTGCTTCTCAAAGATCATTGCCAGGGACCTTCCCGAAAGAAGGTCGTGGCGCCTGCCGCGCTTAAGCGCCGTCTTGAGCTTTGAAGCGAACTTAAAAAGCAGAAGGACCTCTTCCCCGGAAAGGTCGGTGACCGTGAGAAGGTCTCTTGTGGATGTGTGGGGTATCCTCACGATTCTTTGCCCGTTTCATCGAAAAGTTTTTCAAGGATGGCCAGGCCTTCATTGATCGTCTTCATGTCGATGGTGAGGGGAGGCATGATCCTCAGCACTTTTTCGGCCGTGCAGTTGATCACCAGCCCCATTTCCAGGGCCCGGTTCACCAGGGACATTCCGGGGCGGTCAAGCTCCAGGCCGATGTGGAGCCCCAGGCCCCTGATGTCGGTGATGAATGGTGCTTTTTTCCTCATGGCGCTAATTCTTTTACGTATATAGTCGCCCTTCTTTGTCACCTGGTCCATGAATCCGGCTTTACCTATGGTTTTTAGAACGGCCGCGGCGGCCGCGCACGCGAGGTGGTTTCCGCCGAAGGTGGTCCCGTGACTTCCCTTTTCGAAGGCCGCGGCGGCCTTATCGACGGCGTGAATGGCGCCGATGGGAACGCCGCCGCCTAACCCCTTGGCGAAGGTGAGGATGTCGGGCTTGATTCCGAAGTGTCGGTAAGCGCAGAACTTCCCGGTCCGTCCCACGCCGGTCTGGACTTCGTCGATGATGAGGAGTACTCCCCTGTCCCGGCAGAGCTTTTCGGTTTTTTGTATAAAATCACGGTTGACCAGCCGTATGCCGCCTTCGCCCTGTATGAGCTCCGTAATGGCCGCGCAAATGTTCTGGTTCCGTTCCAACTCAGCTTTGACGGCATCGAAATCGTTGAAGGGGAGGAAGATGAACCCCGGGAGCAGTGGTTCAAATCCTTTTTTGATCTTATCCTGCCCGGTGGCGGACATTGCGCCAAAGGTCCTGCCGTGGAACGAACCCGAGAATGCGATGATCTGGCAGCGGTCTTTGGACAGGGAAGCGCCGTAACGCCGTGCTAACTTGATGGCGGCTTCGTTGGCTTCGGCGCCGCTGTTGGTGAACAGGGTCCTCCCCGGGAAGGTGAGGGAGGAGATGAGCCGCCCCGCCTCGTTCTGTTCCCGGTTGAAGAACCAGTTGGAACTGTGGAGAATCCGGTCCACCTGGTTGTGAAGCGCCCTGGAGAGGGCGCTGTGTCCGTATCCCAATGATGAGACGGCTATGCCCGCGAAGAAATCGACGTACCGCCTGTTGTTCTGGTCGAAGAGGTATGATTTTTCGCCCCGTACGAAGCAAACCGGAAGGCGGTCGCCGTAGTTCTGAAAGAGATGGCTTTTGTCGTCTTTTTGTATAGCTTCAAGTTTTCGGCACTTCATGGCGCGGCTCCTAAAACAATAAAAATCGGGTGTTTCCCGATTTCCGGTTCGGCAAAGTAACACATGGGGTGGCGCGGAAATTTTTGTAAAGGGTTTTTTGACTCACCCGGTTAAAAATCAGATGCGGAATCCCACGCCGAAGACGAGGGCGTAGTATTGCATCGGTTTGTCGGAGTACCAGATCTTGTTGATGGAAAAGCCCGCCTTGAAAACGATCGGTGAAAAAGTGTAACCCGCGGCAAAAAGAAGCCTGGTCATAAAATCCGTGGAATGCATTTCTTCCATAATGGTCGATGGGCCCTGCCCCTCGTTGCTCCAGGGAGCGTACAGGCGCAGAGTGGAAAACATCATTCCGATGTCTCCTTCCACGTAAAGGGCGAAATCGAAGGGAAGCGGATATTCATAGATGTATCCCAGAGAAAGGCCCCGGACCAATAGCGATGAATGCAAATATTCGGCGGGAATGGCGTTAAAGTAATGATAATTTATGGATACGCTGGAGCTGCTCAAAACAGGGACGTGTTTTACAATGTCAAAATTCCCGAGTCCATACTTTAAATTGAAGGCGTAATGGACTGTATCGCTGTAAATGTCGCTCCACTCCCCCTTGAGGTAGAGGGGACCGAACTCCACTCCCAGAACCGCCCCCCGGGAGGCATGATATACCGGGAGGAACGGTGATTTTTCGGGGCGTTCCAATTCCTGTTTTGCCAGGGTTTCCGCTTTCATCTCTTCTGTCTCTATCTTTTGCCCGGTATCCGGCTCCTTAATGGCCCGGGCGCCCCCCAGTTGCGCATTGATCTTTTCCGTCAGGTTGTCAATAATGAGGAAGATGAGGGCTCCCAGCTCGCTGCCAGCTTCCTCAACACCTAGGATCCTTCGCTCCTCCACGTTGAATATCTGGCTTTTGATGCTGATCCTTTTGTCTTTCACTTCGTATATGCCGGAAACCGTGTAATCTGCGGCGAGCTCTTTCCCTTTGCCGGAGAGATAGAGAACCTGGTTCCTCTTTTTTTGCTCGCTATCTCCTTCGCCGATAAAGTCCAGGGTTACCGGGAATGTTTGGACCGAGTAGGCTTTGTGCTGGCGCAGTTCCACGGCGATGGAATCGGGTATAATGTAGGAGAAATAGGCGTAATCACTGGAACTGCTGCGGTCTTTAAATTGGAAGATTACAACTTTGCCCCGGCGTGAAGCGTCCTGGCCTCCCGCCTCCTGGGAAGCGAGGGGAAAAATTCCAGCGAGAAGAAACACCAAAGCGATGGCAGGCTGTATCACCCTCTTCCGCCTTTCTTGTAGTGTGCGTTTCAAACCCATCCCATTTTTTAGCCCGGCCGGGCGATCAACTATACAATAGTGATTTGCGCAATCCCCGTCAACTATTTTGTGTCCCGGTATGGGGCATCCGAAGACAAGAATTACGGCCCATAGGGGATACGCGCAGTAATGCCCAAGAATAGCTGTTCTTACGAGGCATGAGGGCCATCAGGTCGAATACTCGGCGTTGATCGTAACGTACTCGTGCGATATATCGCACGAAAGATAGGTGAATGTCCCCTGGCCCAGCCCCGCGTCGATTCTTACGGTAAATTCGCGCCCTTCCATCGTTTCCTTCATTTTTTCCCGGGGAGGGTTCTGGGGCACGCCGTTTTTCAGCAGGCAGAGGTCCCCGAAAAAAATGGAGAGGCGTTTTTCTTCCACGTCCGCGCCGGAGTATCCGGCGGCGCAGGCAATGCGCCCCCAGTTCGGGTCCATACCGAAAAATGCTGTTTTAACCAGAAGGGAGTTGGCCACTGCCCGGGCTATCATTCGGGCGTCGCTTTCATTTCTGGCTCCGGTGACGGAAATTTTAGCCAGCTTTGTGGCGCCTTCGGCGTCCATCACGAGCTGTTCCGCCAGGTCCCCCAGAAGGGCCCGGAGCGCGGCTTCGAAGGCGGCAAGGGCGTCCCCCGAAAGTGTTTTCTTTGACGCCGGCGCAAGGACAAGGGCCGTGTCGTTGGTGGACATGTCGCCGTCCACTGTGATGGCATTGAGGCTGGTGTCGATGCAGCGAAGAAAAATCCGGTCGAGGTCTTCCTTTCCCACCGGTGCGTCCGTGAGAACGAATACCAGTAAAGTCGCCATGTTCGGCGCAATCATCCCCGCACCCTTGGCGGTCCCGGCCAGGTTGAATTCTCCGCTGTCCGTGGAAAATCTGTACGCCGCCTCCTTCGGCTTCGTGTCCGTGGTCATTATGGCCCGTGCCAACAGGCTTCCCTTGTCACTGGAAAGGGAAGATACAAGTTCCGGTACCGAGGCGATCATTTTCTCACGTGGTAGTTGGATGCCGATGATGCCTGTTGAAGCCGTGAGAACAGCTTCTTTGCCGACGCCAAGTTCCTTCGCCACGGCGGCTGAGATGGCGTCAGCATTGGCGTACCCCTCATCCCCCGTGCAGGCGTTCGCGTTGGTGGCGTTGATTACCACGGCCCTGACGATATTGCCGATCCTGGCCCTGGAGAGGCGCACCGGTGCGGCGCATATTTTATTGGTGGTAAACACCCCCGAAGCGACGCACTCGGAGTCGGTGGCGATGAGGGAGAAGTCGAGCCTGTTTGCGTAGCGGATCCCCGCCTCCACGGCGGAAAAACGGTATCCCTTCACATTGCTAAGACCGCCTTCCAGTTTTTTCATGACGGACCTCCCGAGGCGCCACAGCGGCGTATTTTTTACCCGGGGCATCCTCTAATAATTAAGGGCAGTCACAAAACCATGCTTTCCCGTCCGCCTTCGGCGGGCGGAAAAGCATGGTCCTGAGTATGCCGGTAGTTACAAGCCCTGGGAACTTCAAAAATTTAATTTTTAAGGTTGCCCCGGGTGACTTTTTCGGGAAAGCGAAAAAAAGGCAAGATAAAAAGTGCGGAGGTTCAACCTTCGCTTCCGGGCTGGCGGGACTGAAGGAAGTCTATTAGAATCCCGATGAGGAGAAAAAGCGCGGTGCCGAAAATCAGAAGTCCCTGGACCAGGGGTACGTCCCGCTTCTGGAGGGCGATGATGAGGAGCCGCCCGATGCCGGGCCATGCGAAGACGGTTTCCGCCACCACGGCCCCGCCCAGGTAAGCCCCGAAGTCGAGGAGGATGATGGTGGCGGCGGGAACCAGGACATTGCGAAGCCCGTAAACCAGGACCACTCGCCACTCCGGGAACCCAAGCGACCGTGCGGCCTTGATGTAGTTGGTCTTCAGCACTTCGATGAGTTCATTGCGCACCACCCGGATTATAAGGGCCAGGGAGCGGGATGCCAGCGCAAGTGCAGGCAGTATGATATACGCCGGGTTCATTCCCTGGCGGCCCGACGGCGGCAGGAGATTGAGCCAGTGGGAGAATATAAGGGCGAGGATGAAGCAGGTGACGAAAACAGGGGTTGATATGAAGAACGAAGAGGCCTGAAGAATCGCTGCATCGGCCTTCGAGCCCCTGCCCGCCGCAGCCACGGTACCCAGGCCGATGCCCGCCGCAGCGGCGATGGCCATGGAAACGCAGGCCAAAAGGAGCGTCGCCGGGAACCGGTCTAAGATGAGTTGCCCCACCGGAAGTCCCGTGTAGATGGATGTCCCCAAGTCCAGGACCGCAAGGCGGCGGAGGTATGTGAAATATCGCGCCAGAAACGGCTTGTCCAGGCCGAGCTCCCCGCGGATGGATTCGATCTCTTCCGCGCTGGCGAAGTCTCCGGCGATCATCGTCGCCGGGTCTCCTGGAATGAGGTAGATGAGGGTGTGTATTACCAGTACGGCCCCGGCGACCACCGCGACCAGGAGGGCGGTCCTTTTTATTATGGCTGCCATGGCTCACGATCCGCTTTCCGGGGCGCTCAGTCAATTACTTTGGAAGGGAAAAACGTGTAAAAAGAACGGGATAAAATGCCGATCATAATTGCAGTGAAGACAATTCTCGGAATATTTCAAGGGGTGCCATCATGAAGTGCTCACGCTGCGGCAAGAAGATCAACAGCCTTAATCATTATTTCATTCCCCGGCCGGGCTCGAAGGACGGCCTGCGGTACTGCATCAACTGCGCGAAGGAAGAAAGGGTCGTCACCCTCATTTAGGCCGTCGTTTGGAGACGGCCCTTGCCCTTTTCGTGAGTTTGGAAGTGCGGATTCTACCGCGTCTTCGCTCCCGTTGAATGAAAAAGCCCCGCGGTTTTCGCGGGGCCCTTTCGTTGATGTCCGGTTTTTTAACAATAGTCAGTCGTAACTTTCCGTCCCGATGTAGGTCACCAGGGGAACGTCCATGAGCCAGCGCAGAGTGTTTTTGAGCTTCATGAGCTGAACGAAGAGATCGTGCACCGGCTCCTTGTCGAAGTCGTGCATGGGGCTCTTCCAGTAGAAGGAGAGCCACTCCTGGATGCCGTACATGCCTGCCCTCTGGGCCAGGTCCGTGAACAGGGCCAGGTCCAGGACTATGGGGGCGGCGAGGATCGAGTCCCGGCAGAGGAAGTTCACCTTGATCTGCATGGGGTATCCCAGCCACCCAACGATGTCGATATTGTCCCATCCTTCCTTGTTGTCGCCCCGGGGGGGATAGTAGTTGATCCGCACCACATGGGTGTAGTCCTTGTACAGTTCCGGGTAGAGATGGGGCTGGAATATCTGGTCCAGGACCGAGAGTTTGCTCACTTCCTTGGTTTTAAAGGATTCGGGATCGTCAAGGACTTCGCCGTCGCGGTTGCCGAGGATGTTGGTGGAATACCATCCATTGACTCCAATCATGCGGGCCTTGAAGCCCGGTGCGAGGATCGTTTTCATGAGGGTCTGGCCGGATTTGAAGTCTTTGCCTCCCATGGCAACTTTGTTCTTCTCCGCAAGTTCCCTGAGGGCAGGCGCGTCAAGACAGTGGTTCGGCGCGCCATTCATGAAGGGAATGCCCAGGTCCAAGGCCGCATAGGCGTATATCATGCTCGGGGCGATCTTCTTGTTGTTTTCCTTGAGGGCTTTCTCGAAGTTCGCAAGGGTGTCATGGACCCCCGGGACCGTTTCCTGATATATTTCCGTGCTGGCGCACCAGATCATCACCATCCGGTCGAGGTTCCTTTCCTTCTTGAAGGTGAGGATGTCCTCTTTCACCATCTGGGCCAGGTCCCAGAGTGAGGGGGCTTTTTTGACCCAGGAGCCGTCGAGCTTTTTTACGTAGTCCCTGTCGAATACGGCCTTCCATGGTTTTACCGACTTCAATTCGTCCTTGATGACGTCGAGCTGTTCACGCGAGAGGACGCCGGCATTGATCGCAGAGTCGTAGGCGTCGTCCTGAAATAGGTCCCAGGCTCCGAACTCCAGGTCTTTCAGGTTCGCCAGAGGGACGAAGTCCTTGATGGGGACGTGCTTAGTGTTTTCGCCTTTCCCCACCATTATTTTGCCAAGCTGGGTGAGGGAACCGATGGGGGCGGTAAGCCCCTTTCTGATAAGGAACACACCCGCGATGAAGGTGGTGCTCACGGCCCCGAGTCCCGGGATGAGGACGCCGAGCTTCCCTTCGGGGCTTTTGATGTCCGCTTTTGTTGATGTCACGGCAGTCTCCTTGTACTATGAATAGTGTTTTTGATCCGCTTTATTTTACCGATACGGTCTGCACGGATGCCGGCCGATCATTGGAATATTTGCCGGTGATGCCGGGTGGTTATGAGGAAACCGTCGAGGCGCCGGTTGTAAACAGTTCGGTACATTAATTTTGCGATTGAAAATAGTCAAGAAAATTAAAGGGGCCTTTTAAAATTAAGGGGGGCCTCCTGCGCATTAGCTCGGGCGCCGCGCTTCGATACGGGCTGCGCCCTACTCAGCGTCCGCTAAGGGCTGTAGCCCGGTGGGCACATCCTGTGCCCACCGGGAGTACCGGACATCCGTGCCTGTAGTTGTGGGTGGATTTGCCACAGAGGGTTTTGCTGTCGCGGTGATTAATTGAATTAAAGTACGCTTTCGCAATGCCCCCAACCCCCGGGAGGGGGCTACGGCGGGTTTCTGCCGTATGAGTAGACTGACATAACAGGGGATACTCGACGAATAAGTGCACGTGTGAAACAGCAAGGGGCTGTAGCCCCTTGTGGACTATGGCCTATTTGCCGCGGAGGACAGGCGACGATCATGATCGTCGCCTGTCCTGCTCTCGCGTGTTCGCTCAAGCGCCTCGAGTGGCTGTAGCCCGGAGAAGGCACATTCTGAGCCCACCGTGGAGTGCCGGATATCCGTGTCCGTAGTTGAGGGTGGATTTGCCACTGAGGGCTTTGCAGCAGCCTTTGAATGCTTTCGAATAGCATCCGCCCGGGTATTTCGAAAAAAATAGAAATTCCGTTGAAATGATACAGGAATTGATGATAATATCCGAAATAAACTTATAGGGAGCTTAGAAATACAGTGTAATTGCAACACTATAGTTTTCCCGCCATACTTCGGTGGACGGGGAAACAAAAATAATTGGGCGCTTCTTCTTTGGAAGTGAGTAAAAAGGACCGGCCCTTTTTACTTATCGGAACCGCTAAATATTAAATTTTTGAGGTTTCCATAAATAGTAACTACCGGCATACTCGAGGCTTTGGTTTTCCCGCCCGCCTAAGGCGGACGGGAAAACCTGATTGTTAGAGTTTGCCTTAAGCGAAAGAAAGAATTAGTGTAAGTATTTCCAGAGCCTGCAGATTCTGGTAAGGGTGAATGAGATGGCTATTTCCAAGGCCGAGAAGGCGGCGTACAATGATTACATAATCCAGTTTAAAAGGGACATTGACGAGGCGAACCGGCATATCAAGGAGGCCGAGCAGATCAAGAAAAAGATGCCGAGGATTGCGCCGTACAAAGACGTCGAAATTGTCTTGGAGCATTTGAAAACCATCATGCTCCACATCAGCCAGAACGACGCTTCCGTGGAGATGCTGCAGATTAAGAAGGAATCGTCCCTCAACGACGCGAGAAAGACCTTTTACAAGGCCCTTCAGCTCATGGAAAACATCGTTGGCGCCGATATCGACCGCTCCCTTGCCGATAATTCAGAGCATCTGGCCAAGATCGACCGCATCAACCCTTTGCAGGTGCTTCGCATTATTCAACGTTTCTCAACAATTCTTTCGATTCTAATCGACAGGATGGGCACCGGCTCCAAGTGGAAATGGTCCTTCGTGGACCTTTTCGCCAGGGTGGCCGTGATGAGCAGGAACCTCATAAATTTTTCCGACATCCAGAAATACCGTGACCCCAGGACTGAGTTCTATCAGGAGCGGCAGCAGCTTTTAGCGGTCTGCAAAAATAATCTGAAAGATGCGGCCCTCCAGTACCGTACCAAGTACGAGCAATCCACGAAGGCCACGGGGGACATCCAGAAGTCCATCGAACTCCTGACGGCCCTCAGGAAAATCCATGCTCTCTTTGGGGAAGCCGATGAGGCTAAGAAGATTAAAACCACCATCGACGCAATGAGGCAGAAGATTGAAGAGAGGGAAAAAGAGGAAGAACAAAAAAAGAAAAAATTTTAATAAGTCATCAATAAATAGCGAACAAAAGCTCTATATTGACTTGACGGGTGCGGGCAATTGTTGTACTTTATTAGCACTCAGTAATAAAGAGTGCTAATAAACAGGGATGCATGAAACAACAGGGCATCGACAAACCTCTTAATGAAAGGGAAGCCGCGGTTCTTCAGGCACTTGTATATGAATATATAACCACGGGTAAACCTGTGGGCTCCCGCTCCTTCGTGCAGAAATATTCATTCAATGTGTCGCCCGCCACTATGCGAAATATAATGTTCGACCTTGAGGCCGGAGGGTTTCTGCTACAGCCTCACACTTCGGCGGGGAGGATTCCCACCGACAAGGGCTATCGATATTACGTAGATTCCCTTCTGGACACATACGAGTATGTCCTTCATGAGAAGCTAAAAGTCCGGGAGGAGCTCATCGAGAAGGAGCTTCACCTGGACAGGGTGTTCTCGTCGGTGTCCAAAATGCTCTCTCTCGTGTCGAACTACGCCGGAATAATTCTCACCCCCAAGCCCGATTTCACCGTGGTGAAGCACATAGAGCTCATCCCCCTCGACGATAACGAGATGGCCTTTGTCCTCATCACAAGAACAGGTATGGTCCTCACGAAAAAGGTGAAGGTGTCCACGAAGGTCATTCAGGACGAAATCCGAAACTACTCGAGGTACCTCACCTCGGAGCTCTGCGGCTTTTCCCTTCTGGATGTAAAAAACGATGTGTTCAGCCGGCTCAGATCGGAGGCGGCAAACGACCGCCATAAAGAAATGGCCCTGGATATCGCCCAGCTTGCCCTTTCGGAAAGCGGTGAGCCGGACCTTTTCATCGACGGCATGGAAAACCTCCTGCATATACCCGAGATGATCGAGGCGGAACAGCTCAAGAAACTGCTTCACCTCATCGAGGAAAAGAAGGTCCTGCGCGGCATCATGGAGCGGAGCCTGGAGAAGGAAGGGGTCAGTACTCTCATCGGAGAGGAGATCGCCGAAGCGGAAGTTTCCGGATGCAGTATAGTCACCTCATCTTATAAAATGGGGAACAAGAAGGTGGGTGTCCTGGGGATCATAGGGCCCACGAGGATGGATTACGAGAAAGTTGTGCCCCTGGTGGATTATACCGGGAAGGTGGTGAGCGACTTTCTTACAAAGATGTCCAAATGAGTGATCTGCTATGGGATTACCAAAAATTAATTTTTGGTAATCCCATGATTTATTACTGTCGGCATATCTAGGACTTAGTTTTCCCCGCCCGCCGAAGGCGGGCGGGGAAAACCAAATTATTAGATATTGCCAATATATTATGGGGACCTCAATAAAAATTAATTTTTGGTAATCCCATGATTTGTAACTGTCGGCATATCCAGGACTTAGTTTTCCCCGCCCGCCGAAGGCGGGCGGGAAATCCAATTTATTAGAGGTTGCAATATATTATTGCAGTAAAGACCGCCGGTGCGAGGACAGAGTGCATAATGAAGATATAGAGGTGTGTGGACAGGCAATGCAGAGAAACGAGAACAACGACATTGATGAAAGAACCGGGCAGGGAACGTCCGCAGATGCACCCCGGGGGGGCGTTTTCGACGAAGAGAGGGGTTCCCCGTCCCCGGAGGGCGGCGAGGCCCCCGATGACACGGCGGGAGCCGACAACGACACCCTGAAAAAGCTTCTAGCCGAAGCCCGGGCCGAATCGGACAAAAGGGGGAAAGAACTTGCGGAGCTGAAGGACCTGATGCAGAGGCGCCAGGCCGATTTTGAGAATTACAAGAAACGGGTCATCAAGAGCCAGGAAGAGGACAGAAAGTACGCGGTAAAGGACCTGGCCCTGGACATAATCACCGTGCACGACGATCTCCTCCGCGCCATCGAAGCGGCCGAGTCGGTGAAAAGCGGAGAGTCCCTCGAACAGTCCCACAGGTCCTTCGTCGACGGCGTGATGCTGATTTCGCGCATGATGATGGAAACTCTGGGAAAATACCATATCGAGGAGATTGATCATCTGAACATGGCCTTCGATCCTCAGTACAACGAGGCCGTAGAGATAGTTGCGAGCGACGAAGTTAAAGAAGACACAATCACGAAAATATATCGAAAGGGATTCAAACTGGACAACCTGGTTCTTCGCTGCGCAAGGGTCCGGGTGTCGAGGCCGCCGGCCAGGGAGCAAAAAGAGCCGGCCGGCGAAGGCCGTACACAGTAGGAAAAGAAAGGGCTATATTCAACGGTACAAGGAGACATACAATGAGCAAGATTATCGGCATTGACCTGGGCACCACCAACTCGTGCGTCGCCGTCATGATGGGGGGTGAGCCCGTCGTGATACAGAATTCCGAGGGCCAGAGAACCACGCCCTCCATCGTAGCCTACACCGACAAGGGTGAAAGGCTCGTGGGCCAGGTGGCAAAAAACCAGATTATTACCAATCCGGAGAACACTATCCGCTCGATCAAGCGCTTCATGGGGAGGTCCCTCTCCGAGGTGGGGGACGAGAAGCGGATGGTGCCGTATAACATCCAGGATGATGGGAAGGGCGGCCTGAAGCTGCAAACCGTCGCCGGGGAGTTCACCCCCCAGGAGATATCCGCCCGGGTGCTCCAGAAGATGAAACAGACCGCCGAGGACTTTCTTGGCGAGAAGGTGACACGGGCCGTCATCACCGTACCGGCGTATTTTAACGACTCCCAGCGCCAGGCCACGAAAGACGCGGGGCGGATTGCCGGGCTCGAGGTGGAGAGGATCATCAACGAGCCCACGGCGGCTTCCCTTGCCTACGGCCTCGACAAGAAGGGCGTAAACGAGAAGATCGCCGTCTACGACCTCGGTGGAGGCACTTTCGACGTTTCCATCCTCGAGCTTGGAGAGGGCGTTTTCGAAGTGAAATCCACCAATGGCAACACCCATCTGGGGGGAGATGATTTCGACCAGCGCATCATGGAGTGGTTCATCGCCGAGTTCAAGAAGCAGACAGGCATTGACGTGTCCGGCGACAAGATGGCCCTCCAGCGCCTGAAGGAAGGTGCGGAGAAAGCGAAGATGGAGCTCTCAAGCAAAATGCAGACTGAGATCAACATCCCCTTCCTCACGGCGGACCAGAGCGGGCCGAAGCACTTCATCATCACCATGACACGGGCCAAGTTCGAACAGCTTGCGGGCGACCTCATCGAGTCGACGAAGGACCCATGCCTGCGGGCCCTCGAGGACGCGGGCCTCACTCCGGGCGACATCGACGAGGTGATCCTGGTGGGCGGCTCCACGCGTATCCCCGCCGTCCAGGAGCTGGTGAAGCGCATTTTCGGGAAGGAACCCCACAGGGGAGTGAACCCGGACGAGGTGGTGGCCGTTGGGGCCGCCATTCAGGGGGGTGTCCTCGCCGGAGACGTCCACGACGTACTCCTCCTGGACGTGACGCCCCTTTCCCTTGGAATTGAGACTCTGGGAGGCGTGATGACGCGCCTGATAGAGCGCAACACCACCATTCCTACAAAGAAGAGCCAGGTTTTCTCCACGGCGTCGGACAACCAGCCCGCCGTGTCGATCCATGTGCTCCAGGGAGAGAGGGAATTGGCAAACCAGAACAGGACCCTGGGACGTTTCGACCTGGTGGGGATACCCCCGGCGCCCCGCGGCGTTCCTCAGGTCGAGGTGTCCTTCGACATAGACGCCAACGGCATCGTCCATGTGTCGGCGAAGGACCTTGGCACAGGCAAGGAGCAGAAGATCCGCATTGAATCATCCAGCGGCCTTAACGAGGATGAGATCAAGAAGATGGTCAGGGACGCCGAGTCCCACGCCGAGGAGGACAAAAAGCTGCGCCAGGTCATCGAGGCGCGAAACGAGGCGGACACCCTCATCTATTCCATAGAGAAGATGTTAAAAGACAACGCGGACAAGGTTGACGCGTCGGAGAAACAGCGCATTGAGACGGAAATAGAGGGGCTTAGAAAAGCGATGGAGACCGACGATCTCAACGCGATTAAAGAGGCGAAGGGCAAGCTGGAGCAGGCGTCCCATTCCTTTGCCGAAAGGATATACAAGGAAGCGTCGGCCCAGCAGCAGGCCCAGCAGCCGGGAGGCGGTCCTGAGTCTGCCCCGGGAGGAGGGGCCGGCGGCCAGGGTGAAAACGTATACGACGCCGATTACGAAGTTGTGGACGACGATAAGAAGGAAGGCGGCAGATAACAGGAGCGGGAAAAATTTTGGCTGCGAAAAGGGATTACTATGAAATTCTGGGGATCCAGAAAAACGCCTCCGAAGAGGAGATAAAACAGGCGTACAGAAAGCTTGCCCTGAAATACCACCCCGACAGGAACAAGGGTAATCCCGAGGCGGAGGACAAGTTCAAAGAGGCCACGGAGGCCTACGAAATTCTCCGGGACCCGAAGAAGCGGGCCTCCTACGATAAGTTTGGCCACGAGGGCGTGGCGGGCTTCGAAGGCTTCGGCCGGGGGGCCTACACCGATTTCGCGGACATCTTTGGCGACTTCGATCTGGGGGACATCTTCGAGGGCTTCTTCGGCGCCGGTTTTGGCGGCGGGGCCCGGCAGAAGCGTCCCCGCCGCGGTTCCGACATACAGTATGATCTCACCATCGACCTTGAGGACGCCGCCCAAGTCAAGGAAGTGCAGATAGAAGTGCCCAGGAGCGAGAGTTGCGCCGCCTGCGGCGGAAGCGGTTCCGCCGCGGGGACCAAGCTCTCCGTGTGCCCCCTCTGTAATGGCACGGGGCAGATACGCCAGACACAGGGCTTCTTTTCCATCTCCCAGAGCTGCTACAAGTGCAAGGGGACAGGGAAGATCATCACCAACCCATGCAGGACCTGCGGCGGCTCGGGGCTTACCATGAAGAAGCGTAAGATTACCGTGAAAATCCCCGCCGGCGTGGAATCCGGTTCGCGCCTGAAAATTTCCGGGGAAGGGGAACAGGGCCCCAATGACGGGGGCCGCGGCGACCTTTACGTGATGATCCACATCCGAAAACATCCTGTCTTCGAGCGGCACGGCAACGATATTCTCAATGTTGTAGACCTCTCCTTTCCCCTGGCCTGCCTTGGGGGTGAGATAGAGGTGCCCACCATCCTCGGGAAGAAGGCGAAGATGAAGATACCCCCAGGTACGGAAAATGGCCATATCTTCCGCCTGAAGGGTAATGGCATTCCCTACCTCGGGTCATATGGCCGCGGTGACCAGCTTGTAAAAGTCAATATCTACGTTCCGAAAAAACTCACGCCCAGACAGAAGGAACTTCTCGCCGAGTTCGCCAAACTCGACACGGAAAACATGGGTACGCCCTACGGCGGAAATTGACCCGTTTCAGGGTCCACAGAGGGGGCCCCCTGTAACCTGGTTGACAGGGACGTTCCTCATCTGGTAAGGAACTCCCCATGCTGGATCAGCGCGTTGAAATAAGGTTTTCCCTCGTATTCTGGCTTTCCTTCATGCTCCACCTGGCGCTCCTCCTCGGGGTCGTCATCTATCAGCATGACCCTTCAGATTTTTTCACCGGTTCAAACCGCATTTCCCGCAGCTCCGGCGGGGCTTCCCGGGACGTCATCGTCAATATCAACGAGGACAATGTAAAGATCCATACCCGTACCACCCTCCTTTCCGAGAAGGACTCCTCGGCGAGGGGATACATCACCCGCGACAAGGGAGACCGGTGGTTGAACAATTCCCTGGAATTCATCCTCAAAAAGGGGCAACAGGGCCCGAAGAGTTCCGGCCGGGAGAAACAGAAAAAAAAGAGGGAGGATATACTCCTTACGGAGCTCAACGAAATCGCGGTGTTTCTCTCGAATTATGACTACAACCCCATGAGCCAGTGGGGGCAAGGGGGGGCCGGCAGTTTATCTACGATCCCGGACAGGACCAATATCAGCCTCCAAAACGCCATTTTTTACTCAAATGAGGGGCATTTTTCCTTCAACACGAAGCTTTTCAAAAATGCAAAATACTTCACCAGTATGAAAAAAAAGATCGCATCCAACTGGTATCCCCCCATCATCGCCAACGCGATAATTCCCGGATATGCCCCGGGGTACATGCGCATCCAGGCGATCCAGAGCCAGTTCGTAAAGCTGTATTTTGTCATGGACCGTTCCGGTGAGGTCCTGGACGTCAAAATAGTCGATTCAATGCGCCATAAGGTCCTGGACGATTCATGCGTGGATGCCGTGAAGCTGTCCCGTAATTTCGGGCATGTGCCGGATGACATCCAGGGTGAAAGAATCGTCATCCGCTTCATCTTCGGATACTTCGTCCGCTAAAAAAGGCCGACTTACCCCGCGGGCCATTCTTCTGAAGCTAAGCTGGAAAGCTGATTTTTGTTACAGCCATCAAGGGCAGTCGTAAAAACCAGGATTGTCCGCCCGCCGCAGTCGAAGGAAAACCTGATCATTAGAAGTCGCTTTAATTTTAAGGGCTTCCCTTAAGAAATTCAATATTTTCTTCGACAATAGAAACAGGCGGTCAAAGATTTGCGGCCTGGTCGTCCGCCTAAATACCTGGCCGTTAGGAGGTTCCCGGCCGCGGCTGCGGCCGGGCGGCCGTCCCTTGTCGAGGACCTGTTCCAATTCTATGATGAAATTACTGCTTGTATCGGACCTGCATATCGGCTGCAGGAACGGCGAGGTGCCCATCGGCGATGAGGTGAGGATAGTCACGCTTAAAAGAATCGCGGCCCTGGCGCGGGAACACGACGCCCTCCTCGTTGCCGGCGACCTTCTGGAGGGAAAAAGTGTCCGGGACGAGGATATAGAAACGGTGGCCCGGGAGTTTCTACGGATCACCGAAAAGGGGATACCTGTCCTGTACACTCCCGGGGAGGGAGAGATGGGGGGGGGTGCGGTCGTTCCTCCGTTCCTGGAGAACCTTAACGCCACAAAGGTTTTTAGCGAGCCTCCGGGCGGGGAGCCGTTCCGTTTGGAAAAGGAGGGGCAGTGCCTTTTCGTATACGGCATCCCGGCCTTGCCAGGCTCCAGAATCACGTCCCTAAGGCGCTCCCTGGACGGTGGGTTCCATCTGGGGCTTTTCCACGCCGAGCTGGTCCTTTCGGGAGGGCTCCCCGGTTCGGCGGCGATGATAATCGACAGAGAAACGATAAAAAAACCGCGCTTCGATTTTTACGCCCTGGGGCGTCATCATCATTTCAAGCTTTTTAAACACAATGGCAGGGTGATAGGGGCATATCCGGGATCTTCCGAGGCGGTTTCCTTTGCGGAGACGGGAGACCGATACGTCCTGTCCCTCATCGTGGAGGGTGATGAGCTGGTCCAGATTAAACGCTTCACGGTGAACTCCGTTAGCGTTGAAGAGATGGTTTTCGACTGCGCCGCAGTGGAAAATTCTGACGCCCTCATGGGAATGCTTGAGGAAGGAAGGTCCAACCAGAAGGTCCTGCGTCTTTCCCTGTCAGGGCGGCGCGAATTCCCCCTCGACTATGCACTCCTTATGAATTTCAGAAAGAAGTATCACGCCTTTTCGGTGAACGACATGTCCGACCCCGCTCTGGCGGTCCTGGCCAGGGAAGGGGCTGGGGAGGATTCTTTGCGCGGGGAGTTTTTCACGCTCCTTTCAGAGGAATTAGAGGCCGGGCGGATTCCACCATCGATATCTCGGGACGGCCTCGCCAGGGCGATAACGGGCCTCGTGAAGAAGGGAAGCTGCGAGTTGGAGGAATGGCCGTGCTGATAAGGGAATGCACCGCCTCCAAACCGGGACTTTTCACGAACCGTCTTTTCACTTTCGAAGAGAGGCTCAATGTAATTCTTGGCAGGAACAATTCCGGCAAATCCCTCCTCGCCAGGGCCATCGTGGATCTCCTCCATGGGCCCCGGCCGGGGGTGGGCCTTATGGACGGGAGCGCATGGGACAGCCTATACCTTGAAGCGGTGTTTTCCAATTCCCGGGGAGACTTCAGGTTCATCAGAAACGGCCTCAGGTCCCTCGCCATAAGGCGCCCCGGGGACGAGGAGAAAGATATCTGGGCCCGCGATTTCGAAGGAAACGGGGAAGGCCCCGCCATCGAAGCAGCCCTGGAATCCCTGGAAGGGTGGAAGGGGCTCCTTGAATTTTACCGCCTTTTCGAAGGGGCGTCCCTTTCGAGTCTCTGCTATCTTCCTTCGCCTGCTGACACGGCCCACGCCGTGGCGGAGAGGTACGCTGATTTACAGAGGGTTTTTGTCGACGACGGCGCCGGGTTTTACCGGATATACCTTTCCCTGGCCGGGCAATTCGGAGATGAGGGTCCGGGGAAATGGGTGAAGGGCGGCATAGTCCAGGAGGTCCTAAACGGCGAAAGCGAACTGAGGCGCCTTGAAAAGCGAATGGAGATTATCGACCTGGAGTATTCTAAACACGATAAGCTCATCAGGGAAAGAAGGGACCTGGAGGGTTCTATAAAAGAAAAAAGGGAAGAGATGGGACGCCTCAAAAGACACCGGGAAATCGGGGAAAATGTCCTCGCCCGCCAGCAGCGCCTCGCCGAAATCGAGGTTTCTATTGGAGAGCGGGAACGTGAGGCCGCCGAGGAGGAGAGGAAGAAAGCGGAGATCGAAAACCTGACCGCGAAGGCCCTCGATCTCTTCCCCCAATTCAGGGAGTTTAACGAAACCCAGAGGGGGAACCTCAGGAAGATTCAGGACCTTTACAGGGAACTTCGGGACGCAAACGAAGAGCTCAGCAGGAAGATGTCGGGCATATCATCGAGGAAAAAGATAATAAAAAGCGTCGTCCTCTCCATGAATATTGCCTCCCTCTTCGCGGTGATCATGGTTTACGGGGAGATACTGCTCCGTGTGGAACCGGGAAGAAAGCACCTCTTAATAACGGCCCTCATGGTCTTCGCCCTGGCCGGTGTGGTGTTCCTTCTCGCCTACGGAATCGGGACGGGGCGCGGGAGGGCCCTGGCGGACCTCGCCCTCAGGGTCGAGGACCTGGAAGGCAGGGTGGAGGTGCTCCTTCGGGAGAACAATGTAAAAATTTCTGAATATCGAATGGAGACCCTTTACGAGTTCCTTCTCCAGTATTTCGAGGAATACAGCGAGTTCACCGAAATGCAGATGGATGTCCTTAAATTGAGTAGCGCTCTACGGGGGCAGGAATATCTTGACCGGCTGAAGGAAGAGCTTGGCGAATTGGAAGCCGAGAAGGAACGGCTCCAAACAGGCGTGAGGGAGGACCTGGCGCTCCTGGGATACGGAGGAGAGGCCGGAGAAACGGCCGCCGTGACCCTCGACCATATTTTCGCGACGGAAAAGGCCATAGAGGCCCTGGCCCGGGACATTCAGGAGGACGAGAAGGTCCTTGAACGGATCGCGGGGGAGATCAAAAATACCGGCTTTCAAAGCGATGAGAAGCAGGGTCTGCTGGAACGGAAAGGAGAACTTGTCCGGTCCCTCAAAGAGTTGAATGCGCATCGGGAAATGATGGAATACCTGTACGGGTTGTTCAATGAAGCCGTGAAAGCCCGGTGGAAAAGGCAGACGGAAAAGCTCATCAACCGTTCAAGTGAGATTTTCCACGCCCTGACGGACAAACAATATATTTCCAGGATCGACCCGGCCCACTTCAGGGCCCTTCTGGAGGAGGGCGATATTCAGGGGGTCCATCAGAACATCCTTCACCTCCAGCATCTTTCACTTAAACTTGCCATGACGGATTTTTTAATTGACTTGGACCGGCCGCTCCCCCTCATAATAGACGATCCCTTCCTCTTCATGGACGATGTCAGGATTTCCCGCCTCAGGGAAATCCTGGATGAGATCTCCGAATCGAGGCAGGTCATCGTTTTTACGCACATTAGCGTTCCTAACCAGTGGGGGAGAGTGTTGGAAATCTGAACATGGATCAGGACGGACAATTAATCTTTTCGGACGATCCTTTCCTCATCGGCTGCAACACGGCATACCAGTTAATCGAAGAGGGCAAGTTCTCCGAGGCCCTTGAAAAAATAGACGATCTCATGGACCGCAATCCCGATTACCCGGGGCTGGCCAGGGCCTACCGGACAGCGAAATTCTGGATCAACAGGTTCGATGGCATCGAGGGCCTCGACGAGGGGAAAATGACCGCCGATTTCCTCATGAAGGAATGGGAGGAGTTCTCCAGGTATGCCGCCGAGAAAGAAATGGTCGGCTCGGCGCCCTTCGTCTCTGCCATGAAGCACGTCTTTTTCCGCGCCTCGGAACATTACACCATCGCTTTTGTCAAGGAGCAGAGCACCGTCGACAATTTCGACCTCCTGCTAAACCTTGGCATCTGTTTCATTAAACTTGAAGATTACCGGCGCGCCATCGAAACGCTGGAGTATGCCAAAAGCTCCCTCCGGAGCAGCGCCACTCTTCTCTCCCTACTTGGAGAGGCCTATTATCATACTAAGGACGTGCCGAAAAGCCTCCTTTACTTCAAAGAGGCCTTTTTTATCAACCCCTCGGAGCTTGACCTGAAGCTCATCTCCGCGAAGCCCGTGAAGGACCTTGAAGAGATTTCACTGACGCTGAAGCCCGGAGCGGACCCGAGAGAGTGGGTCCCTGTTTTCGGGTATCTTCAGGATATCTTCTATGTGAAGCGCCACCTGAATTCTCAGCAGGTGGAGTCGATCAAAAGGGACATCTACGCTCTGGAATCCGCGTTCAAACAGGCGGGGAGCGAGAAGCTCCGCGATACGAACATCGTCCCGCGCCTTATCAATAAGTACCTCTGGATGCTGGATTATTTTGAATATCAGAACTACGACTTTAATAACATCACCGATATACGCTCCAGACTTCTCAAGCTTGACAGGGACCTTTTCAAGGATTACTTTGCCAAAAAGCATTGAGAACCGGAGACATTTCCGTATGCATGCGTTACGAATCGTATTACCCTTCTCGCTTTTCCTTTTCCTTTCCAGCGCCATTGCATCGGCCGGTCAGTTCGGCTATGGCGGCTTTTTACTCTCGACGCCTTCGCCTTCATCTATGGGGCGGGGCGGCTGCTCCGTTGCCGCCCCGGGCGCCGGCAGTTTCTCGGTAAATCCCGCAACGGCGGGCCCGGTGAAAAACTGGGCGGCTTCCGCCGCCCATGGTTTTTTGGATACGGGCACGCTGTCTTCCGTCAATGCCGCCTTTGGAACGGATTTTGGGGTGTTTGGCGTTTCCGGGCATTGCCTGCGATACGACGCCACCGACGGGGGGGCCTTTGGCGCGTTTGGCTCCGCGGCTGGTCTGGCAGGGAAGGTGTATCCCGGGCTCTATCTGGGGGGCTCTCTGCATTCTGTCGGTGCGGAGCATGAAAGAACCCGTGAGTTGTACGGCGCTCTTGGCGCGGGGTTCCTCGCGGTCCTCGGTTTCTCCGGCGGCGGTTTTGGCGTCCGCGGCATTAGTATCGGAGGGGCCTTCCGCGCCGGAGGCGTACTTTTTGGCGACGAAGTAAGCGACTACGACTTCGCTTCGGGAGGTTTTGGCCTTCTCGTGTACAGGGACCCGCTCCTGGCCCTCACTCTCTTTGGCGAGCTGGCCCGGGGAGGCGAGTTCGACGGCCCCATGATAAAGTCTGGTGTCGAGGCGGAAATCGGCGATATGGCGGCGCTCCGTGTGGGATGGCTTCTTCGGGACGGAAGCGGGAGGATGCGTTATACGGCAGGCGCCGGAATATATCCGGAGCATGGCGATTATCGCTGGGGGCTGGAGTACGCATTTGTGGCCGGGAACGGGGAGAAGCTTCATTTTTTAGGCTCTACAGTTTCATTTGAAGGGCCCGATATGGCGGCGCCCCGGACCTCCGTGAGGACCGACCACGAAGCGATATCGCCAAATGGCGACGGCACACAGGATGTGATACGGTTTTATCCTGCCGCCGTTGATACAGGCGGTATAAAAGGATGGGCCCTCCAGGTCGCCGATGAACGGGGGCGAGTCATCGCGGATTACCGTAACCGCGTGAGGCGCCGGCACCCGGCCTTTTCCCCGTTTTCGATGTTTCGGTTTATTCGGGAGTCACTGGGAGGCGTCACGGTCCCCGATGTCATCGAGTGGGACGGCGTCGGCGGAGATGGAAAGTTCTGTCCTGATGGGCGGTACTTTTACTCCCTGATTGCCCGGGACGCCCATGAAAATATATCCCGGAAAGTGAGGGGAAGCTTCATTCTGGACACAGTGCCCCCGCGGCTCACCCTCACTGTCCCCCCGGGGCGCGTCGTATCGCCTCCGGATGTTCCCATCAGGATTGGAGTCCGGACCGGAGAGAAAAACGATGACAGGGTAACTGCCATAATTCGTGACCGAAAAGGCAAATCTGTCATCGTAAATGAATGGAAGGCCGTGGACCTTCCAGATCATTACTCCTGGAACGGCATCGACGGGAACGGAAAGCCCGTGAAACCGGGGCGCTACAGCCTGGAGGTGACCGCCCGGGACGCGGCGGGCAACTCCGCCTCCGGCATCGTCCGGGACATCCTTGTGGACAATGAATCGTATGCCTTTGCGCTGACGCCGGAAAAGGAGCATTTCTCTCCCGCCCGGGAGTCCCAAAAATTCCACGTCTCACCCTCTGTCTCACCCACTCCGGCGGCCGCCGGAGCGTCATTCAGGCTGGAAATATCCGATTCAGATGGCGCAGTGGTGAGGACCCTTCCGGGGGCCCTGGAATGGGACGGCCTCGATTTCCGCGGACGCCGGGTGCGGGACGGGGAGTATTTCTGCCGCCTCGTCGTATCCCCGCCGGGGAATGTACAGATGGAATCTCCCTGGAGAAGTTTTATCGTCGATACAACGCCTCCAGCCGTCTCTGTCGGCCTGGATGCGAGGGAATTCACTCCCGACGGCGACCATGAGAGCGACACCATCATGCTCTTTCCATCCGCCACGGACCGCTATGGAATTGAAAAATGGGAAGTCAATATCTACTCGGAAGCCGGCGGCCTTTTTCGGCGCTTCAGCGGCGAAGGCGTGCCGCCTGAGCGTTTCAGTTGGGGGGGAAGGGGGACCGACGGGTCCTTCCCCTTTTCCATGGAAAGCTTCGAAGCAGAGCTCGTAGCCTGGGACAGGGCCGGCAATATGACGCGCTCCCGGCGCCGCCGGTTTCGCACCGGCGTTATGGCCGTTCCCTGGCAGGGAATGTTGCGCATAACGCATGCGGCCGGGGCGGGGCCAGGGCCTGTGGAAAAGGACCGCCGGACACGTGAGTTCCTCGACGGTGTCGTAGGCGTTTTAGGCGGATATCCGCCTTCCCGCATTGTCGTGGAAGTTCACACGGATTTCGAAGGGGACGACAGGGAAAACCTGGAAGCGTCGGAGAAGAAGGCGAAGTATGTCAGGGATTACCTGGTGCGGGGCGGAGTAGGGGAGGAGAATATCGTCTTTCGGGGAATGGGGGAAACGCGGCCTCTCTTCGATGAGGGGGCCGGTCCCAGGAGAAAGAAGAACGACAGGATTGAAATATTCCTGTCCCCGAAAGCGGATTGACGGATGCGTGCCATGATGGTCCTCATCTCCGATGTCGACGGCACCATTTTCGAGCGCGGCGTCCTTGGACGCGACGCCCTTCCCGGTATTGGCGGCCTGAAAGCGTGCGGGGTCCCTCTGGTCCTTCTGTCCAGCAAAACCCTGGAGGAGATGGAAATCATCCACGGGGGACTCGGCCTCGACGCGCCCTTCTCTTTCGAAAACGGCGCCGGCATCGCTTTTCCGGTAAACGAAGGGACCGGAAAGGACAACGAGAAAAAATGGAAGATAGAACTCACCGGTCCCGACACCGGGGTTCTCAGGGGGCTTTGTCCTCTCATCGAAGATGCCACGGGGAAGAATATCGTCCTTCTGGAGGAGATGGAGTTGAAGGACCTCATGGACTGGACCGGCCTCTCCGCTGAGGGGGCACGAATGGCAAAGATGCGGCGCGCTTCGATGCCGTTTCTGACCGCGGACCGCAGGCCGCTCTCGGTTGAGGAAAAGTCGCGCCTCAACGTTCGCCTTCAAGACCCAGGGTATCGCGTCACCTGGGGGGGGCGGTTCCATCATCTCCTTGCCGCGGGGTCGGGGAAGGGGAAGGCCGTGGGGCGCCTTCGTTTCCATTACCTGGAGCTGTCGAAAGGGAGCGTTACCATGGTCGGAATAGGAGACAGTGAAAACGATTTTGGCCTTCTAGATGCGGTCGATATTCCCTACCTTGTAAGAAGCCCAGAAAGCGATATTGATTATGGGAAGTTGAAATACCGCGTCACCATGGCCTCGGGGCCCCGCGGTTTTTCCGAGGCGGTGGCGGAGATATGGGGAGAGTGATCAGTTTTACTCGACTACCTGTACATTTTCTTTAATGTACTTTTCGAATTCCTCTTTCGACATTCTACCCTCGTAGAGGGGCCAGAGGCTTTCCTTTAGTTCCTCGATGGACTGGAATTTCGCCCCGTCGATTTTATAAGAAGCCATCTCGCCCGTCCTTTTCAGCAGCACAATCGTTCCCGGGGCCCCATGGTATGGCGCCGCGGAACTCCTTGTTTTCAAGTAAGCAAAAATACGGCAATTTGTCCATTACTTTGCGGCCGGAGGTTGAAAAATCGTCCATTTCTGTGCGGTCTTCCGGGAGTTCGGCATTCCTCATCTTCCGCGAGAGGGCGTTTTTTATGCATGTTTTTCCAGGAGGAATCCCGGGTTAGATATGGGCATTCAGACCGGTGCTCGAAAACCGGGTTATTGGTCGAATGGGAGCGTCCTTCCGAGGATTACGCCGTTTACGCTGGCCTGTACAAGCCCCCTGGTGATGCCGGCGCCGTCCCCGGCAGCGTAAAGGCCCTGTATGTTCGTCCGAAATCCTCCGTCCACGATGATAATGTTGGAGTAAAATTTCACCTCTACACCGTAAAGGAGTGTCTCATCGCTTTCCAGGCCCGGGAAGATATTGTTGAGGGCATGTATCATCTCCTTGATGTCCAGCATGATACGGTAGGGGAACACGAGGCTAAGGTCCCCGGGCACCGCGTCGGCGAGGGTGGGGTGGATATTGTTTCGGCAGAGGCGCTCCGAAGTGGTCCGCCTGCCGCGCCTGAAATCGCCGAAGCGCTGGATGATGATGCTGTTTCCGGAGAGGAGGTTCCCGAGCCGTGCGATGTATTTTCCGTATTCGATGGGTTCCCTGAAGGGGTCCGTGAAATAGTTCGACACCAGTACCGCGAAGTTGGTGTTCTCCGTTTTGAGTTCCTCTGATTTGTAGCTGTGGCCGTTTACCACGGCGAGGTTCCCGTCGTAATATTCAGTGCTAACTATCCCGGAGGGATTATGGCAGAAGGTCCTCACCCGGTCATCGAAGGTTGGGGTGTAATAGATTAGCTTGCTCTCATAGAGGTCCTCGTTGACCTCTCTCATAATGTCGTTCAGGACTTCCACGCGGACGCCGATGTCAACGCCGCCCACCCTGGTGGCGATGCCATGGCGTTCGCACAGGCCCCGAAGCCAGTCGGCGCCTTCGCGCCCCACGGAAAGGACCACATGATTTGAGCGATATTCCCGGTCCGCCAGGACGCCGCGAACGGCGCCGTCCTTCACGAGAAGGTCTTTCACGGGAGTGCGAAAGGCGATTTCCACGCCGGCCTTAAGGAGGTCGTTCTGGATCTGTGTGTACAGGACACGGCACTGGTCCGTGCCTATGTGACGCACGGGGCACTGTACGAATTTTAAATTGCTCTCCACGGCGCGCCGGGTAAGCTCGTGGATGATGGCGCGGTTTCCCGTTCCGTACACTTTCGGGTCCGCGCCGTAGGAAAGGTAGATGCCGTCAACGTAATGAATGAGTTCGTCGAGGGTTTCCCTCGGAAGATATTCCCCTATGACGCCCCCCACGTCGGGGGATAGAAGGAGTTTCCCGTCGCTGAAGGCCCCGGCGCCGGAAAATCCCGTGGTGATATTGCAGGGAGCGCATCGGTTGCATCTTCCCCGGGCCCGGCGGGGACAGTCCCTCTCTTCGATGCGGTTTCCCTTTTCGAGGATGAGTATCTTCGCCCCGGGGGCCCTCTTTAAGCATTCCAGGGCGGTGAATATCCCCGCCGGTCCCGCTCCCACTATGATAAGGTCGTAGTCCATCATCTTGCCGCTTAGAAGATTATTGGACCGCGGGTCGGGGGAGTAAACAAAAATATGTTAGCATAAATGCGCGGTGTTTTTTGGTTAACATGCCATGAGGGCCTCGGAGTAAGGCTTTTCTTATCTCCCTATGTATTCTTTTATGCGCCGGGCGATATTTCCGCCCGTAAAGCCGTATTTTTCCGCGAGTTTTTCCGCCGGCGCCGACTCTCCGAAATTTTCCATGGTGATATAAAGGGCCTGTTCCCCGGCGTATCGTTCCCAGCCCATTGAAAGTCCCGCCTCCACGACCGCGCGCCGCGTCCCCCGGGGGCCGAGGACCGACTCGCGGTACTTTTCGTCCTGGCGGTCAAAGAGCTCCCAGCTTGGAAACGAAACCACCCTGACGGCAATGCCGTCTCCCGCGAGGGCCAGGGCCGCTTCCACGGAGATGTGGAGTTCCGAGCCGCTGGCGAGGACCACAATATCGGGAGATGCCCCTCCATCGTGCAAAATGTACGCTCCCCGCCGGAGGCCGCCATCTTTCCTTTCTAATACCGGAACGTCCTGGCGCGTCAGGAGGAGGGCCGAAGGTCCTTCGGTGTTCTCAAGGGCGGCGAGCCAGGCCTCCCGGGTTTCGCCGGCATCGGCGGGGCGAAGGACCGTCAGATTGGGGATGGCCCGCAGGGAGGCCAGGTGTTCCACGGGCTGGTGGGTCGGCCCGTCCTCGCCCACGAAGAGCGAATCGTGGGTGAACACATAGATTGTCTGGAGGCCGCTTAAGGCGGCGAGGCGGATGGCGGGGCGCATGTAATCGGCGAACACAAAAAATGTGGCGGTGAAAGGTACGAAGCCCCCGTAGTAGGCCATTCCGTTTTGTATGGCCCCCATGGCATGCTCGCGCACGCCGAAGCGTATATTTCGGCCAAGTATATTTTTTCCCGTTTCGCCATATCCCCTGACAAAGGTCTTGTTGCTGGGCCCCAGGTCCGCCGAGCCGCCGGCGAGGTTTGGAAGCTCCCGGAATAATGTTTCCAGTATTTTTCCTCCGGCGGACCGTGTGGCCGTCTTCCCGCCCGTTGTAAAGGACGGGAGCTTTTCGGAGAGGGACGCTATGTCTGGAGACGAAAAGAAAGCGCGCCACCCGGCCTCTTTTCCCTTGATGGCGGCGTTGAAATCGGATTCCCAGCGGCGCGCAGAGGCTTCCAGCTCTTTT
The DNA here is from genome assembly GCA_029974015.1 of Spirochaetota bacterium. GTDB lineage: Bacteria > Spirochaetota > UBA4802 > UBA4802 > JAGODF01 > JAGODF01. Next base: position 51,029 of record JARKUF010000048.1, read on the forward strand.
TTCCGCTCATTGAAAATTTCGTACACCCTCCGTGGCACGTAGAAGGCTTCATCGCTCCAGCCGAGGGAAAGCTTTGCTTCCTTCACTTCCTCGGCGCCCAGGGGGGCGCCGTGGGAATCGGCGCTTCCTTCTTTTCCGGGGCTTCCCCTGGCAATTCTCGTGCGGGTAATGATAAGGGAGGGCTTTGCCGTTTCGTCGCGCGCCGCACGGAGCGCCACCTCTATCGAATCGAAATTGTGGCCGTCCGCTTCAAGGACATGCCAGCCGCAGGCCTGGAAGCGGAGGCGGACGTCTTCGGAGAAGGCCAGCATTGTATCGCCCTCAATGGAGATGCTGTTGGAATCGTATATGGTGATGATGTTTCCCAGGCACCAGTGCCCCGCCAGGGAGGCCGCCTCGGAGGAAATCCCCTCCATGAGGTCGCCGTCGCCCGCGAGTGCGTATATCCGGTGGTCCAAAAGCGTCGCAGCATCCGGGAATTCCGCCGCAAGGAGCTTTGCCGCAAGCCCCATTCCCACGGCATTGGCGAACCCCTGTCCCAGGGGCCCTGTGGTGGTTTCGACGCCTGGGGTGTGACGGAATTCCGGATGCCCCGGCGTGGAGCTTCCCATCTGTCGGAAGTTTTTTATATCGTCCAGGGTGAGGGCATACCCTGAAAGGTGCAGCATGGAGTAAAGGAGCATGGAGCCATGGCCCGCTGAAAGGACGAAGCGGTCGCGGTTTTTCCATGTCGGGTCTGCCGGATTGTGCCGCAGTATTTTTGTCCAGAGGACTGCGGCTATGTCGGCGCATCCCATGGGCATTCCGGGATGGCCGGAATTTGCCTTCTGGACGGCGTCCATGGAAAGCGTGCGCACGGTGTTCGCGATGAGCTTGAGGTCTTCGTGGGAAATATTCATGGCGGCTCCATTTTAAAGATGAGGTAAGAACAGAATGATGTGCGCGGCAATTTTTGCAATTACTTTTCCCTTGGAAGGCGGGACACGCCTCCGGCGTTTTTTGCGGGCCAAAGGGAAAACCTGATCCTCGGGACGGAAATAATGCCGTCCTTCGAATAATGTCTTGAAAAAAAACGCAGATCCGGCAAGGTTGATCCGGGTATATAGAAAAAAGACAGGTTCATTAAACGGCGTTTTCCGCGATGAAAAAACTAAAATCGACAAGGGACCTGCGGGTCAATGACGTGGTTCGCGTTTATAAGAAAGGCTTCGGTTACGCGACCCTTTCGGTGATTGATGCGCACGATGAATATCTTTCAGCCAGGGCCGATCGGGCCCTTGTGAAAAGCACGGCCCGGGGAGACATTTTCGACGCTTACTTCTGGTCCGAGAGGAATTCCTCCTACGAGTTTAAGCTCGAGGTCCTCGGAGTGCTTTCAATAGACCCCAATACGGACTTAAACATCATCTACTTCCGGCACACCGGTAAAATTGCCTGGAGCAATGAACGTAAATGCCTTCAGGCCGATGTGGACATGCCCTTCTCGTTTTTCTTCTTCGGCGTCGGGGACGGCAGCAGGGTGTTCTCCACGAAGAATGTGAAGCTAAAGAAGGGAAAAATCTTCAGGCTCAGCGACAGGGAAGCCCATTTCCGATACCGTGGTTCCCTCGACCAGGGGCCTTTTGTGAAGGGACGCCTCTCCCTGGGGGGAGAGGAAGTAGATGTCGTGGGCCGTATCGAATGTTCCCGGGAGGGAAACGGTACCGACTGCGTAATACACTTCTCCGGCATGGCCGGGAAGGAGCGCGAAAAAATTTTAGACTACATTTTCACCACATACCGGGAATAGTTACCGGTCCTCACCCTCCGATGAGCTCGGCCAGGGTCGTTTTCCCCACGATTGATTTCCGTGATTTCTCAAGCTCCTGCAATATCTTCTGGAGGTGTTTGCGCACGGGGCTGGCGGCCGGTACCGTGGAGGGCATCTCCAGGCTCACGCTGTGGATCATTTCGATGACGTCGGATACGACGACCTTCGCGGAGGATGTCGTAGGTAGATACGAATCGGAGCCCTTTTCCATGAGAAGCCCCTCCTTGATGAACAAATCGAGATAGTGGTCGATTTCCTCCGTCTTATACGACGCGATTTTGAGGAGCTCTGGGTACGATGAAGCGCCCTTTCCTCGTTCAAACTTCGAGTAGACATGGTGCAGCATGGCGATGCCGTGGGCCACGTGGTATTCCCTTATTCCCTTGAGGGCCTTTTTCAGTTTGAGGTAGGTGTGGGGATGCATAAGGGTATACGACACCTCGGCGCCGTAAAGGACGATGAGGGAGGATGCGTAAATCATGAGGAGGAAAATCGGAAAGGCCGCCAGGGCGCCGTAGATGGCGAGCTGGCCGCCGGAAAAATATTTTACATAAAAGATAAAAAGGAGTATAAAAACGACCCACACCGCCCCGGTGAAGGCCGCGCCGATTGCGGCGGGTTTGAAAGGCACCTTCGTGTTGGGGAAGGTGATATACGTCAGAAGAAAGAGGAGCCAGATGATGAGAAACGGCGCGGTGAAGTTGGCCATGGAAATTATGAAACTTCCCCCCTGGCGTCCGGACCATGTCCTGAGGTTTTCGGAACTTTTTACCAGTCCGTTTTCACCGAAGAGCCAGGTCCTGCCTTTTTCCGTGAGGATGAAGTTCACCCGTTCGCCGGATACCGATTTTCTGAGCCATTTCTGGCCCCCGTCCTCTGTACGTACCACGATTCCCCGCTCGCCGGCGATGACGCCGTTTTTCCTGTCTGGGAAATGGACGGCGAAGTAATCTTTTTCCTGGAAGCGCCTGATGGACCATGTGGTACCTCCATCGGGGCTTGCAAGCACCATGCCCTGGTCCCCCACCAGCCATATCGTCCTGGGGTCCTGGAAGGCGGCGCCGTTGAGGTTCGCGGGCCTGTTCTTTTTCTTCGCCTCGTTTAGGGTGATGATGTTCCAGTTCTTTCCGCCGTTTTTAGTTGTCAGCACCGTCCCCTTGTCGCCGGCAACGATGCCGTTGCCGTTGTTGAAAGCGATGCGGTTAAAGCTCGACGAGTATCCTTCCCACTCGTGAACTTTCCAACTGCGCCCTCCGTCCTCTGTGGCGAGGAGATACCCGTTGTTGGTGACGGCAAAACCGGTTTTCAGATTAAGCATGTGGATGTCGTTGAAGTTCAGGGACCCCCACTTCTCGATCTGCCAGGAATTCCCGCCGTTGTTTGTCGTCAGGATCAAGCCGCCCTTTCCCACGATCCACCCGTTTTTTCCGATAAACTGCAGGTCCCGGAATATGGATTTTTTGAAATCAATGGGTTCCATTCTGTACTCGTCTTCGATAAAACTCTTCGTGGTGATATCGTACTTCCACACCTTCTGATTTTCGAAATCAATCCGTTCTATGTCGAATGGCCTGTGTACGATTTTGTTCGCCCCGTCGGCGAAATCGATGGCGGCCTTGTTGCCCACCGCCCAGATACGGCCCCCGGCGAACTGGGCGGCGTAATAATTGGGCGACGAGAAGGCGGTGGAAATCTGCGTCGCCACGGTGGTCCCGCCGATGAGCATGATGGGCCCCAGGGTGAGGGCCGCCCAGTAGTATATCATCCTGAGTAAGATGGGGCGGTTTTTCGTAATGCCCCAGATATCGTTAAGGGACTGCTCGATGGTACGGAGGACCGCTGTGGCGGAGACGACCATAATGACGGCCCCCACGCCCCCTATCTTTCCGGCATTGTCGATGAGGGTGGAAATGGTTTCCATGATGGGGTCTATGTTGAGCCGGATGTTATGCTCCAGCATGAAGGCCGTGATTTTGCGGAAAATCTCGTCCTTTTTATTGCCCACCTGTTCGAACATCGAGTAGGCGGTCAGGGCCACGGTGAGGGTGGGGATGAGGGACACGATGGTAGTGTACGCGATGGAGGAAGCCTTTGTGGTGCACCCGTCTTTCATGAATTTTCGCGTGGCGACGATAAAGACCCTGGCGGCATTGATCAGTTTCTTTGTAAGGCGGCTGTATGTCTCCTCCCCAAGATATATCTGGTTTAGGACGCGGCGCCCCCTGGCAGCGAGGTCGATGGCGCGGCGTTTCATTTTTTTCCAAAAGGTGGTTTTTTCTTCCCGGGTAATGTCATTTTCGGTGTCGGTTTTTTCCGCCATGGGGCGCTCCATTTTGTGTTGATGTTGAAGGTGCAAATTATGCCTTCCCATTTTTTTGCGGTCAATTAAAAAAGGGATAAAAATTAGGCAGAGCCAAATTAATTATTGACACTATTGCGGTACATCCTTACCTTTGCTCACAATCGTCCCGGCCAGTGCTATGATGTGCCAGCCGGGGTATGCTTTGCTTTACTTGTATATGGCAACCTCATGACATTACATGTTTTAGCCCGCCTTCGGCGGGCGATATAACCGAATTTCTGAGTTTGTCGGCATTTACAGGCAATCTCTAACAATTGTATTTTTTTGTATTTTTCCGCCCGCCTCCAGTTGGCGGAAAAGCCGAAATTCTGAATTAGCCAGTCGTTACAATTTGCGGGAACCTTAAATTTTTTTTAATGTTCCCATGATATTATCAAGGGGGAAGTGAGCCGATAATGCCTAATCCATTGGAAGTAGAAGTGAACGGTGACATCGAGCGGGCCTTCAAAAATTTGAAGAAGAAAATGGCCTTTGAGGGCATATTCAAAGAACTTAAAAGAAGGCGCTACTACGAGAAACCCAGCGAAGAGAAGAAACGCAAACGTGAAGAAGCCGCAAGGAGGCGCGTGAAAAAGATGAGGCGTTTTGCCGCCCAGTCCAGGAGTAAGAGGGTCGTAACGGTTAGGGGCGGCGCCCCCAGGGAGGCCGAAGCCCCCCGCGTTGATGATACTTCCAGCGAATAATATCAAAATCGCCGGATTTCGGTCCGGAACCAGAAAAAAAATCCGGGTTAACCGGATTTTTTTTTCTGCAATGCCCCTCCGATGAACATACCCGAAGACATAACCCCCCTGGCTGAACGTGCGAGGCCTAAGGCCCTTGAGGAATTCGTGGGACAAGTCCACCTCATGGGTGACGGGAGAATCATCACGAACCTTCTGGAAAAGGGCGCGCCCTTTTCCATGATTCTATGGGGGGACCCCGGCACGGGCAAAACCACCCTTGCCAGGCTCATCGCCGAAAGATGCGGCCTCGAGGCCCACTATTTAAGCGCCATATCCTCCGGCGTGGCCGATGTTAGGGCGGTCATCAAAAAGGGAAGGGAAAATCGGGAGATGGGCCGTCAGACGGTCCTTTTCCTTGATGAGATTCACCGCTTCAACAAGGCCCAGCAGGATTCGGTCCTGGGGGCCGTTGAAGCCGGCGATGTGGTCCTCATCGGCGCCACGACGGAAAATCCTTCCTTTGAGGTGATTCCCCCCCTCCTTTCGCGTCTCAGGGTACTGCGCCTCAACAGGTTTTCCTCGAATGAAATGGGCTCCATACTCGACGGGGCCCTCGCCCGGGACCGGCTCCTTTCCCATGTAACGATGGAACCGCCCGTGCGCCATGCCCTTTTGGAATATGCCAGGGGGGACGCGCGGCGCATGCTGAACCTGGTCGAAACCGCGGCGTATCTCGCCGAGGGGAGCGTCGTGAGCATGGACAATCTCCGGGAAGCCGTCCAGCGGAGCCTCATAGACTACGACAGGTCAGGGGACCGTCATTACGACACCATATCGGCCTTCATCAAATCCCTCCGGGGATCTGATCCCGACGCGGCAGTTTACTACTTGGCGAAGATGGTCCTCGCCGGGGAGGACCCTCTGTTTATCGCCCGGCGCATGATAATTTTTGCCTCCGAAGACGTGGGCAATGCCTCGCCCCAGGCCCTCTCTATCGCGGTTTCAGCCTTCCGGGCGGTCCAGAACATCGGCATGCCCGAGGGGGAGATCGTACTTTCCCAGTGCGCAATTTTCCTCGCCTCGGCGCCGAAGAGCAACGCCTCGTATTTGGCCATAAAAAAGGCGAAAGAAGCGGCGGCCCATGGGGCAGGGGAAATACCCCTCCATCTGAGAAACGCGCCGACGGGGCTCATGAAAAAGATGGGCTTTGGACGCGAGTACCGATATCCACACGACTATCCAGGGCATTTTGTCGATGAGGAGTACCTTCCCGAAGAGTGGCGCGGAGAGATGTTTTACCGGCCTTCGGGAGAGGGAAGCGAGAAGGCGATAGGGGAAAGGCTTGGGCGGCTCTGGCCCCGGCGCTACGGAAAAAAGGCCGATGAGTAAGGGGGGACCCCTCCAACTTGCCGCCCTTTTGTTCGGGGCCATGAAAAAAATCGTTGCGCGGTAATAGAATGTCTGAGTATACTGCGAACGTCCCGAACACAGACCGTCCGGGACGAGTACATAAGGTAAAGGAGCCTGCAATGAAAAAAATAGTACTGGGTGTCGCGGTCGTTTCTCTGTTTGTAGCGGGTTGCTCTGGAGGACAGCCCCGCGAATGCGTCGACGGCAACTGCACCGACGGCAAGGGGACCGTCCAGCTTCAGAGTGGATCAAAATACGTGGGACAGTTCAAGGAGAGCCATCGCAACGGAGATGGGTCGTACCAGTGGCCCAATAAAGAAACCTATACTGGGACATGGAAGAAGAACATGAGGGACGGAAAAGGGACCTATATCTATCCCAGCGGGGCGAAATATATCGGTGAATATAAAGAAGACAGGCGCAATGGGAACGGCATGTACTTCTGGTCCAACGGGGACAAATACGAAGGGGAATGGAAGGACGGCGACATGAACGGAAACGGTACCTACACATTCAAGGACGGCCGCATACTCCGTGGGAAATTCGAAAACAACGTGTTCACCGAAGCGGCGAAGTAAGCAACCACTTATGTCAAGGTGTTGCGGCTTCCCGGTTTTTTGTAGCGGACGATAATCCAAAATGCGGTTTAACGGGGGCACCTTCAGGGTGTCCCGTTTTTTATTTCACCACGGCATCGAAATAACTTGTTCCGTCCGGGAGCAGGTATCTTTCGAAGTCTATTTTTCTGCCCCGGGGTTTCCAGTGGTAGGTGTTTTTTTTAAGTTTCAGCCCGGAAAGCAGGGAGTAGATTCCTACGGCGAGTCCCTCGGCTATCTCGTCCTGCTTGTGTTGGAATAAATAGCGGTGGCGTGTGTTTGCGAGAGAGCCAAGCTCTATGAATGCCGTAACGGCATTCACCAGAAGGGGCACCGACCATGTGGAAATGTAAGGCTCAGTAAGCCGCTGATGGGGATGGTCCTGGCCGCTCAATTCCAGGGAGTGCAGAATGTAGCGTATCAGTTCTGAAGTTGCGTACATGTTGTCGCCGCCGTAACCTTCCTCGCCTTTGTCGCGGCGGTATGCTTCGTATACGGATTTTTCCCTTTCCCAGAATTTTCCCCCGGGAACAAAACCCGATATTGTTTTCGCGTAGGGGCCGTTTTCCGGATGGAGTCTGGCGGTCTTTTCCCATCCTGGACCGTCCCGGTAGGCCCAGTGGACCATGTTGTAACGATATCCCCGGAATTTTTTATGGTCAACCGCGCCATGTCGCGTAAGGGGGTATCCCAGAAAATAGAAAACCGAATCGTTCAGGAACCACTTAAAAACGCTGCGCCTGTCCGATTCCATGAACCAGTGGGAATAGAGGCCCTTCTCGAAAAAGTCCCGCCCGCTCTTTTTTTTCTGTATGTACAGTAAACCATCGTAAAGAACCGAGTGGGGAGGGACGATGACAGGGTTCATCCCGCGGTAGGTCGCGGAATAATCCCAGGTCATGTGGAGGCACACCACGAGATGGGGTTTCACTGCGTTTATGCGGGATATCCTCCCCGGAAGGATGTTTCCCTTTCCATCGGGGTAATCATAGAGGCGGAATTCGCTGTTGGGGTCCGCACGATGGCTTATCTTTTCCCTATCGCTTGAGTCGCCTCTGGACATAAAGGTTTCAATATATATCCTGTCCGGATCTTCGTCCGTGTATCGCGCGAGGAGCGTCCGGAACTTCCGAAAGTCCCCGGCGGGGGAGCAGAGTTGGAGTATCTTCCGGGTTTTTTCCGCAATCTGATACACTAAAATATGTTCCCAGAGCCCGCGGTGTGCCGCCCCTTCGGCGAAAGGCGCCAGATACCGCTCTGAAATCTGGTCGTACCGGTCTCCATGGACCGAAAGTTTGGAGGATGAAATGCCGCCATGCCCCGGGTCCAGGACGACACGGTAGGTCGGCGTGGCGGCCTTTTGGATTGCGCCGGGGATGGCGATGGCCAGGGAGATGAGAATCATTGATGTGATAAATTTCATATCGTGCATTATCAGGGAACTTTTTTTACAGAGAAATCGGCGTTATTCTGCGGGCCCTTTTTGATTTGCTCCCGCGTGAGTTGGCTAATGGAGGAGGGCCCCCCGGGTCTGCTGATGCGTAAAAACGGACAGGCGGCGATCTTTGCCGCCGCCTGTCGGTCTCCGATACACGGGTGCAGCGCTTGTCCCGCTACTTGGGCTGCTGTGACTTGATTTTATTCTGGTTGTCCGCCCTGTGAGTGGGCAGGTCAAAACTGTTCTTTTTGTTTATTAGATCCCGGATGGCCTTCTCTTCATCGGGTTCCTGGAAATCCTTGCGTATCATTGCCTCGTTGATAAGATCGTCCATGATTGAGATGGCATAGGACTTTGCGACCCTGTAATGGTAGATGGCGTACATGAATTTATGGTTTACCGTGGCCTCATAGGCGTCGTCGGTCTGGCCGTATCCTACCCTGAGCCTCATGGTATTGTCCATGAGCTGTTTGTTTTTGTCGGGGTCGTAGCGGGTCAGCTTGTTGAGGGAAACAATCAGCACGCTTTTTGCGCAGACATCGAGCATTTCTTCCGTGTCTTTGCGGTACTTTTCCGCGGCTTTTTTGAAAAGTTCGCTTATCTGTTTCCTGTTGTCAGTGAGGACTTTCTGGGCCCCTATAACTTTCCGCTGATAGTATTTCTGTAGGCCTTCTTTATATGTTTCGTACAGCTTGTTGTAGTCTTCTTTCCATCCGGATTCGGGGAAATTTGTAACAATTACTTTAAGAAGGTATATCTCCTCGAGATTGTCCTTCATAAGCCGTTCTACTGATTCTACCGCTGCGAATCTTTCCAGATAGAAATCCGCGCGCCGCATTCTGGAATCGGGGTCTTCCATCTGTTCCTTAGAAGCCCCGGCGTTGCTGCCTTCCTGCTTTGACTGGTCGGCCTGCTGTGCATGTACAAATACCTGGCTTGTAGAAACGAAGAAAACTGCCGTGCAGATGATCAAGAGGATGACGAGAAGTCGCGTTTTCATTGTACCACTCCTTTCTGTTTTTTCTCGAACACTACTCTTTTGAGCTTCCCTGCCCAAAAGGATACAAACGGGAAACTCTTAAAAATTAAATATTTAAAGTTCCCATAAACTGCAACAACCGGCAAACTTTGCACTTGTGTTTTTTTGTCCGCCTTTGGCGGGCGGGAAAACACATTTATTACAGGTTGCCTGCTGACAAGCTCAGTACTTGGGTTTTTCCGCCCGCCGGACGGGCGGAAAAACCCGTTTTTCAGAGACTGCCATAAGAATATGGAGTATATTATACCGGCAATTCAGTAAATCAACAATTTTTTCAATTTTTCTGCCCTGTGAACCGCTTTCAACGGCCTATATACCCCAATCATTTTTTCGACATGGAACCATGGTAAGTTGAGTATAATTTTTCAAAAAACCATGAAAAAAATAATCTTTCCTGAAAAATGGGTAGTGTTATAATGTGACATAATGCAGCCTCTCGTTCCCAGGTTTCCCCGACCGTCTTCGCCGGGCGGGAAAGCATAAGGCAATCTCTAATATGTTTTCTCAAAAGGGATGTTGAAAAGGAAAGATGAAAAACCTTTTTTGATGATTCACATCTTTCTTACGGTGCCACGCCTGCGGGAAGAAAATACAACGGAAAATCAAAACTGTTAAAGCTAAAATAGCAACTTATCCACAAAATTATCCACACTATCCACAAAAATCGGTCTTTGTCAGGTTATTTCCGGCATTATTTCGGGGGAGGAGGTGTCGGTCCTATTCATTCAGTTCAAGGTAAGTCCTTTGGTTTTTTTTACGGGACATAATTGCAATATCCCCTGACCCGTTCAGGAATTATGAAACATCCATTGCGCGGCTTCGAGGCGTTAGCTGCACTGCCTTCAGGCATTCGTGCCTTGCAAAGGCAGTAGCGATAAATTAATTATGTATATATTAATTTACGCCTGACACAAAGAGCGTCATACAACAAAATTAGAATTCTGTTGAATTGTGACACCGGCATTGCGCCATCCGGTTTTCTCTTTCCCGCGCTGCCTTCCCGCCCGCTAAATTGGGTTGACAAACCACAGGGTGGGTATTCCTTTTCATGTGCATGACGACTGTATTCAGTACCGCACTTTGATCCGGGAATCCCAGGGTGAAATTTTTGCGCAACGTACATACAATCCGCAAAATGGGGCGGGGAGCGGCCTTTCTCTGCTTCCTCGCATTCGCGTTTTTCTCAGTTTTTTCCTGCCGGGGCGAGGAAGCGCGGGACCCTTACACCCTCTACGTTCACCTTGCTTCCGAGCCGGGCACCCTCAACCCCATCACCTCCACGGAGGCCGTTGCCGGGGCCGTGACAAAATATGTGTACGAAACACTCCTCGACCGGGATTTCGACACTCTGGAGCTAAAACCCCAGCTTGCGGAAAGGTACGAAGTGCGTAACAGCGGCCTGGTGTACCGTTTTTTTCTTAAAAAAGGCGTGTTATGGAGTGATGGCGTCGAATTCACCGCCGATGATGTGGTTTATTCGTTCAACAGGATAAAGGACCCGAAGGTGGCTGGCGCCTCCCTCAAAGTTTATTATCTTGATGTGACGAGATGTCAAAAGATCGACCGGTACATTGTAGAGTTCACCTGCAGGCGCCCGTATTTCATGCAGAGGGAGCTTTTAGGAGAGATGCCCATCGTTCCGCGGCATATCTATGATGACGGTACAGATTTCAATACCCATGTCATGAACCGAAGGCCCGTGGGTACCGGCCCCTATTCTTTCGCTGCCTGGGAGACGAGGAAACGCATTATCTTAACGAGGAACGAAAAATACCGGGGAGAGAAACCCCATATAAAAAAAATCGTCTACCGTGTGGTCCCCGATGCGAATGTGGCCCTTTTGAAGCTGAAAAAAGGGGAACTCGACGTGATGTCCTTAAGCTCCCTCCAGTGGGCGAGGCAGACGGGGACCGAGCAGTTCAACAGGGATTTTTTCAAGTTGAAATACTATCAGCCCTATTACAATTACATAGGATGGAACGCCGAGCGGCCTTTTTTCTCGGACCGGAGGGTCCGCCTTGCGATGACGCACCTAATACACAGGAGGGCGGTCCTTGAAAAACTCCTCTTTGGCCTCGGGGAGATTGTCAACGGGACTTTCTTCATTTACAGCAAAAACTACAGTAAAAATCTGGGACCCTGGCCCTATGACCCGGAACGTGCGCGCGAGCTTCTACGAGAGGCAGGCTGGGCCGATACCGACAATGACGGCATATTGGACAGAGACGGAAAAAAATTCTCGTTTACCATGGTCTATCCGGTTTCAAGCGACTACTCCGAGAAATTGGCCGTGATTTTAAAAGAGGACCTGGCGAAGGCCGGCATCGAGATGAAGCTCAACCGATACGAATGGGCGGTCTTTGTCCAGAAGCTGAACGAAAGGGACTTCGACGCCACGAGCGTGGGGTGGAGCCTCGGGTACAGCGGCGATCCCTATCAACTCTGGCATTCTTCCCAGATCAAGGAAGGGTCGAACTTCTGCGCTTTCAGGAACGCCGAGGCGGACCGCCTCATCGAGGCGGCCAGGGTGGAGTTCAACGAGGAACGGCGCATTGCGATGTACCACCGTTTTAACGAGATAGTGCACCACGAACAGCCCTACACCTTCATGTTCTGCAATCCCGCCATGGCGGCGGTGAGCCGCCGCTTCGACAATGTGAAGGTCCACACGAAGGGGCTCAATTATCTGGAATGGAAGGTGAAGGCCCGGAGATGACAAGATACATACTTCAGCGAATATTCCTCATGGCGCTCACCTTCTTCGTCATTACGGGCATCACTTATGTCATAATAAGAAAGGCCCCCGGCGATTTCACCTCCATGAAGGCGGGGCTCCAGGGAGAGCTGACCCGTGGGGCCCTGGGCAAGCAGTTTCTCGAGGCGGAGCGCCGCCTCTATGGACTGGACAAGGAGTGGTATATCGGATACGGCGAATGGCTCTGGAAGTTCGTGCGCCTTGACCTGGGTACTTCCCGGGAGGACGGGCGCCCTGTCGCTACGCGCATTGCGGAGGCCCTGCCCATCACCCTCCTTTTAAATGTCATTACTCTTCTGGTAACATATATAATATCGATACCCATGGGGGTGTACGCCTCCATGAAAAAGAACACCCTCTACGACCGTGTCTCGAGCCTGGTGCTTTTCATTCTCTATTCGCTTCCCCACTTCTGGATTGCCCTTCTCCTTTTGATGTTCTTCTCAAGCAGCGAGTACCTGAACCTCTTTCCACTAGACGGCATCATGTCCGACTGGGCCGAGGAGTACGGTTTCTTTGGAAAAATTGCCGACGTGGCCTGGCACCTGGTTTTGCCGGTGGTGACCCTCACCTATGGAAGTTTCGCCTTCCTCTCCCGGTATGCCCGGGCGAACATGCTGGAGGTGATAAGCCAGCAGTACATCACCACGGCGCGGGCAAAGGGGCTTTCGGAAAAGCGGGTGATTTTCGTCCACGCATTCCGCAACTCCCTCGTGCCTCTGGTGACCCTCATGGCGACGCTTCTTCCGGCCCTCCTTGGAGGGAGCGTTATCGTAGAGAAGATATTCTCCATACCGGGCCTGGGGAGGCTTGCCTACGACTCGATCTTTTCGAGGGACATCCCGGTCATCATGGCAATCACGTCGATATCGGCCCTTCTGACCCTGGCGGGGATTTTCATTGCCGATCTTTTATACGGGCTCGTGGACCCGAGGATACGCCTGGAGGGGACCCTATGAAGCGCGGGGGATACTGGCGCGGCGTATGGACGGAGTTTCGGAAGAACCGCCTGGCCCTGGGAGGCCTCGCGGTCATCGCCGCCCTCATCGCCCTCGCCCTCTCGGCTTCGCTTGTGGCGAACAACAGGCCATATATCTATGTTGCCCCTGATGGGGGGGGCGTGTACTTTCCGCTCTTTTACGATCATCCGGAACTTCGCGGGCTGGACCTCAGGAAGGACGAGTTCCGGGGCTTTAAGGTCTTTCCCCCCATTCCCTTTTCCTATTCGGAATACAATCTTGATGAGATACTGGTGGGGCCCTCGCTTCGCCATATTATGGGCACCGACGAACAGGGCAGGGACCTTGCGGCACGGATGGTCCACGGGACCCGGGTATCTTTGTTAGTGGGCTTCATTGCGGTTGCGATCTACATCTCCATCGGGATAGTTATCGGCGCCCTGGCGGGGTACTATGGGGGCTGGGTGGACATGCTCATCTCGCGCCTGATCGAAATGGTGATGTGCTTTCCAACTTTCTTTCTCATTCTAACCATCCTGGCCCTCTGGGGGCCCAGCATGGTGAGCGTCATGGTGGTAATAGGAATCACCGGCTGGCCGGGGATAGCCCGTATTGTTCGCGGAGAATTCCTGAAACTTCGGGAGATGGACTTTGTCACGGCGACGCGGGCCCTGGGCTCAAGGGACTGGCGGATAATTCTTCGCCACATGCTTCCCAACGCAATGGCGCCGGTCCTCGTTTCGGCCTCCTTCGGAGTGGCCTCGACCATTCTCATAGAATCGTCTTTGAGCTTTCTGGGTTTGGGGGTCCAGCCGCCCACGCCAAGCTGGGGCCAGATACTTTCCAACTCAAGCCAGTACATCGACTTTGCCTGGTGGATGACCGTCATTCCGGGTTTTGCAATCTTTCTCACCATCACATCTTATAATCTAATCGGAGAGGGTTTTCAGGAAGCGATCGACCCAAAGTCCCGGAAATAATGGGGGGGGGTTATACCTGTACCGTTTCCCTCGCAAGCTCCATCCCGCGAAGGATGGCCTTCAGGTTTCCTGGAATGTGCTTCTTCAACCGTTCGGGTATTACCTCGCCCATCGCTTCCTCGATTTCGTCGTAGGAGAGAAAGTCGATGCGCTCCATGAAGGCCCCGAGGGCTATCATGTTGGCGAGCTTGGGGTTTCCTGCCGCAACGGCCTCTTCATTGCACTTCAGAGCGATGACGTTGATGTCATCGCGGACTATTAGCTCGCCGGGGATTAAACTCGAATTGTAGATGAGAAGCCCTCCCGGGGCAAGCTGGTCCTGATAGGTGTCGAGGGCGATGGTGTCCAGTGCTATGACAGAAAGGGGATGGTTTGTGATGGGGGAGCCTATTTCCTCGTCGGAGAGGACCATGAAAACATCAGTGCGCCCCCCTCGTTTTTCTACGCCATAGGAGGGGAGGTACGACACCTCCATACCCTTGTTTATGGCAGCAGTGGCCACGAGAATGCTGATGGTCTGGATCCCCTGGCCGCCGAACCCGGACATTATGGTGTCATAATACATCGTGATGGACCTCTTTCGCCGCGACTTGAGGAATGGATGCTGAAAGAAATCGGGGCGCTGTTCAAATTGCCCCCGGGCCTCTTCCGTGAATCATCCTTTCCCTTTTGTGTCTGCTTATATTTTTTCCCGCCCGGCTTCGACAGGCGGGTTTTTTAGCGGCCTTACAGAAAATCTTTTCCTGTGCGCTCCTTGAATACTCCCAGAGGGAAGTATGGTATCATTTCATTTTCAACCACCTTCAGGGCCTCCCTGGGCGATACGCGCCAGTTGGTGTTGCAGGTGGAGAGCATCTCCACCATGGAAAACCCCATCTGGTTGACCTGCATCTCGAAGGCCTTTCGCACTGCCCTTTTTGCCTGGTTCACATGTTTCGGGGAATGGAGCGATACCCTTGCCGAGTAGGCCACGCCCTCGAGGGTCGCCAGCATCTCCGCCATTTTGATGGGGTAACCCTCCGTCCTGAACTCCCTGCCATAGGGCGTCGTGGTGGTCTGCTGGCCCAGGAGCGTTGTAGGCGCCATCTGCCCCCCCGTCATTCCATAAACGGAGTTATTTATAAAGAAGATGGAGATGTTCTCCCCACGGTTGGCGGCGTGTATCACCTCCGAAGTTCCGATGGCCGCCAGGTCGCCGTCGCCCTGATATACGAAGACGATCTTGTCGGGCTGGGCGCGCTTCATCCCCGTGGCGCAGGCCGGAGCGCGGCCGTGGGGGGCTTCCAGGACATCGATGGGGAAGTAGTGGTAAAGGAATACGCAGCATCCAACTCCGGGGATGCCGATGATGTCGTCTACTATGCCCATCTCGTCTATCACTTCGGCGATGATGCGGTGGGCCGTTCCATGGGTGCATCCGGGACAGAAATGGGTCTCCCGGTCTGTCAGGGCGTCGGGCCTTTTGAATACAGCGTTCATGCGGCAGTCACCCCCTTGAGCGCTTTTTTAATCTCCCGGACTATTTCATCTGGATACGGGATGCCTCCTCCCGGCCTGCCGAGGAAGGAGACCGCCGCGTCCCTGTGGGCTGCGATCTTTACGTCCATGAGCATCTGCCCCGTGTTCATTTCCACCACGAGGATATTTTTTATTTTCCCGGAAAAACGCGCCACTTCGTCGCCGGGGAAGGGGAAGAGGGTGATGGGGCGAAGCAGCCCGGCGCGTATACCCTGCTTTCTCGCTTCGCCGATGGCGGTCTTGGCTATGCGGGCCGGAGTCCCGAAGGCGATGATCATGATCTCGGCATCGTCCAGGTCCTTCGTTTCAAACATCACTTCGTTTTGCTGGATGGTATCGTATTTGCGCTTCATAAGCAGATTATGCTCTTCCTGTTCGCCGGGGCCGAGGTAGAGCGATTTTAAAAGCTGGGGCTTTCGTCCACGGCGCCCTGTGAGGGCCCAGGGTTTCTCGGGGACCACCACGGGCCTCTCCGGGGAAAGGCGGCAGGGCTCCTGAATTTGCCCCATCATGGCGTCGGCAATGACCATGGCGGGGTTGCGGTATTTGTCCGCCAGCTCAAAAGCCCGGATGGTGAGGTCGAACATCTCCTGGACTGAGGCCGGGGCGAGGACGATGTTTCTGTAGTCGCCGTGGCCGCCTCCGTGGACAGCCTGCATGTAGTCCCCCTGGGTGGGGGCGATACCGCCGAGGCCCGGCCCGGAGCGCATGATGTTCACCACCACGCAGGGGATGTCGGACCCGGCCATGTACGAAAGCGCCTCCTGCATGAGGGAGATGCCGGGGCCCGATGAGGAGGTCATGGCGCGCTTACCCGACGCGGCTGCGCCCATCACCATATTTATGGAGGCGATCTCGCTTTCGGCGGGGATGAAAACGCCGCTGCGTTTCGGGAGCTCCCTGGAAAGATATTCCGGGATGTCGTTCTGGGGGGTGATGGGATAGCCGAAGTAATACCGGCATCCGGCCTGGAGCGCTCCTTCGGCGAGGGCTATATTCCCCTTGGTCAGTTTTCTTTCGCTCATTTGTACACCTCGATGGCTGTATCGGGACACATGACCGCGCAGGTTTTGCATGCCGTACACCGGCCCTCGTTTTTCATGTCGAATTCAGCGGGGAAGTATCCCTGCCTGTTGTGGGACTCCGACACAGTGATGAGGTTTCGCGGACAGAAATCCACGCAGAAACAGCATCCCTTGCATCGGTCCCGGTCGATTTTAATATATGCCATTCTTTTTCTGCCGCCTTTGGGCCCAATACCCGGTAATAATCAAGTTTCCCGTCCGCCTGCGGCTGATGGGAAAACCTGATTATTTGAGGTTGCCATTAGTAAGAACAATTAAGCGCAGACCCTGTATCTGTCAATAAAATTGTAATTTTTTCAATTTAGGCAATCTCACAGGGCAAGAAATCAGACAATGAAGCATAAAGTGATAGCCGAGCATCGCAGACGGAGTCGTAGGGTTTGTGTGAAATGAAAAGCCCCGCAGTGGCGCTCAGTTGCGCCGCGCCATAATAAGAGTGATATCGTCGCTGAAAGCCTCTTCCCCCAGACGGGCAAGCATGTCCCTGACGACGGCATCAACGAAGTCCCCGGGCTTTTTGTCCCTGTGTTTGCCGAACAGCTCCTCCACGTGGGCCATGTCCATATTCCCCTGACGCTGAAACAAATCCTCGCAGAGGCCGTCAGTGAACACCACGAAGGAGTCTCCGGGGAGAAACGGGTGCTCGGCCTGGGGGTAGGAGACCCGTTCGCGGATGCCGAGCATTGGGCCATGGATGTCGCGGGGAACCATCACATCGGGAGATAGCACATAAGGGGAGGGGTGCCCGGCGCTTGCAAGAGTGAGGCGGTCGAAGGCGGGTGAGAGGTCAGCCACGCAGGCGGTGAAGAGCACGCTTAGCCGATAGTATCGGTTGTAAAAACTATCATTGAGCTCGCTGAGAATTTCTCCGGGGCCAGCCTTCGTATTCTTGATCTTGTCGTATTCTCCTTTGATGAGCATGGTGACCAGGGCCGCCTGGATGCCATGGCCCGTGGCGTCGGCAAGGAAGATGCGGCACTCGCCGCTGTCCCTTCTGTAGATGTCGAAAATATCTCCCCCAACTTCAATCATGGGGGTAAAATGCACGCCGACATCAATATCTCCGAGGCCGTCCCCTTTAAAAGCTATGACGCTCTGCTGGATTTCCCTGGCCCGCCGCAGGTCATCAGAGATGAGGGTGTCTTTTTCCCTGAGTTTTTCATAGGCACGGACCATTTCTTCCCGGGATTTTTTCAGCTCGAGATGGGTCTTAATTCTCGCCATGAGTTCAGGTTTATTGAACGGTTTGGTGATGTAATCCACCGCCCCGCTTTCGAAACCTGCTATGATGTCTTCTGAATTGTTTCTGGCGGTGATGAATATCACAGGGATATCCCGCGTTGACTCCGAGAGTTTCAGGATTCGACAGACGTCAAAGCCGCTCAGGCCCGGCATCTCCACGTCGAGGAGGATGAGGTCAAAAGACCCATCGCGGGCGAGCTCCAGGGCCCGGGCGCCCTCCGTCGTGGCGGTAATGCGGTACTTTTCCTCTCCGAGAATGACGCTCAGAATCTGAATGTTGATCGGCATATCGTCGACGATGAGAATGGAAGGGGGGGTGGTCTGTTCCATCATGGCTGGTGCGCTCCCCAAAAGCCCATTACCCCCGTCATTACCATCTCCGACGCCAGGGCCGCCAGGACCAGGCCGGTGATTTTAGAAAGAATGGTGAGGCCCTGGCGGCCCACGAGGCGCTCGATGGACCCGCTCAGGAAAAGGAGCGTCCCCACGCTGGCGATTGCGGCGAGGAGCCCCGCCACACCCACCAGAATTTCAGCCATACTTCCAAGCCCCACGCCCATCACAAGAAGGGCCCCTGTCGTGGCGGGGCCAACGGCGATGGGAATGGCCAGGGGCACCACGGAAATGTCGTGGCCCTCATCCGGATTGGGGCCCGCGGTACGTCCGCTCACCAGGGTGATGGAGGAGAGGAAAAGCAGTATGCCCGTGCCGATGCGGAAAGAGTTCAATGTGATGCCGAAGACGTCGAATATCTGCTGTCCCCCCAGGAGGAGGGTGACGCATACGGCGATGATTGCCAGTGTCGCCTTGATGGCCACCCTTCTTCTCCTGGAAATCTCGAGGTGCTTCGTCATAGAGAGGAAGCTTGAGAGGAGAAAGAAAGGCGTCATCAGAAAGAAAAACTTCACATAGGTGTTTATAAAAAGCTTCAGCATGAGATGGATGATGGAGTTAATGCCGGGGAAGGCAAGTCTTTTTCGCAGTGTATTATGGGGCCCCGCAAAGGTAGAGGGCAAGAATAGGACTACTCCATGCGTTCCTTGAGTTTTTCCATGAGCTCGCGGCGTTGGAGCTGGAAACCGATCTTGAGTGATTCGGGATAGAACACCACCTTCAATGGTTGGGGTTCCGAACTGTAATTGCCTAAAATCCTGAGAATGAGATTGAGCCCCATGCCCGCGCCCTCGACGAGGTCGTCGTCGTCATTGAAGAAGCTGTCGGAATTGTGGCTGGGTCCGGGGGAGATTTTTTTCAGTATTTGAGTTTTTTCAACTGTGGTGACGCCCTGATTGTTGGTCACCCAGATGTCTAGGCTGTCCAGAGTCGACTGGAAAGTGATGGTGATGTATCGATCATCTTTTTTTGCCAGCTCCAGGAGGTTTTTGTTTCCGCTCTCGTCAATTTCGTTTCTGAACATTTCAAGGAATTCGCGGTAATTGTTGTCGGCGGTAATGCCCTTTGGCCTGGTGACGTGTTTGTTGAAAAGCAGTTTGTAATTTGCCTTGCTTGCGTTGATGGCCAGTTCTTTCAGGCAGACGAAAAGGTCGCTTGTGAAAAGCTGCAGGTTCTGCCGCGTCAGGAGGAGGCCGATGATCTTTCTGATGAGCTCGCTACTCTTAGAATCGAGGTCGTAGAGCCTCAGGGAAACGCGCCATTCGAGGTCCTGCATGCCCATTTTTTTGCTGACGCTTTCAATCTCTCCTACGATTCCCTTGATGTCGATTTCTTTGCGCAGATCGAGGAGGCGGATTTTTTTCAGAAAGTTAATCTCGTGTTCATAAAATGGGTCCAGGAGAAACCGGCGTACCTCTCCGTCGTAGATCCATTTGTTCTTCTTTAGCAGTGCGATGAATTCGTCGCGTCCCCAGATTGCCAGCTCCCTGTTGTAAAACCGCTCACCCTCACGGTTAAGGAGAATGGAAAAAAGCCCGACGATATCTTCCTCATTCTTGCCGAAGTAGTCGATGAGCGTCTGTGCCGCTGTCTGACGAGGTACCGGCATGCTGGGGCCGTATCCGGCCTCCCTGGAGAGGTTGAAATTCCGGTCCGCGAGCCCCCCGAGATGGTTCACCTGTTGGGTGCTCAGGGAATTAATAACCATCTTTTTAAAATATTTATTCAGTTCTACATTCATGGTACGGAGACGAAGGGCATGGGCCGCCCTGTTTTTTTGCATATATAAACACGCCCGCCGCGATATGTCAATTACTTACCGTATAAAAAAATGGGCGTCGGGATTCTGTGACCGCTGTACAATATATAGTATCGGCAGATAAACGGAGGGAGCATGTCCTGGAACGTGAAAAAACATCATGGATGTGCAAGTCTAACGAATTTCGTGAGCCTCGAGGCCAAAGATGACGCGAGGGTGGACCCGTTCCCTGGAAGTATCATTGAGGGTATTGTTTCCGTATCTCCGCCGCCTTGTCCAGAAGCTTCTTCGCTATATCATCCTTTCCCTGGAGTTTGAGTATCAGTCCCCAGTTGTGGTATGGTGCGGCCGAGGTAGGGTCAAAGGTGATGGCGGCCCGGTAGTGGCGCGCCGCCGTGTCGTACTCCTTTTTGTCGAAATAGATGTCCCCCAGGGTGTTTTGCGTCGAGGCACGGTTCGGGTCGAGATCGGCGGCCTTCGTGAGGTCCGCCAGGGCATGGTCGTTCCGTTTCGTCGCGTAGTAGGCAGAGCCCCGGTTGTGGTACGCCGACGAAAGAAGCGGGTTCAACCGTATCGCCATGGAAAAGTAAGGAATGGAGTCGCTGAATTTTTTCCGGGAGAAAAGGTACGAGCCCAGAGTGTTGTATTGTACTCCCAGGAATTCCGTTCTGTTCAGGCTTTTTAGAAACACCCCGCGTTCCACCGAGCTTTTCGCAATGCCGAAGCGCTGGATGTAAAATTCATTGGGGAGCGGCTTTCCTTCCAGGGGTTCCCAGTTGAGATAGCTTCCGTCTTCGAAGACGAGCCGTACAAAGCTGTGGTTCGGCGCGTTGACCGGAACGATAGGGAGGCGCAACACTTCGGCGACGGATATGTAGAGAGCGCTGTAATTATCGCAGTCTATTTTTTTGGAGTCGATGCCGGCGGAAAGAAGATAGTTCGGCCGGAAGGAAAATCCTTCGGATTTAATAAGGGAGTCGATGGATCGAAGAGTCTCGAGGGCCTGGGCGTCGGTAGAATATTTCACGTGGCCCTTAACCGATTTTCGGGCCATGTCAAGGAACCGATCGATATAGGCGGAATGGCTTTCACCGGCGCCGAATTCCTTTTCGAGCTCCAGGAGGTCCCGGGCGATGGTGCGCGGTCCCGGGCCATCTGAAAATAAGACGTCCGGCGTTCCGGGAATGATGCAGATAGCGGCGGCAAGGAAAATAAAGAGCGTGGTTTTGGTGCGGCTTGGTGTTCTTTTCATCGGGGGTCCCTCCGGGTCCGTCTGAGATAATGATTATCGACATAGGGAATACAAAAATGAAACAAAAAATGCCGAAGAGGCGCCCATTCCTCTGCTTGAAAAATGTTTGACTTTCAAAGAGGTCGGGAAAAGTGTGATACCATGCATTGGGAACCTCTAAAAATCAGGTTTACCCGGCCGCTGAAGGCGGGCGGGTAAACCCAAATCTTGAACATGCCAGCAGTTAAAAATTATTGGAAATTCAAAAATTTAATTTTTAGAGGTTACCATCGTTTAAAAAAACCAAATTCAGTGGAGGAGAAATGAAAAAGAAATGTGCTTTCTTCATCGGTGTTGTCTTGGTCTTCGCCATGGCCTGTGGCAAGTCCTCGGGCCGATATGCCGAATACCGCACATATATGGAAAAGAGCATACAGGCACAGGAGGAGTACCTTTCCGCCATCGACAGGGCCGAAAGCGCAGGTGATGTGGCTCTGGCCATCAACAAATTCGCAGAGCGGATCCAGGCCCTGGAGCCTCTTCGTAAGTCCCACCTGGAGAAGTATCCTGAAATGTCCATGGAAAAGGAACCCCCGGCGGAACTCCGGGACATTGCGAACCGTCAAAACGAGCTTGCGGAAAAGATTGAACGGGCTTCGGAAAAGAATTTGGCCCCATACCTCCTGGACCCTGTTGTGGTTGAGGCGGTAAAAAACCTTTCCCGGGCCATGGGGGAGAATTAGTTTCCCAAAGCCTGAGATGTACCTCGTTCCTGGGACACCCTCCTGCAAAGAAGACTGTATCACGAAGAAAAAACTATTGACATTTAGTGTTATCATTCCTAATTTGGTAACACTAAAGAACCTCTAAAAACTTTGTTAACCCACCCGCCAAAGGCGGACGGGTAAACAAAGTTTTCGTGACTACCCTTATTTTTTTAGAGGCTCTTACTCTTATCTAATCATCCAATGGAGGAAACCATGAAATCAGGTAGTTTTTCCCGCTTTTTCGGCTCTGTGTTCGCAATTTTGGCTGTGCTTCTAGTGTTCTCTTCGACAGGATATCCCTGCTTCGACACTTTTCTATTTATACACAAAAAGTCAATGGTATATCCCAGGGGTTACGCGGCCGCCGATGTGCTCGCCGAGTATTCGGTAAACGATACCAGAGATGCCTCGGGAGATTCATATTTTACCAACTACAATATTTATTACGGCCTGGCTGAAAGTTTCTCGGTGCAGTTTGGTGTGAGTACCGTAGAAACCACCCGGGAGGAAAGAGGGGGAGGGGTCGATTCCTGGAGCGCAAGGGGTGTCCTGAACGCACTCAATGTCGGCGGTGGTACTTATTATCTTGACGTCATACTGGAGCACCACACTGGAGTCGATGCAGATGGGAACACGACGGTGTTTTCAGTGCCGAATATCCTGAATATCAGTGATTTTGTACTGGTGGTCCATCCGGTGTACGAGGTGACGAGGGTCGATGGGGCCAATGAATATGCATGGGGCGGCCATGCGGGCCTTTTTTATAATGTTAATAACAGGGGTATTGTCGGAATTGGAGCGGAATACGGCTCCCCCCAGAGCGGCAGCGCCCTGAATCGCCAGTATACCGATGGCGAAGCCGCGGCGAGCCTTTTTGTAGGTTTTAACTTTGGGAACCTCTATTTTCAAAATGAATTTGCGAAGGGGTTGAATAATTCACGCGATTACGGATTCGCCGCGACGGTGAAGCTCTTTCTCGATATGGGGATGCATATCTGACGAGTGGTAATTTCAACGATTCCTTTTTACGGCCCCGGCGACGGGGCCGCTTTTTTCCTTGCTTTTTTAGCAATGTTAAGTCTAATAGAAAAGAAGGACAGCTTGAATAATTGTTGTCCCGTCCTGCTTCAGCAGGCGGAATACACTGATTATTCGAGTTTCCCGGAAGTAATGTTGCTTTTTGCCGACTACCGGGAACATTGCGCGGGTAGAGTATGAACTTGCATGTCTTCATCTACATAAGCACTATCTTCCTCTCCTTCGGAGTGATGGCCTGGCTTTCGGCCTTTGGCTGGCAGAACCGTCATGTTCACGGCGCCGCGGCCTTCGCGTTCATGACCGCCCTGGGGGCATGGATTGCCCTGGCGGAATTACTTTCCATAACGGGCGGGTCGCCTGAAACCGCGCAGTTCTGGTTCAATGGCCGCTACATTTCCCTGGCTGGCGTCCCGGTAGCCTGGTTCCTTTTTACGCTGATGTACACCGGCCGCGCGCTCGCAAAAAACCCCGCATTCATCATCCTCATATTGATAGTCCCGGCGGTCACTCAGGTAATGGTATGGACCAATGATTTTCACGGCCTCTGGCTAATGCGCGATATTCACTTCTACAGCTACGGTCCATTTCTCATCGCGGATACTTTAAAGCGCGTACCCTCCATCTGGTTCAAAATACATACATTTTACGGAATATCCTTGATGCTTGCAGGGGTCCTGGTGCTTTTAATTAAAACGTTTAGGCATTTCAGGGAATATCGCATGCAGTCCGCCCTCCTTGCCTTCGGTTCATTGCTGATGACATCCGCAGCGGTCATCCCCACATTTAATTTGCTCCCCGGCCTCAGGGTGAATCCCTTCACTCAGGTGCTTTCCGTGAGCGCGCTCTTTTTCGCGTGGGCCATTTTTCGCCACCGTTTCCTCGACATGGTGCCGATAGCCCGGGATATGCTTATCGACAATATGGAAGATTGCGTGCTGGTCCTTGATATGAACAACCGTATTGCGGATGCCAACAGGGCAATGCTTAAGCTGCTTGAGTCCGCACGGGACGAGGGCGATAACGCGTTCTCCGGGAAGCTCATCGGGGCTCCGGTAATAGACGTGCTTCAGCCCTGGGCCTCCCTTGCGGATGCATTTCTCAATGATGAAGCTTTTTCCCCGGCAGTAGAGATATCTGTTAATGGGGAAAAACGGCATTTCGACCTGCGTCTCACGCCCATCCAGGGACGGGGGGAGAAAAGCATCGGAATGATAATGGTGCTGAGGGACATAACCGAACGAATACTAATTGAAGACACCCTGCGGGAAAACGAGGAGCGCTTAAGGCTTATAAGCGATAATATTCCCGAGGGCATGGTGTACCAGGTCGATTTTGGCGTGGACGGGTCCACGCGGGAATTCACGTATGTAAGCGCGGGGGTTTTGAAGATTCACGGCCTATCGCCCGAGGAGGTGATGAAGGACGCTGGAATTCTATATGAGCAGACCCACGAGGATGATATTCACCCGCTTATAGAAAAAGAGAAGTTAGCCATGGAGGCGATGTCGCAATTTAAGGCGGAAATTCGTATACGCCCCCCTTCGGGCGGTATCCGCTGGATCCAGGTGACCTCTTTGCCGCGAAGATTGCCGAACAACCATCTGATCTGGGACGGCATTGAAATAGATATCACCGAAAGGAAGCGCATAGAGGGGATAACCCGTGCGCGCCTTCGCATGGTAGATTTCGCTGAAAAAAACGACCTGGGCCCGCTACTTGAAAAAACCCTTGATGAGATATGTGAAATTACGGAAAGCCCCATAGGTTTTTTTCATTTCATGGCGCCGGACCAGACGACCCTCTCCCTCCAGGCATGGTCCACGCGCACCAAGCGGGAGTTCTGCAAGGCCTCGGGGGAGGGGATGCATTATCCCGTGGAGAAGGCCGGGGTCTGGGTAGACTGTATTCGCCAGAGAAAGCCTGTTATACACAATGATTACGCGTCCCTTCCGCATAAAAGGGGTCTACCCGCAGGCCATGCCGAAGTGGTGCGGGAGCTTGTGGTGCCCATCATCCGCGAGGACAAGATAGTCGCAATTCTCGGTGTGGGAAACAAGAAGCGGGATTATGATGAAAAGGACATTGATGTGATTTCAATCCTTTCCGACATAGCCTGGGAAATTACACAGCGCAAGCGCGCCGAGGAATCCCTGAAGGCGAGTGAAAAGGCCCTCAAGGAAAGGAACCTGCGCATGGAGGCAGACCTGAAAATCGCGCAGGCGGCCCAGAAAGGCATTATCGTGGGAACGAAGCCGAAGTGTGAACGCATTGCCGTCGATCATCGTTACCAGCCGGTGGAGAAGGTAGGAGGCGATTACTTCTCTTTCACCCAGTCCCCGGACGGTTCGTTAGGTGTTTTCATAGGTGACGTGTCCGGGCACGGCCTGGCGGCGGCGCTCTTTACCAGCCTGCTTAAATCGGCGACGGACCGGATGTTCCGGGAGTACTGGAACCGGCCCGAGAAGTACCTTGAGAGCCTGAACGGCGAGATAGGAGACTACATGGCTTCGTATTTTCTCACCGCAATCTACGGCGTGTTTGACTCCTGCGGGAATAATGGCGATGTTGAGTTCAGGCACGCGAACGGCGGACATCCCCAGCCGGTAATCGTCAGGGCCGATGGACGGGCCGCATTCACCGGAGTGTCCGGCAATCTTATCGGCATTTCGAATACGATACGGTTTGTCCTCAACGAGGAGAGACTTTCCTCGGGGGACCGAGTCTTCTTGTACACGGACGGTATTGCAGAGACCGTGAATGAGAGGAAGGAGATGATTGGGTTTGACTCGGGCCTGCTTTCCCTTTTCGACGCTTCCCGGCAGGATACCCTTCCGGAAACGCTTGACGCAATCATGGAAAACCTCAACAAATTTCGGGGGCCTTGCCCTTTTCAGGATGATATCACTCTCATCGGCTTCGAAGTGTCTTGAGGGGCCTCTCGCACCCATGCCGGAAATCGCGACAGCGAAAGGGTGCGGCCCCGGTGGCAGTTTTATACGCTATTGGCATTCCCCATCGGAAAAAAACTCGACCGAAGAAGGCGACGCCGATAAAGTAGCAATATGAGGCGTCCGTATGATGAACACCGCATATACCAGGGAACACAGTGGACGATTTGCCGCAATTCCCCGCGGTTTTCGTTCAGATAGTGGGAAGGGCCTCCTTGATGGGCAGGCGAAAACTCATGATGAGCCGAAATGGAAGAGCTCTCCGGAAAAACGCCTTCTCTGCGCCACATGCGGGCATTACATCACCTCCAGGGACCGTTCGCGGGAAATGTCCGGGAACCATGTCCATGTTTTCACAAACCCGGCGGGATTTACTTTCCGCATAGGTTGCTTTTCTTCGGCCCCGGGATGCATCACCGCCGGTGAGCCCACGGGCGATTACACCTGGTTTCCGGGATATGACTGGTCCTTTGCCCTCTGCGGTGGATGCATGGCGCACCTGGGGTGGTTGTACGAATCGGGGTCTGATAGCTTCTACGGACTCATTTTGGCGGAACTTGCGGAGGAATATCTTCAGTGAAAGCTGATGATCGGTTCTTTGCCGATAAAGTCCTGAAAAAGGTGGGAAAGGCCGTCAACACCTACGGGCTTGCCGGTGCGGGAGACCGGATTGCCGTGGGCTTTTCCGGAGGGAAGGATTCAATGGTCCTCCTGGAAACCCTCGTTTTGCGGTTGAAGCATATTCCTGTTTCGTATGAAGTAATCGCGGTCCACGTAAAGGTGGAACAGGGAGAGTATGTCCTGGACCGCGGGGGCGCGGAAGAATTCTGCCGGGAGCTTGGCGTTCCCTTTGAATATCGGGAAATCTCCATCGGCCAGGCCCCGGAAAGAAGTGAAACTCCGTGCTTTTCATGCTCGCTGTATCGGCGCAAGGCGCTCTTCGATTTCATGGGGGAGCGGAAATGCACGCGCCTTGCACTGGGGCACCACCTGGACGATGCCATCGAAACGCTTCTGCTGAATATGCTTTACCAGGGGAACATCAGCACCATTCCGCCCCGACTTTCCATGTTTGGAGGGCAGTTCGATATCATCCGTCCCCTCTTCCTTCTTACGAGGAACGAGATGGAACGATACGCCGCAGTACGGGGAATTATACCCATAGCTACAAAATGCGCATGTGGTGAAGATACCCGGCGGCGCGACATGAAGCGCATCGTGGAGGAGTTCGAGAAGCTCCATGGAAATGCCAGGCAGAACATAGGCGCCGCGATGTGTAATATCAGGAAAGAATATCTTCCTTAAGGGTAGTAAAAAAACAGGTTTCAAATTTTCCTTATTGAGTGAGGTGTGATGAAGAATTATTTTATCGTAATGGCGGCGGCTCTCTTTTGTATGTCTCTGGGAGTGTCGGATATCGGCGCACAGGGGAAACATCGTTCAAGGCTGGATGGCTGCGTGCGGAAATGCGACAGTAACTATAAATACTGTCTCTCGTCCGGGAAATCGAGCGTTAAATGCGCCGAGATTCGAAGGACCTGCCGAACGTCATGCGTGAAAACCCATGGAAGATAAAACCGGCTATTTCGGACTTTTCTGTTTAGGCGTCCGGTCCAGGGTTTCACGGACTTTTATCGCAAGAGACTGGGCGGTGAATGGTTTGGCAAGAAAGTTAAGACCGTTGGATATTATTCCCCGGCTCACCACCTCGCTTTCCGAATGCCCTGAAATGTAGAGCACACTGGTTTCCGGGGCCCCGACCATTATCCTTTCCGCCATGCGAGGGGCCGCCATGTCTGGCAGAACGACGTCGGCGAGGAGCAGGTCGAAGGGGGCTTCGGCCCTCTCGGCGATGCCGATTGCGTCAAGAGCGCTTCCAGCCGGGGTGACGCGATATCCGAGCACCGCGAGGGTTTCATGGATAAACTCCCTGACGCTCTCATCGTCCTCAACAAGGAGCACCGACTCGGCCCCTCCAGGAAGGATGTCTTTTCGCTGTGCCGTGTCCTCCGGAGTAATGCCCTGTCCCGCGGCGGGTAAGTACACGGTCATGGCGGTCCCCTTTCCCGGTGAAGTCTTTACCTCGATGGACCCGCCGTTCTGGGTTACGGCGCCGTAAACCGACGCGAGCCCGAGGCCCGTGCCTTTCCCTACGGGTTTGGTTGTGAAAAAAGGATCGAAGAGGTGCCTCATGGCTTCATCGGAAATGCCCGTACCGGTGTCGGTGATTGTGAAAGCCACATAGTCTCCGGGAATCATTGCTGGTACCGCAACCGGCGGAGGCGTTTCGATCCTGGCCCTGCGAGTTTCAATGATGAGCTTTCCGCCTCCGGGCATGGCATCCCGGGAGTTTACCACCAGATTGATGATGATTTGCTCAATTTGACCAGGGTCCGCCATAATCATGCCGATGGAAGGGCTGAGAATCATAATAGGAGTGATGTCCTCTCCGATCAGGCGGGCGATGAGCTTCCATGTTTCCTCGATTAGAGCGTTTAAGTCGATGAGTTTGGGTTCGATCATCTGTTTGCGTGAGAACGCGAGGAGCTGTTTGGTGAGTGCGGCGGCGCTTTCGGCGGCTTTCATGATGTCGTTTAGCCTCGATTGCTCCGGCGCGCCTTCGTTCGCGTCCATCTGGAGAAGTCCGGTATTTCCAATAATGGTGGTGAGGAGGTTGTTGAAATCGTGGGCTATTCCGCCGGCGAGCCTTCCCACGGACTCCATCTTCTGGGCATGGAGGAGCTGTTCTTCCAGACGGGCGCGCTCGTTGTCCTGACGTCGACGCTCCGTGATATCGCGAACTGTTTCGATGGCGCCAGCTATCTTTCCGGCAGCATCGTAGAGGGGCTTGGCCGCCGACCAGAGATAGGCGCCGCCGGTTCCGATTTCAGGGACATATACTTCGCTCGTCACCATATCGCCCGCCTCTATGATATCCGGGTAAAGGCGCTTTGTTTTTTCGCTGCGGTCGAGGATGTAGTCGACCAGGATGGGCCTTTCGTGACCGAAGAAAGGGATTGCATAGCCTGTCTGTCCGATGATGTCCCTGGACGGTATTCCCGTCATGGCCTCCATTCCGCTGTTCCAGATAATTACCCGCTGCTCCAGGTCCACGGCGAAGGTGGGGTCCGGCAGAAAGTTGATGATGTCAGCGAGCCTCCTTCTTGAGTCGAGGAGCTCGTTTTCCGCGCGTTTCCTTACCAGGAGGTCGCTCTCCATCTGCTTTAAGGCGCGGTTGTTGATAACGAAGACGTAGTAGGAGATAAGGGTGATGAAGAGAATGGCCACTGTGTTGTCTGCCAGATAATCCACGAAAGAATGGTCAGGGACATATCCTTGAGAGGAAGATATAAATGTAAAAACAATCAGGACGAGAAGATTGACGAGTCCATAGGACAGTATGACTATTTTGCGCCTTGCCACGGCCAGAGGTGTGATGGTCATAACGGCCAAGATAAAAACGACCGAGTCCATTTTTGAAAGAGTAGATGAGCGGTCCAGGAACATGACGGCCCATGTGGCAAAAAAGGAAAAGATAAGGAGCATATGCGCCGCAAGGGAGAAACGGCCCCTTACGAACAGAAAAATGACCAGGAGTAGGATAGCAAAGGCGGAGAATTCCGGAATTAGAATGTAATAACTCAAGGAAAATCCTAAAAACGGATTTGTTGTTTGGACATACATGCTGTAGGCAATGACGAGTGGAAGTATGAAGAGAACCGAAAGACATGCGAGAATAAAAAACCCGGCTTTCATTCTGATCACCATGTCGGCGCCCTGATAGTTCCGCATGGCCACTTCTATCAGCCTCTTGATCATTTTTGTTCTCGTTTATATAGGAGCGTAGAATTGAGCTTAATTCAATCTGTCTGATTTTATACATCATTTGTACTACCGGAAAGGGTGTTGTCAACACTTATAGCAGAATCGCCTTGAATCTTTTTTCATGTGAGAGGTGTGAGCATTTTTTTGAAGGTAGGACTTTCATTTTCGGGCCATTCTGTTTTGGGAAGAAATATCCTGGAAATGGCCAGTTTTTACCGATAAAGCATATTTTACCATTGACATGTTGGCGGAGTTGCCTTTTTGAACCAAGGTGGTTTTTTTGCGCTGCCAAGGGGCAGAGGAATACGAAGACAGAGAAGGAAGTGGCAAAGAAGATCGGTGCCTTCAGATAAGGGGTGTAGTGTACATCGGAGAAATCCCCATATATAGAGTGAAAGCCGGGTATAAAATATGCTTGATGTCTCGCAGGTTCTTTGTCGTAGTGGTTTTAAGGCGCGTGACGCCTTCTATTGTCGGGGCTGTAGCTCAGTTGGGAGAGCGCTAGAATCGCACTCTAGAGGCCGAGGGTTCGACTCCCTTCAGCTCCAAGAATCAGGTTTTTTACCGCCTAAGGCGGGTGAGGAATATTAGTATTGTATGCCCTATAATTCTTTTAGTATGCTTTGATGGTTCTTAGCACTCTTGTGGTTGTTTGTTTCTTCGGTGGGTTTTTTGGGGGGCCCCAGTAGTATTCCCAGCAAATAACGCCATTTACAATGCTTTGACCAATGGCATAACTGGTAAGCTGTACATAGTTATGGCCTTCTTTTTCGTTTAGGATTTTATTTAGATACCGCCGAACTGCTTTTGCAATGAAATATGATACAGAAAATTTCCCCAGCCTGCGAAAATCAGACACAATCTCGTTTTCATGCTCCTGATATTTAATCGTAAAACAATGCCATCGTTTGCGGGGATCGCGAGGCTGATATTTGACCAGGGTAAACCCGCCTTCATAATGGCTTATGTTTTGGCGTATTCGATCAAGCAGCATGATTACTATTTCGCGTTTTGATGTGCCAAGCCTGTCAGCCGCCTGACTTATTTTTTTAAAAACGGATTTTTTCATATTTATGGTGGTTTTCATCAACAAGTATACTCCATGGAGATTTTTAAAATGCTCCTCATGAGGTATACGTAAAACAACAGGCAAATATAAAAACTTTCCCCCAAAAAAATACCTAAAAATAGAATATTTGCAATAAGAATCCATAACAATGTACTCTTGATTCACGGATCATGGCTTTCTTATTTGCACTGATATTTAGTTCTGCCTGGGGAAGACAACAAAATCATGCTAATCAAGCAACTAAAAACATCCCACCTGGAAAACTTCACCTACATCATTGGAAGCTCGACCAGAGTAGTTGCCGCAGTGATCGACCCCGCGGGAACTCCATCAGCCATCCTCAATGAAGCACGTAATGCAGGGTTAATCGTGCAGTATATTCTATGCACCCATCATCATTACGATCATACTGAAGGAGTCGACGCTATTAAAGACGCGACAGGTGCGAAGGTCCTCATGCACGAGAAAGACGCAGCCCTGTATCACGGAGATGTGGACATCATTGTTCACCAGGATGACACGCTCCAACTAGGGGACGTCATCGTATTCATTATCCACACGCCGGGACATACTCCCGGCGGGATCTGTTTTCTCGCGGAGGGAAACCTCTTTACCGGTGACACGCTCTTTGTGGGGGACAGTGGACGTACGGACCTTCCTGGCGGGCATCGGCCCACTCTCGGCGCTTCCATACGACGCCTCATGGAACTTCCGGATGACACGGTGGTTTGGCCCGGACATGACTACGGCCCCATGCAGAAGTCAACCCTTCAGTGGGAAAAGCGCAACAATGTAAACGCCCGCGAATACGGTTTTTATGTTGAAGAATGAAGGCGTTGTGGGATTGTCATCCCCGCGGCCTTTAAGTACATCCATCCAGGCGTCTTGATGGAGTTATGTTAAGGCGAAGCCTTTTTCATTTGGCGTTTGATCTGTCTTTCCTTGGCGCATAAATCACTTTATTGCCTTCACGTTCATCCGTTCATCATAAGTGTCAATGCTGTAAATGCTCTCTAAGGGAAGCCGCTCAGGACGCCTGGCCTCGGCATCGGCCT
The DNA here is from genome assembly GCA_029974015.1 of Spirochaetota bacterium. Lineage (GTDB taxonomy): Bacteria > Spirochaetota > UBA4802 > UBA4802 > JAGODF01 > JAGODF01. The sequence continues at coordinate 82,973 of JARKUF010000048.1, forward strand.
GCCAGGAGGTGAGGGCGGAGAGGTCGTCTGATCTCTTTCCCACAATTATCAGGGCGATGAGCATGTTTTCATCCGGAATGCCCAGTGAACTCTTCACCATCTCCGGGTCAAAGCCGGCAATAGGATGTGCCACGAGACCTAGCTCGGCGGCGCGAAGGAGCATCGAACCCACTGCCAATCCTAGATCGAATAGATAGTACTCCCGCCCTTTGATGAGGCAGTCGTGCTCCCGTTTGGCGAATACTGCGATTATCAAAGAGGATCTATGTGTCCATTCATTTCCCTTGCTGATACCCTCCCATACCCTGGCCAGGGCGTCTTTCGATCGGGCGAAGACGAAACGCCAGGGTTGGTTGTTGTAGCATGAGCACATAAGGCTTGCGGAATGGGCGAGCTCCCTGATGGTATCATCGGTAATCTCTACTGGCTCAAGGGCCCTATAGGCCCTGCGGGCCTCAATGGCATCTTTCACATTCATGCGGATCTCCATAAAATGTAATTATGGGAACCTCTAAAAATTAAATTTTTAAGGTTCTCATGAATTGTTACTGCTGATATACTCGGGAATACCAAATTATTAAAGTTTGCCAAATGTATTAGCAAATTCAACAATCAGGTTTTCTTCATCCCCTAAGTCGGGCGGAGAAAACCTGCTGATTATAAGTATGCATAAGCAAACAATACATCCCTGAAAGGTTTCCGTCAACCGTAAAGCCGCAAATTGGAGCATGTCGGGGTAGCCCCATGCTTTATTGGGCGTAAAAAAGCGTTGCCGTGCCTGACTGCATCACCTTCGACCAGTTGCCGGGATACACTCCTGTAGCGGCGAAATCCGGGAGTTCCCACAGGTTTGCCGCCATGGCCAGATAACGTGTGTCAACCACGATATAGACGCCGTGAAGGTCATGGTAGGCGGTGCTTCCCCTAAGGGTCCGTATCCTTGCCGTATTGTTGTAGTCCGGCGCCTTTTTCGAAGGGTAGTACGTGAAGTGGCGTGTGAATCCCGTCCAGTAGTTGAGCCTCGTGGTCCAGATGTAGTCGGAAGCGTAGACCGTGGCGTTCTTATCGGCAAGGTATGCCGATATAAGTTTAAAAGCATGGGAGTGCCGGTGAAGCTTTGCGCGTTCCATACCCACAAAGTAAGCGGCGTTGATGAGGGTCAGGAGAATGAGGAGTGGCAGGAGGAGAGTGCGGGTCCACTTGTTGTTCAGGAAGAACATGAAGCAGAGAAATATTATTAGAAGCGGCAGGGTGATCGCCAGGGCCTGGTTGTCGATGCTATGGTACTGGAGATTGTAAATCGCTTCAAAGACCGGGACCCGATACACCTGGGATTGGTAAATCCATCCCGTGCGTCCGTCGGGTGTCCTCACCTGGTAGAAGTTTGCCGAGTAGCGGAGGGGTTCCAAAACCGTTCCCGGATCGAGAATGCCGATCACGCGCCCTCCGGGACCTGGGGCCGCGCGGAGCACGCCGTTTTCCAGCTTTGCGAGCTCTTCCGGTTTGTCCCGGAGCATGAGCTTTCGGTGAAACCCTAAATATCCTACTTTGAGCGAGTAGTCGAAACATCCCGGGAGAAGGAACACCGCAAAGATGAGCACGATGACGATGCGAGAAGGCGGCGTAATATGTCGTTGCGTACCCTGCACGGTTGCCTCCGGTTATTATTCCAGATTTTTTATCACAGCCTTCCCCGGGCGGCTGAAGTTGGCCCGGTTCAGACTTCGTTGATTCAAAACGGTGCTAACATTCCACGAAGATCCGGCGGCATGATGCGGAGATACCACCAGATTGAGATTGCGACAAGCATGACCGCCGTTAATGCCATGGCCCATCGGTTTACGAAGCGGGCCAGAAAGGCCGCCGCCCCGAGGCTTACAGGGGCCGAGATGATGGTGAGGTAGCGCTCCATTTTGTGCATAAGGGTCATGTGCTCCAGGTTCATGAAGCCGAACTCGATGTAGAGGAGAATTGTCGCCATCCAGAAGAGGACCAGGAAACCGTTCTCGCGACGGCGCTTCTCCTCTTCCGATGAGGCCCCTTTGCCGAAACGCGTCCAGGCGAATAGCACCCCCGCGCCGATGACAAATATATAGAAATGCGGATGGTGCATTCGGCTGTTAAAGAGGCTTTCGCGGTAGTAGTCCAGGTGGCGGGCGATGTTGCTCGTCGGCGTGAAGTATGGGTCAAGCATTCGTTTCATGACAGCAAAATTTTCAAACCAGCGCCCTGTTTCTGCATGGACAATATACTCCACTAAAAATATCCCCCCCGCGAAGCCCGCAAGAATCGCCATATATCTCAGGTTAATGCGGTATCGCATCAACATAAAAAGCCCGAAAGCACCGATGACCATGGTCCCATAGGGCCTTCCATAAAGAAGAAGTGAAATGAGGGCCCCCGCTATGAAAAAAATTGGGAGTTTCACCCACCAGCGCCGGTCTTCTTCTCCATATACAAACAGGAGCATCGAGAAAGCGATTACGAGATTGAATGGTGTTTCCGTCAGGACCGATGTTGCGAAGAGTATGTCCGCGGGATAGAGGATGTGGAGAAGCGCCGCCACTAGTCCCGTTTTCGAATCGAAGAGTTTGCGCCCAATGAAGTAGAGCAGGGCGGCAGTCCCCAGGGACGAGAGCATGGGCCAGATGACCGCCACATTCTCCGATGTGGATCCGAAGAGCTTGAAAAAGAGCGCCAGGGGATAAATCATAACAAAGCGCCATGCGTAGAGATTGTAGGGGCCGATATCAACCGGGTTGAAGCGCCCCTCGACGATCATAACGGCAAGTTGGGCGTAGTCGTAATCGTCTGACCAGACCATACCAACAAAGAGGGCCTTGCGTATAAAATATCCTACGGCTAAAAAAAGGACAAGGAGGGCGATATCAGTTGCAGTGCGGTCCGGGGCGCCGGATATGCCGCCAAATGCGTCCTCGCCTTTTTGGGCGTTCCTGGACCGCCAGATACGTTTTTTCTTTCCGGCGGAGAGGGGCCCGCGTTCCGCCCCGGGTGCCGGGTCGTTGCCGCCATTGGGCATGGCGGGCAATTCAGGGCGCGCCGCGGCAACCTTCGCTTTTTTGCGCGTGCGGAGGTATGCCAGGACCGATTCATCGCCGAAGAAGAAATCCAGAATCCACCTCGAAGGGGAAGTATATGCCGCAGAGGCTCAGTAGAGGGGAAAAACGATATTCTGTAAAGATAAAAATATCACGCAAAATCCTCTTTGTCGTCATCGGCGGGAGAGGGTTTTCAGGCATGTTTTGTACTGTACAATTATGGGGAGCAGTGAGCGAACCCGCAATTATTTTTTCATCGCCACGATCAATGTGAAGTCGTCCCGGATGAGGGCGGGGTTGGTGAAGGATTCAAAATCGCGTACAATCTTTTCCAGGACTTCCCGGGCCGTGGTGCCGATTGCGCCGTCGAGAGAGGCTTTGAGGCGATGAAGGCCGTAATGTTCCCCCATGGAGTTGCGGCTTTCCAGCAGACAGTCGGTGTAGAGGAGGATGATATCGCCCCTGGTGACGTTGAGCATGAGTACCGCAGGGTTTTCATTGGAAAGATTGATCCCCAGGGGCTCTCCGCGGAATTTCTTGCCGCCATTGTCGATTATCGCAGATACTCCGGTTTTCCGGGGCCTGTGGAGCAGGTCCGGATGCCCCGCGTTGACGTATTCAATTTTGTTTCTTTTTATCCTCAGTATTATACTGGTAATGATGTTCTCCATTCCGGGAATTTCCCTGGAGAGTTCGGCATTGGCCGATTCCACGACCCTGTCAAGTCCGGTATCGCGGTTTCTGGCGAAGGCGCGATACATGAGGGGTTTCATAATCATGGTCACGAGCGCGGAAGAGATGCCGTGCCCCGATACATCGAAGATAGAAATTCCCTCGAGACGTCCGTTTCGGACGTAAAAATCGTAAAAGTCCCCGGAGGGGCCGAAGAGGGGGCGATACTCAAGGGCGATGTCCCAGTCCGTGAGGTCCGAAGGCATGGCTGTGAGCATCGACTTTTGAATATGGGCAGCGAGGTCCATTTCCTCCTGGACCATCTCACCGGATTCTTCCATCCGGTTGTGGATGTCGATAAATCGGTTTGCCAAGATGAGGGTGATACTCATGGTAAAGGCGAAAAACCCGTATGTCGTAAGGACGATGGAGAATGACCAGAACATCGAATTGAGGATATCGAAGACGATGCATGCGGCCAGGATGAAGGCGCCGATGAGGAGGTTGCCCGCCGTTGAGCCCGCGAGGGCGCGGCCCATGGCCCTGGCAAAGCGGCGGTACCGCGAGAGCCCTTTCCCAAGGGAGAAGATGGCAGCTCCCTGGCGTACTGCAGGAAAACCAATGCGCACAAAGGCGTAATGGGCCAGGGGGACTGCCATCGAAACCTGCCAAACCCTCAAAACATCTATGGCAAAGGGATTGGGTACCGGCAAGATCGTTATTGCTATGAGTATGGCGTAAAAAGCCCCGAAGGTTTTCGTTATCCTTCCATATTTTCCATTGAGGAGAAGGTCTACGAAAGCGCCGAAGAGAGGCGCCATGGCATAGAGGGAACTGTACTCAATTCGATGAAGTACCGTTGAATCGAATACTATACCGTAGACCGTGTGGGTGCGGGAAAACAGATACACAAAGAGGAACAGGGAGAAGGCGCCGTAATAAAAATTATATTTCTCGCTCCTCTTCTTCCAGAAGATGAACAGGTGATAGATGCCGAAGAAGAGGTAAAGAAATATCAAGACCAGGGACGCCTGCTCCGAGCGCTTGCTTTCCAATTCCGAGAGATCGCCTATTTCAAAGGGAGTACTCCTGTGAAAGCCCGAGTCTATGTTGGTAGGGTCGCCAATAATCCGCACTGTAATATTGTTGGTTCCAGCTTTCATAAGTCGAGCGGGAAGAGGGATGAGGACTTCCCGAAGATGGCGGTACCGTCCGATTGTGCCATCCTCATTCAGGTGGATTTCCGAGCGCAGTTCTGCGCCGTTGAAATAAACGGCCCAGTTTTCACCCAGATTGCGGAAATAAACGCCCCTTGGAGAGTTCGATGCCAGGTCTTGGTTGGTCACTTCGAAGGAAGCGACGAAGGTGAATTCTTGGGGGTGGTATTCCTTCAGAGAAAAAAATGTTCTCTTGGGCATGTCATCGAAGGGCAGTTCACTGAGGACTGTGGAGCGGTTGCCGTTTTGGTCCGCATGTATCTCAATCCATCCCTTTTCCTCTGGGGAGGGAATGCGGCGTGTCCAGGCCGGGTCGAAGCCCCGGCGGGCGAAGATCGGGAGGCTTTCAGGTTTCGACTCTGCACCAACCGGCATGGTGAATATATGTACTGCCGCGAGAACGCAAAGAACGCGGGCGAGATGCCCGAGTACGCCCCGCGCCGCTGCTTTGGTCTTTTCTATGGTCATTGCTCGGTGTATCGCCCGGAGGGCCGAGAAATGCAATACAATTATTATTTTATGCCATAATTCGATATAGGCTTCTATGTTTCAGAGAAATCGCATCGGCAAAAATACCCGGGGAACCTCAAAAATTAAGGGCAGTGACAAAAACTACGATTTTCCGCCCGCCTTCGGCGGGCGAAAAAACATAATTATTAGAAATTGCCTTCAGATATTCGACAGGGCCTGGTCCAGGTCGCGTATGAGCTCGTCTGTATTCTCCACTCCCGCCGAGAGCCGGACGGTGTTCATATTTACCCCGAATGTAGTTCGGCGCTCGGGAGGAAGATAGAGCATCGTGGTGAGAAAAGGGATGCAGACCAGGGTTTCCGTCGCCCCGAGGCTCACTGCATGGTAGATGGTTTTCAGGCTCGATATGAACTTCTTCGCGTCTTCGATGGACTTTCCAACGTCGAAGGCCATCATTCCGCCGAAACCGTTGATCATCTGTCTTGCCGCTGCTTCATGCCCGGGATCGGAAGGCAGCCCTGGATACATGAGGCGCGATATTGTTTTATGGTGCGAAAGAAAATCCGCCATGGCCCGGGCATTTGAGGCCATCCGCTCCGCCCGAAGCTCCAGCGTCTTAAGCCCCCGTTCCAAAAGCGACGCCGAGTATGCGTCATGGGTGGTGCCGATGGCCTGGCGGGTGAACCAGAGCCGGTTGTAATGCGCCTTGGAGCAGGCGATGGCGCCGGCCATAAGGTCATTGTGCCCCCCCAGGGCCTTGGTAGCGCTGTGTACCACCATGTCCGCCCCGAGATTCAGGGGCTTCTGGTGATATGGAGTGGCGAAGGTGTTGTCCACCACGAGGAGGATGTCCCGTTTCTTCGCAGCCTCGGACATCTTGCGTATGTCGATTGTCTTGCACAGCGGGTTAGATGGCGTTTCCAGAAAAATCATCTTCGTGTTCGGACGGACATGCTTTTCAATCTCATCGCTTTCATCGGCATTGAGCCAGGTTATGTCGATACCGAAACGTTCCAGGATAAGGGACACTTTATAATGGGCCCCGTAGATGTCGTGGAAGAGAACAAGATGGCTTCCTTTCTGAAGATAGGTGAGGTACACCATAGTGCACGCCGCCATTCCCGTTGTGCATACGATGCAGTCCTCGGCGTCCTCAAGTGACGCTATCTTCTTCTCAACGGCGCGCACCGTGGGGTTGTCGTCGCGGTGGTAGGTGTAGCCGTCGATTTCCCCGTCGGTGATCTTCTGTAGCACATCGAAGGACTTGTATTCATAGTTCACCGCCGTTACGATGGGGGTGACCATAGGTTTGTTGCCATATGGGGTCAGTGGATCAGACATGGGGCCCTCCCTCCGCGGCGCGGCGAGGCCGGATTACCGCGGAAAAAAAGTATCGTGTGCGTCAGGCGCACATAAAAAGGCCGCACCGGTAAAAGTCAAGGAATAATAGGGGAGGCACGCTTTCATTCTCCGCCTTTGCTCTCCTTTCCGCTTCGCCACTTTCGGATGTACGCTTTCCAATCTGAAGATCACTCTTCCTGGGCCAGCACGGCGAGCTCCCCAATCTTCCTGAAATAGTCGTTGATGCCGTACTGGAGGATGTTGTTGTGGTTGGCGCGCTTTATCTCGAGGAATTCCTTTCGTGCGGAGGGAGACGCGTCAAAGAGGGCCTTTCCGTCGGAGAAGGGGATGATGTGGTCTTTTTCCGCGTGGATTACAAGGAGCGGGCCGTGATACCGTCCGATCTTTCCAATATTGTTAAACCCCTCTTCCTCGGTGATGCCCAGCACCGAGGTGTTCACTCCCAGGAGACGAAGGAGGGGCAGGGCGAAGGCGAAGCCGCTTTCAATCACGAGCCCTCTGATTTCCGCCGGGTATGCCGCGGCGAGCTCGAGGGCCGAGGCACTCCCCAGGGAGCGTCCCATCACCAGGAGGGGGCCGGTTAGCCCTTTCCCTGAGATAAGATCCTTCACAAAAGAGAAGATCGCATGGCAGTCGCGCATCATTGCCGAAACGCCGGGGCTACCAGTGGAGCGCCCGTATCCGCGATAATCCACCGGAATGAAGTTCAACCCGATTCGAATGAAGGCGCTTGCTATGTCATCGTAATCTTCCACGATTTCGCCATTGCCGTGAAAAAAAAGCAGGTTGGGGGACTGCGGCGTGGCGGCGTAGAAGCGCCCTCCCAGGGTGATGTTTTTTTCCGCCGGTATCGTGAGCTCTTCAAAGGCCGATCCCGAGGGGTTCCAACCCGACTCTCCCCGGGGGTGGAAAAGCACCAGGGAAATTTCGGGTCGGCCGAAAGGAGAATGGTCGCCGGGATGAATATCTTTCATGTGGCCCTCCGGAAAAAGAGATGATAAACGTGGAGTTGAAGCGGCGGCACGTCAACCACTATTTGACGGACTCGGGGCAGGTTCACACGCCGCGGCGTCTGAATTCTTCCACGGCTTTCAAGCCTAAGCGAAGGTGGGTTTCAGTGTGCCGGGTGAAGACTTCCTTCATGCTCTCCTTCCCCTTAATGCCCCCCTCCCGGAGGGGCATATCGCTCACCAGCATGATCGCGCCTGCGGGTATGTTAAGGGCGTAGGCAACGGCAAAAATCGTGGCGATCTCCATGTCAATGGCTATTATGCGGTGCCGGTTGATGTAGTCGATGAACTCCCTGTCGAATTCCCACATCCGGTAGTCAGTGGTGAGCATGAGCCCCGAGGAAACGCGGACTTCTTTCTCACGGCGCACCACTTCATTGCATATCCGGTTGATCCTCGTATGGGGCATGGCGGGAACGTCCCTGGGAATATAGTGCTGGCTGGTCCCCTCGTCGCGGACGCTTGCCGTGGGAAGGACAATATCGCCCACTTCCAGGCCGTCATCGATCCCGCCGCACATGCCGATCATAAGAACCGCCCTCGCCTGGTGGAGGTACGACAGGCAGTGCGTGACGATCCCCGCCGAGGGGGAGCCGACGCCGAAGTTTATGACGGAAACGCCGCTTTCGCGGTCGTGGGCGGCAGCCCAGTGGCCGGTCCTTACCGGGACATCGTGGAGCTTCGCGAAGTCTTCAAGGTAGCGGGGGAAATTCACCAGGAGGATAAAGGAGCCGAACTCCGAAATTTCCGATCCCGTATAACGTTCCAGGGTCTGCCGCGCATAGTTGTCCGGGAGGAGAGGCTGCCCCATCAGGCTTTGCCGGCGCTGCCCAGAACGTTCTCGTTTTTGTGCTTGTACATCGCCACGAGCTTTTCGCGGGCCGGGCCGAGGTATTTCCGCGGGTCAAATTCCGCGGGCTTTTCGGTGAAAAGCTCGCGTATGGCGGCGGTGAACCAGAGTCGCCCGTCGGAATCGATGTTGATTTTACACACCGACATTGATGCGGCCTTCCTGAGCTGTTCCTCCGGGATGCCCACGGCGTCTTTAAGTTTTCCGCCATGGGAGTTTATGATTTTCACCGCTTCAACGGGGACCGATGAGGAGCCGTGGAGGACAATGGGAAAACCCGGAATCCTCTTTTCAATTTCGTCAAGTATGTCGAAACGCAGTGGCGGAGGGACGAGGACGCCGTCGGCGTTGCGCGTACACTGCTCGGGCTTGAATTTCATGGCGCCGTGGGAGGTGCCGATGGAGATGGCCAGCGAATCGACGCCGGTCTTCTTCACGAAGTCCTCCACTTCCTCGGGCCTGGTGTAAGTCGAACGCTCGGCGGAGACATCGTCCTCTATGCCGGCAAGGACCCCGAGTTCGCCTTCCACCGTGACGTCGTATTTATGGGCGTACTCCACCACCTTTTTTGTGAGCGCCACGTTTTCGTCGTATGGGAGGTGGGAGCCGTCGATCATCACCGATGAGAACCCTGATTCGATGCAGGATACGCAAAGCTCATAGGTGTCGCCGTGGTCAAGGTGCAGGCAGATGGGTATCGCGTACCCCATCTCCTTCGCCATCTTGACGGCCCCTTCGGCCATGTAGCGCAGCAGGGTCTGGTTTGCGTACTTCCGCGCTCCGCTGGAAACCTGAAGGATTACCGGCGATTTCGTTTCCACACAGGCCTGGATGATGGCCTGGAGCTGTTCCATATTGTTGAAGTTATAGGCCGGGATGGCGTACTTCCCCTCCATGGCCTTTCTGAACATCTCTCTGGAGTTTACCAGCCCAATATCTTTATATGATACCGCCATGACGATCCTCCCCGGATAATAATTCTAAGCAAGTTGCTCTGCTTTTTTGAACTGTATCATCCGACTTCAATTCTGTCAAGCCTGAGTTTTGGCGGGAACTGTATTTTTATACGAGACATAATATTTTGCTTGAAATAATGGATGATATGGCGGATAATGCCAGGAACGGTATGGGTGGCCCCTATGGACGACAAACAGCGCGTGGAACTAATACGAAAGGGTAACGAGCTTTTCAATAGCGGGGAGATAGAGAAGGCCGCCGCGGTCTTCGAAAAGGCCGGGTACAGGGACGGCCTTGTCCGCGTGGGCGACTACTATTTTTTCGATAAAAGGCTCCCCTTAAACGCCCTCAAGTATTACAGGATATCCGGCAGTAAAGACATGGTGGACCAGATCTACGACCGCATGGTCTACGCCCTGGCCCAGTGGATCAGGGCAGGTGATTCTACGGAAAAGCCGGCCCCCGCCGAGGTGAAGCTCCCGCCGCTTAAAGTGTCACCCAAGCTGAAAATGGCGGCAGAGGAAATTCTAAAAAATCAGGAATGATGTTTCCCATCCGCCGCGGGGATTAGCTCCCCAGGGCTTTCTCGTACTCCTCAAGACACATGAGTTCAATGTCCACAAGGCTTTCGAAGGCCTCTTGGAAGCCGTCTTTGCCAGTGGTGAAGAGACCATGTCCCCATACAATGGCGCCGCGCTTTCCTTCGATTGCAGGGGGCAGGGTGTTGCAGAGGCCGAAGCGCCCGGTGCCGATCTCCCCGGGGATGATGGGGATGCCGCCGATAAACCGGGGCGTGTCGCAGAGGCGATGGCACTGGCCCCGTGCTCCGCAGTTTTCCTTTTCGCAGATCATCGACATGATGACGCTGAACTTCGGATGCCCGTGGAGAACCGCCCGTACAGTCCCCTCCATGAGGATGTCCCGGTGGGCCGTGTACTCGCTTGAGGCTGTTATGCCGACGCAGGTGGATCCGTCCACCGGGCAGGCGTCTATGCATCCGGCGAGTTCGTCCAGGGAGCTTCCCGTCTGGCTGATATAGATGGTGCCGCCATCCCTGTAGGAGATGTTGCCGAAGTATGAGTCCACCATGCGGCACTCAACGGTGCGGCGCCCGGTTTCGGCCATGGCGGCGAGGATCGTATCGGGACCGGAGTACGGCCCGGGGTTCGGCGGAGCAAGGGAGCGCCCCGCTTCGATGAAGCCTCTCTGCTGTATCAGCACGTCCCGTATCAGGAAGATATCGTCCTCCACCGGCCCCGATGTCAGGGCGTCGGTGAAAAACTTCACGAAAGCCGAGAAGCAAACGGAGCTGTACACCACGAAGGCCTGTTCGGGGCCCACGGTGCCGTAAGCGACAATGCCGTGGTCGGCGATGAAGATGGACCTGCGCCGCTTCAACGCGGCGATGATGGCGGAGGCGTCGAAGCGGTCCGTTACCGGAATACTGTGGAAGAAAGTCCGGGTCTCGCTGTCCTCCGGGACGAAGTATCCTTCCGGGGAGCGCGCGGCCAGGCGGTTTAATATGGAAAAATACGGTTCGGCAGGGCGGGAGTAAAGAATGCTCGCGATATTGAGGTCGGCGACCACCTCTTCCATTACGTCCGCTTCCGCGCTCTCCCTGTTCCAGATGAGCTCCGCCTCCAGGGCGCCAAAAAGCGGCGCTCCTTCTCGGCAGATTCCCTGGGCGACGAGTTTTTCTTCGTATTTTCGGACCAGATCGATCATGCGAAACCGAGCTCCTTCATCTTCCTCTCAGTGGGCATGCTCATCTCGTCGAGTCCACGAATTCTGTAATAGTCGGCCCTGGCTTTCAAAAAGGCCTTCCGGTCCAGTGGCGGGACCGTGATCCCGGCGCCGCCGGTGCCCTCCATGGTGAAAAAGCGCTCCGGAAGATCGTCATCTGCGGCCGAGAAGCCGTTGCGGGCGTTCATTATCCTTTCCCTGTAGTAGATGCGCTCTCCCGCCCTGAGGAGGTCCTGGGACGAGGCGGGCGTTCCCGTGGCGCCCTGGAAGGCCAGGGCGTATTCCTCCAGAGTGGCCGCGAAGAAGAGGAACTTGCAAGCCGTGAGGGAATCGATGACGGCGTGCATGTCTTCGGCAATTTTAATGATCCGCGCCTTGCCGCTGAAGGTGAAGCGGTCCGTGGCTACGGGCTTTCGAAGGATTTCATGGGAGATGGGGTACGCGCGCAGATGGCACCCGCCCCGGGTGGAGGTGGCATAGGCCAGGGCCATGCCCCGTGCCCCGCGGGGGTCGTAGGCGGGAAGCTCCAATTTTTTCACGGTCATCGAAACATCCGGGCGTCCCGCCAATTCCGCATAACGGTACGAGCCTGACTTCAGGGCCGCACCGTCCCCCCTCGACGCGGCGATGTCCTCGATGAGGTTTATGATGTCTTCGGGCGAAAGGGTGCGGCCAGTAATCTCCGCGTGGGCCGCCAGCGTCACGGCGGCGCTGATAGTGTCCATCCCCGCCTCATTGCATATCCTGTTGGCTTCGACGACTGCGCCGATGTCGCGATTGCCCAGGAGGGCCGTGAAGTGGGACATGGTCTCGTATTCTGGAATTATCTCCCCGGATTTTCCTTTTTTCTTGCAGAGGACATGGCATCCCGCGCAGCCGCTTTTTTTGGTGCTATACTCCTCTTTGAAGCGGTGGGCGTTTACTGAAGCTGCCGCTTCAAAATATGTGGCCCTGAAGTTGTCAGTGGGAATCATCCGCCTGCTCTGGATGAGGTCAAGAAGGGCGCCTGTGCCGAAATTCGAAATCCCCAGCTCTCCCATGAGGGCCGGCGAGGCGGAGGTGAGCCGGATGATCTCCTCCCTGGCCCGGTCCACCAGAGAGCGGTCGTGGAGGGGTGTTTTGGACGCGCCGGACACCCGGAGGTATTTAAGCTTCTTCGACGCCATCACAAGCCCCAGCCCCCCGCGGCCCGATGAGAAATGTCCGTCCACCATGATTGACGCGAAGAGAACGCCGTTTTCCGCGGCAGGGCCCACCACAGCCGCGGAGCCGTCAGCGCCGGACGCTTCAAGGGTCTCGCCGCAGGTTTTCCCGGCAAGATGTTCCGCGTCGCGGAACTCCACCGTCCCTTCGCCGATGACGATACCGCGCCAGGACCCGCATTTGCCGGTGATGACGATGCCGTCAAGCCCGGTGCGCTTTATCCGGGTGCCAAGCTTCCCGCCCACGGAAGTGTCTCCAACTGTCCCCGTGAGTGGAGAGCGCGACATGATAGTCATACGGCCCGATGTCGGGGAGGGAGTATCCACCAGGGGCCCCGTGAAGAAGAGGAGTGGCATCTTCGGATCATCCCAGGGAAGAGTGATATGGTCAAAGAGATAATGGCCCGCCAGCCCCTTTCCGCCTATCCAGCGTTCATAGAGCGAACGATGAGGGGCCTCGTAGCGGTACGATTCTTCGGTGAGGTCTATGTGGAGAATGCATCCGCGCCAGCCGTGCATTGATTGCGGGGTCATACGTATATGAGTTGCACTCCGCTGGCGCCGGTGGAGATATTAAGTTCGTAGATGGCGTCGTACATCTCTCCGTCCATGGTGTAGCGGAAGGGGTCCTTCGACTCGATGCGCATTTCCCCGGCCAGGTCGTCAAAATGGTTCGGGTCATCTATCTTAACCCCGGATTGGATCCGAAAAATCTGGGTGAGTAAATCGACGGGCGCGAGCGCGGATACGATGAGCTGAAAAGTGCCGGGTTTTTCCAGGGCCCTGGCCCCGGGGTTGAATCCGAGTCCCACAGTGGGAATGGTGAGGGCGAGGCATCCCAGGACGTTTTTTTTCTTCCAGAGGGAACCGTCTATATGGATTCGCCCGTTAAAGGGGGCGAAAGCGGCTCTGGCTTCTTGTGATGAGGGGGTGCGGAGGGTGGCGGCCATTTTCGAGAGGACTTCGAAGGCCTTGTGGGGTGTGTATTCGCCCATCTTATAGTAGAGGTCCATGTACGTGGTGATGATGCCGCAGCCGAAGATGACGCAGTAGCGGTCTTCTATCTTGATGAGGTCGCGGCGCAGGAGGACCGGCGTCCTTCCTTTTTTCACGAGGGCCGCGAAGCGTCCAAGGATGTCGGCCCCGTCCCCGGTTAGGCCAATCGACTCTGCGATGGTGTTTATGTGCCCCGCCTTTAGCAGGAGGACGGGAGGGATTTCTCCGCCCCGGTACACTGTCTTAAACCGCGAAACGACATGGTGGAAGGTCCCATTGCCTCCCGACACAAGGAGATATTTTAAATTTTTGGAACGGAACTCTTCGGCAATTTTATAGATATCGTCCACGCTGTTGGATATCCACAATGCCGGGCGGAGCCCCCGGGCCAACTTTTCCAGACGCGCCGCTACAGCTCCGGCGTCGGAATTATCCGCCGCAGCGGGGTTTATCAGTATGCCGATTTCGCTCTTTTTTCTGATGCCGAACATCATATCCTCCTACACGTATGCCAGGCGCACCCGGGGGCCCGCCTCGACGATGAGCCTGTCCGTCGCCTCGTAGAGGTCTCCGTCCATCATGAATTGGAATTGCCGGGGGCCTTTAATTATAAGGTTTGAGGCGATGTCGTCGAAATGGAGAGGATGTATGATGGGTTTGCCCGTTTTAAGCTTCCATACCCTGGCCACAAGGTTGATGGGTTTAAGTCCCGTGGCGAGGACATGGAAAGTGTGATCCTTCTCATAAGCGCGATAGAGAATTCGAAACCCGATGCCGACGTTCTCTACCGTAGCGGCGAGGACGCCTAAAAAATCGTGAAATGGCACCTCCCTACCGTCCACCGTGACCGAGGCATTGAGCCTTTTAAAAAGCCCGCCCTTAGAGGTAAATATCCCTTTCATAAGATTTACGGCCGTCACCTTCACGGCTTTCCAGGGGCCCGTGTCGCCGCCGCGGTAATATTCTACCAGAAAGTTTGATGTGATGCCCAGGCCGAAAAGGAAACCGTATTTGTCGCCAATCTTCATGGTGTCGCGGTGATAGACTGTCACCGGGTTTCCTTCCCTGAGGGAAGCGGTGAGGCGCCTGAGGATGTCCGGTCCCTTTCCTTTAAGGCCAATAGAGCGGGAGATGGTGTCCATGGTGCCCCCTTTCAGGATTACCAGGGTCGGAAGTTCCGCGTTTCGATAGACCTGGATAAACCGCGACAGGACATGGTGCAGGGTACCGTCGCCCCCGCACACCCCGAGATACGAGATGCCCGAGTTCAGGAAATACTCGGCGGCAGTGTAGACCTCATCAAGGCTCCGGGTGACCCGCACCTCCGCATGGGCTCCTCCGATTTCCTGATAGAGGTCCACGAGTTTGGACTTCATCTTCCTGTTTTTCTTCGCGTGGGGGTTGATTATGATGCCAATTTTTTCCATTGGAGTTCCATTTTGAGAATGCCCTGCTCATGGTAGCGGATTGACTTCAACTGTGGAGCTGGCAGGCGGCTTTTGTAAAGCACTTTCCTGCTTTACCTCACATGGCTGCCCGGGACAGGGGAACGGATTGTAGAGGGGCAAATCTTCTAAAAACTGCTGGAAAACGGATTGTCCTTGACAAATACAGAAAAAAGTGATCAAAGAAGTGTTTCTAAAATGTTTGAGAACCTTTAAAAATTAAGTTTTTAAGGCACCCTTAAATTATGACTGCTGGCATACTCAGGACGGGAAAACCTGATTATTAGAGATTGCCGTATGATAAAAAATGAAAATAAGCGCGCCATTTTCCTTAAAAGGTTCTTCCTGGTGGCCCTGAGCCTGGCGGCGGCCGTCCTGAGCGCATGCAGGGGGGCCCCTCCGCCTCCCCGCGCGGAAGGGGGACAGATCAATCTCGAAAACTGGGATTTTTCCGCCCGGGGCTCCATCGCCCTCGATGGAAACTGGGACTTTTTCTGGAACAGGCTCATACCGCCCGAAGAGTTTACCGCTAAAGCGCCCCCGGCTCCGGACGCTTTGGTTTCAGTCCCCGGGCTATGGAACGGCTTGATGGTTGGCGGCAAGGCCCTGGAGGGAAAAGGATGCGCAACGTATCGCCTGAGAGTCAAAGTGTCCGGGCGCGCCGGGGCACTGGGGCTTAAGATGCTCGATGCCGCCACTTCGTACCGGCTCTGGGTTAATGGCATAGAAATTGCGTCCAACGGCGCCGTGTCCTGCTCTCCCGGGGAGGCGCGGCCCCGGTATCTACCCATGTCGGTCCCCCTGCCGGAAAATGTCCTGGCCCGGGAGGGAGGTGCAGGGGACCTTGATTTCGTCGTACAAGTGTCGAATTATCGCCACAGGAAGGGCGGACTCTGGGAAAGCCTCCGGATTGGGCTGTATCGCGATATTCTGGAGATGCGCGAACGCGGCCTGGCGCTGACTTTCTTTCTCACAGGCGTCATCATTATCATGGGGCTTTACCATCTGGGTCTTTTTATCCTGCGGCGGAAAGAGAAGGCCACGTTTTATTTCACGCTCCTGGCCCTTTTTATGGGCATACGGGCTATGGTCATCAACGACCGCATCTTTCTCCACTGGTTCCCCGGGTTTCCCTGGGGCATTCTGGTTTCCCTGGAATATATCACCGCGTACTGCAATATCGTCCTCATCGCCCTCTTCTTAGGGGCCCTGTACAGGGTGGAGCTCGGAAGGCCTTTAATGAAAGTTGTTATAGGCCTCGGGATGGCTTTCGGTATTGTATTCGCGCTATTCGATATAGGCGTCTACAGCATGTTCAAGCCTGCTTACGATTTGTACGTGCTTCTGGGTGGAGGTTACGCGATCTACTGTCTTATCATGGCCACACTGCACAGGCGCGGCGGGGCCTGGCTTGCCCTGGGAGGCATGCTGGCGCTTTATCTTACCGGGATCAACGATGTGCTGTATAACGCCCAGGTGATCAATACGACCAACCTGGCGCCGCTTGGACTTTTCATCTACATTCTTTCACAATCGTATCTTCTCGCGCAGCGTTTTGCCCGCGCCATGAAGTCCGTGGAAAACCTTAGCGGAGAGCTCTCGGACCTTAACCGCAATCTCGAAGTCAAAGTCCTCGAACGGACCGAAGAACTGCAGGCGGCTTTCGAGGAGATGGAGGCGATGAACGACCGGCTAGTGGAAACCCAGAATATTATACTCACGGAACTGGAAATTGCGCGAAGAATCCAGCGGCAGCTCATACCGCAGGCCGTCCCTGAGCACTTCCGGGTGTGCGCCCACTATCTTCCCATGGAGCATGTTGGAGGGGACTTTTTCGATTATATTTATTTCAGGGAGCGCGATTGCCTGGGCATCTTTCTAAGCGATGTGTCGGGGCACGGAGTCCCCGCGGCGCTCATCACATCGATGATGAAAAGTTTTCTGCTCCAGGCGGGCCCCCGGAAAGAAAGCCCCGCACAGCTCCTCGGCTACCTCAATGAAAGCATCATGGCCTATACGGGAGGGAACTTCATCACGGCCTTTTATTGTATATATAATAAGAAGACAAAAAAACTGGTGTATTCCAATGCGGGGCACAACCCGCCGATCCTGGTGGAAGACGGTGCTGTGGTCCACCTCGACAGGGTGAAGAGCGTGCCCCTGGGAATCATGGATGCCGCGGAGCTGGAGCGCCGGGGAAAAGCTTTCGGCGAATACGAAATGCATGTAGGCGGCGGAGGAAGGCTCTTCCTTTACACGGACGGCCTTTCGGATGTGCAGAAATACGATGATTCCTCCTGTTATTTCGGCGAAGAGGCAATGCTAGATTTCATCACCGGGAACGCGCATCTACACCCTTCAGCGTTCATCTCCGATCTCATGCGGGAGATACGCGTCTTTCAGGGTCGGGATTTCTTCCAGGACGATATCTGCGTCATTTGCCTCGACCTGTGATAATGCAAATATCCGTTATGCGAAATATACTTGATATGTTGAACGGAATTGAGGGTCCGCCATGGGCTTGATTCTGGGGATTGGCGGCGTTACGGTGGACCGCGTTTTTCATCTGTCGCGAATGCCCGGGTGGGGCGGCGTCGAACACGCAGACGAGTATGAAGTACGAAGGGGGGGCATGGTCGCCACGGCGATGGCGTCGGCGGCGCGACTGGGAGGAGATGCGGAATTCATCGGAGGCATAGGCGATGATGAGGCCGGGGGCTTTGTCCGCCGCTCCCTTCGGCGCGAAGGGGTGAAGGACGGTAGGATGAGGGTAATTTCCGGCGGGCGTACAGCCCAGTCCATCGTCCTCGTGAACCGGAACACCGGTGAGCGGACTATTATCCACCACCGCGGCGTGCAGGAAGGAAGCTTCCTGGGTGATGGCGAGATTGATATTTCCGGGGCGGATTTCCTGCACCTCGACGGATACTGGTTCGATACCGCCCTCGCCGCGGCGCGGCGGGCGAAGGCCGGAGGGACCGCTGTCATCATCGATCCGAGCAGAAGTATCTCCCGCGAGAAAGGAATGGCCCTCTTTCCGCTGGCGGACTTTATCATCCCGTCGAAAAAATTCGCTTCGCAATGGACGGGGGAGGATGACCCGGCGGCTGCAGCGCATAAGCTTTTCATGGAAGATACGCGGGCCGTGATAATAACCTCAGGCGAAACCGGGTGTCATGTGTTCGACGGGAAGAGGATGCATCATGTGCCCGCATTTCCCGTGGACGCGGTGGATACCACGGGGGCCGGAGACGCATTCCATGGCGGATTTATTTATGCTCTCTCCGTTGGGAAGGGGATCCACGCCGCTGCCGTCTATGCGTCCGCCGTCGCCGCCCTCAAGTGCGCGCGCACAGGCTGCCGGGGGGAGCTTCCCGGCAGGGATGAGGTGGAGCGCTTCATGGCGTCCCATGAAGATCTGAGGTAATCTCGGGTTCAGGGGTATCGGCCCGATGTGGTTTTCGGGGG
Organism: Spirochaetota bacterium; assembly: GCA_029974015.1. Taxonomy (GTDB): domain Bacteria; phylum Spirochaetota; class UBA4802; order UBA4802; family JAGODF01; genus JAGODF01. The sequence continues at coordinate 101,425 of JARKUF010000048.1, forward strand.
TTGGGAGGCGGCGGGAAGGCGGTGCTTTTGGGGTTAATCCGGTGGGGGTGCGAGGAGGGTTTCCGGTAATCCCCAGTAAATAATCCAACAAACGACATCATCTATACAATATTGTGTAAATGCATAATTCCGATAAAGATAGTTATCGGGATTTGCGGCCACTTTCTCCAGAATCTCGTCCAGATAATTTATTACCGCAAAAGCGATGAGGTGGGAAATCGACATCTTGCAAAACTTACGCATGTCGTCGAAAAACTCATACTCATCGCCTCTCATCAACACATGAATCCTGCGCCACCGGGAGTCCTTGCGCCTTTCCTGATATTTCACCCTTCTCCAACGGGAAGGCCCCTTCGGCATGGCTTGTGAAGCGTACTTAATGAGGCAGGAAATTAGGCAGCGCCTCGGCAGCCCCGTGCTTATGGAGGCTTCTTCGAGTTTTTTAAGGATATCGTCGTGGATGCAGATTGTCGTATCAATAAACATGACTTTACCTCAGCTTAACAGGTCGCTGTTTATTAATACGTATTTGCTTGGCCCCGATTAAAAAATATTTCTCCGGGAGCGGGATGTTTTCGGCCCCGTAGGACTCTTCACTTTTGCATTATCTTCATGAAGTCGTCGAGGCGGCCCTTTTCACTCACGGCTTTGATCCCCATCTCGGCGATGCTTTGAGGTGTCATGGGAATCTCCTTTCTTTCAACGAGCGACAGGGCGGCGGCGGGGCAGGCGGTTACGCAGAGGCCACAGCCGATGCATTTCTCTGTGTCGACGGAGGCAGTACTGCCGTTCATTACAATGGCCTTCACGGGACAGCGTTCTTCGGCGCAGACACCGCAGCCGGTACATGCTTCGCCGTCCACCTGTGCTTCGAAGCTGCTTGGCTCGAAGGCGTGGGGATGGTTGAGTTCCGTACGTCCCCTGAGGACGGTGCAGCAGCAGGGACAGCAGTTACAGATAACCGCGGCGCGGTCCTGGCTGTTGTTGCTTGTGTGCACCAGCCCCGCCTCGTCGCTCCGGCGAAGGGCGTCTATTGCATCCTCTCTGCTGGCTTTTCGTGCATGGCCCCGTTCCACAAGAAATTCCGCCGCGCCGTCAAATATGAGGCACACGTCCTTCGGCCTGTCGCACTTCGCTACGCTAACGCGGCATGCGCAATTTGCAAGGGCAATATAGCTCGAGTTCTCGATGAGGCGTTTCACCTCTTCAAAGGGGTGGACCCTGGTTTTCACCGAAATCGATTTCTCCACAGCGACGACGCGCATGAGGGGCGTGGGGTTTCCGCTGAAGGAGGCGCCGAGGGCTTCGCTGTGATATTTTTCCCAGAGCTTCCCGAGCTTTTCGTGCATAGGCGTGCCTCCCCCTTTCATGAAGGGAAACTCGAAGAGACCGGGAATGACAGGGACAAGGCCGTATTGGTTTTCACCGTCTTTTTTCTTGGCATATATGATCGCTTTGTCGGCCATCCCTTCCAGAAGGGTCCTTGCTGTTTCCTCCGGCAGCGCCGCCTCTTTTGCTATGGCGGAAAGCGGCAGGGCTTTGAAGCTCATGGCGAGGGCGATGCGGGCCTCCTCGGGCGTGAAGAGGGTCTTCAATATTTCAATGAACGTATCCGACTTCGGCGCGGTCGAGGGGTGGGCGTCGAGCATTTTTTGAAGTTTTTCGTAATTATCCAAAGTCTTCTCCTTGGAAGGCGGTTGTCATGCAGGTACATCTGCGCGTCTTTTGTTTGCGATGATTCGTATGGGCATCCTAAAAAGAAAAGCTTATTATATTGCCGAGATGGTGAACTTACTCATCATGTGGTAACCAGTCAACGATTAAATTAGGAGAACCAGCGCTTTCATAATGTCTTTTATACATGTGCATATCTCTCAATCATGGTGATGCAAAAGTGAAATAGTATGCGCCCCTGCAAAGCTATTTTAAAGAGGCAGGTTTGAGCCGGATTTTTACACTTCGTGCCCTTTTTGCCCGGCCGCATGTACCCGGCTTCGATACCCCGAGTTTGGCCGGATTTCGAGGACAGGCGACGATCATGATAGTCGCTTGACCAGCTTGCACCAGCGCAAATAGTTATTGCAAGAAAACGCAATATCTTGCAATAATGAAAGTGCTTATTGCAAGATATGCTTTATTGCCCATGAAACGAGAAAGAACAGGCATCTGGATGCCGGTAAACTCGGGCGGGGAAACATACAGGGCGTTTGTCCCCGATCCTTTGCCCCCACAACCGCCCCTTGATATCGGCCCGGAACTCCGTGATCTCATGGACCAGGCCTTGCTTTCCATCGGGCGACTCGACAGTGTAACCACCCTCCTGCCGGATTCGGCAATATTTCTCTATACATATATACGAAAGGAAGCGGTGCTGTCATCCCAGATCGAGGGTACACAATCCTCTCTTTCCGACTTGCTATTATTCGAAATGGAGGGGGTTCCGGGCGTCCCCCTTGACGATGTCCGGGAATCGCTAAATTATGTTAATGCCTTGAACCATGGTATTACAAGGCTTCGTGATGGTTTTCCCCTGTCGCTGCGGCTTATAAGGGAAATCCATGCCGAGCTTTTGCATAAAGGCCGGGGTGCAGAGAACAATCCAGGAGTATTCCGCCAGAGTCAGAACTGGATCGGGGGCACACGGCCGAGGAATGCCCGGTATGTCCCGACTCCGCCAGAACTATTAATGAAGTGTCTGGGTGATCTCGAGCTTTTTCTTCATGACAAGCCCGAGCGAGCGCCGGTACTTTTAAAAGCGGCGCTGGTTCATGTGCAATTTGAATCAATTCACCCCTTTTTGGACGGCAACGGACGTCTGGGACGTTTGCTGATAACCCTTCTCCTGTTTCACGAGAAGGTCCTCATGGAGCCAATACTGTACCTGAGTCTCTTTTTTAAGATTCACAGAGACAACTACTACGAGCTTCTACAAAAGGTTAGAACTGAAGGCGACTGGGAAAGCTGGATCGAGTTCTTTTTCACTGCGGTAAAAACGACCGCTGATTCGGCTGTTATAACAGCCCGGAGGCTCTACCAGATGGCTGAGGATGATAGGTTAAAGATACAGGCAATTGGGCGCAAATCCGGTTCTGTTCTCAGGGTACATCATGCTCTCCTTCAGAGGCCAATATTGTCAATACCCCGCACCTGCGAAATAACCGGGCTTATGCCGAATACCGTCAAATCATCATACGATCATCTCATCAAGCTTGGATTGGTGAAGGAAGTAACAGGGAAAAAACGCAGCCGTATGTTTGGCTATATGAATTACATCAATATACTGAATGAAGGGACATGAACGAATACGTTACACCGGAATAAAAAAATACTACGTATCATTTAAAGCTGAAGTATAAGGAGTACCGATACAGGCTGACGATTTAACTCACCCCCCCTAAATCTTAAAAAAAATATTTTTCCTGTACAAGAGAAACATCGCCCCGGTCCAGAAAAGGCAGAAGGCGAGGGACCAGGCCAGGGAGGCGGCGTGCGGCCCCATAAGGGAGGCGAACAGCGCGGTAAAGATTATCCCCTTGATAGTCGCCATCCCGACGCCCGGTATGGGGAGCTTCAGCAGAGCAAGGAACTTGCCCGCCGCTGACGATAGCACATAGACGGTGATGGCGTTCATGCCGAGGGCCAGGAAAGGCGTCGCCCAGGAGCTGATGCGGCGCTTTTCAACAATCCAGTGGAGCGCAGCAAGAAGGGACGAAGCCATGCCGGCCATAAACAGGACATAGGAGGGTGTCCAGAGGTTCTTGTTGATGGGCATCCAGAGGTCCATGACGAGGCCCGCGATGATGGCGGCCGCCCCGAAGGCAAGAAGGGCCGCTTCCGGCGTGAACCTGGCGCGCTCCCTTTCCTTTCGCGCCGCGCTCACTAAGAAATCTCCGGCGAAGGTCCCGGCTAAAGCCGAGGCGAGCGCACCCAGGGTGCTTACGGTCCCCTCGGGATCGAAACCGGCAACCGGGGCGTGGGGATAGGTATGGCCGTGAAGGAGGTATCGGTCCACGGCCAGGCAGATATTGCCTTCGGGCGATAGCGTATCCGGCCCCGGGCCTGAGAATTTTAAGATGGCGCCGTATGTTCCAAGGATGAGAAAAAATGCCGCAAGGCGCGGTCTTTGTCCTAGATGTTCATGGATGAGAGCTGCGAAAAAGTAGCATATTCCGATTCGCTGAAGGACTCCGGGGATTCGAAGCGTCGCGATATCGAAGTCCGGGAAGAGGTTTAAAGCCAGCCCTAAAGCGAACAGTATCGCGCTCCGTGACGCTATCTTCCCGAAGGGAATGTTTCCTTCCCCGCGGTCCCGGCGCGCCGAAAAGGAAATCGCAATCGACGTTCCCATGATGAAAAGGAAAAAAGGGAAAACGATATCGGCCCCTGACCAGCCGTGCCAGGCGGCGTGGCGCAGGGGCCTGTATACATGGGACCAGTCCCCCTGGTTGTTCACTATAATCATCAGGGCGATGGCGATCCCCCGGAACGCGTCGACAGCGGCATTTCTTCGAATTTCAGGCATAGAGGTTCCTGTGGCTTTTACTGCCGAAAATCAACCACTTTTTCCGGGGGAAAAAGGACATGGAAGGCGGCGGACTCTTTGCCGCCCGGCAAAAAAATCTCCTTGAATTTTTATCCCTTTTGCGCGACCTTCGTGTACTCGAAGTATCCGGCTTTGCCGATGCGGCGGACCGAGTACACCTTAACCTGATGTCTAAAGCGAAGCGTCCGGGGGAATCGTTGGACCTCATCTACACTGCGAAACAGCGAAAAATAAAGGAGACCGTTAGGGACTTCGCTGAGGCGGAGATTTCCCACGAGAGCGAAGATGAAGTCCTTTCGAAGGGACTTCTGCAGAAGATGTCCCGCCTCAACCTCTTCGGCCTCCAGCTTCCGGAAGAATACGGGGGCGCGGCCCTCGACACCGTCTGCGCCGCCATCTGTGTGGAAGAGCTGTCAAGGGTGTCCGCCAGCGCGGGCCTCTGCGTGTCCGTGCACAATTCCGTATCCGCCTATCCCATTCTGGCCTACGGCACTGAGGACCAGAAGCGGAAATTTCTCCCCGACCTCGCCTCGGGAAAGTCCATCGGCGCCTTCTGCCTCACTGAGCCCAATGCCGGCTCCGACCCCTCAAGCATCGAGTCCCGCGCAGTTCGGGACGTGAACGGCGACTTTGTCGTCAACGGCCAGAAGGCCTATGTGACCAATGGCGGCATCGCCGGCACCTGCCTTATCTTCGCGAAGACCGGCGATGATTCACGAAGCGGCATGAGCGTGGTGATTGCGGAATGGGGCGCGAAGGGGTTCACTCGGGGGGCCCTTGAGGACATGTGCGGCATGAGGGGAAACCCCGTCTGTTCCCTGTTTTTTTCCGATGTCGTAATACCGGCGGGCAATCTCCTCGGGAAGGAGGGAGGCGGCTTCAGGGTCGCCATGACCGCCCTGGACGCGGGGCGCATCGGCATCGGCGCCCAGGGGGTGGGTATCGCCCAGGCAGCCCTCGATGCTGCGTTGAAGTATTCAAACGAAAGGGTCCAGTTCGGGAAGCCCCTCTCGGCCCAGCAGACAGTCCAGAATTATCTGGCCGAGATGGCGGTGAATATCGAGGCCGCGAGGATGCTCGTCTTCCGCGCAGCAAGCCTCAAGGACGCGGGAAAACCCTTCACGAAGGAAGCCGCCATGGCGAAATATTTCGCCACGAAGACGGCCATGGAATCCACCACCACGGCAGTCCAGATCCACGGGGCCTATGGTTACTCCAGAGGATTTTTAGTGGAGCGCTACTTTCGGGACGCGAAGGTCACGGAGATATACGAAGGCGCAAACGAGATACAGCGCCTTGTCATTGCCCGTTCCCTTTTGGAAGAGCTGGGGAGGACCCGCCTGTGAAGATTGTCGTCTGCGTCAAGCATGTCCTCAGGTACATGGCCTACGACACCTCTGGAAAGAGGGCCGACAGGGCATCGGTGCCCGGCATAATCAACCCCAACGACCGCGTGGCCCTGGCAAGGGCCCTGGCTCTGCGGGACCTGGTCTCCGGCGCCGAAGTGACCGTCCTTTCAATGGGGCCTCCGGCCGCGCGGGAGACCCTTCTGGAAGCGCTTGCCATGGGGGCGGACCGTGCCGTCCTCCTCTGCGACCGCGCCCTTGCCGATGCCGACACCCTGGCCACGGCATATCCCCTCTCGATGGCGGTTCGAAAACTCGGAAGCGTCCATCTCATCATCTGCGGCTCCCGCACCGTCGATTCCGATACGGGCCATGTCGGCCCTCAGTTAGGGGAGATGTTAGGCCTTCCGTACCTTTCCTGCGTTACATCCTTCGAAATTCGAGACGGTATCCTCCGCGCCAGGCGGTCCGCCGACGGCTTCATAGAGGTCGTCGAGGCGGACCTCCCCGCGATGCTCTCCATCAGCCATCATATAAATGAGCGCGATTATCCTTCGCTGGGGGGGCTTAACCGCGCCTTCACGTCCGGGGAAGTAGAGATGTGGACCGCTTCGGACATCGGCGCCGATACGGGCCGCATCGGGCGGAAGGGGAGCCCCACACGGGTAAACCGCATCATCACCCCCGAGACACAGCGCATGGCGGCAATCGTTGAAGACGACCGCTCTCCTGATGCGGCGAGGCGGGTGCTGGAACTCCTGAAACAGCGCAATATAATGGTCCAGGACAAAATTCGTTCCCGGAGGGACGCCGGTGAATGCGCTCAGTAACGGCATCTGGATTTTCGGGGACCACCGCAATTACTTTCAGGACCGGGTGACCCTTCAGCTCATCGCCCGGGCCCGTGAACTTGCGGGGGTGGTGCACACCTATGTTGGCGTGGTGCTTTTAGGCTGCGGTCTCGATGAATATGTCATGGAATACACCGCCCACGGCGCCGACAGGATTTTCCTCGTGGAAGATGAACGGCTCAGCACCTATTCGGCGGAGCTTTACACCGGTGTCGTCTCCGACCTCATCAGGGAATTCCGCCCGGAGATATTCCTCATCTCCGGCTCCGACTTCGGGCGTGAGTTAGCGCCGCGCGTCGCCGCGCGCTCTGGCTCCGGTGTGACTTCGGACTGTATCGCCCTCCAAATCAACGACGCGGGGAGCTTTGTCCAGGTGAGCCCCGCCTTCGACGGAAGCGCCCTGGCGGAGATTGTGACGGAGGGGGCCTTCCCCCGGATAGCCACGGTGCGCCCCGGGGTCTTTACGGAAAGGAAGCACGATTGCCGGGGCGAGGCCGAGCTGGTCCGGGTGGAGCTTGACCTCTCGAAGTACAGCGACAGGGTGCGTGTCGTATCTTCCTCCAGGGCCGAGGCCGATACTGCGGGGCTGGAGCGGGCGGACTGCGTGGTCTGCGTTGGAAAGGGGGCCTCGCGTAAGGACCAGATGCGCCGGGCCCAGGAGCTTGCGGACCTTCTCCATGCTGAATTGGGATGTACGCGCCCGCTCGTGGAGTCGGGGAAGATGGAGGCGGAAAGGCTCATCGGCCAGACGGGAAAAACGGTGAAGCCAGAGCTCCTTATAGTGGCAGGGGCCTCGGGGGCGGTGCAGTTCACCGCGGCCATCAGGACGAGCCGCTGTATTGTCGCGATCAACCGGGACCCCGATGCCGCCATCTTTAAGTACTGCGATATCGGCGTGGTGGGGGACGCGGCCTCCTTCCTGGGCCGCCTTATCAAGGAACTGAAGGGGTGAGAGGGCCATGCGAATCAAAATATCCGACATCATTGTCGCCGACCGCGTCAGGATTGACCCCGGCAATGTGGAGCTTCTTGCCGAATCCATGGAGCGGCTTGGCCTCATTAATCCCGTTACTGTTACGGGGGACAACCGCCTCCTGGCGGGGTTTCGCCGCCTTCAGGCGGCGAAGCTTCTGGGCTGGGAGTACATCGAATGCAATGTGGTGAACCCGGCCACGGAGATGGAGAAGCTTCGAATCGAAGCTGACGAGAACCTCACGCGCAAAGACTTCACCGACAGAGAGGTGGAGCGCTACTATGAGAAGAAGCGGTATCTGGAGGCGCGTGGCCTCAAGAAATTTCTTCTCTGGCTGAAGAGGCTTATGCGGAGGCTGCTGGAGTTCCTGAAAGGCCTCCTGGGCCGCCGTTGAGGATGTTCCGGGAGCGCCAGCCTTGAAGGTCAGCGTCCCATGTAGTCCGCCGACGCCCGTATGTCGAGCTCCATCTCGTAGACATCACCGTACATTCTCGTGACGCGAAATCCCGTCTTGTAATAAATCTTCACGGCGTGCTCATTGGTCCTTTCCACCATGAGCCAAACCTTCTTTTTACCGAGATAGAGGGCGCGCCGGCAGATTTCCTCCGTGAGGTACGTCCCCAGGCCCCTGCCGCGGAAATCCTGGTGGACAAACACTATGAGCTCACAGAAGTCCCCCCCGGGGACGTCAATGACGGAGGCGTGGCCGATGATCCTTCCTCCTGTTTCCGCCACGAGGTTCAACTTTTCCTGTAAAAGCTTCCGGAGCCATTCGACGCGCAGGGGCTCAAGGGGGGGAGGCAGGCCTAAGATATAGTTTTTCGGCTGGAACTGCCGGTACATGTCCAGTAGGGGCCTGTAGTCAACTTCCAGGAGGTTCCTGATTGACGGTGTTTCCCGTTTTTTTTCCGTGGCGTCCATAATTTCCCGGTCACCGAATCCGACGAGAATTTCCGGATCAATCTTTTGGGGACATTAAAACCCGGGTTTCCTGCCCGCCGGTTTTCAAGGTCCCCCATCATCAAATATAATGGCATGTATATTAAAAAACAAGCGATTTTGGCCGCTGCGGAGGTTTTCAAAAAAGCCTCTGGAACAGCGAAAAAGAGGGAGGATGATATTTTCCTCTCCCGCCCAAATAATTCTTGCGCGGAAGCGCCCGCGAAGTCCATGGTAGGCGGGTCCACTTGTGAAAAAACGGAGGGAAGCATGGATAGTCTAATAAGGCCCCGCAGAATTCGGATGACCCCGGCCCTGCGGGACCTCACGGCGGAAACCCGGGCCGACAGGAGCAGGCTCATCATGCCCCATTTTGTCGTCGAGGGAGATGGCGTCCGCGCGGGCATTCCCTCCATGCCGGGGATATGCCGGGTGTCGGCGGACAATCTCCTTCGAGATGCCGGGAGAGACCTTGGCCTTGGTGTCCGCACGGTCCTTCTCTTCGGTATACCCGCCGAAAAAGACGACAGCGGAAGTTTCGCCTTCGACGAGAATGGCGTCGTCCAGAAGGCGGTCCGGGCCCTGAAAAAGGAATATCCGGAAATCTGCGTTATCACCGATGTCTGCCTTTGCGAGTACATGAACCACGGCCATTGCGGCATTGTCAGGGACGGCAAAATCTTAAACGATCCGACCCTCGATTTGCTTGCCAGGACCGCCCTTTCCCACGCCGCCGCCGGGGCCGACGTGGTGGCGCCCTCAGACATGATGGACGGCCGCGTGAAGGCCGTCCGGTCCATGCTCGACGCCGGAGGATACGCCGACTTGCCGATACTCTCCTACGCGGCGAAGTACGCCTCGGCTTTCTACGGCCCCTTCCGGGAGGCCGCGGGAAGCGCGCCGGCCTTCGGCGACAGGAGGAGCTATCAGATGGATTTCCGCAACGCCCGGGAGGCCGAGAAGGAGATACTCCTTGACGCCGCCGAAGGGGCCGACATGGTGATGGTAAAGCCCGCCCTCGCGTATCTGGACATCCTCCGGCGCGCCCGGGAGATTACGCGCCTTCCCCTCTGCGCGTACAATGTGAGCGGCGAGTACTCAATGGTGAAGTCCGCCTCTGCGGCGGGATACGGCGACGAGGAGCGGCTGGTGACAGAAATTATCACGGCCATGTTCAGGGCCGGGGCCGATTTCATTATATCGTATCATACGAGGGACATCTTCGAGAAGGGGTGGCTTGAACATGAGCGGTAAGACAAAAAACTCGGTGGAGCTCTACTCACGGGCCTTAGATGTGATACCCGGCGGGGTGAACTCGCCGGTAAGGGCCTTTCGGTCCGTGGGCGGCGATCCGCTTTTCATCAAATCGGGGGCGGGGGCCCGCCTCACCGACGAAGACGGCAACAGCTATATCGACTACTGCATGTCCTGGGGGCCCCTCATCCTCGGCCACGCCGATCCCGATGTGGTGGAGGCCGTAAGGAACACTGCACTCCTGGGGACCAGCTTCGGCGCGCCGAACCGCATGGAAGTGGAAATTGCCGAGATGGTATCGGAGCGCGTCCCTTCAATTGAGAAGGTCCGGTTCGTCAACTCCGGCACCGAGGCGGTTATGAGCGCAGTGCGCTTAGCCCGGGGGTACACCGGGCGGGACCGCATCATCAAGTTCGACGGATGCTACCACGGCCATGCCGATTACCTCCTGGTGGCGGCGGGCTCCGGCCTTGCCACCCTGGGCGCCCCGGATTCCGCCGGGGTGACAAAGAACAACGCCTCGGACACCATCGTCCTTCCCTTTAACGACCCCCAGCGCCTTGAGGACGCTCTAAAAAAGGAACAGGGTATGGTAGCCGCAATCATTCTGGAGCCCGTGCCCTGCAACTACGGTCTTATCCTTCCGGAGAAGGGATATCTGGAGGAGGCGAGGAGGCTCTGCGACCGTTTTGAGGTGCTCCTGATCTTCGACGAAGTCATCACCGGCTTCCGCCTCGCGCCCGGCGGGGCCCAGGCCTATTACAATGTTCTCCCGGATATCACCACCCTGGGGAAGATTATCGGCGGCGGGCTTCCCGTGGGGGCGTACGGCGCCGGCGCCGATATCATGTCGAGGGTCGCGCCGGAAGGGGCGGTGTATCAGGCCGGGACTCTTTCCGGAAACCCCCTGGCCATGGCGGCGGGGATTGCCGCGCTTCGTAAGCTCGACTCGCTTAAAGCGTGGCAAATTCTGCGCGAGAGGTCGGAGAAGTTCAGGTCGTATCTGGAGCCTGTGATTTCAAAATACGAGGGAAGGCTCCTTTTTACGCGCCTCGAATCTATTTTCACTTTCACATTTACGGGAAAGGGCCGTATCTCCTCCCTCGAAGACGTGAAAGAGGCCGATATGAAGCTCTTCGCGGAGTTCCACAGGGAAATGCTGAAAAGGGGCGTCTATCTCTCCCCATCGGGGTTCGAGGTGGGCTTTCTCTCAACGGCCCATGGCGACGACGATCTGGCGAAAACAGCCTCCGCCGTGGAGGAGTCCCTCAGGGAAATCATGTAGGGCCTTTCGCGTTATCCCCGTCAGCCCTGCCAAGGCGTTTCTCGCCGGGGAGGGTAAGGCGGAGGACCATGCGGGTAGCGCCGCGCCGGGAGGCCCGGATAAGCCCTCCGTGAAGCACTATCGTCCTCTGGGCCGCCGCCAGGTTCACTCCTCCGCCGGTAGTGTAGAACGGGTCGAAGATGAAGTGGATGTCGCTCTCCTGAATTTCCGCCGCGTCGAACTCCACCCGCATCGACATCTCAAACGGTGTGAAGGCCGTCTCCGCGATGTAATGGCCCCCGGCAGGGCAGGCCGTGGCGGAACGGGTGAGGACTTCCTCGATGGCCGCGGCAAGCCTTTCGCTGTCCATCCATAGCGAGTATTCCTTCGCCTCCGGGTCGGTTACCTGGATATTCAGGTTCCGCTTCTTTCCCAGACGCCGGACGGCCCTGAAAGAGCCCCTGATGAGGGGGATGATGTTTTTCCGGGTAAAGCGCGCCTCCGAGAGGTCCGAATACCGTTCCACTTCCGCGACGATACCGTTGAGCCTTTCCGCATCGGCGATGATGTATTCGAGATATTTGCGCAGTTCATCCGGATTGTGCTTCCCAGTATCGCACTTTCTTAGAAGAAGATTGGCATACCCTCCAATGGATACGATGGGATTGCGGACCTCGTGGGCCACGCTCTCCGCTATCTGCCGAAGGGACTCCATGAGGTTTTTGTAATTTTGATGCAGTCGGCGGAGAAGTGTTTGCTCCTTCCGGTGGAGCCACCAGAGCTCGGTTATGTTCTGGAGCGCCAAAAAGAGCGTCCCGTCTTCCTCCCGCTCCAGGTGTACCCTGAGCTTCAGCTCCCGGCCTCCCCTGCGGCATACGGTCTCCACGGTGCCGCCGCCGGCCGCTCCTGCCAGGACTTCATGGATGATGCCGAAGAGCTCGGGGTTTTCTTTTTCCAGCAGCTCGCGCGCCCCCTGCGCTTTTCTAAAGCGCGCGGGGACGCGAAGAAGCGATGAGGCGGCCCTGTTGAGATACAGGAGCCGTTCATTGGCGTCGAAAACGAGTATGCCTTCCTCAATGCGGTCAAGGATCAACCCGAGCCGTATTTGCATGTGCCTGTCAGGTTTCATGTCAAAGTTCAAAGTTGGAATAGGCCGTCGTCCGCAAGGGGCTACAGCCCCTTTCTCTGTTCGAAGGGGATTGGCTAATATCTCCAGAGAACAAGGGGCTGTAGCCCCTTGCAGTCTGTAGCCCCTTGCTGCAGAGGACAGGCGGCGATCATGATCGTTTCCCCCTCTGTTGCATATTTGCCACAATGTGGCTGAATTGCCATCATCGGGAGGCGCTGTTTTGGGGCGCAGGGCGTTTTTCTGAAAAACGATTGCAATCCCTGAACCCTTCAGGAGTTACGCCTGTATAAAAATGATATCTGGCATGAATCTTGCTTTATAAACAAGTAGGCTAATGTCATGAACATTTCAATACTTGAAATATTCTCAATTTTTTGGATAGCGGCGCTCCTCTGGGCAGCAGTGGAATACTTCATGTATCGTGTGAGCAAAAACCAGAGGGACAGGGCCATGTTGGACAACTTCAAGCAGGAATAGCCGGCCCGCGCAATCCACGCAATCCAATTGTTCATCTCAATCCCATTTAATATCACCGGGGGCCACCCCGGTTTTTTTTTGCCGGGCCGTCACGAGGCCGTGGAGGACCATTGTACAGGGCATTTCTATTCCGTGGCGCTCCCCGGCCAGGAGAAGGGGTCCGCAGATGCTTTCGATTTCCGTCTGCCTGCCCGCCTCCAGGTCCTGGAGCATGGAGCACCGGTTTGGCGCGGTTTTCCGGCATATTTCCAGGACTTCTTCGCCAAGCGCTCCCTCCTCTAAGGCCATGCCTTCGGCCCGGGCGGCGGCGGAGCATTCCCGCACCACGGCCTTCTGGATGCACCGGAGCTGTCCGCTTTCCGCCACGCCTCCGTTCGTAAGTCCCGTGAGGGCCCCCAGGGGGTTTATCGCGGCGTTGATGATCGCCTTCTTCCAGAGGGCCTTTCGGGGGTCGTCGGTGATGGTCGTATCCAGGCCCGCCTCTTTAAAGAGGCCCGCCGCGAAGGAGAGGGCCGCGGCGTCAGCGCCGCCGATAACTATCCCCCCCGGTCCCCCGCGGACCACGGTGGAGAGGCCCTCCATGTAGCCGCCTATGGTGGTGGTGCCGTACACCAGGGGCGTTTTCGGAAGGAGGCCTTCCAAAATTTCAACATTGCCCAGGCCGTTTTGGAGCGTGACCAATACAGCGTCCTTCGAAAGATGGGGCGCTATGTCCCGGGCGGCGTCCTCCGTGGCGTAGCTTTTCACGAATATAAGTATCGCCCGGCATTCCGACAGAATTGAAGGGCCGGAAGAGGCACGGACAGGGGTTCTTTCCTCCGGCTGTCCCCCATCGGCGGCCTGGCGGACAATAAGCCCATTTGCAAGCGCCTCCGCCGCGGCGGGCGATTTCTCGTAGATTACGGCGTCTATGCCCGCCCGGTGGAAAAACCAGGCGAAGAGGCACCCCATGGCGCCGCCCCCCACTATCCCCACTGAAAGGCTGTCTTTGCTATTTTCCATGCTTCACCGGTGCCCGGAGCACATCACCGGCGGAGATGCCCGTCAAGCTGAATTTGCTGCGCGAGTGGCCTTCACTTCAGGCGGGTGATGTTTTCGCTTCTGGTTATGTTCCCCTGTATCTTGAAGGGAATGGAGTACCAGGGGCCCTGCTTGTAGGCATTGAGCCTCAGAAGGGCGGGGTTGGGAAGGTCCTGGATGAAGTTTTTATTGAACTCAAGCTGCACTTTCATATCACCGTCTAAATCGCGGTTGAAATAGCCGTCGAGCTTGAGGCGGATGTCCGGCGCTTCAAACTGGAAGAGGTTCACGTAGTAATTCCCGCCCGCGATGTTGAAGTTTCCGTATATACTGCTGAATTCCAGGTCCTTGAGCTTGTAGCGCATGTCCGAGAGCACCGCGCCGAGGCCGTTTTGGATTCCGGTATCGACGAGTTTCCCGTCGGAAACGGTGAACTCCAGGCGTCCCTTCATCGACTTCAGCGCCTCCTCTCCCTTCGACGCCCTGAGCCCCAGTTCCGCCCGGCCCTTGGCCGTGCCGAAGGCCCTGTTTTTAAACTTCTCGGAAAGCTCGGCGATGTTCTGGATGCGGACCTTCTCGAAAGAAAATGAAGTTTCGATGTCCATGGCATTTCGGGAAAAGTCTATAGTCCCCCGGCCCTCAAGGCTTCCCCCCATGAAACGGGCGGCCACGCGGTTGAGGTTCACCTGCTTTCTTGAAGTAGTAAAGGCCGCGAAGGCCTGGGTGAAGCCGTAGCTTCCTATGTCGAGCTTCTGAATGGCGGCCCTGCCCGTCACAGTTACGGGAATGGTGATGTTGGAAAAGTCCAACCCCGATGCGGCGCTTTTATCCGGGTCTATTACCATCTCACTGGCCTCGGCATTGACCGTAAAGGAGCTGAAGCTCCTTCCCGTCGTGGCCACTGAGACGCGGAAGGGAGTGTCGAGGACCCTGATGTCGATGTTTTCTTTCTGGAAGCTGTTGTTCACAATGCGAAAGATGCCGTCTATTCCGCTGAGTATCTTTTTTTCATGCCCCAGGGACGCGCCGGAAATCGCGAGCTCGGCGTTTACCACTCCTTTTTCAAGGGAAAACTCCCCTGTTGCCGTGCCGTAGAGCCCTTCCGGAAGGAAGGGGAGGAGGCCGCGGATGTCGGAGAAATCGACGCTTAGCTTCGAAAGGGCCATTCTGTCGATCTCGCCGCTTTGTTGAATGCTCAGCGCCTTCAGGCTTACCTTCGATTTTCCCATTTCCCCGGAGGTATCGTACACCAGGGTATGCCTTGTGGGGATGGTCACTTTACAGAAGCCGTCCACGGAAAGGGCGCGCCCGCCTGGAAGCTGGCCCGTTCCCCGGGCATGGCCCGTCACCTCTTGCTGTGTCACAGCCAGGTCTTTCACCGCGCCGTCGAAGCTTCGAAAGGGGAGGGGGGCTCCGTCCTTCCAACCGTAGACCCAGAGGAGGGAACAGCTTTCAAGCTTCACGTTAGCTCTCAGCGCGAATCCGCCGCCTTCCCCTCTTTCGATGCGCACCGAATCGCTTTTAAGAAGGCCCCGCTTTTCCGGGAGCCGGATGTTTAAATCGGTTATACTGATATTTTTAAGGTCCGTAATATCGGCCGTACCCCGGATGCCGTAGGTCCCCGCAAGGGGCTTCAAAACGCCCGGAGGATTGACGAGTCCCAGCTCGGCCTCCGCGAGTGAGATATATTTAATTTTCGTCCTGGGCGCCGGGGCCTCATCTGTCGCCATGTCGTGGATGAGGCGGCCTACATTCGAAACGCCGTCCTTCCAGAAGATGTTAAGTTTAAAGCCTTCAAGGGTGATATAATTGAGGTCGAAACGAAGCCTGAGGAGCGCGTTAAGGGAAATGCTGACGCGCCCGCGGTTGGCCCTGGCCAGGACGCCGTCTTTTTCCGTGGGGCCGTCGTACACAATGACGTCGGTGAAATGTATGCCGCGAAGGCCGTACTCGATGCCGCCAATCCTTACCTTCCGCTTCAGGGCCTTTTCGGCCCTTTCCGCGGCCATTGAGCGGACGCGCTCCCCGGGGAAAATCCGGTACAGGACCGCCGTGCCAATGAAGCCCGCCGCGGCAACCGACAGGATTGCGATGGCGGTAATTTTAAACGTTCTTTTTGCTGGCCTCACGCTTCCGGTCCATGAGCGCTTTTTTCTTGAAGAACATGACGGTTTTCTCGAGCTCTTCCAGGTCGGTGCAGATGACCTTGCCTCCGTCAAGGCGGAAGTGCTTGTCCTCCAGGAGCTGGACCGCCAGCATTTCTCCCTTTTCGGGGGGGATTCCTACCATCTTCATCAGCTCTTTGATGCCGAATTCGAAGTTGTGGACCGCCTTGGGGCCTATCTTGATGCGGTGGGTTTCAAGCTGGGTGAGGAGCGTATCGTAAACCCTTCCAAGGGGGTCGCTTATCATGAGATTGGCCAACTGTTTGTACGCGGTCCATATCCTTTCGCTTAAAAGCTGGATTAGCCTCGTGGCGAGCTGGGGCTGGGCCTGTACCATCCCCTCGAAGTTGGACTTGTTGATTGCAAGGAGAGTTGTATCGCCGAAGGTGATGGCCGATGCGCTCCGGGGTTTGTTGTCCAGAAGCGCCATCTCCCCGAAGATGTCGCCTGCCTTGAGGACCGCCAGGAGCACCTCCTCGTTCACAATCTTCGTTATCTTCACCCGTCCCGATTGGATGATGTAAAGCTCCATCCCTGGTTCGTTTTCGCAGAATATCATCGAGTTGTCTTTAAAAGAGCGGGCCAGTGAATCGTGCTGGCGGTTTTCTTCGATTTTAAGGGGCGCTTTCAGCGATTTCAGGCGCTGGATCGCCTTGTCGCGGTTGGGATGGGCGGGGCAGTACTGGATAAAGCGCTGATAGGCGTAGGCGGCATGGTTGAACACCCTGTGCTTAACATAGTACTCGCCGATATTAAAAAGATGCGAGGGGTCCTCCTCCACACTGCCCTTGAAGGTGAGGCGGGTGATGGCGGTGTCGAAGTCCCGAAGCTTTCTGCTGAAAAAGCGGATGATTTTCATTGCCACGGCGGGGTTTTTTTGGATGAGGATGCCGAACTGCTCCCTTTCCACGGAGATGAGGGAGACATTGGTGAGGGCTATGGCGGTCTCCGTGCGGGGATGGCCGCTCATGCACGATATAACGCCGAAAAAATCCCCTGGCCCGGCGATGGAGAAGGGCTCCTCGGCGGAGACGGGGTTTTCCTTGGAAAGCTTTACCTTTCCCTCGCGGATGATATAGAAATTGTCGGCGCCGCGCTTGCCTTCAACGACGATAAAGGAGTTGGCCACATAGTTTTCAACTTTAAATTGCGCAGATGCCATTATATTCCCTTGACCATGTCGTATATGCGGCAAGGCGTCGGAGCATTCCGCCGCCCTGTGTCCGCGTTCCTCCGATGCCGCGGCTTTGAAGGAAAATTAAAAAGTAAGTTAGCATACAAAAAATCGGCAGAAACCCCGGTATTATCAAGAACTTTATTGGATATGCCGCCCTCCGGCGGGGCCAATCCGCGTAAGAAAGCCTGATGCCGCGGTACTCAAATAGCAAGCCTTTTTCCGGAGTTTGCGCAGGGAGTGAATTAAATTTCGGGCTTAAGCACTGTCATTGCGAGCCCTGGTCGTTTCGGGGCGTGGCAATCCCTTTACGAGCTTGTTCCCATGAATACGCTATTATCTATTGAGATCGCCGCGTCGCTGCGCTCCTCGCGATGACAGGGCTGCTGATACACTTTGTCATTGCGAGCCCCGGCCGTTTCGGGGCGTGGCAATCCCTTTACGCGCTTGTTCCCATGAATACGCTATTATCTATTGAGATCGCCGCGTCGCTGCGCTCCTCGCGATGACAGGGCTGCTGATACACTTTGTCATTGCGAGCCCCGGTCGTTTCGGGGTGTGGCAATCCCTTTATACAATGAGCCACATGAAAATACTGTTACCCGTCCAGGGGGCGAAGCTTTCAAATTCTAAAGAAGGTTTTAAAGAAGGCTGTTGATGGACGTCCAACCCGGGGGCGCTGACGAGGCGGCGCGGTAGGCCTTCGCCGCCCTGGTGGGTTCCAGGTCCCAGGCCGAAAGGCGTGACGATGCCATGGGCTTGCCGGTGGAGGGATTAAGCGGCGTAAACCGCGGAGGCCGCACATCCCGGGCGAAGCGCCGCATCGGTTCTGTGGCATCGAAGGAGGGAAGCTCCCGGAGGTCCGGCAGACGGACGTCCCGGGAAAAGCGCTTCATAGCGTCAAAGGGACGTCCCTTTTCTCCGGAGGAAAGAAAGCCGGAGTAGGGATTGGTGTATGCTGATGTTGAAACAGGGGCCGCCATAATTAAATTGCTTCTTATTACCATAATGCAAAAAAACTGGCATAATGTCAAGTAAAAGGCGAAAAACGAAGAAAAGGCGGGACTGCTGTAGCATGCTAATTATTGACTGTATATAGCTATCAAAAACAGCTAATCGTTTACTTATGGGGGAAAAAATAAAAAAACCGGTGCGTCAGTATTGTTTTTTTCTTGACCTTTGGGGGAGAGAATGGGTATAATATAAGCAAAGTAAGTCCGACTGGACGGTAGCTTGAAAGAGTGCAATAGCGGTCAATGAATGCCGATTATTGTATGGGGGCATGATGAAAGGACAGCGGAAAACGGCGGTTCCTTTACAGAGGCCGGGCCTAAAACGCCATGAACACATAAAAGTTTTATGGGGGAAGCAATGAAGAACATATTCACCAGAACACTCCGGGCAGTCCTTTGCCTTGGCCTGCCATTGGCTTTCATCGTTTCATGCTCGGAATACGATCTGTCAAATTTTCAGGTGAACGACAACATAGAATACCGGATGTTCAATCTGCTTGACGATTATCCTTCCCTCTATGAAGCGGTGAACTCCCTCGACCAGACAACCTTTAACAGGCATCTGGGAGATGCGGTTAATTTCAAAAAGGACCAGTTCATTACGATGCAGGAGGACACCATCAACCTTCTGAGCTACAACACGGACCAAGATGGTCCATATAATCCCGCAACGGGTGAGGGTTATCATGAGGCGCATCCTGTTCCTAAGATGCTTAGGCTTGTGCGGACCCTTGTGGGGCGCATTAACCAGCAGGACTCTATCGATAACGACGATGACTACAATTCCTATGCGGCGGATTTCTTCGATTTATTGGACGCGTTCCGCGAGGCGGACATTGGCTACGAGGCGGACATTCTGGATATCATTCAAAAAGGGAGCGAGTATGCCCTGGAAAGGGAATATGCCGACCCAGGGTACATGCTTAAAAACGCGGAGGAGGCCCTTGCGGACGCCATCGACCCCAGACATCGTATTGCCGCACAGCACAATCAGGAAGTACTTGGGAAACAGCTTATCCAGTCTAATTCGAGCATAACGGTGAATGGCGCCGGGAAACTTGTCCCGGACGGAAGCGGGACCCCCATTGGTTTGGGCAATTCTGTAAAGGGAGTGGGGGCCTTGCTGAAAGGTGTGTTCGAGCTTTTACAGGACAATGATCTTCGCGATAGCCTCTACGATGTTATCCGCGAGCTTGGCGCTATGTCCGCCGCCAAAATACCTACATCGGTTCCCGCTTACTCTAACGGAACCTATGCTACTGACGGTTACAAGCGCGTAAAGGACATAATGCGCGAGGAGATAGAGAATAATGAGGATTTCTTTACTGTGGGGGGCAAGGTATACAGCGGCGCCAATGACATTTACCGCCGCAGGACCGCGAACGAATACAGCGACTCCGAACTTCGCAATGTGAAGAAGGAGACCCTGCCTCCCATGATGTCCCTGCTTTTAAGGACGGACCGTCCGGGTACCATGTTTGCGGACAGGGGCGAGAAGGAATATTTCGCGGAGCGTTTTGTGACCAATCTGAACCGTCTTAATGTGGATTGGGACAAGGCCCATTTAGAAGAGTCACTTTACGACATGATACGGTTTGATCCATACGGACGTGACCGTACGAGTTCGGCAAATCACCCGGTAATAGGAAGACCTGCATACGATTTCAGCATTCTTGAGGCTTTGATGACCACCGGCGGCGTGACCACAAATTTGGGGTGGTTCGACGGAGGGAAGACCAACGAGCAGGATTATATTCCAAATTCCGAGCATGGCCACGGGGCCCCATCGGGCAACATTACTTTAAATGATTCCGTCTTTGCCATGCAAACATCAAAGGACGGCACCACAGGGGACACCATGTACGAGCTTATCCTTGTGGATGACGCACGGCATAACAACCGCATTTTCCGAAGCAAGGACCCCTTCACGCTGGCGGACGCTAATGCCGGGAAGTGCAATATTTCATTTGACCAGAATTACTGCGCGCTCAACTTCCTCGCAACCCACAGCGTGGGAGACATTGGCCACCCCACTGGAGGAAATCCAAACCGCACAACATCGGGCAAAAATCAGTTTGTTCCCTACAGCCCATCAGGGACGAAGGACACAAACACTGCTGCTTTTAATATGAACTGGGTGGCCCGAGGATGTTGGAACGGGGAAGGACCTTACTATTTCGCAGACCCAACAGCAGCTTCAACGGAGATAAATGGAAAGTCATATTATCGCTACATTAGGCCCAATAGAAAGACTTATGCGTATGTGCATAAGGACGAAGCCGATCCTCAGGATTCCAGCAAGTGGGAATACATCTACCCTGGCGAGGGAGGAGATCCGTTAGATGTTATAAACTATATAGGAGATATGCCGCTTACGAATGCGGTCTATCATTCCAGCAAAGAGGTTAAAAACAGATTTGTAGTTTTAGAATTTAAAATTCGCATTAAGATCGGTCCAAGTGTCAATGCAGTTGTTAGCTTTGGTCCTTTGTGGACCTATAGTATTGGTGATGTTATAACAAGGATAAACAACGCAATATCAGCCGCTGGCGGTCCAAATAATCTTTGCTCCGCTTATGGATCATTTCTTAAGATTGTAGCACCGCCGGGACAAACTATCCAAATCAGCAATGCGAATAACCCGGATGCTTTGGGTGATAACCCCGTGCAGGTTTTTCTCCAGGATGATTTTGCAGATGATGAAGTGTTAAGCATCAATCCAAATAGCTTAAAAATTACCCAGGAGGCGAAAATACATTTCAATATTGACAATGCCGTCAATAAGGATGTAACATTTAGCGTTGCCAGCCCTGATAATGATGGTTGGTGGTCTGCGGCGGAACTCGGAGCTTACTTACAAGCGCAATTAGGCTCCGATTATATCAATGCCACTGACCAGGGAATTGTTATAGAAGGGAAGAGCACGGTTGAAGGCGTTGCTAAAGTCGAACTCAACGATGTGTACGGTAACGGCATGGCCGAAATTTTTGGTTCGCAAACGAGTTCGGTGAGCAGGACGGTAGTAGAGCGTTATCACCGATATCGTCCGGCATGGCGCACCGACCACTATCTTATAAAATTGGACAGGGGAATATTTGCTCCGCACGACATGTCCAGTGGTTCGGCCACAGCGGCATCGCCTTTTATAATCAATGAAATCATCCCGGAGAGTGAGCCCAAGCGCGCCTGCGCAAGTCAGGAAGAGGCGATCTATAGAAACCTCCAGTGGCTCCTTACGGAAAAAAAGATCGTTCTTATCGTACCCATGTATCTTTATGTTAACTTTATTGGCTGTACTGGAGAGCTTGGCTTTTTCCAGGTTATTGAAGGCAATGGCTTTGAGGGATTGGTGAACGCCCGAAAGTACAGAAGTAACATGGATTGGGCAAAGAAGGGCACAACGGGGAAATCCGTTATTCCCGGCGACTACCGGCTCTATGTCCTGGCGACATCCGGCACCAAGGTTGGCGGTCTGGTGGATCTTAATATTGACAAGGTGCTTGATACAATGGGGCATGGTTCGTCAAATCCGGCCATAATTCCCCACGGGTTCGCTTCCATATCTCGCATGGCCTTCCCGAGGAGTGAGGTAAAAAATCTTAGTCCCGGATATACTACTGAATACGGTATTAGCTATGGCAACACGAAGACTTTCCAGAATATATCGGTTGGTTCCCGTGAATTCGAGGTAGATGAAAGTGACCCGGTGTGGAGCCGGCGAAACGGCCTGGTGCCGGTAATAGTATCGGCCCTTGCCACCGCGTGGGAGATGTCCGACATGACTCACAGGGGCATCCTTAGCGTTTTGGATTCACAGTTTGCGTCATTGAAGCCGCTTTTCTTTTACAACAGGCGGACAACAGGGGTTATGCGCCAATCATGGCTTCCCCGGATTGCCGGCAGTGAAGCCAATCTGTACGATTTCATGCGTCCGGATTCAAAAGTGCCGGGTTTTGATGTTGGAGTTAATTCTGAAACGGGCTGGTTTGGAGGCTGGAGCGTGCGCGATTGGTACCAGCTTAAGAGCATGCCCACATCGATGACATTTATGGTAGACAGCGATCCGAGCACAAACCGTTCCGACAGAACGAAGCGGGCGGACGGTCTTATTGCCGCGCTCACATTTTATGATCCTTTTACAGAGCGTGGCGATGGCAACTTGCCGAACACCCGCCTTATCACCAAGTTGATAAAGGTCCTTGACAAAGTAGGGGGTGCCGGGTTTGCCGACCCGGATGCCGCGGGTGTGGATGATGGGGACCTTTCGACCTATGGAACGCGAAGAAAGCTGTTCTACGGCGCCGAGCAGTTCATGACTACCCAACGCATCATTAAGGAAGCTTCGACGCTTAACCTTACCACCATAGATGAGACAAATTACAAGAACCTGAATCATCCTTCGTGGATGTTCACGAGGAAGGTTGATGCTAATAGCGACGGCATCTATGACGACATCCGTCCGGAAGATGTGGTTGTGGACGAGGGCCTCGATATCAGCATAGGTTCCGATGCGCTGGGAATGGGTCTTGCGGTATATCCTGACGAGCGCGATCCGGCACATCCCGGTTATAATGGGAAGAGCTGGTACTTTTTCAATGACGCGGCGGACAAGGCCATTGAATTTACAAGCGACCTGGGGCAGGGAGCGGGCAGGTTCAACGCGACCGAAAACCTCATCTCCCTCATCGATAAGTTTGTAACAAAGGTGAACCCCACTCAGGCCCAGATTGACGGTCTGGTTCACACCCTCGGGATTATGCAGACCGAGTATCAGACCGACCTTGGCGGCGGCAGGTGGGTGTATCCTGAGGACCTTCTTGACATACAGACGAGATATATGCCCACAATCATGGACCTTAACAAGGAAAACGGGTTGGCTTCCTCTGAATTCACCCATGCGCTCATGCAAAACGGAAGCCTTGTCGAGTATATTCTCAATACCATGTCCACTCCGTATCAGACCAGCGAAATTTTCAGCGACCTCTATGGATTGCTAAGCCACAGGCTTATTGCAGGCAATGAGGACAGCTACAATTCCGTTCTCTGGAGCGACCTCGTTGAAATGCAGGAGGGGCTTGTAGAGTCTATACGAAACGGCGTTCCCATGGTGGAATTCACCGAGGCGCAGGACTTCCAGTACAATGGCCCGTTTGGTGAAAGCATATTCTCAGTTTGGGACCCCTTTGGGGACCTTGGCAGGGTGTTCTCCCAACCTTGAGGTGATGTGGGATGATGAACGGTAAAGGCGCAAAAGCGCCGCATTGAAAAACAAGCTGGGCCCCTGCTTTACCGGCAGGGGCGGCTTTTATACGGCATGCCGGGGGAGGGACGCCTTTTCCCCTTTGCCGAACTATAAAAAATTATTCTGTGTCCGGAGGGTCCACATGTCACGATTCGTTCCACTTTTTCTGGCGGTCCTCATTATCCTGCCCGCGCAGGCGATGGCCGGCAGTTTTGCCAACACTCATGGTTTTTCGGCGAAAGGTATCGCCATGGGCAATGCCATGACCGCGGTGGTAAACGACTGGTCTTCAGTATATTACAACATCTCGGGCCTTGGGAAAACGAAGGACATCTTTATACCTGCAAAAGCTTCGGTAGGGAAGACCGGATCGCTTACAATCGGCAAGCTCCAGGCAAAAGCGCTTGCTGAAAAGGACAAGGCAGTTGAACCGGTTCCTGAAGCCGAAAGCCCCATAAACGAGCTTGCGGTGACATTCATGTATTCCTATCCGGTATTCAAGATAGACATTGATAGAAGGAACCCATTAGACAACGCGCCCATGGATACGAAGGCCGCCGAACAGCTTAACTATGGGATTATGATAATAGGCGCGGCGATCGACATAAACAAGGTGTATCGCCTGCCGAGTTTCATTTCCTCGGCGCGTCTGGGCCTGGGGCTGGGCACGCCCGCGGACGGTAAGGCCACAAAGGTGAACGACATCGATTTGCGCACCCACAACTGGCTTGGCTATGGCCGGGAGGCCCAGGTTGCGACTATCATCGCCGGTGTGGGCTTCGGCTTTCTAAACGATATGTTCGGAGTTGGAGTGGGGGCCCAGATTTCCTTCCACGGAGAGGGCGCGGTACTGGTAAACAATGTCGAGGTTGGTCCGGCAAACCAGACGCCCCCCGCCCAGTCGAGGATGGACCTGGCGACGGTCCCTTCCATTGTTGCCGGGCTTTATTTCAAGCCGGAGAAGCTTACCCCGGCCCTCAAGGGCCTTGAGATAGGCGCGGCATACAAACAGGAATCGTTTATGAAGATATACCCCTTTAGCACTGGAACGGTGCTTAAGGTTGGCAACTCATCGATGACGCTGGCGATGTGTATTTACGACTACTATGTGCCCCATGCGGTGAGTGCGGGGATTTCCTACACTCGCTGGAACACCACCCTGTCCATTGACGCCGAGTATCAGATGTGGGGATTGTACGAGTATTCTCCCACGATAGATGCGGTGTACAATCAGATGATAACGGTAGAAGACGTTCCTCATGCGGACGCGTGGACGCTTCCAAAATTCAAAAACATCATCATACCGCGGGTAGGCGTTGCGTATAAGCCTCTGGATTGGTTGACGATTATGTGCGGATATTCATATCGCCCCTCGTTCTTAGACGATGCCGATACGGGCGGGTACGTGAACTTTTTGGACAATGTAACGCATACCGGCTCCCTGGGCGTGAGGCTTTTTGTTCCCCAGATGGCGGGCATGGGAGGGCCTGTGGAGATTACCCTTGGCGGGCAATTCCAGTTCCTTATGGAGCGAGAGGTGGTAAAAACAGGTTCAGCTGCGGAAGGGGTAAATGCCAATTACAGCCTCAATCCGAACTACACATACTCTGGGATGAACTATATCGGAATACTTGAGGCAAAACTGCTTCTGTAGCTTTTAAACTCCTGCAAAACGCAAGTCTAATTACGGGCGGCCATTATGCCGCCCGTAATTATTTTAAGCCGTCATTTGAAAAGATCTCTAAGAAAATCCGCCAGCTCAAAGAGGTCTTTCCATGCTGTTTCGGAGGCGGAGTCGGGGCCGCTGTGCTGAAACGCCCCGGTTGCCACGAAACGGCTTGGAAGCCCTCGGGAGGATAGATACCGGTGAAGGCCGAGGCCCATGGTGAAGGGAATAATTTGGTCGCTCCTGGAATGGAGCGTGTAAAACCTGCATTTAGGCAGGGGCTTGCCTGCTGGGAAGAGGGTTAGCTCATTAATATTTAAAAAACCAGGGTTATCAATCTTAAGTTTGTCCACTTTCCGGTATAGCTCAGCGCCGAGAATGCGCTTCATTTCTTCGCGGTCCGTAAGCCCGGGTTTCGTGGCCAGAATGGCCCGGCTAATGAGGTCTTTTTCCGGGCCGGTAATAACCGGGTGCCTCATGGCGTTTGTCATGCGGACAATGTAGTCAATTTCCATGCCCGATGTGTTGTAAAAGTTTGCGAGCATTTTTCCGTCGAGAAAAGGCCCGTATAGGAAAATTTTCTCAGGGTAAATTTCCAGGGGTACATGGTTGAGGGACGCCAGAAGTATTGTTCCTGAGATACAGGCCGCAAAAGCATGAAAAGAACCAGGGTAGCGCTTCCGTAATTCAGTGTATATATTCGCTATGTCATGTGCAACAGCTTCAATAGTTCTGGAGGTTTCACTGCCTTGTATTCTTGGAGCCAGGACAGTCCTCCCCGTAGCTCCGGCGATGGCTGGCCCGAGTTTCATCATGGTAGGATGGCGGTATGTTTGCGGCGTTACGCCATGGAGAAAAAAATAGTAGCGTCCAGGGGGCGCTCCGTCCTTCCGAAATTCCATCATGGGCGTCGGTACACCATTGATGTCGAGTGATATTTCATGTGTTGAAACGCCTGAAGGTTTAAGAATGTCCGTCATCGCTAACATAAAACGGACTTCCGGCTTCTGCAGGACTAATAAGGCGGTGACGAGGAGCGCAATTAAGATCACCGCAAGGGAAACGAACACAGCTTTTTTCCAGGTTACTTTCATTTATATGCCTTGTCTGGTGGTTTTAATTATGCTTATGGAAAAAGTTAAGCAGTGGCAAGCACTAATAATAATTGGGTTTTCCCGCCCGCATTCGGCGGGTAAAAAAACCTAATTCAAAATCCTTCCCAGATGTGTTTCCCTTTTAATTCTTCAGCTTTCGGATTTCATCTATAGTAAGGCCGGTTACCCTTGATATTGTTTCAAGAGAAAGGCCCTCTTTTTTCATAGCAAGGGCTGTTTCCTTTTTACCGTTTAGCATACCCTGCTGCATACCCTTTTGCATGCCCTGCTGAATTCCCTTCTGCATGCCCTGCTGAATGCCCTTTTGCATGCCCTGCTTAATCCCCAGTTGAATGCCTTCATTAACCAGGTCTTTTCTGACTTCTTCTATTGTCTTTGCTAACATTGTTTTCGCCTCCACAGGTGATTTTATCCGCTTAATGCCTTTTTCTGCATCTATAGAACAGTTGAAAGATGAAAGTCGAAAGTCGAAAGTTTGTGGGGAGGGGCCTCCTGGTAATGATGTAAATCTCGCAGAAGCAAAACTCCCCTGCTGTAAAGCAAGTTCTCAATATAGAAAAGCAAACGCAACTGTCAAATCTTTTGTGGCATGACCACCATCAACTACGGACACGGATGTCCGGTAATCCCGGTGGGCACAGGATGTGCCTTCACCGGGCTACAGCCCTTAGCGGCGCATGAGCTAATGCGCGGGAGGGCCGCTCTCGGACATCCCTGTCCTCCGCGGCATTCGTCCCTCCTGGCCAGCAGGCGTGGGGAGGGGGTCGCGTACCTCCTCCCCACAAATGCCCGTTCCTGGCAGGATGAAAGTAGCTAGGACACGAGGCCCTGCGGTGGCATGCCGCGTCAGGAGAGGGTTTGCTGACAGGCGACGATTCGAATCGTCGCCTGTCAGCATAGGTCAAGAGTGTGAAAGTTTTCCATGAACAAATTGGAGAAATAATTAGCAAAACTGTCAAGTAAAACAGTAGTGATTCGCTTATATTGTGCCCCCCGTATACGGGGGGTTGGGGGGGCACTCTTGCGGCTGCACCGAACGCCAG
The DNA here is from genome assembly GCA_029974015.1 of Spirochaetota bacterium. Classification (GTDB taxonomy): domain Bacteria; phylum Spirochaetota; class UBA4802; order UBA4802; family JAGODF01; genus JAGODF01. The sequence continues at coordinate 128,639 of JARKUF010000048.1, forward strand.
TCGCTCAGGCAACTCTTTGCCTGAGCGACTGTAAAAAACCGCCTCATTCCGAGGCGAGGTACTTCTCTAAGTACTCCGTGAGGTCGTCGATATTTTTCCGGATCATCACCTTGAATTCGGGAGGGACGTTTTGGGACATCACGGTGCGGTAGTAGTTGATGGCGTCGCGCACTCTGCGCCTCTTGATGAACTCCTCGGCCTTCTCCAGAAGCGGCTTGTATTTGTAGAGGGAATATTCCAAAATATTTTTGTCCTTCGAGAGGCTAAACTCATCGGGAAGCCGGGAGAAGTCGTAGGTAACCCGGAGGATGGGGAGCTCCTTGCGGATGCGCTTTTCATGCTTTAAAAATTTCTCGTAAAAGCGTTCGTCGTCCCTGCGCTTCCGTTCGTATTCGTCGTCGGAGATGTCGTAGGCGCCCTCTCCGCGGTCGCGGCGTTCGCCGCGAATTTCGAAGGAGTCCTGGATTTTTTCGCGGTCCTCCTGCAAAATCTTTTCGAAGATATCGGCATCGCTCAGGCCTCCGTCTGTATCGTCTTTGCCGTCTTTAAGATACTCGCTGAAAAGTTCGTAGTCCTCCGGGCCTTCTCCCTCGGAGGTGTTGATTTCACGGTCCACCGCTTCCTTTGATCGTTCCGCTTCTCCGCCGCCCCTGGCGGCGGGGGAGGGCGCTTCCTTTCCGGTCCCTTCGGCCCCCCGGGCCTTGGCGGAAGGGGTTGTAGCCTGGGAAGCGGCAGGCCGGGCGTCCCATGTTGAGGGAGGAGGTTTCATGGGTGTCGCCTCAGGTACCTGGCGCGCCGGAAGTTTGTTCAAGAGGTCGATGATGGGCTTCGTGTCCAGGGTCACGGGGATGGGAGAACTGTATTTTGGCGCAGTGATTGAAGGCCCACGGTCCGCTTCGCGGGCCGAGGCGGCCATTGCCGCCTCCTCAATTTCCTTCATTCGCCTGATGTCGTCCCGGGCGCGGGCGGAGTCCCGCGCCGCGTCTTCCACGCGGTCCTCAATTATTTTGAGCTTGTCCTGGAGCCCTCTCAGGGCATTTTCCTGGTCTTTCAGGGCGGTTTCAGGTATGTCTTTTGCCCTGGCTCTCTCAGCATGTTCATCGGGAAGCGGCCTTGCAATGGCCTGCTCCGGGAGGGGACGCGGACCGGCTTTGCTGCCCCGGGCGAACATATCGGAGCCCATGAGCTTTGAGGTAATCTCTTCGACAATTTTGTCTATATCGATCTGCTTATCTTTCTCGATATTCTGGATAGGGGTCGCCACTCCTATCTGGATTTTTTCAGGGATGGTAAGGGGCCCGTCGATTGAGACGCGAATTTCGTTCCCGCGCCGCTCCTGGAATTGCTTCGATATCGCCTCTTTTTCTTTTCTGCGTTTTTCGCTGAAGTCGCGGTAATTGTTGAGATAGGCGATATTCGCGTCAATCTTCCGGTTAGTCGACTCGTCGTTGATCCGCTCGTTCACCCCCTGGTAGAGGGATATTGCGGTATCGTAGTCGCCCTTTTGCGCGTAAATCTCAGAGTTAAGCAGGGTGCGCGTATAGATACGGAACCTCGAGGATTCAGGTATGATTTCATCGGCGCTGTAGGGGAGCTTGAAGTCTTCCCCCGTTGCGCCGTCTCCTCCATCCGCGGTTTCGCCGCCCCCTTCTCCGCGGGGCGCGCCCGCGGCCCGGTCCGAGGCCCGGCGGCCCCTCTGGAGCTTCTCCTCGGGGAAGGCCTTCTCTATTTCCTGGTCCGTTGCCCGCCGGCGGAATTGCTTCTCCGGAGGCACCTCGGCCCCGGCTTCGCCCGCCTCCCCGCGCCCCATAAGGGCCCAGGCGGTGATAATAAGGATGATGAAGATGAGGGCCAGAAGTAAATAGTTCATCGTAAATTGTCCACGCAAGCCGGTTATGCGCGCGCCATCTTTCGCCAAAAACAAAGGCGGTGCGCCCGGCGGTAAGACTAATATACCATTTCTATTATAATGTCGTCAAGAACAGGGAAAGAAACCTGCAAAAATATGGGTTATCCGTACAGGCGCGAATTTTATGATAAGGCGGTATCTAATACTTGAGTTTACCCGCCCGCCTTCGGCGGGCGGGTAAACCTGAGTCCTGAGTATGCCAGGAGTTACAACTTTTGGGAAACTCAAATATTTAATTTTTAGAGGTTCCCTGAATTATATTCTGTCTCAATAAATATCATCAGTCGAATTATTTTTGATTTTCTTGTTGAAGATGATAAAATAATCCCAGTCGATGTTGGAAGCCAACTCTGGGGAATCTCAAAAACCAAATTTTTGAGATTCCCATGAATTGTAACTACTGGAATACTAAGGATTTGGTTTTACCCGCCCGCCTTCGGCGGGCGGGTAAGCCGAATTATTAGAGGTTCCCTGTTGATAATCCTGGCAAATTTCTTCGCGTAAAGGGGTGTCCATGCAAGAGTACGATATCGTCATCATCGGCCAGGGGCCTGCGGGGCTCTCGGCTGCCATATACACGGCCCGGGCGGGAATGAAAACCCTGGTGCTGGGCTGCGACCCGAAGGTCGCGGGGGAGTACGATATCGACAATTACTTCGGGTTTCCCGAGGCCATCTCCGGGAAGGAGCTAATAGGCCGCGGGGCGGCCCAGGCCGGGCGCTTCGGCGCCGTCCTCCGGTGCGACCAGGCCCTCGCGGTCCATTTCGGCGACGACGGGGCCTATATCGTCAAGACTGCCTCAGGGGAGTACCGCGGGCGCGCCCTGGTTCTGGCGACGGGCGTATCACGGAAAAAACCCGGAATATCTAACATCGATGAGTATGAAGGAAAAGGAGTGTCGTACTGCGTGAGCTGTGACGGGTTTTTTTTCAAAGGCGCGCGCGTCATGGTTGCCGGCGAGGGCGTCTTCGCCGCGAACCAGGCCCTGGAGCTAAAGGAGTACACGCCGGATGTGGCCATTTGCACCCTGGGAAAGAAGCCCGATATCGGCCCCGAATATCTGCGGCGCCTCGAGCTTGCGGGCATTGAAATCATCGAAAAGAAAATCGAATCGCTTCGGGGCGAGGGCCGCCTGGAGGCGGCGCGCTTTGACGACGGCGCCATCAGGGAAGTGCGCGGGCTTTTTATCGCCCTCGGGGACGCCTCATCGCTCGATTTCGCCTACAGCCTCGGGGTGATTACCCGCGGGGTTTTTATCGAAACCGATACGGAGCAGAAGACCAATGTCCCCGGCGTCTTCGCGGCCGGGGACTGCACGGGGCGTTATCTTCAAATAAGCGTGGCCGTGGGGGAGGGGGCCGTGGCGGCCCGATCGGCAATCGCCTATGTCCGCGAGGCCCGGCAGGGGGCCCCATAAACGCGGGGAGCGCGCATTAAAATATAAGGCGGATACACGCATGAAAATTTTACTCAAACGCGCTTACGACGCACCCTCCCCAGGGGACGGGATGAGGGTGCTGGTGGACAGGCTATGGCCCCGCGGAGTTACGAAGGCCGAAGCCCGGGTGGACTTGTGGCTGAAAGCAATCGCGCCGTCGAATGAACTCAGAAAATGGTATCAGCACGACCCCGAAAAATGGCCCGAGTTCAAGAAGCGTTATTTTGCCGAGCTCGACGCCAACGCGGAGGCCCAGCGCGAGCTCCAGGCCCATATAAGGGGCCAAAAAACAGTGACCCTTCTCTTTTCAGCCAGGGACCTCGAGCGCAACAATGCCGCGGCTTTGAAAGAGTACCTTGGCCGGAAAAAGTGAAGCCCCTCATCGCCCTCGACGAAGGATTTCCCGCCATGCCTGAGGGTGATGAGGACTGCCGGGCCGGCACCGTCGGCTTATCCCACTTCGGCCGTCCTGACGGTCGAAACGCCCCGCGTCCCCAATCCCGCCCCGCCCCCACCCGGGCCCCCTCCAGCAAGATTATGTCGCATAAAATCTGCTTGACAGAAAACCGGGGGCCTGGTATACTATACAATGACGGGCGGATAACTATCCGCGGATAGGGACATCCGTACACACGCGCAGAGGATGGTGCGGCCATGAAAGTATCAATAGAGAGCATATTAGGATCGGCAAGAAGAATCGCGGGCCAGCGCAGGGAGGACGAGCAGGGAAGGGAAGGCCGCGGCGGTGAAGTGAGGACCGATTCCGTCAGCATAGAAAACCGTATCCACGGCAGGCTTCTTACCATACAGGGCGAGCTTCGCGACATCCAGCATTCACTCACCAGAAACCAGATTGTAAGCGACGGCATAGGGCGCCTCGGGGACGACATGGCCAGGGGCGGCGGCGAAACCGGCCGCATCCTCGACGAAACCCGCTTCGAGGGTAACCCGGTACTGCGCGCCTTCGTGGGCGACCGTCCCGACACAGAGACCCTGAGCGCCGCGCGCGAGCGCGTCGGCCGCCTCATAGGCGACGACATCAACCGCCTGCGGAGGCTCCAGGTGGAGGCGGAAAACCTCCTTGCCGCCGGGGGCCGCGGAGGGGAGGCCATCGACCGGCTCATGGGCGGTATAGAGAGCTCCCTTTCGAGGGCCGACACGGGCTCCATCGCCCGCATCTCCTCACTCAACGCCGACTCGGTGCGCCGCCTCGTTCGCTGAAAGGCGACCTGGCCTTCCGCAGGGGAATGCCCCTGTCCGGGCGGCCGGAGGGGCGGCTTAAAAAAGGGAAAAACATTTGACCGTAGCGTTTTTTTCTATTATATTGAGGCTGATGAGGTCCATTTGCAATGAGGCCCGTCTGCCCAGCGGTTCTAATTGATGGAGTTAAGATAGGGAAATCAAATTGCAGTGTCTGCCGTTGTTTGCGATTAACGGGAAGTAACAAATCTTTGTTTCCCTGTCCGCCTTCGGCGGGCGGGGGAAACAAAGTTTCTTTGTTTTTCATTAGTGGTTGCCTCTAATTAACGGTATATTCCGCACGCCTCAGGCGGGCGGAATATACCGGTTCCTGAGCATGCCGCTAATACAACTCATGGGAACTTCAAATTTAATTTTTGAAGTCCCCTTTATTTTTTATTTAGGAGGATCATCATGAAAAAACTGATAATACTCATGGGCGCGCTCGCCGCGGCGGCGTTTCTTGTCCACTGCGGAAATGAAGTTACGGAAGTGGCGTGGAAGAATTCTACAGATAGTAATGGTAGTATAGAAGAAATTGTGTGGGCAGAAGGAGATGCAGAATGGTATGAAACAGTGGGTAAGGGTTCTTTGTCGTCCACAAAAGAAGTGACTAAACTTGTAGGTGAAGCTGAATGTAAAGTAGAATCAAGTGAAGGAAGTGGTGATTTTGACGTAGCTCAAGTGCATATAAATGATAATCTTGGAGCATATGCTTTATCTGAAGGTAGTTCTCATGTGTTAACCTTAAAAGCTACTCGATAATAATAATCAAATTTTTTGTGCTTGAAGGCTTTTTAATATCTTAAGTGTGTCTCCCGATTTTAAACAATTCTGGAGTGCATCCGGGGGGCGTACTATTATTATGAGGCTGGTGTTTGAAACGATGAAGGGAATCCTGAAAACATTGATGTATTTTTCCGTGGGAGCCTGCACCGCTTTTTTTATTTCTTGCGGAAGCATTGCCTATTCGCAAAGCTCCTCGGTGGAAGCGGAGCCCAATTTTGTCTGGCGACAGATAAATGGCATCTGGAGCGTCGAGAAAGGGGAAAAGTACAACTTTATTACGGATTCCAAAATCACATCGTACCGCTGGGGGTACAATGAGCTGATAAACCACAACACAATCATAACGCTTGAGCCGCTTGAGGCGTATGATTACATTTCGTATGGATGCAGGTTTGCCGACCCGCGTGAAAAGGATGTGCGCTTCATGTCTTCCTTCGGAATTAAGGAAGACAGGGTCTTCTATGCCTTTCGTTTGACCGGGGACGCGGAAGGAATAAAAAAAATCGACTTTGTCCGCTCAACAGTGAAGGACCCGGAGAAACCGAAGGCGGTGAAGTGGAATTTCGAAATTACCGAACTGGCGTCCGCCGAATGCGATATCCGGTACAACACCGATTATGGCGTGGAAATAAAAATTGAAAAGAAAAGGACTTCATTTCTGCTAAACAGGAAGCTAATTTTACGCGCCGAGCTGCCCGCTGGCGAGGTGCAATCCGGCCAGTTCGGCTTCAGCAGCCTGCACATGAAGCCCATGCTGTGGAATATAGCGGTGAAAAAGGGAAGGAAAACCATATTTAAAGAAGATTTCGCAACCGACACAGTCCGCCGCGTGCGGGTACAGGGGACCATTAAAAAGAAGTAGGGGGGAATCTAAAAATTGGATTTTTAGGTTCACGCTGACGCGTGGGTTTTTAGAAGTTGAGTTCGCTTTGCGGCATGCGCGGCGTACCACCGCGGGCCTTGTGTTTTGGCTACTTTCATCCTGCCAGGAACCGGCGCTTCGTGGGGAGGAGGTACGCGACCCCCTCCCCACACCTGCTGGCCAGGAGGGACGAATGCCGCGGAGGACAGGGATGTCCGAGAGCGGCCCTCCTGCGCATTAGCTCAGGCGCCGCTAAGGGCTGTAGCCCGGTGAAGGCAAATAACTGAATATATTCGCGGAAATCTTTATCATGAATGCCCTAAATGAAATCAAAAACCTTTCCAGGGAAGAAAAGCTGAAAGTAATGGAAGCTCTTTGGGAAGACCTGTCGCAAGATGAAGAAAAAGTCGCTTCCCCCGAATGGCATGGAGAAGCTTTGCGAGAAACAGAGAAACAGGCTGCTAATGGGAAAGAGGATATTCTTAACTGGAGCGATGCAAAAAAGGAACTCCGTAAAAGATCTGAATGAGAATAAAAATTCTTTCGTCGGCCATTGATGACCTCTATAATGGCTGGCTTTTTTATGAAAAGCAGGGCCAGGGTCTGGGTGACTACTTCTTCGACTCTCTTTTTTCCGATATAGACTCTTTATCGTTGTATGGTGGGATACACCCGATTTATTTCGGATATCACCGCATGCTTTCAAAACGATTTCCTTATGCGGTATATTACAAAATTGATAATGCAGCAGTTATTGTTGTGTGGAGAGTCCTGGATTTACGCAGCAATCCAATAAAATTGCGGAATAAGTTAACCGGAAATTGACTCCCCTCCCGCGTGCTCGCTCATGCACCGCGCTTCGATACGGGCTGCGCCCTACTCAGCGTCCGCGAGGGGCTGTAGCCCGGTGAAGGCACATCCTGTGCCCACCGGGAGCACCGGACATCCGTGTCCGTAATTGCGGGTGGATTTGCCACAGAGGTTTTTTACAGTCGCGTTTTCTTTTTTTGAAAACTTGCTTTCCGGCATATGTCTTGTGTTGATGATATGCGTAAGTGTTGGATTTGCTTGAGCAGACCACGTGCAGCGCAAGCACCAGCAAGCGAGGCAGGAGGCCGAGCGTGATGGCTGCGCGGGAGGACGGGCAGGAGGCCCATCCGGACCGCGCTTGCATAGACTGGAGGGTGAATGCCAGCCAAGCCTCCCGGCGCCTGAGGGCGGCTTTCTTTGTTACTTTCTTTCGCCGCTGAAAGAAAGTAAAAGAGAGCGTCTAAGGGGGGGGGCGCTCACCCCCGACAGTAAGATTCCTACATTGGATTTTTTGCTTTGCAGCATGCGTTGCGCGCAACTGCGGGCCTCGTGTCCTGGCTGCTTTCACTGCCAGGAACGGGCATTTGTGGGGATGAGGTGCGCGACCCCCTCCTCTGTTACCCGCGCACATCAGTGAAGAGATTGCATATTTGCCGCGGTTAATAATTACTCACCAACTCATCGATTGAGTGCGTATCGATTACACCCCGAATAATTACCGCGAACTGTCGCAGGGCTTTCATCTCCACAAAAAATAAATCCCAAAAGTGCTAAAAAGGCTTGACGAGGGCCTGTTTTTTGAGTAATTTAATTACTCTAAAACCAGGTTTGATCTTCGGGTGACCTCTGGCATACTCGGGACTCAGCTTTCCCGCCTGCCAAAGGTTGGCGGGAAAGCCCGGGTATTAGAGGGTGCCTTTGTTTGTCCTTTTATGAAAAGTACCAGTATGCTTGAATCATTGATTACATCAAGGACCCGGGTAAAAATTCTTTTGAAATTCTTTATCAACCCTGAAACCCGGTCGTACCTCCGAAGCTTAGCTGACGAGTTCGGCGAATCCACCAATGCGGTGCGGGTGGAGCTCAACCGGCTTGAAAACGCCGGCATACTTAAATCCGGCCCCAATGGGCGCACGAAGCTCTACGGCGCCAACAAAAAGCACCCCCTGTTTCCCGATATAACCAGCCTTGTGAAAAAATACACGGGTATCGACCAGCTCATCGACATGGTGCTGTCGAAGCTTGGCAATGTGGAGCACGCCTTCGTAGTGGGCGATTACGCGCGCGGCGTGGATTCCGGCATCATCGATGTGGTCATAGTGGGCGATATCGACCGCGGCTACCTGGAACACCTCGTCGGCATGGCCGAGGAGATGATACATCGAAAGATACGAAGCCTCGTGCTGAAGGAGGAGGAGTTCGCGCGCCTCTCCGATACGCTGAACGTAAAAGACGCGGTGGTGGTATGGGGGACTTAACGTACATGCACGGCGAGGCCCGGGGAGGCGATGAGGGGCCTTCGACGCAAATCGGCCCGGACCACGCCTCCGGCGCGGCCCCGTTGGACCCCAGGCCGTCCATCTCCCGGCGGGAGTTTTATGTTATTGCCGTCAAAACCGGCGTTGAGGGCCGCTACATCCGCAGCGCCGAGGGTTTTTTAGCTCCAGGGGACGGGCGGTTCGTCTGGCCCCGGAGGGCCCTTAACATCCGAAAGGGGGGCGTGTGGAGCGAGACGGTCGCGCCGCTGTATCCCGGCTATGTTTTCTGGGAAACACGGGAGCTTTCCGACAGCGCAATAATGGCGCTTCGAAAGGGGCTGGGGTTCCTCAAGTTTTTGCCGGACAATTACGGCATCGCCCCGCTCAACCGCAGGGAGCACGGGCTTTTCGCCGAGCTTATTGACGGCGGCGAAATAATAAGGAAGTCGTCGGTGGTCTTCGACGAGAACAACCGGATCCGAGTAATAGACGGCCCCCTGCGCCGCTTCGAAGGCCGCATAGTAAAGGTGGACCGGCGCAAAGGCAGGGCAAAGGTGGCCCTCACCTTCCACGGAAGGACCATGCTCGCGGACCTTGGTTTTGAGGTGTTGGAGAAATCGGTATAGAGTCGAAAGTTGAAAGATGAAGGATGAAAGGTTTGAATAACCACACTTTCAACTTTAGGCTTTCGACTAAAGGATTGTGAATTACGCCTCAATACATAGCAAAAATTCTGGAGGCCTTTATGGCATTGGAAGAAAAAGATTTCCTGGTTATAGAAAATTATTTAAAGAACAACCTGGCCCGCATAATTACCGAACAGAGTCTGGGCAAGCCTCCGGTGGTTTACGAGATCGAACTGCGTGAGCGCATGGTCCGTGTTGAAGAGGAGCTTAAAAACCAGCGTGAGCTGATGCACAGGGGCTTTGAACTGATGGAGAAACGCTTTGAGCAGATAGAGAAGCGTTTTGAACAGGTTGACAGGCGTTTTGAGCAGATGGATAAGCGCTTTGATGAAGTTAATAAACGCCTCTTTCAGTTTATGATATGGTCTTTTGGCTTAACAGTAACTGCCGCCGGGGTAATCATTGCTGTTATGAAGATGTGAAAGACAGTCGAAAGTCAGAAGTCGAAAGATACAAGGAAATGATGGACTTTGAGCATTATGGATTTTAATTTGTTTCCTCGCACAACACTTTTGACTGCCGTTAATATTTTGAACATTGACCTTTCAACTTATAGCTTTTGTCTTTGCTTTAGACTTTAGACTTTATACTTTAGACTCTTTCCAGCGAGTTTCGGCCGCGGTTATAGGGTTTTGTGCGGTAATCCTGCCTTAGTGCTGGATCGGCGAAGCTGTGGGAAGGATAGTCTAAAGTCAAAAGATGAAAGTCGAAAGGGAAAGGCGGGGTTTCGATAACATTAAAGTCAAGAAGTTATACCCCGAACAAACTGTAAATAACCACGCTTTCAACTTTAGACTTTCGACTTTAGACTTGTGACTTTCGGCTTTCGACTGCTTTCTCGACTACTTTGCTTTTATCTTTGAACTGATTTATGTGACATATACAAGTGAAATTCCATATATCAAACCACGCAAATGTAGAAATGAAACGCCGGGGTATTTCACCTGATGTAGTGGAACAGGTCTTAAGAAACCCCGGCCAAATAGTAGAAGGTTATGGTAACAAGAAAGCTTATCAATCCATAATTGATTTTGAAAATGATAAGTCATATCTTGTTCGTGTGATTGTAGACACCCTGACTGATCCCTTAATGGTTGTAACCGTATACAGGACAAGCAAAATTGATAAATATTGGAAAAGGTAATGCGAGTAATATATAATCACGAGGTCGATATCATTCGTATTATATTTAGAAATGCCGAAATTGAAGAAAGCGATGAAGACAAGCCAGGTGTTATTCTTGATTATGATAGGGATGGTAATATAATCGGCATGGAAATAATCGACGCTTCAAAAAGAATGGATAAGCCTGCTTCTATTGAATTTGAAACGGAAATGTCTGGAAAAGATAAAAATACAGTTAGCAGACTAAAGATGAAAGATGAAAGATGAAAGGTTTGAATAACCACACTTTCAACTTTCATCTTTAGACTTTCGACTTAACTTAACGACGACTGCTTTTTTATGTCAAAAACAATCACAACCCCAAACTGGACCACCGTCATCAAGCCTAAAACCGGGTGGTTCGACATCAACCTGAGGGAGCTATGGCGCTACCGCGACCTTATTATGCTCTTTGTTAAGCGTGACTTCACGGCGGTCTACAAGCAGACCATCCTGGGGCCGCTCTGGTTTGTTTTTCAGCCGCTCTTTTCCACACTTGTTTTCACGGTCATTTTTGGAAATGTGGCGAGGATCCCAACCGATGGAGTGCCTCACGCGCTTTTCTATTTAGCGGGCATTATAGCGTGGAATTATTTTGCATCTTGTCTGGATAAAACATCGGACACATTCTACGCCAACGCCGGCATGTTCGGGAAGGTTTATTTTCCAAGACTAAGCGTTCCCCTGTCGATTGTTATCACCAATCTAATCACCCTGGCTATACAGTTCGCCGTCTTTGGAGCTTTTCTCCTTTTTTATTATTTCAAAGGGGCCGGCATATCGCTTCATTGGTCTGCTGTATTTCTTCCCTTTTTAATTCTTCAGATGGCGGCCCTTGGGCTGGGAACGGGCATTATAGTATCTTCTCTTACCACAAGGTATCGAGATTTTAAATATCTTCTATCTTTCGGAATACAGCTATGGATGTACGCCTCTCCGGTTGTATATCCCCTTTCCCAGGTGCCTGAAAAATGGAGAACGGTGTATCTAATAAACCCAATGGCGAGCGTTATAGAAACCTTTAAGTTTATGTTCTTAGGGGTGGGGGGCGTAAATTTTGGCGAATATTCCATTGGCCTTGCAGTGACGCTGGTCCTTCTCGCCACAGGAATCATCCTTTTTAGCCGCATCGAGAAGACGTTTATGGATACGATATGAAGACAGTCGAAAGATGAAAGTCGCAAGTCACAAGTCGCAAGTCACAAGTAAAAGACGGGCTTTGGGGATCATGAAAGCAGTTGAAAATTGAAATTGAAAGGCGGGCTTTGAGCATTATGAAATTTAATCCATTTCCTCGCACAA
>JARKUF010000024.1 GCA_029974015.1 Spirochaetota bacterium
CAGCTTGGAGAGCTTTAAAAACGCAGACCGCCCCCCTCAGGCGCTTTTTCCGCGATGAAAAAGAGTAGAAGAAAAATATTAAAAAATTCTTGATTTTTTGGGCCCCCATGGCTATATTGAAAATGATTTTCATTATCAATACATACCCGGGAGGAGAGATGCGGGGACGGGGGCGAGGCCCATGGTGGCAGGACCGGCTCCAGGGGACGGGAGCGAGGATTACCGCCCCCAGGGAGCTTATAATCGAGATCCTTCACGAAACCGACGACCACGTAAGCGCGGCCGATGTCTACATACGCGCCCATCAGATAAATCCTTCCATAGGGCTTACCACGGTATACCGCACCCTGGACATGTTGACTCAGCTCGGGATAGTACAGAAATTCGATTTTGGTGACGGCAAAGCCCGTTACGAGCTGGTCAACAATCCCAATGGGAAGAAACACCATCATCACCTGATCTGCCTGCGTTGCAAGACAATTATGGATTATTCGGAATTTCTCGACGAGGAGCTCGAATTCGTAAAGAAAACAGCGGGAAAACTGTCGAAAAAATACAACTTCGAAATCACCGACCACGCGATAAGTTTTTATGGCCTGTGCGAGCGGTGCAGGTGATTTTTTTTGTACTTATAATGAAAATGGTTTTCAATATCAATTAATACAGGAGGTTCATCATGCCAGGTGGAGACAGAACGGGTCCCTGGGGATACGGGCCCATGACGGGAAGGGGGCTCGGCTACTGCGCGGGCTACCCCGTCCCCGGTTATCTCAATACGGCGTTTGGAAGGGGCCGCGGCTTTGGCGGCGGAGGAAGGGGCAGGAGGGGCATGTTCTATGCCGCAGGCGCCCCGGGTTGGGGAAGGCAGTATTTCGCGCCTCCCGCACTCCCCGGATGCGCCCCTTACGGCCATCCGGCGCCCCTTACGCCCGAGAACGAGATTGCTGCATTGAGGTCGCAGGCGGATTTCTTTCAGAACCAGATCGCCATGCTCAACGAACGGATAAGGGAGCTCGAGGAGATCGCCTCGAGCCGAAAAGAACAATCCTAACTCTTTGGCCTCTCCGCCGATTTCCTTGGGGCTTCGTCGGGGAGGCGCCAATTTTTTTCGGAGAAAAGAAATATGCACAGGGGAAGAGGATGCCGGCATGGAGGCAGGGGACGACGCGGACGCTTCATGGATCGGATATTTGAATTTCTGGACCGGCCGGCCCGGGGCAATTCCGGCCCGAGTCGAGGGCCGCAACGCAAAGGCTTTCCGGAAGCAAAGAAAATGGAGATGAACCCCCTTCCATATCGGATTTCGAATAATCCGGACTCATTCGGCAAAACCGCGGCCCATAATGGGCGAACGGCGGAAAGCCTTTTGGAACACCCCGGCGGTTATATGAAGAAAAGGCCCAGGACCATAAGGGCTTATGTGGACGAAATGCTGTGCACCGGCTGCGGCATCTGCGCCGATCGATGCGTAAGGAACGCCATCACCATAGGCGGAACGGCTATCATCGATACCAATATCTGTACCGGTTGCGGCAAATGCGTCGATGCCTGCCCTGCAGGCGCACTGGTATT
>JARKUF010000039.1 GCA_029974015.1 Spirochaetota bacterium
CGCGCAAGCGCTTGCGCGCCTTCACACACTTCCCGCTTTTATAACGCGAAATGCCGTGACGGCATTATATCGACCTGGTATTTCGTATCTTGTTTGCGCGGACAGAAATTAGCCCTGACGGGGTTATGATCTCCACGGATGCCTTGCGGGAGACTATGGCGCCCCGTATTACGCGCCCGCTGTATAGGGTTACCACATCTATCCTGCCGAACCGTGCCCGTATCTCCTGCAACGACATGGCACGGTTCAAAACGAGCTTATTGATCTCCTGGTCTATCTCCTTTTCCATTTCGAGGGCCTTCTTCACGTTCGGGTCCTGAGTATCGCCCCTGTTCTCAATTTTATCTATCACGGGAACTGTATCGAAACGCTTAAGCTCAAGCTTCTCCACGGGGGAAATTTCCCGTTCCTTAACTGTGTCATCAACCACGATAGTGCGGGATGTTTCCACCATAAAAATTTTATTTTTTAGATTCCCAGCAATTAGCTTGAAGCAATGGAGTAAAGAAGTTGACCGCGGCCAGGTCCCGCAGTGATGGCAATAGAAAAACGCCGGGTTGGGAGTGCCCGGCGTTCTTCTAATGAATGGTACTGCGATGTTGGCTCAATTACTTCAGAAGCTGTAGTACTGACTGGGACTTCATGTTCGCCTGGGCAAGCATTGCCGTGGCGGCCTGAGTGAGTATCTGGTATCTCACAAAGGACGACATCTGCTCCGCCATGTCGGTATCGCGGATGCGGCTCTCCGAAGCCTGTACGTTTTCGTAGGCGTTCATGAGGCCCTTCGCCGCGTGCTCAAGCCTGTTGTAGTAGGCTCCCAGGTCCGCGCGCTGTTTCGAGATGATCCGGAGCGCCTCGTCGGCAAGCCCTATCACCGCGTTCGCTTTCGCCGGAGTCGAAATCGAGATGAAGGTTAGTACCGTGGGGTTCCGGAGGCCCAGGGCCGCGCTGGTCATCGTCTCGATGAAAACCCTTTCCCTCTGGTGCATGTTCGGCCCCATGTGGAACCACATCGACGCCGTGGGATTGAGGCGCGCGAAAGACCCCGTGAGAAGCTTCATCTTGTTGAATTCCGCCTGGGAAGATATCCGGTCGATTTCATCAACAAGCTCAGATATTTCTACCTGGATCTGCTGACGGTCTTCCGGAGTGTAGATTCCGTTGGCGGACTGGACTGCGAGAACCCTTATCCGCTGTAAGATATCGTGTGATTCCTGCAGGTAGCCTTCAGCAGTCTGGATGAGGGACATGCCGTCCTCGGTGTTGCGTTCGGCCTGCCTTAAACCCTGGATCTGGGACCTCATCTTCTCGGATACTGCAAGGCCGGAGGCGTCATCGCCGGCCCTGTTGATCCTCAGACCGGAGGAGAGCTTCTCAACGTCCCGTGTGATGCTCCAGTCGTGGAACTTTAATGTCCTGTGCGCGAATATCGCACTGACATTGTGGTTTATAATCATTGTTTCCTCCTTGAAATATAATTACTATCATCCGTGATAGTCGGCACGATTATATTATCTTCGTTCCAAGTTTCGTCATATTCAAAAAATCGACTGAACCTAATATTCCCCAATTACGCCAGAATAATAGCGTTTATCGCTGTTTTTGCGAATTATTTGCCTATTTCTTATTATTTTGTAAAAATGCGAAGGAATAGCGCGATTGTGCGGAGGAGAATCTTAAGCGTGTTTTTTCGGCTTCGCTTTGCATGTTGGCGCGCATTTTTCTGGCGACAAAAAAGACTTGAAAGAATAGGGGGGTTGCTGTTTTCAGCATAGGTATCATCGAATTCTACACTGCGTGTTTATCAACACATAGGGTCGGGCGCCGTACCTCGATTATAAAAAACCCCCATGTTAGGAAAATATAACGGAGTCAGCAATCGCTACAGGAAATCGCCCACCAGGCCTGCGTCGGGGTCGGCAGGCCGCCGGTTTTCTGTGGACATACCGGGATTGCTTGGGGGGCTTTTTGGCCGGGCACGGGACCTGATTTCCCATCATCGGACCCTGGTCCTGGGGATCGCGGCAGGGCTCTTCCTCGCTTTTGTGGTCATCATAATCATCGACTTTTTTCGCGTCCGTGATATCGCCGGGTACACTCCAAATGTCACCACGAAGATCTACGACCAGCGCGGAGAGCTTGTGGCTGAACTTTTTCGCCAGAAGCGCGAGGTGGTCCCCCTGGAACGCGTCCCGAAACAGCTCATCCAGGCCTTCATCGCCATCGAAGACAATGAATTCTACGAACATTATGGCATCAACATCAAGGGAATTGTCCGTGCCTTTTTCATAAATGTCTTCTCCGGCAGAATACGCCAGGGGGGGAGCACCATCACCCAGCAGCTTTCCAAGATACTCCTGACCTCCCGCGCCCGAAGCTTCTACCGAAAGATGAAGGAGGCCATCATCGCCATCATGATGGAGATGCATTACTCCAAGGATGAAATTTTAGCGCTTTATCTGAACCAGATTTTCATGGGCCACGGGACCTATGGCGTGGAGTCGGCGGCGCGGTTCTATTTTCAGAAACATGTCTGGGAGCTGGACCTGGCGGAATGCGCTCTGCTGGCGTCCCTTCCCTCGGCGCCGAACAGGTATTCCCCCATCCGGCACCCGGAGCGTTCAATGGAAAGGCATAAAATTGTCCTGGCGAAGATGGTGGAGTTAGGCTATATCACCATTCCCCAGGCGGAGCGCGCCTTTACCGGGTTCTGGCCGGACTATTACGCCTTCATCAGCAGTTTGCCCCCCACGTACAATGCCTGGTCCGCCAGGCTGGACCGCGCTCCCTGGTTCACCGAATACGTGCGTCGCCAGCTTATAAAAAAATACGGAGAGGACAGGGTTTATGATGAGGGCCTCTCGGTGTACACCACCATGGACTTGAAGAAACAGATTGCGGCCCAGGAGGTCATGGCCGAGGCTACGAAACAACAGACCGTCACGTCGAGCCGCCTCGCCTTCCAGAACGACGAGTACTTCATTGAACAATTCACCGACCCGGTGGAGATGTACTCCTTGATGTTCGATATAAATCCGTTCCAGAAAACCGGCTCCGTGGAGAACCGCAAGATAAGCCGTCATATTCAAGAAAACGCCCTGGAGGAGATTGACCTGCTCAACCACCTGGTGGGGTTCTGGAACATCGGCGAGCTTTTGGACAGTTTCAGGAAGCGATACTACGACGAGCGGGAGTACCAGAACGTCGAGGGCTGTCTGGTGTCCATCAACCAGAATACGGGCTATATAGAGGCCCTGGTTGGTGGAAGCGAGTTTACTACAATAAACCAGCTCAACAGGGTCATTCAATCGCGCAGGCAGCCCGGGTCCGCCATCAAGCCCCTCCTCTTCGCCGCCGCCATGGAGACCGGCTCCTATTCCCCCGCGACTATGATGCTCGACTCTCCCATCATCTTCATCGACCGCGAAGGGGCGGACTGGACCCCGGAAAATTACAATAGCGAATTCAAGGGCTTTATGACGCTCCGTTCCGCGCTGGAACTTTCGGTGAACGTCGTTTCCGTGCGCTTAGCCGAGGCCCTGGGCATAGACCATGTGCTAAACGGCTACTACCGGCTCCTCAATTTCACCTCCAGTGAAGACAAGGCCAGGATTCCGCGTAATCTGTCCATAGCCATCGGTTCCTTCGACGTGACTCCCCTGGAGCTCGCCCGGGCCTACGCCATCATTGCCAATGGTGGAAACAATGTGATCCCCTTTTCCATCCGTCAGGTGAAGGACCGCAATGGTAAGGTCCTGGAAGACAATGAGGCGGAGGTGCGCAAAGAGCTGAAAAAAATGGAAGAGAAGGGCACCCTCCGCGTTATCAAGGCGGAATCGGCGCAGGTGATGATCAGCATGCTGCGCTCAGTGATCCAGAAGGGCACAGCGAGGGCCGCCGGCATAGGGAGGCCCGCGGCGGGGAAAACCGGCTCCACCAACAACTGGCGCGACGCCTGGTTCGTGGGATTCACCCCGCAGCTCACCACCTGCGTCTGGTTCGGCTACGACGCCCAGGGCCTTTCCCTCGGGATAGGCCAGGCGGCGGCGGGCGTGGCGGCGCCGGTATGGTCCCGGTACATGAAGCGGGCCCTCCAGGGGGAGCCGGTGATGGACTTTCCGGTCTATGCCGGCCTTCATGAGACTGTGGTGTGCGCCCGAACCGGGCTCCTTCCCACATCTAGCTGTAAGCTCACGATCAACGAAGTTTTCCCCGAGGGGACCGTGCCCGAAAAGCATTGTGATATCTGCCCATCAATCGAGCAGAACATTGACCTCACGGAATCGACGCCGGACTCCAATATTAGCGAGGGCCAGCGCTCTTCCATTTTGAAAAACCTTAAAAAGAGAAAAAAATCCGATACATCGGTCCTGGACGGCCTGGGGAACGATCTTCTCCGTTAAATTCACCTTGACAGAGGCGCTGCCGCGTCGTAGGCTTTGCGCCATGAGTCCTGGGGCAACAGGCGGGTTATCTGCGTGCCTCGCGGTTTTCGCTTTTATTGGCGTTCTGTTCTCAGCGCCGATGAAAGCGGAGGCCCGTCAGGCATGCCGCCTCTTCAGGGGAGACGGGTCTCCCCTGTCGTTTGAGTCTGCAATCGCTGTCCTTGCCGAGGCCGACATTGTCCTTTTCGGGGAGGTCCACGGGAATGCGCTTATCCACTGGATGGAAAGGGAATGCGCCCGCGGCCTCCACGACGCGAAAAAGGGAATGCTTGACCTCGGCGCAGAGATGCTCGAATCGGACCAGCAGCCCCTCGTCGACGATTACCTCCGTGGACTTGTTTCCGAAGGGGCTTTTCTGCGCGACGCGCGCCTCTGGCCGAACCACCGCCGGGACTACCAGGCGCTCCTCTCCTTTGCCCGTGAAAAACATCTTGCCTTCACCGCCACATCACCGCCGGGGCGCTATGCTGCTGTCGTCTTTAAAAGCGGACTCAAGGCGCTTGAGAAATCATGCCCGGAGGACCATCCGTGCAGGGCACATATTGCCATTCTCCCTGTTGTTCCGCCATCTGCGGATATTTTGGGGGATGATAAAGGTTTTTCTCTTGAATGGAGGCGCATCCACCTCCGGGGCAACTTTAAGGAAGCCCAGGCTTTGAAGGACGCCACCATGGCCAGGCATATTCTTTCGGCCAGGCGTCCGGGAAGGACTTTTCTGCACTTCAACGGGCGCGGCCATTCGGACTTCCGCCGGGGCATAACGGAGTATCTGCTCACGGCGGCTCCGAACCTCAAGATCGTCACGGTCTCCCCGGCGGTTCAGGACGATATATTCATCCTTGAGGAGCAATCAAAAGGCAGGGCCGATATCATCATAACCATACCCTCAAATTTTCCGGGAGGGGATTAAAATAATGGCAATCTCTAATAATTGGGTTTTTCCGCCCGCCTTCGGAATGCAGTCTGGATGATGTTGTGGAACATGTAAAATAGCTTCGTCCATCGGCGGAGCGGAAGATATATGCAAAGGGAGGTTGCGCTGTATGCCAGTGAAAGCGAAAAAAGCCGGGCCATCAACGCAGAAAAAAGCCAAGAAAAAGCCCACTGCAAAAAAGCCCGCGGCGAAAAAGACGGCAGTGAAAAAGCCTGCAAAAAAGGCCGCACAGACAAAAACTTCGAAGGGAACAGCATCCAAAAAACCGGTAAAAACCGGGAAAAAAGCCGCGCCGAAAAAAGCCGTTACCGGCGCCCGGGGCCCGGCGGTGGAGAAAACTGCCCCGAAGAAGCCGGCAGCGGTAAAAGACGCGAAGAAGGCCGCTGCTACTCCCGCCCCTGCACCGGCGGAAGCCCCGGTATTGGCTGAGGAAGTGAAGGGAAGCGATAAGTATTCCATCGACGTGACGGAAGGCCAGGACAACAGGTATTTCGTTATCAAAGTGAACAACTACCGTAATTTCTTTTCACTTGAGGAGATGAGGAAGATAGTGCGCCTCTGCCATGATGCACAGGACGAACGTGATGGGGCGGCGCGGCTTTTCGGCTGGTTTAAGGTGAACCGGAACGATGTGATCATCAACACGAAGATTGAGGGGAGCCTCGACCCCGCCCTGGCTACCATCTACAATTATCTGGTGAACACCTACACTTCGAGGGGTTGAACTTAAGGGGCGCAGGACAGCGCGCCGGTATCTTCGTAGATGTTTTGCCAGAGGACGGCCCGTCCGTCTAAGACGGGCCCGTCAACGCAGGCCCTTTTATTGCCGGAGACCGTCTCCACGGCGCATCCCGAGCAGAGGCCCACTCCACAGCCGAAGTAGTTCTCCAGGGAGACCTCAATGAGGCACGGGGCGTCGCGGAATATCTCTACTGTGCGCGCCATCATTGCCGCGGGGCCGCAGGCGTATATGGCATCGAATCCACCTTCGGCGGCTAATTCCTTTGCCGCGTCAGTGGAGAATCCCCGGTCGCCGCAGGAGCCGTCGTCGGTGATGAAGCGTATCCGGTCCGCCGCCGATTCGTAGCGCTCCCGGAGAAAGACGCAATCCAGGGAGCGGGCGCCGTACACGCAGGTGACCTTCACGCCCCTTTCCCGCAATCGCCGCGCGAGGAAGTAGAGCGGCGCGTTCCCCACGCCGCCCCCCACCAGAAGGGCGGACCCGCTTTCCAGGAGGGTAAACCCTCTGCCAAGGGGGCCGATGATATCGATATTGCCGGGCATCGCCCCTTCCCGCAATAGTGAAGTTCCTTTTCCCACCACTCGAACGACAATATCCACCACAGAGCCATTGCTGTCGTGAATGGAGAATGGACGCCGAAGAAGCGGGTCATGGGTATTTCCAACGCGGATATTGACAAACTGGCCCGGCCGGGACCTGGCGGACCCGATGTCGATTCGCATGAGGAAGTGGTCCTTCGCCACGTCTACGGGTTTTTCAATGAGGATTGCCATAGCGCGAAACCGGTATTTCATGGGGCCCGGGCGGAGCGGGGCTGTCAATGTTTTTTTAGGAGAGCGGGAAAACCTGATTATTAGAGCTAGCCATGATAAAATATGTCTTGATACCCGATACTGCTCTGAATAAAAATGAGCCGTGGAACAGTACAGCAATCGGAGATATCAACCATGAAAAAAGGAAGGGCGGGCAAACCTGGCGATTGCATTCTCGCCATTGACGCAGGGACCCAGTCGATACGGGCGGTCTTCATCGACCTCAAGGGAAATCTCCTCGGGATTGTGAAAACCCCCATTGAGCCGTACTTCTCCCCTCATCCGGGATGGGCGGAACAACATCCGGAATACTACTGGAAAGTGCTCTGCGAAACAACGAAAAAGCTCTTCCAAAAAAATAACGCGTATCGCGCTATCATAAGGGGCGTCACCCTTACCACCCAGCGCGACACCATGATTAATGTGGACCGGGACGGGAAACCGCTGCGCCCCGCCATCGTGTGGCTCGACCAGCGTAAGGCGGCCGTGGAAAAATGGCCTTCCGGGGCGATGAAAATTGCCCTCGGGGCAATTAACATGCTGGGAGCGGCGCGCCATTCCGTACGTGAGGCCGAGATCAACTGGATACGCCAGAACCAGCCCGAGATTTTCGACCGTACCCACAAGTACCTCTTCCTTTCGGGTTTTATCACACAGAGGCTCACGGGAGATTACGTAGACTCCACGGGGAATATAGTGGGGTACGTCCCCTTCGACTACAAGAAACAGCAATGGGCGGCCAAAACCGACATGAAGTGGAAGATGTTTCCTCTCAACGAGGAATGGCTTCCCCGCCTCGTGCGGCCGTCCGAGCAGTTGGGAGTCATAACCAAGAAAGCGTCGAAGGAGACCGGCATTCCCGAGGGGCTTCCCGTCATTGCCGCCGCGGCCGACAAGGCCTGCGAGGTCCTTGGTTCCGGCTGTCTCACTCCGGAGATCGCCTGTCTCTCCTACGGAACCACCGCCACGGTGGAAACCACCAATGAAAAGTACGTCGAGGTGGTGCCCTTCTTCCCCTCATACCCCAGCGCGGTCCCCGGAGCGTATAATACCGAAGTGATGGTCTATCGGGGCTACTGGATGGTGAGCTGGTTCAAGAAGGAGTTCGGGCAGATGGAAGAAGCCATCGCCGCGAAGAAAAGGATTGCTCCGGAGGCGCTTTTCGACCTTCTTGTGAAAGACGTCCCGGCCGGTTCCATGGGCCTCATCCTTCAGCCCTTTTGGTCCCCCGGAGTGAAAATACCGGGGCCCGAAGCAAAAGGGGCCATCATCGGTTTCGGCGATGTCCACACACGGGCCCATGTGTATAAGTCCCTCCTGGAAGGGCTCGCCTACGCCCTGAAGGAAGGCGCCGCGAGGACGGAGAAGCAAAACAGGGTAAAAATTGAAAAGATACGAGTATCGGGAGGCGGTTCCCAGAGCAGTGTGGCCATGCAGCTCACGGCGGACATCTTTGGAATGGTGGCGGAGAAACCCCACACCAATGAGACCTCAGCCCTCGGCGCCGCCATCGACGCTGCCGTGGGGCTGAAGTTCCATGGGGATTTCAAAACGGCCCTGAGGGAGATGACGCGCGTCGGGGAAACATACTCGCCCATTCCGTCAAACCGGGATCTCTACGGCGAACTGTACGAGAAAGTGTATCTCGGGATGTACAAAAGGCTGATGCCGCTTTATAAGCATATCAGGGAGATAACGGGATACCCTCCGAAGGAGTAATGCGCGCGTGCCATGAGCGCCGCCGTGCGATAAGCGGAAGAATAAAAAGATCCGGCAGCCCGGCGGGGATGAGACACATGATAATGAAGCCGCCCACCTCGGAGTTCTTCACCTGGCGTTCCCTCCGGGCAACTGAATTTGCCCTGTGCCCATAATTTTATTGAAGGATTCCGCACTTCTGGCTATAATTGTCCTTATAGCCCTTTTTTAATACGAGGTGTTCCATGTTTGACGGTGAAGAAAAGCGGGTGAATCCCCGCATTCGGCCCTTCAATCTCGATGTTGACCTCATCATCGACAATACCCGGATTATTAAAAAAACGCGGGTCCAGGATGTCAGCCTGGGAGGCGTGAACCTTGTTCCCAATACGGTCGTCGGAGTGGGGGACACGGTCCAGGTGAAATTTACCTTCCTTTACGACACGATGATTATCAATGCTTCGGTG
This sequence comes from Spirochaetota bacterium, assembly GCA_029974015.1. Classification (GTDB taxonomy): domain Bacteria; phylum Spirochaetota; class UBA4802; order UBA4802; family JAGODF01; genus JAGODF01. The sequence goes on from JARKUF010000039.1 coordinate 9,099, forward strand.
GTCCGCATCAACATACGTGACCTCGCCCTGAAGTTTCTTTTTAAAAATACGAGGGAGCAGGAAAAATACAAGGAATTGTTTGAGAAGGAACTGTACAGCGCAAATAAGGGAATTCTCGAAGAAATGAAGGAAGACGAGGACGCGGAGCAAAAAACGAAACCCGATGATAAAAAAATGTTCGACCTGGACCTCGACTGACGTGGCCGGAAGGTAATTCGATGAACTACGCGCTTGTCCTTGCGGGAGGTTCCGGTTCGCGCCTGGGGGGTGATGTTCCGAAGCAGTTCCTCGACCTCGCCGGGAAGCCCCTTATCGCCTGGTCGCTGTCGACGCTTAACTCTTCCCGAATCATTGACGCTATTGTAGTAGCGTGTCCGGAGAAGTATCTCGAAAAGCTGTGGGTGATGGGGGAGAGCTTTGGAATCGGCAAGCTCGTGGCGGTGGTTGCAGGCGGCGGTACCCGCCAGGAATCGGCATACCGTGCCCTTACGGCGGTCGATTATTTCGATGACGACATCGTCCTCCTCCACGACGCGGCGCGGCCCTTTGTCACATTGAAGATGATAAGGGACTGCGTCGAGTCCGCCGGCGCTTTTGGTGCCGCAGGGGCCTATGTGAAGGCGACGGACACTATTGCCCTTACACGGGAGGGCTTCGTTTCCGCCGTCCCGGACCGCTCTTCCCTTTTCCATGCCCAGACGCCCCAGGCCTTCCGCTACGGCATTATTCGCCGGTCCCATGAAAAGGCACGGGAGGAAAGCTCCCCTGACGCTTCGGACGATGTGCGCCTGGTTATGGACGCAGGACACCGGGTCCGCGTGGTGGAGGGTGACTATCGTAACATCAAGGTCACCACTCACCGTGACGTGGACATTGCCGTTCAGATTGCGGCGACCTGGCCGGGGATTGTAGAGGCGGAATGAAGTTCTTCGATGGAGTGGACGCGTTTTCGCGGAGGATGATTGCCTTCCCGGCGCTTCTTCTGGCCGTGACTGCGCTATTGAGGCTTCCCACGCTCTTCAACGACTTCTACGATGCGGACGAGCTCGCCGCCATCGTCCAGACCTGGGAGTACATGGCCGGGGGCGTTCCCGGCGCGGACTTTTCGGAGAGCAAGCTTCCCCTCTATCACGCGATCTTCAAACTGTCCTATCGGCTGTGGCCGGAGAGTGGATGGGTAATCGTCCATGTCTTCACTATCTTCATTGTCTACTTCACCTCCCTCTTTCTCTTTCACGCCGGCCGCGAGATAAGGGGGCCTGCCGCCGGGGCCCTGGCGGCGCTATTCTATGCCGTCTTCATCTCATCTTTCAACCGGCATTTCATGGCTACGAATGGGGAGATTGTTTACAATCTCCCCCTGGCCGGCGGGCTTTACTTTTTTGTCATGTTCTTGAAAAGCTCCGGTGTGAAAAGGGCCTTCCATTTCGCTGCTATGGGGGCAATGGCCTGCGCGGCGGCGAAGGTGAAATTCCACGGCCTCATTTTCCTGATATTCGCCCTGTTCTTTCTTGCCGTGTATCTGCCCTGCCTGCGCGGTTGGATGAACAGGAAGTACTTTGCATTTGCGGGAGTCCTGACTCTTTCCGGCGCCGCTGTTTTTGCATTCGATTACGCCGTTACGGAACGGTTTGCCCGGTCCCTCCTGGACGGGATTTGGGGGAAGCTCTATTACTCCCTGGCAAAGGGGACGGACCCCCTCGTATTTGCCGCGAAGTTCATCCACCGCCAGGGCCTCCTGGTCCTGTGGCACTTCGCTGTCTGGGTCCCCGCGGGGGCATACATTGTCTCCTGGGCGCGGGGGAAGTTCCGGGGGAAAACGGCGGAGGAATCGGCGGCGGGCGTACTTTTCCTTTTGACTTATCTTATGGTCTTCGCCGGCGGTTCGCGCCTGTACCACCATTACTTCATGGCGGCGTATCCGGCACTTTCCCTCCTGGCCGCTTTCGCCATTGACGACGGGACCGGGAAGGGCGCGGGGCTTGTCCGGCGGCGCCTGGCTGCCGGTATCGTCCTCCCGGGCCTTTTTTTCCTGGCATGGAACACGAAGGACGTTTTGATTAAACATTTCCGCCCGGCCTGTTTTTACAATGAGCCACGGGCCATCTACTGGGGACGCGCGGCGCTTATGGGGCATTTCAATGATTATCTCCTGCCAGAGGCGTCATACCTCGGCGCGGTGGAATATGTAGCCGGGACGACGCGGCCGGGCGAGAAAATCTTTGTGTGGGGAGACGGCCCCTATCTTTACTATTTCGCACAACGTCGAATGGGGACCCGGCATCTCTGGCCGAAAACATCGGCGATCAGGATGAGGGAGCTTTACGGCATGGGCGATCCCGTGTCCCTCCGGAGGGCCGAAGAAATGGAGAAGCATTACATCAACATCATGGAGATAAAAAAGCCGGTGCTGTTTGTCGATACTTCGGAAAACGGCCTTACTGGATTCACATTTCCCGTGACCCCATTGATAAAAAGATATATCGATGAGCGCTACAAATACGCGGCCACGATTGACGGCATGAAGATGTATTTTAGAAAGGGGTACAGGCCTTTAAGTCCCTAATTTTTCACGGAGGGACTTGATCTGGGCGAAGACTTCCCCCCGTGATGTGCCCCCGGCCGACATTTTTCTCTCCGTGGAAGACGCGGGATCCAGGGATTCCCTGACGTCGTCGTCGAAGGCGCCGGAAAATTTTTTCAATTCTTCGGGAGCCATGGAGAAAAAATCGGCCCCCGTGGATTCGCAGTGCTTTACTATATTTCCCACGATTTCATGCGACTTCCTGAAAGGGACCCCCTTCTTAACCAGATAGTCGGCAAGGTCCGTCGCGGTGGAGTATCCTGTGGCGGCCGCGTTTTTCATCACATCGGATTCCACCTCCATGGTGGCGAGCATCTCGCGCATCCCCTCAAGGCAGAGCTTCACGGTGTCTATGGAATCGAAGAGGGGCTCCTTGTCTTCCTGAAGGTCCCGGTTGTAGGTGAGGGGTAGTCCCTTCATCGTGACAAAGAGGGAGATGAGGTTTCCGTAGAGGCGGCCGGCTTTTCCCCTTATAAGCTCGGCCACGTCTGGGTTTCTCTTCTGGGGCATGATGGAGGACCCCGTGGTGACGCCGTCGGCAAGCTTGATGAAGCCGAAGGCCCCAGTGGTCCACAGGACAATTTCCTCCGCCATGCGGGAAAGGTGCATGCCTAAGACCGCCGAAAAGTAGAGAAAATCGAGGACGAAGTCCCTGTCGCTCACTGTATCCATTGAATTGGGAGTGATTGACTCGAAGCCGAGCTCCTCTCTCAGGAATTCGCGGTCGTTTTCGTAATTTACGCCGGCGCAGGCGCCGACCCCCAGGGGCAGCGCCGAGGTGGCGGCGAGGGCGGCGTCGAGGCGTTCACGGTCCCGAAGGAGGGCCCAGGCATGGGCCAGGAGATGATGGGAAAACCGCACCGGCTGGGCCACCTGGAGATGGGTGAACCCCGGCATCACGGTTTCAACATGCCGTTCCGCGGTTTCGGCAAGAAGGGCGATAAGGGCCCCGAGAAGCTCGCGGACGGCGCGGCCTTCGTCCCGGACATAAAGGCGCAGGTCCAGGGCCACCTGGTCGTTTCGAGACCGCGCGGTATGGAGCTTCCTCCCCGCGTCGCCAATTCTCTGAGTGAGGGCGGATTCAATGTTCATGTGAATGTCTTCGAGGGACTGCGAAAACTCAAACGAGCCATTTTCAATCTCCGCAAGGACCTCCTCCAATCCCTTCTCAATAGCCTGGAGCTCATCTCCGGTGAGAATGCCGGTTTTCTTCAGCATGCGGGCGTGGGCGATGGACCCCCTGATGTCCTGGCGGTAGAGCCGGGAGTCGTAGTGGATGGAGGCGGATATTTTTTCTGTGATGTCCGCGCTGGCGCCCTCGAACCTTCCGCCCCAGAGCTTTTTATTTTTCAAAACATTTCTCCTAATGTATGATTATCTGCCGATGGCCCCCTGGTTTAGTATCGGCGGTCCTGGTGCGGCATTTTCCCCTGAGAATAAATACGGGGAGGCGATGGGGCAATCATTTTTTTAAATCAGGCAACTTCTAATAATTATGATTTCCCGCCCGCCGAAGTCGGGCGGGTAAATCCAGGGGCAGCAACAAAAATTTCGTTTTTCCGCCCGCCGAAGGCGGGCGGAAAAACTGAGTCCTGAGTATTAGAGTTTGCCTTATTTCAAAAGCTCCCTTATATTGTTTATCCGGGCGTCGAACCGGTTGAGTTTCCACGCCTCGGCGGCGCTCTGGCGGGCGCCGTGGCGGTTTCCAAGGGCCAGGCGATTTTCCGCAAGCTTGAGCCATCCCCCGTAGTAGGCGGGGACGATTCTTGTCACTTCCCGGTAGTATCGTTCGGATTCGTCGAAATCGTTCAATTGGAATTTGAGCTTTCCCATGCGCAGGTATCCCCAGGGATTTGCGGGGCGGGTAGATATTACCCGGAGATAGTTCCGTTCCGCCGCCTCATAGAGCTCTTCATCTAGGTTGTAGTCCCCTTCAAGGATGTCCGTCACCCAGCAATCCGGCCCCATGACGCGGCGGTGCCTGCGGAAATCCTCTGTCCTATACCATGATTTTTCCCGGACCAGTGAGAGCTCCTTGAGGAGCTCTTCCATCCAATTGAAAACCTGTTCTTCGTTTCTAAGGAAGATGCCGGATTCCGTGCTCTCGAACCAGATAGAGTTGCTTACGCCTCCCTCCAGGCGCGTCTCCTCATAGAGCCTCGTACCGGGATACAGCGCCACAGGGGAGACGATGCCGTCACCCGGCAGGACCTGCCGGATGAGGGCGGCGGTCTTCTTTACATCGCTGTATTTCTCTCCCTTCATGCCCGTCATGAGATAGATGGAAAGATACAGCCCGACCTTTCGGGCGGCCGCCGCGGCCTTTTTAATGGAAACGACGGTGGTCTTTTTATCGTAAAGAGCAAGGATTTTATCCGAGCCCGACTCCACTCCAAACTGGACCATTTCCATGCCGGCGAGCTTCATGGCGCCAAGCATCTCCTCATCGACGGTGTCCACCCGGGACTGGCAGTTCCACATCATCCAGACGCCGCTGTCACGGAGGCGTTGCGCGAAATCCATAACCCGCCCTTTTCGCAGGGTGAAATTATCGTCCCGTATTGAAAAATATATGAGCCCTCTTTTTTTGTAAAGGCCGACGAGGTCGGAGACGATGCGCGAGGGTTTCACAAAGCGCACCTTGTTGTCCCAGAAAACCGGGGAACAGCAGAAACCGCATTGATGTGGGCATCCCCTTGTGGTGATGATATATTTAAATTGCTCGTTGGGGTCGATGTCGAACATCTCTCCGGAGAAGTCCGATGGGGAAGGGAGGGCGTCCAGGGGGTCTGCCGTGACCGCTTCGAGGACTTTCGTTGATGGAGGGCGCTTTCGGCCAAGCATTTCCAGGAGGTTCGCGAAGGCGAGCTCTCCCTCCCCGCGGATAATGAAGTCTATTTCCCGATATTGCCGGAGGTACTCGTCGGTGAGGAATGTGATGTGAGGGCCCCCGGCGACGATGACGCATTTCGGGAGGCGCTTCTTTATTCCCTGGATGAGTTTCATGGAATCGATGCGGTTATGGGTGAATATGGACACCCCCAACACGGAGGGGTTGTGGGCGTAAATTTCCCTGATGGCCTTCCGGTGCCCCGTCCGGGAGTAGTTGGCAAGTATAACTTCATGGCCCAACTTTTCAAGATATGCCGCAATGGATACGAGGCCCACGGGCATAAGGGAGATGTGGTAGTCGTGCCGGTCCCGGTAATGGCAGAGATATGCGAGAAGAACTTTCATGGCGAAAAGGCGCGGCCCCCATTGTCGATGCATTGCCGCTCAGAGAATACTATGAGAACGGAACGTGGCAATCAAAAAACGATGAGGAAGGCCGTTATTTCACGGGGAGAAGCACTTTCGTTTTCCCGCCCGCAGAATGCGGGCAGGAAAATGAAAATATATAGACATTGGCCTGGTAAACTCTATAGATGGGGCACATGTTCATCTTGGGGTAATCATATCCTCCCCGGCGTGCCAGTTGGCGGGGCAGAAGCCGCCGTCGCTTTCGCGGACCGCCACTGCGGCCTCGAGCTTTCGCAGGAGGTCTGTGGCGCTTCGCCCGATGGCCTCGTCGGTGAGCTCATAGGCGACGATGTTACCCTCAGGGCTTACAATAAAGCTCGCCCGCACCGACACTCCCTTCGCCGCGTCGTAGGTCCCCAGCTCCCGGGAGAGAAGGCCCGGCCTGTCGGAGGCCATTGGGTAGGGTATTTTTTTTATGTCTTCATTCTGTTCCGCCCAGGCGCGGTGCACGTAAACAGAGTCGGTGCTGATGCTCACAACTTCGGCGCCAGCCTTCCTGAACTTTGCGTAGTGTTCCGACATGTCTTTCAGCTCAGTGGGGCAGACGAATGTGAAATCGGCCGGATAAAAGAAGAGTATCAGCCATTTTCCACGGTACCGGGAGGTGCGTATCTTTCCGATTTTTCCCCTGTGATATACGTCAAGCTCGCGGTCGGGTATCGGTTTTCCGATATAGGGTGCTCCCCGGGAGTATTGAACCTGTACCGGCCTGTCTTCGGAACAGGCCGCGAAAAGGGCGGCAGTCAGGGCGGCGAAGAAGAGTATTTTTTTCATTGCGGCCTCCTGCGATAGATTGGCGATTCCAAAGAAAACACAGAGAGGAAAACTTGCAACTCATTTCACAAGGGCATTGGGGGAGACTAAAAATTAAAATTTTGAAGTTCCCGGAACTAATGCTTTCCTGCCCGCCTTCGGCGGGCGGGAAAGCATTAGTTTTTGTGATTAGCTTCAATTTTAATAGTTCCCAGGAATTATGCTTTCTCTCCCGCCCGCCTTCGGCGGGGGAAACATAGTTTTTTGTGAACGAGAGACGGGCCGTGAAAAAAAGTATTGATTATTCTTTTTTATCCTGATTGTTTTTTACATGGGAATCTCGATTGAACAATGAAAGTCCGGGAGATGAGGATGAAATCGTTAAAAATCCTTTGCGCGGCCGCGGCAATGGCGGCCGCAATGGCCATTATGGTTGGAACGGTCCCAGGAGAGGAATCCCTTCGATGGCCCGTGGACCTACCCCGCTCCCTCACGGGCACACATGGTGAACAGCGGGGTGACCATCTCCACTCCGGGATAGACATTAAAACCGCAGGGAGAACGGGACACAGAGTATACGCCGTGGACGATGGGCTGCTTCTCTCAATCACGGCAAGGAGCCTGGGGTATGGAAACTCCATCATCCTCGGCCATGGTTCCTTCTTTTCCCAGTACGCCCATCTCGACTCATTCGTTGAAGGCGCGGCGGGCCTTGACACACTTGTGGAAACAGTGAAGCTTCTATACGGCGACGAAATCGACAGCTTTTCTTTTAAAAAAAGAAGGCTGCGCTTCAAAAAGGGCGAACTTATCGGCTACAGCGGAGAAACGGGAGCGGGGCCTCCCCACCTTCATTTTGCCCTCCGGGAACCCGGGGGCCCCGTGAACCCCCTGGAATACTATAATTTGCCGGATACCGAGGCGCCGGTGATAAAGGCCCTCAGCTTCTGTGTGGAAAAGGGCGGCTCCACGGTGAGCGCCGTGACAATCCCGGCATATAAATCGTGGGGGAAATACGCTCTTCGGGAGAATGTTTTCGTCGCCGGCCCCGAGGACCGGTGCTTTATAAAGCTTTCCTGCTATGACCGAGTGTCCTCCCTTAATCGCTGCGCGGTCAATAAGATACTCCTTTCTGAGGGCGATACGGAAATTTTCTCCATGGACTTCCAGCGTTTCAAATGGGCCGACAGCTCCATGGGCCGATTTATCTATGACCGTTCTATTACGGTGATTGGCGGCGAATCGCTCTACACCTTTTTTCTGTGCCGCAGGACGGGAAATAAATACAGCCGCATAAGGGCCGTAAACGACGGTTACCTGAAGGCGACGGAGGAACCTCGGAAGTTCCGCATAGACGTCTTCGACCAGGCCGGGAACAAGTCGTCCCTCGAGTTTGGCCTTATCCGGAAAAAGGCCGCGGCGCCGGACCCGGCCGCCGGGTACATCGCCGTAAGCGCCGGCAGGGGAGGCGTGCTCCGGGACGCTTCCGGGGACTTCACCTTCACCGTACCCCGGGGCGGACTTTACGACGGGGCCATGTTGAAGGTAGAAACGGCGAAGACCAGCGGGCAGGTGTACCGGCTTCAACAGGGCGGCATAATTGGCGATGGGGACTCCTCGACGGTCTACACGGTCCTTCCCTTCGACCAGGTGTACCGGAGAGACTCCCGGGTGTCGATACGGCGCCCCGAGTGGATTTCAAAAGACGAGGCGGACAACATACTCATCTACCGCAGTTATGAGGACACGGCGGCCTGGGGGCTTCTCACCGTGTACAACAGGAGGACCGACTGCTTTGAGGCCAATACGAGTGCAAATGGGCGCTTCGTTCTAATGCGCGACCGCCGGGCCCCCGAGGTCCACGTCCCCGCCTCTTACGATTTCATCGTGGACGACGGCCCATACCGCAAAATGCGGCTACATCTTTTTGACGACCTCTCTGGAGTGAATACGAAGTCCGTGTGGCTTTACATCGACGGGGAGAACTATCCAGCCCTCTTTGATTATGACAGAAGCTGGATTGAAGCGAAGCTGCCGAAGCTCGCGGTGTCGAAGGGGGTCCACCACGTGTTCCTCCGGGTGCGGGACCGGGCGAACAATGAGACTATTATGCGCAACCTTCTTGTTTTTTAAAAAATGAAGGGCGGCCACAAAAACTCGGTTTTCCCGCCCGCCTTCGGCGGGCGGGAAAACCTGAATATTAGAGGTTACCTGAAATATGGCAAACTCTAATGGGCGGCTCTTTGCCGCGACGGCATTTCTGGGCGGCATGATGACTGCACTGGCCTTCCTGGGCCTGGCGGGAAATTCCGATGCGGCGGCCCTGGGTGAGGCGCTCCGGTATTTTTCAGCGGAGGACATCGCACGGGGAAGAAGCCACTTCGCCTGGGGAATTGTCCCGTCCCTCGCGTACCGGCTCCTTGCTCTGGGGCTTTTGCTTTTCTTTGCGGTGAAGCACCGGGCGATTGCGGACTTTTTTGAGAAAAAAATCCTGCGCCCGTCCCTGAGGACGGCTCTGTATGTCATCATGGTCCTTGCGGCCATGGAGGTTTTGGCGTTTCCATTCGCGGTCGTTTCGGGGTTTGTCCGAAAAAAAATGTTTGGCCTGTTGACGGCCGACTTCCCTCTCTGGTTGTACCGTTACCTTGCGTCTAAGGCCATCGGGGTCCTGGTGGCGGCGGCCATTATCGTCCTTTTCCTTTTAATCGCCGGTAAAATCAGGCGCTACCGCATCATCCTCCCCGCATTGTTTCTGGCGCTTTCCCTTGCCGGGGTTTTTTTATATCCTCGAGTGGTCTCGCCGCTCTTTTACAGCGCCCGCCCGCTTCCGGACGGCGCGTTGAAAACCGGAATCTCGGGAATGCTTGAGCGCTCCGGGACCACGGTGGGCGGCATCCATGTCATCGACGAGAGCCGTTATTCGAAACATGGAAACGCGTACTTCACGGGATGGGGGGCCTTTCGGGAGATATATCTCTACGATACGGTCCTCGATGGGCATGATGACGGGGAGGTCTGCGCCATTGTGGCCCACGAGCTCTGCCATTACAGGGAGGAGCATGTCCTCATCGGGCTTTTCCTGGGGGCCGTCGGACTTTTCTTTGGGCTCTTTGCCCTCGACCGCCTCTGCCTTTTCCTTTTCGGCGAGGGCCTTGCCGGGGCCTCGCGCTCCGGGAAGGTGCCCCATATCATCCTGGCTTTTTCAATGCTGCTATTCGCGGCGCGTCCCGCCATAAACGGAATTTCGCGGATGATGGAAAGGCGGTGCGACGCCTATGCGGTTGAGCTCACGGAAAATGGGGCGGCCTTCGTTGAGATGGAGAGAAAGCTTGCCCTGAAAAACCGTGGAAACATTCTGCCCAACCCGGTGTTCCAGTGGTATTACGGCACACATCCGACCGTGATGGAGAGGATAAGGGCCGGAGAGGGAAGACCTTCCGCCGGGGCCATTGTTCCGGCAGAGGGCCATGACCGCCCCGGAGGGACCCGAAAAAGTACTTTACCTGAGCGGCCGCCCCATTAGCATTAATGCGTCATGCGCCCTGCCGCGGGGCGTTCCGGGACGTTTCCAATAATGGAATACTTCTGATGGAATACTTAATCTTTTTCGCCGGAGGCCTCTCGCTCCTCTTTTCCCTGGGGCAGCTCTTCATTCCGAGAAAGAGGCCGGCGAATTATAATCTGGCCTTGATGTTCCTCTGCCTGGGGGGCTTCATATCTCATCTGGGATTTGTCGTTCACGGCCTTGCCTTCGAGTGTCCGGAGCTTATGGCCTTTCACCTGACGGCGCTGTATCTTCTGACTCCTCTCCTCTACATCGCGTATCATCTGGTTGTCCTCCCGGAGGAGGCGCTGACGACCCGCCGGGCTTTTCTGCTTCTGCCGGTATTGCCTGCCTTAGCGGGCGATATCTTCTACATGGCCATGGACCATGGTGACAAAGTATCGCTCCTTCGGGGCCTTTTTTCCCGGGGTCAGGACGCAGACATCATCATCCTCAAACTGATCTACATCGGCGCGGCGTTTCTGGTTACCGGGTACCTGGGGTTTCTTTTCCTGAAACTCCGCTCCATCTGGGAAAAGTACGACAGCAGAGGAGTCCTGGGGGTCACCATGGCCTACACGGTCCTTTCCATCCTTCCGGTGATTCTCCTTTCGGCGGCGGTCCTTTTGAGTTCCATGAGGGTGTTGAAGGCGGGGGCCCTCATTGTGGCCTTCCTCGTTCTTGGGGCATATCTGTCGGGACAGCGCCATCCGGCATTCCTCCAGATGCTCACCAGCGTTGCGGAGAGGAAGCGGTATCGCCGGTCGATTATTAACGGTTTCGATCCTCAGATGGTCATCGGCCGCCTGCAGGAGATAATGTCCCGAAAAAGGCTTTTTGCCGATGAGGAGATTACCCTCGCCCAGGTGGCGGCGGAGGTCGATATTTCTCCCCACCGGCTTTCCCAGGTGATAAACGACCGCCTTAACATCAACTTTAACGCCTTCATCAACCAGTACCGCATCGACGAGGCCCAGAAGCTCCTTATCCGGGATCCGGACAAGTCGGTAATAGCAGTGGCCTACGAGGTGGGATTCAACTCCAAATCGTCCTTCTACGAGGCTTTTTCGCGCTATACGGGCGTTACCCCACAGGTTTTTCGAAAACAACACCGCATCGGCCACTGAATTTTTATTTCGACCGTCTGTCCGACTTTTTTTGTCCGGAATTATAATTTCGGTCGACAGGAACACGCTTATATGTTAACAATTATATATATTCGGATTATAAACAGGGAACCTCTAAAATTAAAATTTTGAGGTTCACATAAAATGTAACTACTGGCATACTCGGGACTCCGGTTTTCCCGCCCGCCGAAGGCGGGCGGGAAAACCGGAATATTAGAGGTTGCCAGCATATATCCGCCTCGGAGGAAAACGCCCGGAATGGCCGCCCCCCCCGGTGGAGTGTTCCGAAACAACCTACCAAACAACTCGTCTTAAAGGAGTAAGCTTATGCAGGAAATAGTCGGGACCAGCAACAAAATTCTGGAAGTTGACCTCAGCACCGGTGTTACCAGCATCGGTGAAATAACCGATAAGGACCGGCGCGACTACATGGGAGGAAAGGGCCTGGGACTCAAACTCCTCTATGACAGGTTGAAGCCCGGCGTGGACCCCCTGGGAGAGGAGAACATTATCGCTTTCATGCCCGGGGTGCTCATGGGGACCGGGGCCCCCTGCTCGGGGCGCTTCGAGGCAGTGACGAAATCTCCCCTTACGGGGATCATGGTGACGGCGTCATGCGGCGGGCCTTTCGGCATGGCCCTGAAAACGTCGGGCTGGGACGCCCTCATCATCCGCGGCGCAGCGAAAAATCCAAGTTATCTTTTCATCGATTCAAAGGGCGCCGAAATCCGGGATGCGAAGGGGGTCTGGGGGAAGGACACCCGTGAAGCACAGGCCGCCCTGGAAAAGGAAGGGGCCTCCGTGGTGATCGGCCCGGCGGGGGAACACCTGGTGCGCTATGCCAATCTCTGCTCGGGGCACCGCTTCCTGGGGCGCGGCGGCATGGGCGCCGTCTTCGGCTCGAAAAACCTCAAGGCCGTGGTGGCCCGGGGAGGGGAGTTTAAAATTGTCCCCGTGAAAAAGAAAAAATTCGACAAAGCGAGAAAAACCCTGAACCGCTACATCTCCCGCAATTCCATCACCTCCGGGTCGTACCGCAACTTCGGCACCAATGCCAATGTGAACCTGTCCAACGCGGCCTGGATCCTTCCTGTGCGCAATTTTTCCGGCGGTTCCCACGGCGAGGCCCATAAAATTTCAGGGGAGACGATTGCCGAGAACTACAACACGAAATACCATACCTGCAAACCCTGTTCCATCCTTTGCGGACATAAGGGGACCTTCGCCGGTAAGGAGCGTTCCGTGCCGGAGTACGAAACCACGGGCCTTATGGGCTCCAACCTTGAGATATTCGACCCCGTTGCGATTTCCGAGTGGAATGAGATCTGCGCCCTGATGGGGATGGATACCATCTCCACGGGGGGGTCTCTCGCCTGGGCCATGGAGGCCACGGAAAAAGGGCTCTTTGAGTCGGACCTCAAGTTCGGTTTCGCGGGGAATATATCCCAGACCCTCAAAGACATCGCCTATGGCAAGGGAGTTGGAAAGGAGCTGGGAATGGGGTCAAAATGGCTCTCAAGGAAATACGGCGGCGAGAACTTCGCCATCCACGTCAAGGGCCTCGAGATGGCCGCCTACGATCCCCGTGGGGCCTTCGGCCAGGGCCTTTCGTACGCGGTGGCGAACCGGGGGGCCTGCCACCTTTCGACATCGCTTTTTACGCTTGAGGCGTATTTCGACATGGCGAGCCCAAAGGCGAAGCGCGGCAAGGCCACCATGGTGAAGTTTTTTGAAAACGTGTACGCGGCCCTGAATTCGCTGCACATCTGCCATTTCACGGCCTTCGCGGTGTTTTTGGAGCCGCCGCTGGTGAAGCTTTCACCCACCCCGGTGCTTAAGCTCCTTACCCAGAACATAACCCCGGTGGCCTTAGCGGTCATGGACATAAGCCTCTGGCCGGAGCTCTGGTCCTCAGTGACAGGCAAGAGGCTTGGCATGCTCGGCTTCAAAAAAGTAGGCGAACGCGTCCATGTCCTGGAAAGATACATGAATACCAGGGAAGGTGTTTCTAAGAAGGACGATACGCTTCCCGGGAGGATGCTCAGTGAGCCCAGGAAGTGCGACCATAAGGAAAGGACCGTGCCTCTGGATAAAATGATTGGCAGATATTACCGCGTCCGGGGCTATGACAAAAACGGCGTGCCGAAGGACAGGCTTCTGCGGCGCCTCGGCATTGAGAAGAAGTAGATCTATTACAACCGCCTCTAACGTGGCGGCGCACCGACAATCTTACTGTAAAGGAGCGTGCAATGCAATCTCCAGGTGATTACGGTTTTTTCTATCAGGCGAAGATCATGGCCGGGACCGGGGCGATGGCCAACATCCCCGTGGAGCTCGACGGCTTTGACGCCCGCCATCCCTTTGTTCTTACAGACAAAAAAACTTCCGATTCCGGCCTTCCCCGAAAATTTGTAAAGGCCCTGGGCGAGTCCAACACCATCATCGGCGCCCTCTTTGATGATGTGCCCGCCTATTCCAGCGTGTCCCTCGTTAAGGACCTGGCGCAGTTTTTCCGCGACAGGGGATGTGATTCGGTGGTGGCAATAGGGTCGGGGCCGGTGGTTGATGTGGCCAAGGGCGTCAACATGGCCGTATCGACCGGGGCCGATGTTCTCGGGTTCGAAGGAGTGAACAGGGTCCCCGGGCATCTGAAGCCGCTGGTGGTGGTCCCCACTGCGGCAATTAAGCCTTTCGACCTCACCGGCAACGCTCGCATCGACGGGAGGAAATTCTCATCGGCCTTTCTTATGCCCGATGTAATAGCCGTGGACCCGCTCATGGTCCGGGGATGCTGTACCGAGTGCGTACTGGATACGGCCATGGTGTCCCTCTCCCATGCTGTCGAGGCTTACCTCTCTCCGTCGGCGAACCCTCTGAGCGATGCCTATGCTTCCATGGCAATACGCCTCATTGCGGAACATCTCCAAAAATCGTTAAAGAGGCCCGGGAACAAGGCCGCGAGCATGGGGATGGCCAATGCGGCCGTTGCCGCGGCGGCGGCCTTCGACAACCAGCCTGTCGGAGTTGTCCATGCCCTCGGCATGGAGCTTTCACTGCTGACGGGGAACGCTCCGGGCCTTTGCATGGGGATACTCCTCCCCGCGGCCCTGGAATACCGCAGGCAGATGAAGCAGGAGGCCCGAAGCGAGCTTCTAATGGCCATGGAAGGTTTCGATGCTTACGCCGGGACCCCGGCGGGGCAGCGCGGAGAGAAGGGCCTCCGCTCCCTCCAGCTCCTGTTCTCGAAGATTGCCGTTCTTCCGAGGACACTTGAGGAACTGAGGGTGCCGCGGTTCAAGGCAGATGAGGCGATACAGGAAGCGCTGAAAGCCAATCCCTCCCTGAAGAAGCAGGACCTTTCGGCGGTCATGGGTCTGGCCATGAAAGGCGTCCAATAGAAGAACGGCAAGGAGAAAGTAAATTATGATGCACTACAATAAATATCCGGAAATTAAACCAGGTTTGAAGCTCTTGAAGAGGATGTATGTGGTTACCATGCTCTTTGTCTTCGGCAGGGCCTTCCAGGCCGTCTCCCGGGTGGACCGGGGCGCAAAGGAGGTGTTCGCGAAGATGCCCGACGATTTTGTCCTCGATTTCTGCGTGGTCCCCAATGGCCCGCACATGGTGGTGGGGAAGGACGAGAAGGGGAGGATCAAGTACATGGGGTGGAACCCGGCGGGGAAGAAGGTAACTATTTACATGAAGATAAAGAACATGGATGCCGCTTTCAGGATGCTCACCTTCCAGGAGTCGTCGTGTACGGCAACGTCGCGGGACAGGCTCATCGTCGACGGCGATTTGCCGACGGCATGCGGGGTCCTTCACATCATGGACCTCCTGGAAGTGCTTCTGCTTCCGAAATTTTTGGCAAAGCTTGGCGTTAAACGCTACCCCAAGTGGTCCCAGCTTTCCCCGGTCAGAAAGTGGACGAGCCGTCTTTTGACATACGTCCGCCTGGTGGCCTGATGGCCGCCATAACCAAGTGAAAGAGGTATACAGATGATACTTCCCGAATATTATGAATTCTGCTGCAGGGTGAAAACCGTGGCGGGCCACAGGGCCCTGGAGAAAATTTCCCCCGAGCTTGTCCGCATGAACGCGAAAAAGCCGATGATTATCACCGATAAGGGAGTCGCCGGAGCGGGGCTCATCAAGATTGTATCATCGGCAATTTCATCATCGAAAGGCGGCAAGACTTCAGTGGGGGCGGTGTACGATAATGTGCCTCCGGACTCGGACCTTAAGATAGTCCAGGAGGTTGCAAAGCTGTACCGCTCGAAGGATTGCGATTCGATAATAGCCGTGGGTGGAGGTTCGGTGCTTGACACAGCGAAGGGCGTGAACATCTTAGTGTCCCTCGGAGGGGACGATCTGATGCAGTATGCCGGGTCCGGCGCCGTGAAAAAGAAGTTAAAGCCCATGATAGCCGTCCCCACGACTTCGGGGACAGGTTCGGAGATGACGCTCGTTGCCGTGATAGCCGACCACGAACGCAATGTGAAGCTTCCCTTTGTGTCGTACTTCCTCCTTCCCGATGTGGCGGTCCTCGATTCGAGGATGACCAGGACGCTTCCCCCGGCCCTCACGACATCTACGGCCATAGACGCTCTGACCCACGCCTGCGAGGCCTACACTTGCATGGCTAAAAACCCCGTGAGCGACTCCACGGCCCTGGAGGCCATCCGCCTCATCGCAGGGAATGTGCTCAATGTGGTGAAAAAACCCGGCGACCTTGAGGGCCGCCTGGCCCTGGCCAATGGCTCTGCACTTGCGGGGATGGCCTTTTCCAACTCCATGGTGGGCCTGGTCCACATGCTTGGCCATGCCACC
The DNA here is from genome assembly GCA_029974015.1 of Spirochaetota bacterium. GTDB lineage: Bacteria > Spirochaetota > UBA4802 > UBA4802 > JAGODF01 > JAGODF01. Next base: position 25,237 of record JARKUF010000039.1, read on the forward strand.
GGAGGGGCCTGCGGGGTCCCACACGGCGTCTGTATGAGCATCTACCTCCCCTATGGTCTGGAATACAACCTGCATAAAACTTCACACCTCACCGCGGAGCTTCTTCTGCCCCTGGCGGGGCCGGAGGTGTACGCCGCTACACCGAAGGCGGAGAGGGCGACGAAGGCCATTGCCGTTATACGAAAGCTGAACCAGGACCTCCATGAGGCCACGCAGGGGCGTCATGCCCGCTTTCTCAAGGAGGTAATCGACCGTGACGGCAAGCAGATGGTGCCGAAAGACGCCCTGCCCACGATAGCGAACACCGCCATGGGGGACGCGACGCAGTTTTACAATCCCGAGGACCTCGATTTCAACGACTGCATGATGGTCCTGGAACATGCCTGGGAGGGGATCCCCCTCGATTTGAAAAAGGTGAAAAAGGGAGGGAAGGGCATCAAGTTTTAAACACAGGCAACCTCTTATAACCGGGATTTCCCGCCCGCCTTCGGCGGGCGGGAAATCCCGGGTTCTTAATATGGCTTTTAGCGCAATTACCGGCGCTCTCGACAACCCCCTTTTCTTTGGTTGACAAATCCCCGTTTTCGGCTTTTATAGTGTATCCTTGCCAGTTTTAAAAAATGGGGAAGTCTTTAAATATAAGGTTATAAGTTTCCCATAAAATTTAACCACTGGCAAATTCAGCAATCAGGTTTTCCCGCCCGCCTTCGGCGGGCGGGAAAACCTGATTTTTGTGGCTGCCCTATGGTGAACAGGATTATTAAAATTGCCATGCCGCTGGCGTTCCTGCTGTCGGCCTTTCCGCTCTTCGCCGGATATTACGACACCGGGGTGAAGTACTTCATGCACCGGCGCTACGACGATGCGAAGGAAGAGCTCCTGAAGGCCGTTGAGGCGAACCCCGGGAACGGGAACGCCTATTACTATCTGGGGGAAACTGAAAGGAGCCTCGGCAACTATGACAGGGCGGTCGAGTTTTACCAGAAAGCCGTGGACAACAATGCCTCCCGGAAATACTTCAAGATGTCGTACTGGAACCTCGTCGTCCTTACGGAACAGCGTGGCAACTACAACGAGCTTGTAAAAACCTGCAAAATCTTCTGGAAGCGTGCTGGCGACTCGGGGATGAAGTCGAAGGCGGAAACCCTCATCAATAAATCGATCTGGTCCGACAACACCGAGGCAGTTGAAAAATATAATCAGGGGATGAAATTCAAGATAAATTCCCCCGACGAAGCGATGAAAAATTTCCGTGAGGCGGTTTCCCTTGATTCGCGCTTCCTGGCGCCGAAATTTGAAATAGGCCTCTGGCATTACCGTAACGACCGGGTGGAGGACGCAATAGGCTATTTCGGGGAGATAGTGGGCCGCGTCCCCTTTTACGGCGATGTGCATCTCCTTCTGGGGAACATTTACTACAATCGTGGAAGCTACCGCTACGCGGTAGAACATCTCGGGAGGGCAATTGACTACAGCCTCGTGAAGGGGGACACGGAATACGAACTTTATCTAAAACGGGGAAGCTCCTACTTTAAAATAGGCGAGCATGAAAAAGCGAAAGCCGATCTCGATGTTGCTCGAAATATGAAGCCCCGGGAGCTGGAGCCCCTCCTGCTCCTTTCAGCGGTCCAAATTAAACAGGGGAATTACGACGAGGCGCTTAAATCCCTCAACGCCGCGGAAAAAATGCGCCCCGGCGACGCCGGCATCCTCCTCCAGATAGGCAGTATTCATTACCGAAAAAACGACGGCAGATACGTGAAGTATTTCGACCGCCTCTACGAGGGCCTTCGGGACTCGGAAGAAAAGTCGCCGGAGGGATGCCTTCGAGCCATGGAGTTGTTAGCCAGGGCCCATTACGAGAAGTCGAACCTGGAACGGGCCCGGGCCGTCTTGAAGTTCATTTCCCCGGAAAGATGGGACGGGATCATGCGCCTTATGGCGGCCAGGACGGCCTATGGGCTTAAGGACTACTCCGGGGCGGTGGAAAATTATGAGAAGCTTTACCTGGGCAGTGAAGACTCAGCGTTCCTTGCCGCTGCCTATATACGGACGGGGAAAAACGACAGGGCGAAGGCCCTCGTGGAACGGTATTATAACGACGAAAAATTCATGTCCCTTGCGAAAAACCACCGGGGGCTTAAGGCCGTCATCGCGGAAATAGGAAAAGAACGCCGGGCCCGTGAAACTGCGCCAAAAGAATCCGAAAAAAAACCAGACGGCACGGCCGCCATTGACCAGGGCATCCAATAAAACTCTTTTCGCGGAATACGGAAGCTCCGTGCTTCTGGGAGTCCTCTGCCTTTCCGTGGCCGCCCTTAACGGAGCCTTTTCCGGAATTAACGCCAGAGGGTTTTTTATGCTCTTTGCTGCTTCTGTATGCGCGGTGCTGTATTGGCGTCTCGTGAAAACTGAAAACGGTTTCGGCGGAGGATACATCCAGAGCGGGGAAGGCGCAATCGCCCTTCTGGGCATCCTCATCGCCATCTCCTTCCTTTTGCCGCACCGCTTATTAGCCGTGGCATGTTGCCTGGGGGCGTCCCTGGCTTACGGCTTTCTGATGCGGCTCTTTGGCCCCGGGGCCTGGGGAGGAATTTTTATGAATCTATGCGCCATAGCGGCGGGGTGGTATGTTACGGTTTCCGCGGATGTTTCTCACTCGTTCATAGAAGGGATAATTTCCGGATATTCAAGAAATGCCGCAGGATATCCCTGGGAAGGTCCGGCATATCTGCTCCTCTGCTTCGCCCTTTATGCCGCCGCCCTTGCGTTGAGAAGAGAGCTGAGGCTCTTCGCCCATGGTCAGGGGTTTTTCCTCATAACAGGTCTGGGCTACGGAGGCCTCCGGGCCGCCATTATAGCGGTCAGGGCCTTCGCGGTTTCGGGGATCGCGCTTTTCGTCGGCCTCCTGGCCGGGACGGTCGTCATAGGGCGCTCTTCGGGGATACGGGGAGAAAAAACCGCCGCCGTCGAGCTGAAAGGCTTTCTTTGGGTAACGCTTTTTCTCCAGGCCATGGTTTTCGTCTCCTCAGTTCTGGGGACGGTGCCGGCGGTCATTCTCGCCGCGGCTATTTCCTGTGCGCCCAATTTTTTCCCACGGAGGGACTACGCCCATGATTGACATCATCGATCTCGGGCTGAAAATCGGCGGAGTTGAAATCCTCTCAAAGATTTCCCTCACCCTGCACGGGGGTGAAATTGTGGGCCTCTTGGGGGCGGGTGGAAGCGGGAAGTCGGCGCTTCTCAGGTCGATAGCCGGGGAGTATAGGCGCTTTGACGGGGAAATCCTCATAGATGCCCGCCCCCTGCTGAGCTTTTCGCGGCGAGAGCTCGCGCGGACGATAACCTTCCATGCCGGGCCCCCCGAAAATCCGGAAGAGACCGTGGGGGAGTTTTTAAAGCTTGCCCGGGCCCCCTTCAAAAAGATGTTAGATCCGCTGTCCGATTACGACCTCCAGCTTGTAGACGAGTGCCTTGCGGGTTTTGGACTGGAGGAGAAATTGGACATGCCCCTCGGCACCCTTTCGGGCGCCTTTCTACAAAGGGCTATGCTCGCTTTCTGTTTCGCCAGAAACACCGATGTTCTGCTTCTCGATGAGCCAACGGCAGGCCTGGACATCCGCTCCCTGGTTTTGCTCCAGAAAATGCTGTACCGCCACGTAATCGGGGGAAAGAAGACCGCCATTGTGGGAAGCAATGACCTGAATTTTATTGCACAGACGGCGGACCGTATTATCATCCTGGAAGGGGGGACCCCCGTGATGATGGGAGGGGCCGAAATTATCGATACGGATACGGTAAAGCGCTTTTTCGGCATTGATGTTTTCGTATCGAAAAACGTGTACAACGGGAAACCCAATGTGCATTTCTTTCCGGAAAATTGAAGGCCCACAAGATGGCGGACCCGATTACCCGGACCTTGTCGGCGCGACTTTTCGAAGCTCTAAGGCCAAGGTGTCGTATCTTTTTTATGATAATAGCGGCGCTGTGTGCGGGCTTCGGGGAGATTGCTTTGCCTGAACGCTCTTTTGCGGGCACTGCCGGAAACGATTACAAATATGAAAGAGAGTACTTGCAAAGAAATCTCGACGGCTTTATAGCCATCCACGGCGATCTCACGATTAAGGAAATCCGTATTAACGGCCTTTCCAGGACCAGACGGGGACATGTTCTGGGCCACAGCGCCTCCGGCCCGGGAAGGCCCGTCTCCACGTTTGATCCCCATGGTTTCGTGAACCGCCTTACACGAAGAAATATCTTCAGCGATATCGATATCGCCTATGCCGCCGAAGACGGCATGGCTGTGATATTGATCGACGTGAAGGAGAAGTGGACCTTAATCCCACTGCCCTTTTATTACAGCAACAGCAATAATACCTCCTATGGATTTTTTCTCATAGAGTCCAACCTCCTGGGATACGGAAAAAGCCTCTTTTTAGGGGGGGCCGCTTCTTCTCTCGGGTGGAGCGGGAGCATAGGATACTTCGATCCGGAAATTATGAGCACCAATTTTCGGATGAGCATCTTTCTCTCGTATAAAAACAGTTTGTACCGCAATGGTGATATTCATGGTAATGTCTATCGTGAATACAGGTCCCGGGAACAATTTGCAAGGCTTGATTTGGGATATGCCTTCACGGAGCATTTCTCATTATTTCTTTCCGGCGCCCGGCGGAGGATTTTAACTGAGATGGATTCCGGCGCAAAATTCAATATCCCCGACTCACAGGAAGAGGCCTCCGGGGCCGTAATTGCCGATGTGAGGGACCTCGTATTTTTTGAATACTTCTACTATGGCTTATGGGGGCGCCTTGAGGCTTCCCGGCATTTTCCTACCGATGAGGCTTCCGTCGGCTATGGCACGCTTGAGGCGAGATTGGGTTACGCGAAGAGGGTCCTCTCGTACAACAGGGTGTCCCTCTTCCTGGAGGGCTTTTTATGCGATGCGCCCGAGATCGCCCTGTACAGGATTGGCGGCAAACCGGGGTCCAGGATCCTCCCGGCGGAGATAATCGTCTCCCGCCGCCATGCCTCGGCGACGGTATCGTGGGAGCGGCCTGTGCTCCGGTATTCCTGGGGGGCCGTGACGCTTCTCGCCTTCTGGGAACAGGGGGTCTTTGATGACGGCTCCACTGGCCATTCCTTTTATGGCCCCGGGGCCGGGGTCCTTGTGTATCTCAAGCGAGTGGCATTTCCCGCCGTGAGCTTCAATTACGCGGTAAACCTCCCCACCCGGGGAGGGGAATTCAGCGCAGCAATCGGGTTTTCGTTGTAAAAAACCTTTCCCCGCAGGCCGGGTAGGGGCAAAGTCACATCTGGCAAGCTCAAAAAATTTGGTTTATCCGCTCTGTTTTGGCTGGAGGAAACCTTAAGACAGTCTCAAAAAATTCGGTTTTCCCGCCCTGCTTTGGCTGGCGGAAACCTCAAGCTAATCTCTAAAATTCGGTTATTCCCGCCCGCCCTCGGCGGGCGGGAAAACAAAGTTTTTTTGGACTTCAAGGAAATTTTTTATTTGAACTATTGACGATATTGTTCAATTGTGCTATATTTAGTGGCATGTGCAGTCCGGCTACAGGTCCCAAAAATGGTTGATTCTGAACTCGATAAAACAACCAGAAAAAACGAAATTCTTCGCACCGCCCAGGAGGTGTTTGCGAAGTATGGATACAGGAAAGCGACAGTCGAAGAGATTGCCGAAAAGCTCGGTGTGGTGAAGAGCGCCATCTATTACTACTATCGCAACAAGCAAGACCTCTTCATGGCGGTCCTTGAGCACGAGGCAGTCCATTTTTTCGAGAACATCAGGGGCCTCCTCGATCCCGATGCAACGGTGGAAGACAAGCTTTTGGTCTACGCCCGCCAGATGATACGGCACCATCAGGATTTCATCAATCTCTACAATCTCACCATGGATGAAATATTTCAGAATTACGAGGGGCTGGTCCGAGTAAGGAACACATTACTTGACAGGAACATGGCCCTTGTGGCGGAGATTCTTAAGTCGGGAGGCCCCGCCGGCTTCGATATTAAGCAATCCTCCCGGATTTTTCTTTTCACTCTGGGGGGAATTTTCCATAATTACCTGCTTGAGAAAAAGCCGGTCCCCGATGCCGTCCTTACTTCGTTCGTATCGATATTTTACGGAGGGCTTTATCGATGAAGAAAATGGCTGTATGGACGGCCCTGTTCTTGGTCCTGGCGCCGATGGCGGGCCCGCTTTCCGCGGCGGAACCTCTTTCCCTGGGGGATGTGGTGCGCCTGGCCCTGGAGAACAATAATACTTTCAAAACCTCGATTGAGGCCGTGGAAGAAAGCCGCTTCAAGGTCCGTGAAACCTGGGGTATGCTGTGGCCCACCCTTACCACCGAGGTATCGTACACGCGGCAGTGGGCCGAATCGGGCTTCAACGCCAATATCGACGGCAGTTACAATGTCAAGTTCATCAATGGCCAGATAGCGGTGAACCCTGGGGTGTTTTACAATTCCCTCCAGGCGACCCGCGACGCCCATGTCATCTCCGAAAACAATGTTCGGAAGGTGAAGAATGAAACGGTGGTCCGGGCAATCCAGTCATATTACAGGCTTCTCCTGGCCCGGGAAGGCTCCGCCATGAGGGAGGAATCCGTCAAGGCCCTGGAGGAAAACCTGAAGACTGTCACCATCGGCTACAACAGGGGAATATTTTCCCGCCTTGATTATCTCCGGGCCCAGGTGGCGTATGCCAATGAAAAGACCCAGCACATCAACGCGATGAACGACGCTCTTTCCGCCATGGCGGACCTTAACATCCAGATTGGAAACGATATAGACGTCCAACTCGATCTCGATCCCGACGCGATGAAAGTCGACCTGGCGAAGATCGAGGAGCTTCCTTCCGATCCCGAGGGGGAACGCAAGCTTCTTGTGCCGATGATTGGCGAGGCCCTGAAGAACCGGCCCGAGCTCATCCAGATCACGAAGAAGAAGGAATTGGAGGGGCATCTCGCCGCCGCGGCGGAATCGATGTACCTGTGGCCTACCCTTTTTGCCGCCGGGAGCTACGGCACTTCGAAAACCATCAGGTCCGCCTCCGAGACGGCCGCTCCCCCGGATCCGATTACAAATCCTGTTGGCTATCAATTCTACCAGATGATGTCGGGCTTACAGAACAGCCTGGCGCCGTCGGAATGGAACAGGTCGTGGAACATCACCGTCGGGGCGACTTACCGCTGGGGGGCCCTTTCTCCTATAGACTCCAGCCATGCGAAGGGCAGCCAGTCGCGGAGCGCCGCGAAGCAGACGGAATTTCAGCTTGACGATTTTGTAAAAGGCGTAAAGCTGGAAATACAGCGCGGATACCTGAAGCTCAAGGCGGCCAGGACGTCCCTGGCGTCCCAGCAGGGGAATGTGAAGGCCGCCGAGGAGGGCCTCAGGGTTTCCATCGTCCAGTTCCGTGGCGGAATCATCGACAACACTAAACTCATCGAGGCGAATGTCCAGCTAATCACAGCCAGGACGCTCTACGTCCAGGCGCTTCACGATTACCAGGTGGCGCGGGCGGAATTGAACCGCGCCATGGGCAAGGATTATTTTCCGGTGCGCTGAAGGCGCGCCGCGGAGAACGGAAATGAAACGATCGGTTAAACGAACTTTGATTATTTTGCTTGTCCTCATTGGGCTTTTGGCGGGATACCGGCTTACTGTGTCCATTGTGAACAAAATCAGGGCGTCTAATAAAGTTGAGGAGGCGCGTCGCGTTCCGGTGAAAGCCGCCATGGTCCGGCGCACCGACCTGGTGAACACGCTTAAGTTTACCGGCGATATCATAGGCCGGGAAGTCGTCAATGTCTTTTCCCAGGTGCCGGGGAAGGTCGAATCGATCCTCGTGCGGGAAGGAAATTACGTGGGCCGCGGCGCCATCGTGTTCAAGATAAACCGCGATATTGTCGGGATGGATTTTAACCTTGCGACCGTGGAGTCCCCCATCTCGGGACATGTGGGTAAGATCTTAGTGGACCGGGGCATGTCCGTCTCCACGGTGACCCCCCTGGCCCAGGTGGTGAACATGTCCACGGTCGAGGCCGTGGTGCGTGTGATGGAGGAAAACATCAACCGTATTGTAGTGGGTATGCCCGCCAGGATTACGGTGGAATCGTTTCCCGGCGAGGTTTTCCGGGGGCGCGTGAACAAGAAAAGCCCCGTCCTGGACCAGATCAGCCGCACCCAGGAGGTGCGCATCGGCCTGGATAATCCGGGCATGCGCCTGAAGCACGGGATGTTTGCCAATATCGAGATCGTCGTTTGTTCACGCCCTAATGTGGTGGTCCTCCCCTCCGATGCGGTGATGATGGACGCAAGCGGCGCGGCAATGGCCTTTGTGGTGGAGAAAGACCATGCGAAAAAGCGCGATATCAAAACAGGGATTACGGTAAATGACCTCACTGAGGTGACGGAGGGGCTTTCAGAAGGGGAAATCGTCGTGACCCTGGGGCAGGAGAACCTCTCGGACGGGGACTCCCTCGTCGTGTACCGGGAGGACGAAGGCGAAGGGGCCGAAACCGATAAGGCCGTGTCCAGGAAGGGGCCATGAAAATTACCGAGCTTTCGGTCAACCGTCCCATCACGGCGATGATGGTCTTCGTGGCCCTCATCACCCTGGGGTATGTGGGCTTTTCCAAAATGTCCCTGGACCTCTTCCCCGACATCGAATTTCCCATCGCGGCGGTCATCACGGGGTACAGCAATGTGGGCCCCAAGGAAATCGAGAGCACAGTCACCCGTCCCCTGGAGCAGACCATCGCCGGCATCAACAATATCGATACCATATCATCGACTTCGAAAGAGGGAACGTCGATGATCAAGGTCCAGTTCACCTGGGGGACCGACATGTCCCTCGCGGTCTCCGACATCCGGGAGCGGATAGATATCATCAAAAAATTCCTTCCGGATGGAATTGACACACCCATCGTCCTGAAGTTCGACGTTTCCATGATCCCCATCATGGTCCTTTCGGTCTCCGGTAAGAGGGACCCCGGCTATCTCAGGGAGTATGCCGAGGACAATATCCAGAACATGCTGGAACAGGTTGACGGGGTGGCGTCGGCCTATGTCCAGGGAGGGCAGAAGCGCCAGGTGCGCGTTGAGCTGGTGAAAAACCGGATGGAGGCCTACGGCGTCTCCATTGACAGGGTGATTTCCACGGTGGGGCTGGAAAACATGAACGTCTCCGGCGGCGACATCAAGTCCCCGCACCGGCAGTATACCCTCAGGACCAGGGGGGAGTTTGAGAACCTGGACGATATCCGCAACGTCGTCGTGGCGGTGAAGAGCGGCACTCCCATCTACCTGAAAGATGTCGCCCGGGTTTTTGAAGCGCCTGCGGAGCGCAATGAGATAGTGCGCCTCAACGGAAAACACGGCGTCATCATCCGGATGAACAAGCAGTCCGACAAGAACACCGTCATTGTCGCCCGCAACATCATGAAACAGCTCGAGGTGATCAGAAGGACCCTCCCGCGGGACATGGAGATCACCCCTATTTTCAACCAGGCAGAGTATATAGAACGCTCAATCGATAATGTTATCTCGAGCGCCTGGCAGGGAGGGCTCATCGCCATTCTGGTGGTCCTGGCAATGCTCAGGAGCATTCGGTCGGCGATCATCCTGGGCCTTTCCATTCCGGTATCCATCATCGCCACTTTTATCGCCATGTATTACTACGATATTTCCCTGAATATGATGTCCATGGGGGGGCTGGCTATCGGCGTGGGGATGCTCATCGACAACTCCATCGTGGTGCTGGAGAACATATTCAGGTTCCGGGAAAAAGGGGCGAGGCCCAATGAGGCGGCGAAGTTAGGGGCCGATGAGATGGCCATGGCCATCACCGCATCGACGCTCACCAACCTTTGCGTATTCATACCCTTTTTCTTCACCAGGGGGCTTGCGGGCCAGCTCTTCCAACAGATGGCCCTAACCATCGTCTTCTCCCAGCTCTGCTCTCTTCTGATAGCCCTCACCCTCGTTCCGATGCTGACGGCCAGATACGTCCATACCGTGAGGGTTGAACACCGGGGGCGTGCCGCCTTTTTGAACCGGATTTTCACATGGAGCGAGGGGATTTTCATCAGGCTGGAAAATTTTTACTCTCGTTTAATCGTCTGGTCTCTGGCGCACCGCCGCCGCGTTGTGCTGTACACCGGAATCGCCTTTATTATCGGCATAGTTCTTATTCCGATAGCGGGCATGGAATTCATGCCCGAGCAGGACCAGGAGCGTGTGACCTTCACCGCGAAATTACCCGTGGGAACCAACCTGGATACGACTGAACGCGTCATGAAGATGGTGGAAGAACGGGTGCAAAAGGTGGTGCGGCGCGATGAATACCGCGTAGTGAGCGTCCGCGCCGGTTACGGTGAAGGGTTCGCCGCCGCCTTCGGGGGGACCACGGACTCCACCGCGAAGGTGGAAATACGGCTTGTGTCCGTTTCACAGCGCAATCGTTCCGAGAACGAGATCCGCAACGCCGTCCGCGCCGCCGTGACCGATGTCCCGGGGGTCATCTTTAATTTCACCGAGCAGGACCAGGGGATGGGGATGGGGGGGTCGCAGATTGCCATCGAGGCCTATGGATACGATTTCGACCAGGCGAAGGATTTCAGCCTCATGATTAAAAAAGCGATTACCGGCATCCCCGGCCTGAAGGACGCAGAGATATCGAGGGAGGAGGGGCTCCCGGAACTGGTTATCGACGTGAACCGCGACAAAGCGTCCAAAATGGGGCTCAACGCTTCGTATATCGCCAATGTTATAAAAAGCAACATCGCCGGGACCGTCGCCTCCATTTACCGCCGCGAGGGTAAGGAGTACGATATTTTCGTCCGCCTCAGGGAGGAGGACCGCAAAACCCTGGACGATATAAAAGGGCTCCTGGTGAACACTCCGGTGGGCCCCACAGTGCCGCTGGGCAACCTCATCGAAGTGACCTCCCTGACAGGCCCCTCGGATATTACGCGAAAGAAGCAGGAGCGAGTCACCTATATAAACTGCAAGGCCGAAGGGCGGGACCTCAATTCCGTTGTCCGGGACATCCAGGCAAAGATAGATGCCCTCCCGAAGCCGCGCAACTTCCATGTCCAGATAGCCGGAGCATACAAGGACATGCAGGAATCGTTCCAGGACCTCGCCCTGTCGCTCCTTTTGGCCATCGTGCTCATTTATATCATTATGGCGGCGCAGTTCGAATCGTATGCCTATCCCTTTGTCATCATGTTTTCGGTGCCCACCCTCATCTTCGGCGTGATGGTGTTCCTTTTCCTGACGGGCACCACTTTTAACGTCGTTTCATTCATGGGGATCCTTATGCTCTCCGGCATCGTGGTGAACAACGCGATAGTCTACGTGGATTACACCAACATCCTGAAGGCCCGGGGTATGTCCACCCACGAGGCCCTCGTCGAGGCGGGCCGAAAGCGCCTCCGCCCGATTTTGATGACGACGTTCACTACCATCCTGGCCCTCATCCCCATGTCCCTCGGCATTGGCGAGGGCGCCGAGCTTTCGGCCCCCCTTGCGCGCACCGTGATGGGCGGGATGAGTTCCTCGTTCATCTTCACGCTCCTTTTCATTCCTACCGTGTATTCCCTCTTCGAGGAATATTCGATGAAATTCAAGAATTGGCGAGCGCGGAGGAAGGGAAAGATATGAACCTCATGTTCATAGTGTACAGCAATGCCGCGGACGATGAGATGGTGGAAATCGTCCACCGCTGGGCCGGGGGATACACAAAATTTGTGGGCGTCCATGGAGAGGGGGAGGGCGAACCTCATCTGGGCACGCATATCTGGCCCGGGGTTAACAATTGCTTGATGGTGGCGGTGGAAAAGAAGCAGGAAGAGGAGATCACGCGCGAGGTTAAGGACCTCCGGGAGAAGTTCACCGGTGTCGCCATTCGCATCTTCACAATGGGGTTGAAACAGATGATATAAGCGCCTGCCGCGGCCATACAGCGCCCTTCCGCGGCCGCAACAGCAAACGCCTTCATTGCTCCTTTTTTTTGATAATGGTTATCTTTATCCTGAGACTCCTGGTGGTGAAGCTCGTGAAGCGGTCGGGTTTCATGCGCATCAGGTCCACGTCGATGTATGTGCTGTCGTCCACGTGGGGCGGTATACGCACCTCTATCTGCGACGATGTGCTGATGCGCCCCAGGCCTCCGCAGAGATAGCAGTCTCCGCGCCCACCCTGGCAGAGGGGGCAGTACATCCGGGAAGGAAGCTCCACAAGGGCCACGGCCCCTTTCTTCGCCTCGATTGAAGTGACGAATATCTCGATGTCCTGTCCAAAGCTTGCAAGAATGTCCCTGCGGCGGATTTTTTTCGGGTCGAGCCTGGCCTTCAGGAGATCACTTAGAGAGGCGGAGTACTTAACGCGCTTTTTCGGCACCATGAGGAAGCTCCCGGCCCGGGGGTCCCGGGACAGGAATAGGGCACGGTCGTATTCCCGGCGCGAGTCCTCATCGGTGAGGATGCGGTACCCCCGGATGATGAGCTCCACTTTCTCCAGGTGGCTTTCGCTATGACTTATGGACGTGTCGGGATGGTAGCGCTTGATGAGCGCACGGAAAGCCGACTTGATGGCGTCCTCCTGCGCGTCGTAGGGGACGTTGAAGATGGCGTAGTAATCGATGATGTTGCCGTTCCTGTCGTAGTAAAGGCCTGGCATGTCGCGTCCGCCCGGGTAACCGTTCAACGCTCAAGAATACACGTTCGGGAATGAACGGCAATAAAAAAACATGCTTTTTTAGAATTCCATCTCCGGGCGCGTTGTTTCCGCCATTCCGGAAATTTTCCAAACCACTGAAAAATTAAAGCGTGCCGGTTTCCTTTTTAAGACTGCCGGTGCGCAGGCGCTCGAAAAATTCCGAAAGCAATTTTGACGACTCTTCTCCCAGAACGCCGAATACGATTTCCGGAACATGGTTGAGGGAGGAGTTGCCGCATACCGACAACACGGACCCGCATGCGCCGTATTTCGTATCGGCGGCTCCAATGACAAGCCGCGCTATGCGCGCGTGGACTATGGCGCCGGCGCACATGGCGCAGGGCTCTTTCGTCACGAAGAGCGAGCAGTCTGTGAGGCGTTCGTTGTCGAGAAAAGCCGCGGCGGCGCGGATGGCTTCCATTTCTGCGTGTCGCGTCGGGTCTTTGCCGGACCGGGTGGAGTTTCGTCCCCGGGCAATGACTTTCCCGCCGAGGGCGATGACGGCCCCCACGGGGACTTCCCCTGCGGCGCCAGCGGCCCGGGCCTCATCGATGGCGAAGCGCATGTAGTCGGCGTCGTTCATGGCGAAGCCTTTTGGACGCTCCCGGTCAGATAATATATGAGGAACGGTTCCGCGAGGGCGATGAGGATGCGGACGGACATGAAGCATGCAAAGATTGCCGAGGCGCCAAAACCCCAGAAGGCCAGGCGGACGATGGAGGCGGCGGCCAACGCGAGGTGGATGTCCATAAGGTAGAGCTGGATCTTCCTGTGCCGGGGGACGCGATAGTAGAGCATAAGTATGTGCCATGTAAGGAGGATGGTGCAGACGGCGCCAGCGAGGAGGGCGGGGGCTTTCCCGCCAATGAAAAAGAGAAGTATCATCAGGTAAAAGATTTCGAAAAAGTAAAGAAGGTTGAAATAGGGGAGGATTTCCCGGATTCTCGAGATAGGGGGTGTTCCCGGTATAGTTGCGGCGGTTTCGGTCATTGGCGGCATTTTGTCCTGAAAACTGTTTGACGCGAAAGGAGGACCGTGCATCCTCAAGGGGCGCTTTCGGACTCCGGCGACTGAAACAAGGATACATTATCGAGTCATTATGGCAACAGAAAAAATAGAGCTCGCAGTCCCCGTGGAATATCATCTGGAGAGGGTGGACCGTTTTCTCACGGAGGCCCTTGAGGCGGACTTTTCCCGGAGTTACATCCAGAAGCTCATAAAAGGGGGCGATATCCTCGTCAATGGAGTGGAAATCAAACAGAATTATCGGGTCAAGACCGATGATGTCATTCTAATATCCGTGCCGGAGCCTGAGGAACTTGACCTGGACGCAGAGGACATTCCCTTCGACATAGTCTATCAGGACACGGACATCGCCGTCATCAACAAGCCTCCGGGGTTGGTGGTGCATCCGGGGCCCGGGACCCCAAACGGCACACTGGTTAACGGCCTTCTGTATCATCTGAAAAACCTCTCCTCCATCGGCGGAAGCATACGGCCGGGGATAGTGCATCGTCTGGACAAGGACACGTCGGGGCTCATGGTGGTGGCGAAGAACGACGGCGCCCACCGCTTTCTCGTGGAGGAGTTCGCCGCACGGCGGGTGAAAAAAATCTACAATGCCGTGGTGATAGGCAAACCCGACAGGAGCCATGATATCATCGACAGGCCCATAGGGCGGCACCCAAAGTACCGCCACAAGATGTCGGTCCTCGATTCCGGACGGGAGGCGGTGACGGAGTATTATTTGGAAAAAATTTTTAACACCCGGACGGGACTTTTTTCACATCTTGAAATTCATCTCCACACGGGGAGGACCCATCAAATACGGGTCCATCTCTCCGCCATGGGAAACCCCATCGTTGCGGACCCCATCTACTCTAAACGGGCGTCGCGGTTCAATGCGCCCTACCTCATGCTTGCGGCGCGGTCCTTAGCCTTCACCCATCCGTCGAAAGGGGAGGCCGTGTCGTTCCAGGCAGATCTCCCGGACCACATGGTGAAGTTTATACAAAAACTCGAAGCTGCCTCGATATGATCCAGCGTTGAGGGTGGGAAGGCCCGGCTTTTTAAACATCGCTCTTTTTTGATGGGCCGGTTGTTGCCGGGAGGCGTCCCGTGGTGCGCCCAAGCATGCGGTCCTGAACATCGTTGACAGATTCTCCCGCCGGTGTTAACTTGCCACGTCTTTGCCGTGAAAGACTTTCCGTCCACGCGGGACGGGACGCACGGACATGTTTCTGTGCTTTTGTGCGCTGGCGGCCCCTTGCCTCGTATAAAGAGGCCCTGTTGAATGAAAAAAGCTGATGATCGGCAGACTTGTTGAATGATTAAAAAAAGCCTTCACGAGCTTTCGGCGCTCCTTGAAAAAAAGGAAACCAATTCCAGGGAAATTGCCTCGTCCTTCGTAGCTCGGATTGATGAGCTGAATCCGAAGCTGAACGCCTTCATCACCGTGGACAGGGAGAGGGTTTTCGCCGAAGCGGCAGAATCGGACGCCCGACGCGCCTCCGGAAAGGCGCTGTCAAAGTTCGATGGAATCCCCGTGGCTTTGAAGGACAATATCTGCACCGAAGGGCTTCGGACCACCTGCGGATCGGGCATCCTTCGGGACTTTACGCCCCCTTATAGCGCATCCTCCTATATCAGGCTGCGCGAAAAAGGGTTTATCACCCTGGGAAAGACCAACATGGACGAGTTCGCGATGGGCTCTTCGACGGAAACTTCGTTCTTTGGTCCGGCGAAAAATCCATACGACATCTCAAGGGTCCCAGGCGGGAGTTCCGGCGGCTCCGCCGCGGCCGTCGCCTCGATGATGGCCCCGGCTGCCCTCGGGTCCGACACCGGAGGCTCCATCCGCCAGCCTGCGGCGTTTTGCGGCGTCGTGGGGGTAAGGCCCACATACGGAAGGGTGTCGCGGTACGGTCTCATGGCATGCGTGTCTTCCCTTGACCAGATCGGCCCCGTTTCGCGCTCCGTGGACGACGCAGCGGCGCTCCTGGCCGCCATATCTGGGCATGATTATAGGGACTCCACGACCGCGTGCCGGGGAGTCGATTTCGCTTCCCCCGTCGGGGACGTACGGGGGCTTAAGGCGGGAGTGCCGGAGGAATATTTCGTTGGAGTTTCGACTAACGTCAAAGAAGCGGTGATGCGGGCCGTGGGGGAACTCGAAAAGCTTGGGGCGAAGGCGGTGCCCCTGTCCCTCCCCCTTACGGAGTACGGCGTGGCGGTATATCATCTCATCGCCATGGCGGAGGCGTCGTCGAACCTGGGCCGCTGCGACGGAGTGAGGTTCGGGTATCGTTCGCCCAATGCAGAAAAGCCCGGGGAGCTGTATGCCAGGTCCAGGGGAGAGGGGTTCGGGAAAGAAGTGAAACGGCGCATCATTCTCGGGACTTTTTTCCTGGGCTCCGGGAGTTATGATGCCTTTTATCTGAAAGCGTTGAAGGGAAGGGCCCTCATCGCCCGCGAACTTAAGGAGGCCTTCCGAAAAGCGGACGTCATCATCACCCCTGCCGCCGCCGCTACGGCCTTCGCCCTGGGGGAGAAGATGGGCAATCCGCTGGGGATGTATGTCTCTGAAATTTTGACCGTATCGGCGAACCTGGCGGCGCTTCCGTGCCTGTCGGTGCCCGTGGGCCTCGACGATTCTGGGCTTCCCATGGGGCTCCAGGTAATGGCCGACCATTTTAATGAAAGGAAGATGTTAGATTGTGCAAAGGCGGTCGAATCCATTTGCGGCGTTCCCGCTCCTCGCCTGTAGCGCCCTTGCGGCATTTCTGTCGTTGGGATGTTTCTATCGCTACAATGCGGTGAGGATCGTGCGAAAGGCCGATTTTTCGCCCATCGTGCTTCACGAAGGATTGCGCGGGAAGATGGAAGCCCGGGGGGGTGAGGACACCATAAACGGCAAGGGGGAAAGCGGAGGGAACTTGTCCCGGAAGGCGCCGGTGTTCCGCTACTTTGCCTTATCGTGGTCGCTGGCGCCGTCGCCCCGGTTAAACGACAGGGGGGTGGACTTTGCCCGGGAGGGGAAATTCAGGGAGGCGGAGACGATGTTCTTAGAGTCTCTGAAGGACGATGATGCCTTTGCTTCGGCGTACAACAACCTGGGCATAGTGTATGAAATTTTCGGCAGGAGGGAAGATTCATTTGAAATGTATTCGAAGGCATGCCTCCTGGAGCCGGGAAACGATGTGTTTCGCGATAATTTTCTTGGCCTTTCAGACTCGACGGGGAAATAAAATGAACGTTATGCGCTTCATAAACGCCGTTACAGCACTGGCGCTTCTCATTGTTCCTTCCGGTTTTTCATGCGCCCATGATCCGGTGTCGGAGGAATATTACCTGGACATCGGCAGAGTGAGGGGAGGGGAGAAGCCGTCTCCGCCGCCATGCATTGACGGAGCCGTCATGGACGGAACCGATATCGCCATCGAATTTAATTGCACCCGGACAATCGACCCCGACACGGGGAACGCTGACAACCTCACTTATGTTTTTTACTGGTCCTCGGAGGATCCGGCGCTTTTTCCGGGGGAGCTTTCATATTATGATGAACTCTTTTACCTGGGGGCAGTGGCCCATGCCGACGCGGGTCCGGACATGAAAGTGCGGGTGAACCCGGGAGGGTACCGCGGCGTTATTTATTTCTGGATGACCGCCCACGACGGCGGGCGGGAGAGCGATCATTCCAATGTGGTGCACATTGCTGTTCCGTGATATGAAAAGGGCCCTGGCGACATTGCTTGCGCTCATCACGGTTTCGGGGCCCGCTTTTGCGGACCAGGGGGCTTTCCCCGCGGAAAGCCGGACTACATGGGCCCCGGGGGAAGATAGGAGCGCGGCGGCGCTCCGGGAGCTGGAGCCCCGCCGCCGTGCAGGCCTGTCCATGGCGGAGGCCCTTGCCCTGGACCTGGCGATCCCCGGAGGCGGGCATTTCTACACCGGGAACATGTATACAGGCGGAGCCTTCGCCGCACTGAAGGTCCTGGGAATCTGGGCCGTCTATTACAGCTTCAGGGACTGGCAGTATCGCCGTTCCCTCTACCGCGCCGCAAGGCGCGCAAACGCGGAGCTGGACCCCGGCCACGAGCTCCAGTTCGAGAAGCCCGGCGGGGGCTACTCTACCGTGGAAGATTTCCGCCGCGACTATGACCGGGCGGCGCAGCGGACCACCTTTTCTGTCCTGGGGACCGCGGCGGTGTACGCCGTGTCCTTAATTATGACTTACCAGTCGGTAAAAAAAATTAATGCCGAATCGATACCATCTTTCGATTTGCAGTATTCTTGCGGTATACTTGATGGAAAAGGGGAGATGGCGCTGTCCCTTTCAATGACACGGCGGTTTTAAGATGCTCACGGATAGCCATAGCAGAAAAATACAGTATCTCAGGGTTTCACTCACCGATAAATGCAATCTCCGGTGCGTGTACTGCGTACCTCCGGAGGGGGTGCCCCTCCTCTCCCATGACGAGGTGATGCGGAACGAAGAGTTCATCCATATTATAGGAATCTTCGCGGAGATGGGCTTGAAGAAAATCCGCTTCACCGGCGGGGAGCCCCTGGTGCGGAAGGGCTTTATCGATATCCTGGCGAAAACGCGGGAGCGGTTCCCGGAATTAGAGCTGTGCCTCACCACTAACGGCACTCTCCTTGAAAGTTTTCTGGAACCATTGCGGGACTTCGGAGTAAAGAAAATCAACATCAGCCTCGATACCATCGACCGTGAAAGATACGGGCGTATTACGGGCCGCGACATGCTTGGCCAGGTCCTCTCTTCGATAGAGGAAGCTGTATTGTACGATTATTTCAACATTAAGCTGAATGCCGTTCTTTTCCGCGAGACCCTTGAAGAGCTCGGGCCGCTTTTACGATACGCAGGCGAACGGGACCTGGTTCTCAGGTTTATTGAACGCATGCCGTTTCTGGGCGAGGGGGAGGGCCAGCATTTCATTCCCGCCGATGTGCTTCTGGATGAATTAGCTGTGCTTGGGAAACTGGAGCGAAACCGAAAATTCGACACCTCCGTGGCGGTGATGTACGATATGGTCCTTGCCGACGGGATGCCGGTGAAGATAGGGGTTATTCCCCCGATGACCCATAAATTCTGCTCCAGGTGCAACAGGCTCCGAATCACCTGCGACGGACTGCTGAAGACCTGCCTGTACTCCCCCAGGGAATACGATGTAAAGACCCCGTATCGCCAGGACATGGGGGACGAGGCATTGCGTTCTATTATACTAAAAGCAGTGGAAGAAAAACCCCGGGAGCATACCATCGAATGCCTCGAGTACGGAAGCCAGGGATGCGCCTCCCTGATGTCTATACGGACGATGTCGAAAATTGGCGGATAGGAACGGGGAGCAGGGAAAACAAAGGGACGGCGCATATATGAGCCGTCCCTTTTCCTCTCGGGGTGTACGAGATTCGAACTCGCGGCCCCCTGCGTGACAGGCAGGTACTCTAACCAGGCTGAGCTAACACCCCATTTTGCTTTGTGGTGTTAAGGAATAATATCCCCCCTCCGATGTCAATAAAAAAAGAGTTTTTTTTCAAGGGCTTCTTTTTCCGGGATTTTACAGTACCGCTCTTTAGGCTTGGAAGAAAATGTTTGATTTTTAAGGAGATTGCTGATAAAATAAAGGGGGACCTTTAAAAAAAATGTATAAGCTTTCCATAAACTGTAACTATTGGCAAACACTGGACTCAGGTTTTCCAGCCCGCCAAAGGCGGACGGGAAAACCTGCTGAATAGAGGTTGTCTGAAGGTATCTTTCCGCGGGCCGGGTGGCATGGATGGCACAGACTCTTATTGAAGAAGTATTTGAAGAAATTAGGAAGATTAACGGGAACTTTGATGGAACCTCTATTCCCCATTCGGATGAATTTCTGAGAACAACCTCATCATCGCTGGGGGTGGAACCGGAGCTTGTGAAAACCGTGATCCGGGTCCTGATTCATTCCCATCGGATTTTTTCCATTGAGATTATCCACGAAGATACGGTGAGAGAGATCCCGGGGGTTGACGGATATGTAATCGCCGAAATCAGCGTAGTGAGGCGCCTTAAAAACGTCTTTCAGCAGGAGATGATGCACGCTTATAATGTGCAGTTCAGCAAAAACTATCTGGTGCACCAGATTATTAAAGAGATATTTCCCGTAATCAGGAGTTTTAATGGCACGCCACTGGGGGAGGCGGCCAACAAGGCAATCATGCTCGAAGAGCTTGAGCGTCTCATGGAGAAAAACTACAACGAGTACACCGATGACTACAAGGAGAAACTGTTCGCACGGGAGATAAGCAAGGCGAACCTGGAAAAGCTCATTGAAAAGAAGGAGAAGCCCGCGAAGCCTGTGGCGGCCCCGAAGTCCGTGGTTGTGCAAAAAAAATCCGCCCCCCGGGCCACGCGCGCCATGGACACGAAAACCTACGGGGACTTTCTCTCAAAGAAAAACAGGTATCCCCTCTCGCGGATACTCAACATTTACGGTATTGATTTCTTTTACAAGGTAAACTTGCGAAACTACCAGTTTGTCTATCTTAAACAGCTCATTTCGGACGGACAGATTTCGAAGCGAAGCGACCTCCTGCACCTTCGGGACATGCTGCGCACCGTTCGGGCCAACGCCAGCGCCGACAAAAACCTGGGCGAACACTTGGACGATATTTTCGACCTTGAAAAGGCGATTGTACACCACCTTTATTTTTCTGGAAACGACGCTCCCCGGTGATGCAGGGATTTTGCCGTTAAGTCTTTTTACCGGTAAAAAAAGGTTGCATAAAGCCCCCCATGTAAAAAATGTTTTCCTTATTCGAGCAAAATCACTGAAATCCAAAGAACCATGGAACTTGAGCACATAAGAAATTTTTCCATCATAGCCCATATCGACCACGGGAAGTCCACCCTGGCGGACCGCCTCATTGAGAAGTGCCGCCTGGTGGACCGGCGTAACCACGCGGAGCAGATGCTCGATACCATGGACATTGAGCGGGAACGCGGCATCACCATAAAATCGAACGCCATCACCCTGGATTACACCGCGGCGTCCGGCGAAGAGTATGTGTTCAATATAATCGACACGCCCGGGCACGTGGATTTCACCTATGAAGTTTCCCGGGCCCTTGCGGCCTGCGATGGGGTGCTCCTCATCGTGGACGCGAGCCAGGGGGTGGAGGCCCAGACCATTGCCAACATGTATCTTGCCCTGGAGAACGATCTGGAGATACTGCCGGTCATCAACAAAATCGACATGCCCAGCGCCGACATTCCACGCGCCAAAGAAAGCATACAGAAAAGCCTGGGCCTTGACCCGGAAAAATCCGTCCTCGTGTCAGCGCGGGAGGGGACCGGTCTGGACGATCTCATGGAGCGTATCGTTGAAGTGATTCCTCCGCCCGCGGGAGACCCGAATAAGCCCCTTAAGGCCCTCATCTTCGATTCTTTCTTCGATAAATATGTGGGGGTCATTGTGAAGGTCAGGGTGTATGATGGCGTGGTTAAAAAGGACGATGTCATTTTACTCTGGTCCACGCAGAAGCAGTACACCGTTACCGAAGTCGGAGTGTTTCGCGTGGACAGGGAGAAGCGGGACGCGCTTTATCCCGGAGACGTGGGATACATCGTGGCGGCCATAAAAAGCGTTACCGATACGAAGATCGGCGACACCGTCACCCTGGCCAGGAACATGACCGACGCTCCCCTCACGGGTTTCAAGGACGTGAAGCCTATGGTTTTCTCCGGGCTCTATCCGATGTACAGCGACGATTATGAAAACCTGAAAGAAGCCCTCTACAGGCTTCGTCTCAACGACGCGTCTTTGATCTTTGAGCCGGAAAATTCTTTCGCCCTGGGCTTCGGTTTCCGCTGCGGCTATCTGGGGCTCCTCCACATGGAGATTGTACAGGAGCGCCTGGAGCGCGAATTCGACCTGGCCCTGGTCACCACGGCGCCGAGCGTGGAATACCGCGTGAGCATGTTGAACGGAAGCGTCCAGGCGATCGACAATCCCGTGAAGATGCCGGACCCGGGGATGATAGAAAAAATTGAGGAGCCCTTCGTCCGGGCCACCATCATCTCCCCGTCGGAGTTTATCGGCCCCATCATGTCCCTGGTGATGGACTGCCGGGGCATTCACACGGGGATGGAATACGTCGACTCAAGCCGGGTACAGCTCCATTACGACCTCCCCCTCGCGGAGATCGTCTTCAATTTTTACGACAAGCTGAAGTCGTATTCGCGCGGCTACGCCTCATTCGACTATGAGATCCGCGACTTTCGCCAGTCCCAGATGGTGAAGGTGGACATCCTTGTCAACGGCGAGCCCGTGGACGCGCTTTCCTTCATCGTCCACAAGGACAAGGCATACTTCCGGGGCAAGGAGATCATCGAAAAGCTGAAGGACGTGATACCGCGCCACCAGTTCAAAATTCCACTCCAGGCCGCCATTGGCGCCAAGATCGTGGCGCGTGAGAACATCTCGCCTCTGAGAAAAAACGTTACCGCCAAGTGCTATGGCGGCGATATCACACGAAAAAGGAAGCTTCTGGAAAAACAGAAGGAGGGGAAAAAACGGATGAAGATGATCGGCTCCGTGGAGATCCCCCAGGAAGCCTTCATGACGATTCTCCGCATCGACTGAGGCCTTAGTTATAAGAAAGGCGGATAGTGATCGCCGCCAGACCTAAAACTACCATGCTATTTGCAGGCCAAATTCCTTATATTCTGATAAATCAGAATTTTTGGATATCATACAAATATTATTGGTAATGCATTGCCAGATGATTAAACGGCCGAACGGGTCCCTGTGCTTCAATTTTGGGAGCCTGTAAGAGGAAGATACTTCCGAAGGTGATAATGATAATATTTCAAATCCGGCTTTTTCCGTGTATTTAGGCAGCTCTTCAGGAATAATATTATTTAACGACAATTTATTAATATTGTATTTTAGTGAAATTTCCCAAAAACTAATTAAACTGACAAAGATTGTATTGTCGGGATTGATAATTATTGATGAAGCGGTTTTAGAAAGTTTATCATTATCAAACAAGGACCACAAGAGAACATGGGTATCAATTAAGTAATTCATAGGTTCAATAATTCTTCATCTGATATTTTAAAACCTTCATGCATTTCAAATGAAGCCTTATTCTTTAAAAGTCCCAATTTTCTATTAATGCCTTTTTTGTACTTTGAATATGGAACAATAACAGCGATCTTCTCTTTCTTTTTTCCAAAAGAAATCGTAACTTCCTCGCCGTTTTTAACATAATCAAGTACTTTGGAAAAGTTGGATTTTAATTCGCCGACCTGTAGTGTTTTCATGTTAATAATATACAATAATGTTGTCAAGTTGTCAAGAATAATATTGTGGGAACCTT
>JARKUF010000043.1 GCA_029974015.1 Spirochaetota bacterium
TTGCCGCCCGCATGCTCCGTGGGCACGCGCCGGACCGTGTATCCCTCTCGGGAAAAGACCGCCTGCAAGGCCTCCTCGATCTTGGGCCGTTCAAGGAGCATTGTTTCCCGGTCCGCCGCACCCACGTAATTGAGATCAATATCCACTGAGAGGCGCGGCACGGCGAAGATGAAGAGGTTCAAGGCCGTGCCGCCCTTAAGGACCAACTTGTCTTTCAGGAAGGGATGGCTGCGGACGGCATCGAGCAGTTGCAGAAGCAGCGCGACCTTTTCCAGCATGTCCGGACGAAAGCCGGTGGCCTCCGCCTGGGCGGCGAGCGTTTGAGGGGAGATCTTCATGAGGGTTCCTCCCACGATCTTTCGTAGACCTCTTGGGGAACGATGAGGTTCCAGGCAGCCGCGAAGCGTCCCGCTTTCTGCCGAGTACGTTCCATATAATGGGGGCGCTGTGGCCGGAGGTCACGGATAGCCTTCAGGTGCGCCTCGTCGACCATAAGGCCTTCCCGGTGTTGTTCCAGGAAGAAGCCAACCTTGGCCGCGGTTGTGGCGTTGCCCAGGTAATGCACGTAGGCAGTCACCTTATCGAGATCGAAAAATTCCCCGGACTCAAGGGAGCGCCATATCTCCTCCCAACTCCCAGCCAGGTCGGGCCGGTGGAGGACATCCACGAAGGTCCTCTCCAGACCTGTCACCCGGACCTCCAGGCCCGTACGGTCGGCCTTGACCACGTCGAAGGAGGCAGCGACTTGGGGAGGCAGAGCCCTGGGAAAGCGGAGCCCCTTGAACTGGTGGGATCGAAAAGCAACGGGCCGAGCAGGAGCGGCGGAAAGATAGGTGAAGTGCTCGTAGACCGAATAGGCTTTACCGTGTAACTCCATGGCCGTATGGTAGGCCAGCACGGCATCCTTTGTCAGCCGGGAGGCCAGGAGGAAAGGATCGACGGGATAGGACTCGGCGGAAGCCCCGGGCGGAACGACAGCGTAAAGGCCGCGACGCACTCTGACCAACCGGCCCGACTTCACATGATAGAGCAGGAGGGCCTCCTGCGTCCGCACATTACGCGGGCCTTCGGAGGCAAGGAAGGCGGCAAGCTCATCGCCCGTAAATACCGGATGTCTGTTGAAAAAATGTTCGAGTTTCATCGGATCGCCATTGACGTTTATCAGCGTAACACGTAATTAAATTACGTGTTTTGACATAAAATGTCAAGTATTATGTGGGATGGTAAGCGGGTTGACTTGACAAATATTAACAATATCCGTAAATTTATTACGTGTTTTGCATGTAAATGTCAAGTTAATGACGTAACCTTTTTCCCTTAGCCCATTCATATGAATCCCGAGACATCCCTGTTTCACAGCACTTTTCCCTAAGATCTTCGCATCGCCGAGACCATATTGATTTTTCTCCCAAGCGCATGCCTTTATTAGGAATGATCATCACCCATAGCACCGTCGCTGAATTCCTTGGCCTGAAGCCAAAAGTCGTTCAGTTGCGATCCAAAACAATTCAGGATCATTTTATCTATTGACATCAGCATATAAATTATACTATTAAACCAAAAAAGTTTAAAAGTATAATTTGTTTAAAAGAACTGGACGTCGAAATCAGTGAGAAGTGGATCGTGGATAAAGGGAATCCGGTCGCGTTGCGTCCCGCTTTCTCCGGATTCCATCAGCTATATGGCGATTGTTGTTGCTGGGACCGGTCTTACATTGGGCGCGTAAGCTGAGGTCGAGGAACACACATGAAGTATGCGGAATTAAGAGCACGTGAATATTTCAATCGCGAAGACTTGGTTTTCTTCGCCTACGGGAATCTTGTGGAAGATCCACCGGAAAATTTCGCTGCCCGCCTTCCGGCGCCACCCTTTCTCATGCTGGACAGGGTTCTTTCTTTTAAGGAAAACGGGAAGCAAGGTTCAATTTTGGCCGAACAGGATGTCCGGATGAATGCCTGGTATTTTCAGTGTCACATGCCGGGAGATCCGGTGCAGCCGGGATGTTTTTGCGTGGAAGCCTTCTGGCAGCTTCTCGGTTTTTACTGCGTCTGGCGGGGGGCTTTCGGATCAGGCAGGGCATTAGGGTGCGACGCGGTGTCCCTAAACGGGCAGATCCGTCCTTTCAACCGGGTTGTACGATACGAGATCGACGTGAAACGCTTTTCTCATTTACGGGACTCGGGTGCCGGTATTGCCATCGGCGATGGACAGGTATTTGTGGATGATGAACTGATCGCCCATATCGGCGGTG